>DATGGQ010000026.1:0-209628 GCA_035308445.1 Candidatus Limnocylindrales bacterium | reverse complement strand
GGGGCCGCTTCAGGCGGAGGCCCGGGATGCGACTCGAAGAACGACCAGATCGCGGCGGTGGCGTCGAGCTCCCGATTCACGCGACCGAAGATCGGCGCGATCCAGGCGCGCGCGCCGGGCCAGGTGTGGCCGCCATCCCCGATCCGGATGAACTCGACGTCCGACCTCGGCGTGGCGCCGGACCAGCGCCGAATCGTCGTCGCGGCGCCGATGTGCTGCACGCTCGGAGCGGGAACCGCGCCGTTCACCCGGACCCAGTGCTCGGCCCAGGCGTCGACGCCGACCATGGGCTCGGCCCGGCGGCGGACGAAGAAGCGCGCCATCGGACCCGCTGCCCGGCCGCCGCCGTAGGGGGCGAATCGGTCCACCGCCCCGTGGATCTGGAGGAGCGGGACCGGGCGGCCCGGCTGGCAGCCGGCCACGACCGATTCGGCCGCGGTCCCGGCCACCTGGGCCACCGCACAGGCTCCTGCGGGGCGCTCGCAGACGTAGCGGCCGGCCATCGACGCCCCGTTGGACATCCCCGCGAGATAGACCCGCCGGGGATCGATCGGCAGGCGCGCCGCCGCATCGACGATCACCGCGTCGATGAACCCGATGTCGTCGACCTCGGCGACCTCGGTCCCGGTCCAGCGGCCGTCGTTCCAGATCTCCCCGACCGCGGCCGGGAGCGCGACGGCCCAGCCCCGCTCGGTCGCGAAGCCGGCGAGGCCGGTCCACAGGTCGAACCGGATCGCGTCGATGCCGCGGCCGTGGAGCTGGACGATCAACGGCATCTGACCCGGCAGCGGGCGTGGCGGGCAGGCGAGGGCCGATTCCCGCTGCCGGCCGTCGTGCGAGATCGGGACCCGAGTGAGCTGGTCCGTCGGAGCTCGGCCCTCAGATGCCGTGCTTCGTTCGCGGCTTCGGCGGCAGGCGGCGGCCGTCCCGCAGCAGGAAGTGGGCGAACCAGTCCCGGACCTGGACCAGGTTCTCGACCCGCCGGAAGGGCGTGCCGGAGCGCGTCAGCTCGTGGGTCTCGTCGGGGACGCGCATCAGCCGGACCGGCCGGTGAAGGCGGCGCAGCCGGGCGAACAGGATCTCCGCCTGGGCAACGGTCGTCCGGATGTCCTTCTCGCTGTGCTGGATCAGCAGCGGGGTGCGGATCGCGTCCGCGTAGGTGATCGGCGAGAGGGCCCGGTGGCGCTCGGGATCCTCCCACGGGTACTTGCCGACCTCGAACGACGGCCATTCGGTGCCGGACAGGTCGCCGACCTGGAACATCATCGCCAGGTCCGAGACGGATCGAGCGGCGAACGCGGCCCTGAACCGGTCCGTGTGGCCGACGATCCAGTTCGTCAGGTAGCCGCCATACGAGCCGCCGGTGACCCCGAGCCGGTCCGGGTCGACGTCGCCCGACGCGACCCAGGCATCGATCGAGGCCATGACGTCGCGCATCGGGCCCTCGCCCCAGTCGTCGATGTTCGCCTCGTTGAAGTCGCGGCCGTAGCCGTCCGAACCTCGCGGATTCGAGTAGAGGACGGACATCCCCGCCCCGGCGAGGACCTGGAACTCGAGGAACGGGCTCCAGCCATACAACGAGTGGGGCCCGCCGTGGATCTCGACCACGGTCGGCTTCGGGCCCGTTCCATCGCCGCCGGGCACGAGCCACGACTGGGTCCGCCAGCCGTCGACCTCCACCCAGCGTGACGCCGGCTCCCGGAAGATGATCTCCCCCTCAATATCCTCGTTCAGGTTCGCGACGGGTCGGAACGTCACCCGTTGTCCCGACTCGGCCAGCTCGCCGACCTCGACCCGCGGCAGCTGCGTCGCCGTCGAACGGATCGCCGCGAGGCGCAGGCCCCGCTCGGCGGCCACGGCATCGATCGACGAGAGGTAGTGGTGGTCGTCGGTCAGGGGCTCGGCATGACCGCCGTCGACCGGCACCCGCCAGAGCTGGATGCCACCCTCGTGGGGGGCCAGGAACAGGATCGACCGGCCATCGGGCGTGACGTGGAAGCGCGGGGACTCGCCAACCGTCAGGTCGCTGTTCATCGAGCCGGCCACCATGACGTCGTCGGGGCCGGTCAGGTCGCGGCCCTGCGTTCGGACGGCGGAGCCGTCGGCGGCGAAGAGCCGCAGGTCGTTCCGGTACTCGGCATGCGGGCGCGGGCCGCCGAGCAGCGCGATCCGTCGCCCGTCGGGCAGCCAGGTCGGGATGTCGTAGATCGAGTCGACGCGATCGGCGATCGGCGTGGTCGCGCCGGTGGCGACGTCGATCACGAGGATCCGGCGGATGAAGTGGACGTCGGGATTCCGAACGG
Organism: Candidatus Limnocylindrales bacterium; assembly: GCA_035308445.1. Taxonomy (GTDB): domain Bacteria; phylum Chloroflexota; class Limnocylindria; order Limnocylindrales; family CSP1-4; genus UBA5189. Next base: position 207,325 of record DATGGQ010000026.1, on the reverse strand, counting down.
CGAGGGTCGAGAACGCGATGCGGCTGCCATCCGGCGACCAGGCCAGGTCGGACGCGCCGCTCGGCAGGTTGGTCAGGCGCCGGGCGGCTCCGGTCTCGACCTCCACGAGCCAGATCTGCGGCCGGCGGGTGTCGATGAAGCCGGCGCCGTTCAGCTGGTAGCCGAGGCGGTCGAAGAACCGGTAGTCGCTCGCGGGGGGCGTGCCGGGCTTGGCATCGGGCAGGCGGCGCCGGGCCCGGGCGTCGGCCGCGCGGTCGGCGGACCGTGAGGACGACAGCACCGCCAGCCACCGGCCGTCGGGCGACCACTCGAAGGAATCCGCGCCCCGAGGCAGGTCCGTCAGGCGGCGCGCCTCGCCGGGGCCGCCGGCCGGCAGGAGGTGAACCTGCACCGCGTCCTCGCGGTCCTTGGGCGCCGTCGGCTCCTCCTCGACGGCGGTGCGGCGATCGGAGAGGAACGCGATCGTGCGGCCATCCGGCGACCAGCGGGCATGGCCGTCGCGGCGCGCGCCGATCGTCAGCTGGCGGGCCGGGACGGACCCGTCGGTTGGCGCGAGCCAGATCGCGGTCCGGTACTTGTCGAAGGCGGCGCCGACCCGCTGGACGGAGAACGTGACCCACGCTCCGTCGGGCGAGAGGCGCGGATCGGTCGGGATCGCGATCCGGTAGAGGTCGTCGGGACGCGGCGGTCGGCGGGCGTCGGATGCCACGGGGCTCCCCTGCGAAGGTGTGATGGACCCGCCATCGGGCGGTCGGCCGTGCGACTCGGCGGAGTCTACCGACTACCATCGCCGGGCGATGTCGGACCAGCTCTCGCTGGCGCTCGAGCCGGCCCTGCCGAACGCGCCGGCGAGCCTCCGGCCGATGCTCGCCCGACCCATCGCCGAGCCGTTTGACTCGCCGGATCACCTCTTCGAGCCCGTCTGGGGCGGCCTCCGCGCCCTGGCGCGGGTGGGACCCGCGGACGAGCCCGGGGCCGGTGATGTCACGTTCATCCTCGAGTCCGGCGAGGCTCTTGGGATCGTCCCGGCCGATCTCGCCGGGCTCGCCGTGCGGATCGCGGCACGGTCGGCCGTGCTCGACGGCGAGATCGTGGTCGTCGACGAGTCGGGCCGGCTCGACCGACCCGAGCTGGACCGGCGCCTCGGCGGCGAGCCCGGCCGGCCGCTCGCCTACCTCGCCTTCGACCTCCTGGACATCGACGGCCGGTCCCTCCTCTCGATGCCGCTCGAGCGGCGGCGCGAGCAGCTCCGGCGCGTCCTGCGCCCCGGCGACGAGGTCGTGGCCGTCCCGGCGATCGCCACCGAGGGCCGGGCGCTCTTCGACGCCGTCGCCGGCCAGGGACTGGCGGGGATCCGAGCGCGGCAGCGATCGGGGCCCTACCTGCCGGGCGTGAAGAGCCGGCTGTGGCGCTCGATCGAGGTCGGCGGCTCGAAGCGACGGGCCCACGAGGCCACCGACGCGCTCGCGGTCGGGGGTGGTGCCACGGCGACGGGCGGCGGCGGTGGCCGGACCGCGCCGGTCATGGCCCTGATCCGGCGCCTGCCGCTCGAGCTCGAGGGCGTCGACCCCCGGCCCGGGTCGTCGCCGGGTCCCGGCCGCGACCCCTAGCCCTGCGGCCGCAGCACCGCCGCGGCGATCGTCCGGAGGCCCGGCCGCTGGCCGTAGAGCAGGACCCCGGCGGCGTAGACGCGCACGGCGAGCACCGCCACGATCACGATCGCGACGACGAGCAGCGAGAACGCGACGACCACCTCGATCGGATCGACGCGGCCGACCGTCAGCCGGGTGAGCATCACGAACGGGCTCCAGAACGGCACGTACGACGAGAACCGCATGAACGGCGTCAGCCCACCGGACAGGGCGAGGACGGCCTCGAGATACCCGGCGATCGCGACGAGGCTCAGCGGCAGCGCCAGGACCTGGAGGTCCTCGGGCCGGCTCACGAGCGAGCCCGCGGCGGCATAGATCAGCGAGTACAGGATGAAGCCGAGGATCCAGAACCCGCCGTAGGCGGCGAGCAGGCCCGGGCTCAGGACCGTCAGGGAGATGCCGGAGAGCGACCCCGGCCCGAGCACGACCCCCGCAATCCGATCCTCGAGGAAGAGCGTGACCAGGGCGGGGATGAGGACGGCGAGGTACTGGACGAGCCCGGCAAGGCCGATCCCCACGACCTTGCCGGTCACGAGCTGGGCCGGCGAGGCGGCGCTGATCAGCAGCTCCATGACCCGGCTCGACTTCTCGGCGACGACGCCGGCCGCGACCCACATCCCGTAGATCACGAGCGTGATGAAGATGAGGACCACGAACACGACCCCGACGACGCGCCGCGCGGCGTAATCCGCCGCCGGGAGCGGCTGGCCGCCGGTCGTCGGTCCGGCCGCGGCGATCACGTCGACGTTCGGCACGAAGAACGGCGTCGCCCCGGTGGCGTGATTCGAGGCGTTCCAGTCGAGGATCGCGACGGCCAGCGCCCCGACCCCGACGAGCTGTGCTCGATCGGCACCGATCGATTCGCCGGTGAAGAACTGGAAGTCGATCCGGCCGTTCGGCTCGCGGGCGGCGACGATCGCGCCGTCGTACTTGCCGCCGGCGACGTCCTCCTCGATCGTCGCCGCGTTGCCGGCCCGGACGAACGTGTACGGCTGGACCTTGTCGGCGCCCGGGTTCGTCGCGTTCAGGACGCTCGACATGATCGCGATCGCCCGCTGGGCGAGGACGTCGTCCGAGGTCACGACCGCGATCGTCGTGGTCGTGCCGCGGTCGGCGAACCGGATCAGGACCGGGGTGAGGGCGACGCTGATCGCGAGGCCGGCGAGGAACAGCGTCGAAGCGACGAAGAGACGGCTCCGGACGCGCTCCCGGAACTCGCGCCGGGCGACGAGCCAGGCATTCGGGAGCAGTGGGTCGGGTCGGCCCCGGCCGGTGTCGCGCCCCGGTCCAGCGTCGCGTCCCGGGATGCTCACGCGACCTGCTCCCCGACAAGCGGCTCGGCCTCGACCTCGGCGCGGTGCCCGACATGCTCGATGAAGACCTGCTCAAGCGATGGATCGGCGATCTCGAAATGCGTCACGTGGGCGCCCGCCGCGAGAGCGGCCGCGAGGATGGCCTCGGGCTCGACGCCCTCGTCGATCTCGATCTCGGCCCGTTCGATGCCCGGCCGGAGGATTCGCGCGCCCGGCACGGACCGCAGCCAGACCAGGCGGTGATCGCCCGCGACCGACAGCAGGACCATCCGCCGACCGGTCGAGCGCTTGACCTCGGCGAGGCTCCCCGACACGACCGTCCGACCGTGGTCGACGATCGCGACCGACTCGCACATCGCCTCGACGGTCTCCATCTGGTGGGTCGAGAGCACGATCGTCCGGCCCCGGTCGCGGAGCTCGAGGATCGCCTCGCGGAGCAGGACGATGTTCACCGGATCGAGGCCCGTGAAGGGCTCATCCAGCAGGAGGACCTCGGGATCGTGGAGGACGGCCGCGAGGAACTGGACCTTCTGCTGGTTGCCCTTCGACAGCTCCTCGGCCCGGCGCGTCGCGAACTCCGGGACGTGGAGCCGGGCGAGCCAGTCCCGGGTCCGTCGCTCGGCGATATCGCGGGGCACCCCCTGGAGCCCGGCGAAGAACACGAGCTGCTGGAGAACAGTCATCTTCGGGTAGAGGCCGCGCTCCTCGGGCAGGTAGCCCCAGGTGTGGCGCGGCAGGCGGCGGTGCTCGACGCCGCCCCACGTGATCCGCCCCGCGTCGGCGCGGAGCACGCCCAGGGCGATCCGCATCGTGGTCGTCTTGCCTGCCCCGTTCGAGCCCAGGAAGCCGAAGACGTGGCCGCGCGGCGACGAGATCGACAGCCCATCGAGGGCCGTGATCCGCCCGAATCGCTTTCGCAGGCCCTCGACGACGAGCGTCATCCCCGGAGCGGAGGATAGGGCGGGCCGGTACCGCGGGTCTGCCATCCGAACGTCCTGGCGGGCGCTCGGGGCCGATGCGTCACAATCGGGCCGTGAGCACGACGAGTTCGGACGCGTCGCCGGCGCCGGCTCCGCCGAGCCCCACGATCCCGGTCCGCATCCACCTCGACCGCGGGGCCGGGACCCTCGAGCTCGAGTGGCAGGACGGCCATGCGACGACCTACGGCGCGATCGGCCTGCGCTGGCTGTGCCCGTGCGCCTTCTGCCGCGGCGAGGCGGGCCTGCCCGGCTGGCTCGACACCCGACCGACGCTGACCGCGGACCAGACGCGGCTCGTCGACCTCCACCTGATCGGCTCCTATGCCGTCGCCCCAGAATGGGCCGACGGCCACCACACCGGCTACTACCCGTTCAGCCTGCTCCGCGACCGCTGCCCGTGCCCGGTCTGCTCGGCCCGCCGCGCCGCCGCCCCGAGGGAGGATCCATCGTGATCGTGAGCACCGCCCCATTCATCGCCGGCCACCGTGTCGTCGAGACGAAGGGCCAGACCTTCGGCCTAGTCGTCCGGAGCCGCGGCTTCTCGGGCAACCTCATCGCCGGGCTGCGCTCGCTCGGCGGCGGCGAGATCCACGAGTACACCGAGCTACTCGAGGACACCCGCCGGCAGGCCCTCGACCGGCTCGTCCAGAACGCGACGCTGATGGGCGCGAACGCCGTCATCTCGATGCGGTTCGACAGCAGCGAGATGGCCAGCTACATGACCGAGATCGTGGCCTACGGCACGGCCGTCGTCATCGTGCCGGACGCCGGCGCGGCCCAGCCCACGACCGAGTAGCCGCCGGACCGGGGTCGCCGCCATGGGAGTGCTCGTCCGCGGGCTCCTCGTCATCGCCGGGATCGTCGTGATGCTGGTCGGCATCGCCACGATCGCCGCGTCTGCGGATCTCCGGGTCACCGGCCTCGGCCTCGTCGCGGCCGGCGGAATCCTCGTCGTGATCGTGGCCGCCGAGCGCCAGCGCTACCGATCGGGCGAGGCCGAGCGGTCCAACCTGCCGGCGGGCCCCGGCGGCGGTGAGCGCCGCGGCGACATCCTCGAGGACCGCTTCCAAACGACGGCCGAGGTCTTCGTCGACCCGACCACCGGCCACCAGATGCGCGTGCTCGTCGACCCGAAGACGGGCGAGCGGCGGTACGTGGCGGAGGCGTGAGCGGCGACGTCGAGGTCGAGGTCAAGCTGGGGGTCACGGATCCGGACGCGATCCGCCAGCTGATCGAGCAGGCCGAGCCGGCGAGCCTCGCCGGGTTCGAGGCCGCCGGCCCGCTCCACGAAGACGCGATCCTCGACCGCTACTTCGACACCGCCGACGGCCGCCTCGAGGCGGCCGGCGCCCGGGCTCGCGTTCGAACGGGAGTCGGCGCGCCTCTCCTGGCGATCAAATGGCACGGCGTCGATACGGGTCGCGTGACCGCCCGCCGGGAGCTGGAGGGTCCAGCCGGCGCGGGCCTGGACCTCGCGGGCTGGCCGGATTCCGCGGCTCGGCGCGAGCTCGAGCGGCTGACCCGGGGCGAGCCGATCGTCGAGATCGCGCGCCTCCGGCAGCGCCGTCTCGCTCGGCTCATCCGGCGCGGCGCGACGAGCGTGGAGCTCAGCCTCGACGCCCTCGAAGCGCTCGCCGGCGAGGACCTCGCGGCGACGCGCAATGAGCTGGAGGCCGAGCTGAAGGCCGGCGGCGCCGGTCCGCTCCATGAGCTCGCGGCTGTCCTCGCCTCGCTCTCCGCCACCGGGCCGGCGACCGGCTCGAAGCTTGGCTTCGCGCTCGGCGCGCTGCGGGCCCCGGGATCAGGCCCAGCCGGACCCGCGCCTCGACGCGATCCGGGATGAGCCACGTTCAGGTGCCGGGCGTGGCCAACAGCGTCGCCGCGAGCGTGACGACCAGCCAGAGGAGCACCAGGAGCCCGATACGGACCAGGACCTGGACGACCGCGCCGATCTGCCTGGATCGAGCGCTCGCGCCTTCCTCGTCGACCATCTCGACCGCACCGTAGGCACCGTTCGTAAACGGAGGATTACACCGCCGGTGCTAGACTCCCCGGTCCCGTGCCACGGACGTGCCGGTACGGTGGACGAGCACGCCACGGAGGCTTCTCCACCTCGCATGAGCATCGAGGCCACGCCGGACCCGTCGGGCGCGGTCGTGCCCGATGCCCGGCAGAAGCGACGGGGTCGGCCGCGCCGCCTGCCCCAGCTGAGCCGCGAGCTCTCCTGGATCGAGTTCAACGCCCGCGTCCTCCACGAGGCCCGGGACGAGCGGAACCCGCTGCTCGAGCGGGTGAAGTTCCTGGCGATCTTCGCCTCCAACCTCGACGAGTTCTTCCAGGTCCGCATCTCGGGCCTCCGGCGGGCGGTCGCCTCGAACCGGGTCATGCCCCTCTTCGACGGGCCGCCGCCGGCCGAGCAGCTGGCCGAGGTTCGGCGCCGCGTCCTCGAGCTCGTGGACGAGCAGGCGACGCTGTTCCGGAAGCTCCGGCGGCAGCTCGCGAAGGAAGGCATCGAGATCGTCGACTACCGCCGCGTCGAGGAGCATCACGCCGAGCTCCGGGAGCGGTTCATCGCCGATATCTACCCCGTCCTGACGCCGCTCGCCGTCGATCCCGGCCACCCGTTCCCGTACATCTCGTCGCTCACGCTCTCGGTGGCCGTCGGGCTGCGCGACCCGGAGACCGGCGAGCGACGCTTCGCCCGGGTCAAGGTCCCGCCGGTGCTCCCGAGGCTCCTCGAGCTGCCTGCCCGCAGAGGACAGGAGGCGACCACCCACCGCTTCGTCCTGCTCGACCAGGTCATCGAGGCCAACCTCGACCTCCTCTTCAACGGCATGGAGATCCTCGAGCGCCATCTGTTCCGGGTCACCCGCGACGCCGACCTCACGCTCGACGACGACGATGCCGACGACCTCCTGGAGGCGATCGAGGAGGAGCTCCGGCGGCGCCGGTTCGGCGAGCCGGTCCGCCTCGAGATCGAGCGGTCGATGCCGGCCGAGACCCGGGCCCTGCTCGCGGAGGGGCTCGACGTCACGGAGGACGAGACCTACGAGATCCGGGGCATGCTCGACATGACCTCGCTGTGGCAGATCGCCGAGGTCGATCGGCCCGACCTGAAGTCGGCCCCCTGGAACCCGGTGATCCCGGCCCGTCTCACGCCGCCGGACGACGACGAGCCGGCCGACCTGTTCGCCGCGATGCGCGCGGCCGACATCCTCGTCCACCACCCGTACGAGAGCTTCACGGCGAGCGTCGAGCGCCTCGTCGAGCAGGCCGCCGACGATCCCGACGTGCTCGCGATCAAGCAGACGCTCTATCGCACCTCCCTCGATTCCCGGGTGGTCAACCACCTGATCCGGGCCGCCGAGCTCGGCAAGCAGGTCGTCGTCCTGGTCGAGATCAAGGCCCGCTTCGACGAGCAGGCGAACATCGAATGGGCCAAGCGCCTCGAGCGCGCCGGCGCCCACGTCGCCTACGGCATGCTCGGGCTGAAGACCCACTGCAAGACGCTGCTGGTCGTCCGGCGGGAGGGCTCGGCGCTTCGGCGCTACGTCCACATCGGGACCGGCAACTACAACCACAAGACCGCCCGCACCTACGTCGATCTCGGGCTCTTCACCTGCCGCCAGGACATCGGCGGCGATGTGACGGACCTGTTCAACCAGCTGACGGGGCTCTCGCGGCAACGCCTGTTCCGGCGCCTGATCGTCGCGCCCGCCGGGATGCGCGACGCGTTCATCGGGCTCGTGGACCGCGAGATCGAGCACGCCGCCCAGGGCCTGCCGGCGCGGATCGCCCTGAAGATGAACGCCCTGGTGGATCGCGCCTGCGTGGAGGCGCTCTACCGCGCGTCCTCGGCGGGCGTCGACGTCGACCTCATCATCCGGGGGGCCTGCACCCTCGTCCCGCAGGTCGAGGGCCTGTCCGAGCGGATCCGGGTCCGTTCGGTCGTCGGCGAGCTGCTCGAGCACTCCCGCATCTGGCGCTTCGAGAACGGCGGCAGCCCGGCCTGGTTCATCGGCTCGGCGGACCTGATGGACCGCAACCTCGATCGCCGGATCGAGGCGTTCGTCCCGATCGACGACCGCGATGCCCAGCGCCAGATCGACGAGATCCTCGACACGATGCTCGCCGACGACCGCCGGGCCTGGGCCCTGTCGAGCGACGGCCGCTGGCAGCGGGTCGAGCGGCTGACCGGAACGCCCGGGACGATCGATTCGCAGGTGCTGATGCGGACGGCTGCGCTCCTGCGAAGCCGCGACGCGACGCCCTCCCGGCCGCTCCAGACCGTCGCGTCGCTCGAGCCCTGGGTTTGACCCTCGCCGGCGAGGGCGAGCCCGCGACCGAGCCGACACCCGCGGAGGAGGCTGCCCTCCCGCTGCCGCCGGAGCTCGGGCCGGCGCCCGGCCCGATCCTCGCGACCGACCCGCTGGACGTCGCCGGGCGGAAGGCGATGTGGACCCATGTCGATCGACTGCTGCGTCACGAGGCCGCGATGCGGGACCCCGAGCGAGCCGACGAGCTTCGCCGATTCCGCGTGGCCACCCGTCGGCTCCGAGCGGCGATCCGCCTCTTCCGGCCGGCGTTCAAGGATTCCGAGGTCGACCCGATCGCCGACGCTCTCGGAACGGTGGCCGACGCGGTCGGGGCCGTCCGCGACATCGACGTCCACGTCGCGGCGCTCCTGGCCTGGGCGACCGAGCGCGGCCCCGACTCGGTGCTCCGGATCCAGCCGCTCGTCGACGCCTGGCAGGCCGAGCGGCGAGCCGGCATGGCCGTCCTCGAGGGGCGGCTGGCATCTCGCCGCCATGCGCGCCTGTTGACCCGTCTCGTCGACTTCGTGCGGCTGCCCGACCGGGGCGGTGACGACCAGGGATCCGGTCCCGTCGTCCGCGATCGGGCCGGATCGCAGGTCTGGCGCGCCTTCGAGCAGGTCCGCGAGTTCACGCCGATCGTCCGCTGGGCGGACCCACCCACGCTGCACCGTCTGCGGATCCAGGCGAAGCGACTGCGCTACTCCCTGGAGTTCCTCGGCGACGTCCTCGGTCCCGACCGACCGTGGCTCGTCGAGCGCCTCGTCGCGCTCCAGGACCACCTCGGAGCGCTCAACGACGCGGTGGTGACCTCGGCCGCGGTGCGGGCCTTCCTGGCCCACGCCCAGGCTCGCCTGTCCCCGGCCGAGCGGGCGGAGGTGGTCGCCTACCTCGAGGCCCGGGAGCGCGAGGCCCGGTCCCTGCGGCGGGCCGCGAGCCGACCCTGGCGCGCCGTGGCCGGGATCACGTTCGCGCGGCGCCTCGCGAGGACGGCGATCGTCCGCTAGCCGTCAGTGCTCCCAGCCCCGAGCGAGCTCCCCGAGCCGGGCGCGCCAGTCCGGACCGGCCTGCGCGGTTGCGAGGATGAGGCCCTCGCGGAGGCCGCCTCTTGCCACCCGGAGGTGGTCGAGGTCGTAGCGCTCGAGGGCAGCGTGCAGGATCGTCGCCCCGGCCGCCAGCACGGCCGCTCGCGACGGACGGATCGAATAGCGCTGGGCAATCTGGGCCGACGGCGAGCCCCCGACGAGGGCCAGCGCGTTCTCGATCCGGTGCCGGCCCAGCGCCCGGTTGGAGAGCGGCGGCCCGACCCGGAGGAGGCTCCGGGCGGTGCCGCCCACCGCGATCGCCTCGGCCGGCGCCGGCCCGGGCGCATCACCCATGGCGGCCCGGGCGATCGCCGCCATCGCCGCGAGCTCGAGCGGCGTCGGCGGGTCATGCTCGACGTGCATCCCGGTCAGCCGAGTGGCCCCGAGCGGCAGGCCGACAGCAACCGGATCGATCCCGGGTTGCGCGACCAGGACCTCCGTGCTGCCACCGCCGACGTCGACGACGGCCGTCGAGCGCACGATCGGCCGGCCTCCGGTCACGCCGACGAGGGCGATCCGCGCCTCCTCCTCGTGGCTAATCATGGCTGCCCGCAGGCCTGTCGCCGCCTCGATCTCCTGGATCGCCTCTGCGGCATCGGGCGCCCGCCGCAGCGGGTCGGTGCCGACCACCGTGACCGCGCTCGCGTCCTGTGACAGGGCCGCGATCTTGTAGGCCGCGAGCGTGGCGGTGAGGTCGCGCCGGGCCGGCCCGAGCAGCCCGGTGCGGTCGATCGTCCGGCCCAACCCGAGGAACGCCGACTCGTCGTGGACGACGTCGACGCGACGGCCACGGACACGGCCCACGAGGAGGTGGACGGAGTACGAGCCGATGTCGATCGCGGCCAGGATCGTGCGTCCTCGTCCTCGGGCCATCCGCCCGAGTCTGTCACGGCAGGCGGCCTTGACGGGTTGTTAACGAACCGGGCACGCGGGGTTGACCGGCCGTCACCAGCCTCCGGAGTGCGGATCGAGGAAGCCGCTCCGGCACCGCGCCCACAGATCGGTGCCACCAAGGAGGACCATCGAGTGACCACCCGAGTGACCACCCGACTGACCGCGCGACCCTTCACGCTCGCTGCGGCCGCCGTGCTGCTCGTCGCCGCGTGCGGCGGCAGTGGCGGCTCGACCGCTCCGACGGCCGCCGGCAGCGCGGCTGCCGGCAATGGCGCCCCGAATTGCGTCGCGGGCAGCATCACCGCCTCCGGCTCGACCGCGCTCCAGCCGCTCGTCGCGGCCGCTGCGACGAACTACACGAAGGCGTGCACCGCCTCCACGGTCAACGTCCAGGGCGGCGGCTCGGGCACGGGGCTGACCCAGGTGCTGCAGGGCGCCGTGGACATCGGCGACTCGGACGTGACGGCCATCTCGAAGCTGGCGACGCCTGACGCGAGCACCCTCGTCGATCACGTGGTCGCCCGCCAGGGCTGGATCATGGTCACGAACTCGAGCGTGACCGGTGTCACGAACCTGACGACCCAGCAGGCCACCGACATCTGGACGGGCAAGACCACGAACTGGAAGGACGTCGGCGGGCCCGACCAGCCGATCGTGCTCATCATCCGGCCGGCCTCGTCCGGCACCCGGACGACGTTTCGCAACATCGTGCTCGGCGGGGCCACCGAGGCCGCCGGCCAGGCGCTCACCGAGGACTCGAACGGCGCGGTCGCGACGGCCGTGCAAAACACGCCCGGCGCGACGAGCGTGCTCGGCTTCGCCTACTACGCGGCCAACAAGAACGGCCTCGTCGGGCTCCAGCTCGACGGGATCGATGCCACGGTCGCGAACATGACGAACGGGACCTACAAGCTGCAGGCCTTCGGCCACATGTACACGAAGGGCAGCCCGACCGGCCTGACCCAAGCCTTCCTCGACTACATGCTCGGCGCCGACGTCCAGACCAACCTCATCCCGAGCCTGTTCTACGCCCCGGCGAACTCCTAGCCACGCCTCCCTCACCGGCTGCCGGCCCCCTCCACGGGCCGGCAGCCACCTCCATCGACCGCGAGCGCTCACGGCGCTCGCCTTACCATCTCCGCCTCAGGACCCGTGGGACGCTGATGTGACGAACGCCTCGATCGCCGTTCCGGGAGCCATCGTCCGGCCGCTGACGAGGGGCGAGCGCCTCGACCTGCCGAAGCGGGTCACGCTGGCCTCCGCGGCCCTCGTGGTCGTCCTGGTGGCGGTCCTCCTGGCCTTCATCGTCTGGAACGGGGTCCAGCTCTTCGCCCACTCTGGCGTCCCCGTCCTCCAGGTCCTCAGCGCGACCTGGCAGCCCGACAACACGCTCCAGCAGCCGGTAATCTTCGGGCTGCTGCCGTTCATCCTCGGAACGCTCAGCGTGATGGCCCTGGCCGCTGTGATCGCCACCCCCCTCTCGGTCGGACTCGCGCTCTTCATGGCCGAGGTGGCGCCGCGCTGGGCCCGCTCGATCACCCAGCCGGCGCTGGAGGTGTTCGTCGGCATCCCCAGCGTCGTATACGGCTGGCTGGGCCTGACGGTCTTGGTGCCGTTCCTGCGGATCTCGCTCCACAGCGTCGGCTTCAGCATGCTCGCCGGGGCGCTCGTGCTGTCCCTGATGATCCTGCCGACGATCACGAGCGTCGCCCTCGACGCGTTCACGACGGTGCCGGGCGAGATGCGCAGCGCGTCGTTCGCGCTCGGGACCACCCGCTGGCAGACGATCCGCCACGTGCTCCTGCCGGCCGCGGTCAGTGGCGTGGCGACCGGCATCGTCCTCGGCATGATGCGGGCCGCCGGTGAGGCGCTCGCCGTGCAGATGGTCATCGGCAACCGGCCGCTGATCCCGACGGGGATCACCCAGCCGATGACGACCCTCACCAGCCAGATCACGCTGGACATGGGCAACACGGTGGCCGGGGAGCCGTGGAACGAGGCCCTCTGGACGATGGGCCTCATCCTCCTGCTCATCTCGTTCGCCTTCGTCGCGATCGTCCGGATCCTCGGCCGGCGCCGGCTGGTGGCCGAATGACCCGGGTCATCTGGGCCGACCGCGCCGCCACGGCCGTCCTGTGGGGCATCGCCTTCTTCGTGATCGGGATCCTCCTCGCGATCATCGGCCACTTCCTGCTGGCCTCGATCGGCACGCTCAGCCTGTCGTTCATCTTCGGCGACCCAAGCGACTCCACCATCGGCGGTGTCGGCCCCGTCCTCTTCAACTCGATCTACATCCTGACCCTGACGCTGCTGCTGACGGTCCCGCTCGGGATCCTCGGCGGGATCTACATGGCGGAATACGCCGGCGAGGGCCGCCTCACGACGATCATCCGGTTCAGCCAGGAGCTCATCAGCAGCGTCCCGTCGATCGTCGTCGGGATGTTCGGCCTCGCGCTATTCGTGACGCTGACCCACTGGAGCTTCACCGCGCTTGGCGGATCACTCGCCCTGCTCGTCTTCAACCTGCCGCTCCTGACCCGTCTCACCGAGCAGGCGATCCGGGCCGTGCCGGCCGACGAGCGTCGGGGCAGCATCGCCCTCGGCGTCTCGAAGTGGCGGACGATCCGACACGTCGTCGTGCCGATCGCGATCCCCGGGATCGTGACGGGGATCATCCTCACCGCCGGCCGGATCTTCGGCGAAGCCGCGGCCCTGATCTTCACGTCCGGCCTGTCGACCCCGAGCGGCTACAACTTCGCCAACCTGAACATCACCGATCCGCGCTCGCCATGGAGCCCGTTCCACTCGGCCACGACCCTGTCGGTCTTCATCTGGAAGAGCAACTCGGAGGGCCTCGGGCTGTTTGTCCACCAGGTCGCGGACGCCAGCTCGGCCGTGCTCGTCCTCATGGTCCTCGTCTTCAACCTCGGCGCGCGAGGCCTGGGCCGCTACCTGCAGCGCCGAGTCACGGGAACGTGAGCGATGGCATCATCGATGGCCCAGTCCCGGAGGTCGAGGTGACCGTAGTGAGCCAGCAGCCAGCCGGCACCGATGTGGCCGGCCGGGAGGAACCGGCGGTCACGCCACCGAGGCCCGAGCCCGTCACGCATCCCGAGCCGGCCGCCAAGATCGGCGCGGAGACGAAGCTCGAGATGGTCGACCTGACCGTGCACTACGGCGCGTTCCGTGCCGTCCGCGACGTGTCGCTCCAGATCCCGGCGAACTCCGTGACCGCGTTCATCGGCCCGTCCGGCTGCGGCAAGAGCACGATCCTTCGGTGCTTCGACCGGATGAACGACCTCATCCCGACCGCGCGCGTCGGGGGCAAGGTCATGCTCGACGGGGAGGACGTCTACGCCGCCGGCGTCCAGGCGGTCGAGGTTCGGCGGAAGGTCGGGCTCGTCTTCCAGCGCCCGAATCCCTTCCCGATGTCGATCTACGAGAACGTCGTCTACGGCCCCCGGCGACACGGCATGAAGGACCGCCGCCAGCTCGACGAGATCGCCGAGCGAAGCCTCCGGCGGGCGGCCCTCTGGGACGAGGTGAAGGACGACTTCCGGCAGAAGTCCGGCCTCACCCTCTCGGGCGGCCAGCAGCAGCGGCTGTGCATCGCCCGGACGATCGCGACCGACCCCGAGGTCATCCTGATGGACGAGCCGGCCTCGGCGCTCGATCCGATCGCGACGCTGCGCATCGAAGAGCTCATCGCCGAGCTCCGCGAGGCCTATACGATCGTCATCGTCACGCACAACATGCAGCAGGCATCGCGGGTGAGCGACCGGACGGCCTTCTTCACGATGGGCACCGATCGGGCCGGCTACCTCGTCGAGGTCGATGACACCGTCAGGATCTTCACGAATCCCCGGGAGCAGCTGACCGAGGATTACATCTCCGGGCGGTTCGGCTGATGGAGATCGAGATGAACGAGGGCGTCGCGGCCGCTCGCATCGACCAGATCAAGTCGCGTGCCGGGCTCGACAAGGACGAGCGGATCGTCAAGGACGGCATCCTGCGCATGGGCTCGCTCGTCGAGAGCCAGATCCGGGACGCCGTCCGCGCCGTTGCGGATCGGGACGTCGCCCTCGCCGACCAGGTGATCCTCGGCGACATCCGCATCAACGACGCGCAACGCGAGGTCGGCGACGCGGTCGTGATGACGATCGCGACCCAGTCCCCGGTCGCCCGCGACCTCCGCTTCCTGATGGCCCTCGACCACGTCGCGTCCGAGCTCGAGCGCATGGGGGACCATGCGTCGAGCGTGGCGAAGACCGCCCGGCGCCTGGCCGACGCCCCGGCGCTCCGCGAGGTGACAGAGCTGGCTCGGATGGGCAACCTCGCGGCCGACCAGGTGAACGGGATCATCTCGGCACTCATCGACATCGACGACCGGAAGGCCCGCGAGGTCGCCGCGCGCGACGACGACATCGACCACGCCTACCACGCCCTGTTCGCGAAGCTCCTCGATCTCATGCGGACCACGCCCGAGACCGCCGAGCGCGGCACCCGGCTGATCCTCGCGTCGCACTGGATCGAGCGAATCGGCGACCGGGTGACGAACATCGCCGAGAACGTCGTGTACCTCGCCACCGGCGAGATCGAGGACCTGAACCCGTGACGACCGACGCCGTACGACCTGACGTCGCCGAGCTCGCGGCGTCGACGAAGACCCGGGTGATCTTCGTCTCGACGGGCAATGCCGCCCGAGGCCAGATGGCCGAGGCCCTCCTTCGGCACGAAGCCGGCGACCGATTCGAGGTCGTGAGCGGCGGCACGTCGCCGCAACCGGTCAACCCCATGGCCGTCTCCGCCCTCGGCCGGATCGGCATCGACATCAGCGGCGCGGAGTCGAAGTCCGTGCTGCGCTACATCAACGTGCCGTTCGACTACGTGATCACGGTCTGCGATCGTGCCCGCCAGTTCTGCCCGACATTTCCGGGCGACGGCGAGGCCCTCCACTGGGGCATCGACGACCCGGCCGAGGCCGCGGGCGACGAGGCCGTCCGACAGGCCGCCTTCGACCGCGCCCTCCGGGAGCTCTCGGGACGCATCCGTGCCTACATCCCGCTCGCGACCGCCACGCACGGCTAACGCGGCGGAGGGCCCTGCGGCCGATCCGCCCTCGGCCGCGGCATCCGCGGCCGACCCGGAAGCCAGCGCATCCGAGGATGCGGCACACGGCGTGCCGCGGGTCGAGCTCTACCTGCTGCGCCACGCCGACGCGGGCGATCCGCTGGCCTGGAGGGGCGATGACGCGGACCGTCCGCTGTCGGCCAAGGGCCGCCGCCAAGCCCGCCGGATGGCCCGCTGGCTTGCGGATCTCGGCCGGAAGCCCGACGCGATCCTCACGTCGCCGAAGGCTCGCGCGCTCCAGACGGCCACGATCGTCGCAGCGTCACTGGCGATCAAGCCCCAGGTCGACGATCGGCTCGTGGGCCCGCTGGACCACGAGGTGCTCGCCGCGCTGCTCCGGGCGGCGGGTGCCGGGAGCCGACGCGTGATGCTCGTGGGCCACGATCCGGATTTCTCGGCGATCGCGACGTCGCTGTCGGGTGGGCCCGTGGCGCTTCGGAAGGGCGCCCTCGCCCGGATCGATCTCGTCGACGGCGCCGGCGTCGCCGCGGGATCGCTGCGCTGGCTCGTGCCCGCCGACGCCGTTCCGGAACGTTGACCACCCGGGTCCTCTTCGTCTGCACCCACAACAGCGCCCGATCGCAGATGGCGGAGGGCCTGCTGCGCGGCTGGGGCGCCGATCGCTACGAGGTCGCGAGCGCCGGGACCGAGGCCGGCGGGGTCAGGCCGCTGGCCATCCGGGCGATGGCCGAGCTCGGCATCGACATCTCGGGGCAAGGGAGCAAGACGCTCGCGACCTTCGATGGTCAGGCATTCGACCTCGGGATCACGCTGTGCGACGAGGCCCAGGAAGCCTGCCCGGTCGTCCCGAACGCGGCTCGGACCTGGCACTGGTCGTTCGAGGACCCGTCCGCGGCGACCGGGTCGGAGGCCGAACGCCTTGCGGTCTTCCGTCGCGTGCGCGATCAGATCGCGGCGCGCATCCGGAGCGAGCTGCTCGCCTAGTTGTTGGCGGCTGAAACGGCGGGACGGCGACCGGTCAGGTCCGCCACCGGGACGAGGCCGCCCGGAACGAGGCCCCGGGCGATGACCCCGAGCCGCTCGATGAGGGCCGGCGAGACGCGGTAGTAGATGTTCGTCCCGCGCCGCTCGGAGACGACGGCGCCGGCCTCGCGGAGCACCTTCAGGTGATGGGAGACCGTCGGCTGCGACAGCGAGCAGCAGTCGGTGAGGTCGCAGGCGCAGACCTCCGAGGAGCCGGCCAGCTCGCGGAGGATCTCGAGGCGGGCCGGGTCGGCGAGTGCGGCCAGCAGGCGGACGTCGGGGTCGATCGGTCGGGTCATGTCGCAGCCACTGTAATCCATCGTCATCGATATTGACAAGCGTCGATATTCGCTCTATATTGATGGCGATCGATGAAAGGAGACTGACCATGTTCACCCCACAGGCAGCCGAATGGGCCGCCGGGCGAGCCCTTCCCTCCCGGGACCGGGATGCCGAGCAGCTGGCGGACCTTCGGGCCGCCCTGGCGAAGTGCCGGCCGACGGCGATCGAGCGCCTCCAGGCGTTCCTGGCCCGCTCGCAAGCACCGAACTGCGACTGCGCCGAGTAGCTCCCGACCGCCTCCCGACTCCGCCATCACCGCGGAAAGGAGGTGATCGGACATGCTGCACTGCGATTGCGATTGCGACTGCTGCGGAACCGGTCCGTGCTGTTGAGCTGACGCTCGACACGACCTGACGCCCGCCTCGGCCCGAGGCGGGCGTCGCTGATTCTCCGGGACGAATCAGCCGTCGAGCGCGCCGGCCTCCACGCACATCGCCACGGCACCCAGGCGCTCGAGCCGGTCGAACGTCGGCCGGCGGCGGACGGTCCAGGCGGCGACGTCGAGGTCGGCAGCCCGGGCGCGTGCCAGGCCGGCGCGATCGATGGATCGCCAATCCACGGAGACGCCGGCGCAGCCCAGCGCCACCGCGGCGGCCAGCGTTGCCGGCGCCAGGTCGCGGGTGTTGCCCCAGACCGGCCAGCCGGGGCGACGTCGCCGGATCGGCTCGAGCGCCTCCGGCAGGAACGACGACACGACGACTCGCGCCAGCCCGCCGCCGGGCGTGCCACGGGCGCGGTCGACGAGCTCGATGAACGCGTCGTTCGGGGGCTCCTTCAGCTCGATGTCCAGAAAGGCCCGACGGGCCGCCCGCAGCACCACCTCGAGCGTCGGGACGCCGTGGCGCTCCAGCTCGGCGGCCGTCTGCGCGGCCGCGGTCGATGCGTCGCCCTGGACGCGCTCGAGGGTCGGGTCGTGGAGGAGGACGGGCACGCCGTCGGCCGAGAACCGGACGTCGAACTCGAGGCCATCGCAGGCCGCGATCGCGAGCGCTGCCCGCATGGCGGCGAGCGAGTTCTCCGGGGCGACCCGCCAGTCGCCCCGATGGGCCAGCCGGAGCGCGGTCACCCGAGCTGGATCGTTGCGACGAGGCCGAGGTGATCGGACGGATAGAGCGTCGGATCATCGACCGCCGGCCGGTCGAAGGCCAGGCGGCAGGAGTGGACCTCGATGGCGCCGCGAACCCAGATGTAGTCGAGGCAGCCCGGGTCGCCGTCGGTGTCCATGCCCGGCGCCTGGATGCCCGACGGCCACGTGACGGCCGGCTCCTCGCCGTTCGCGAGCCGGTGAGCGGACCGGAACCCGCCCCGGGTCATCGCGGCATACGCCGGCTCGACGGGCTCGGCGTTGAAGTCGCCGACCACGACCACCGGGGCGGGCTCGGCAAGATCGGCCAGCCAGGCGACGAGCGCCTCGGCCTGGGCGGCGCGGATCGCCTCGTCGGGGACCGTGTGATGGAGGTGCGTCACGACGAACGTCAACGCGGGCGCCCCATCGGCGGCGATCCGGACCCGCAGCGCCGATCGGCTGTGATCGAGATCGAGGCGCGTCGGACGAGCGGCGCCGAGCGGCTCCCGGACGAGCACGGCATTGCCGTACTCCGGCCGGCCGGCCCAGCCGCGGAGAGCCGTGTAGGACCCGGCGCCGGCGGCGCCGACCAGCCGATCCTGCTGCAGCGGGTACACGACCTCCTGCAGCCCGAGGATGTCGGGCTGGAGGGCGGCCATGTCCGAGAAGACGAGCGGCGCCCGCTCCCACCACCGATCGGCCAGGTTCCGCAGGTTGAGGGTCGCGACCGTGAGCGTGGTCATCCGGACGCTCCCGCCCGAACCGACACCGGGATCGAGAAGGTGAACGTCGAGCCCTCCCCTTCCACGGATTCCACGCGGATCGTGCCCCCGTGGCCCTCCACGATATGGCGCGCGATGGCCAGGCCGAGTCCCGTCCCGCCGCCGCTCGATCGCGTGCGATCCGCCTTGTAGAAGCGCTCGAAGATCCGCCCCTGGTCCGCCGGCGCGATCCCGATGCCGTGGTCGGCAACCGCTGCCTGGACATCGTCGCCCATCCGTGACACCGAGACGAGCACCCGGGTCCCGTGGTCGCTGAACTTCACCGCGTTGTGGATGAGGTTCGCGAAGACCTGGGCCAGGCGGGCCTCGTCGCCGCTAATGGCCGGGAGGTCCGGCTCGACAAGGAGGTCGAGGGCCACGCCCTGTCGCTCCGCGAACGGCCGGAGGCGGTCGGCGGCCGACGTCGCGATCCGGCCCAGGTCGACGTCCTCGAATCGGAACTCGCGCGGATCGCTCTCGATCCGGGCGAGATCGAGCAGCTCCGAGACCATCTGGGCGATGTTGCCGGTCTCGACCTCCAGCTTGCCGATCCGCTCGCGCATCTTCGCCGGCACCTGGTCGCCGGCCGCATCGGCGTCGCGGGCGAGCGTCTCGGTCAGCAGACCGACCGTCGTGATCGGGGTTCGGAGCTCGTGCGAGAGGTTGTCGATGAACTCGGCCCGGATCCGCCGGAGCCGGCGCAGCTCCGCGACGTCCTCGGTGACCAGCCAGACCCCGTGGTCCGGCCCACGCCGCGCCCGGACCGCGAACGCGGCGCCCTCGTCGCCGTGGATGACGACCTCCCCGCTCGCGGTGCCCTCGTCGCGGGCTCGCCGCGCGATGGCCTCGATCCGGTGGTCGCCGAGGGCCTCGATGGCGGTGCGGCCGACCATCGAACCCGGCTCGCGGCCGAGCGCCGAGTGGGCTATGGCGTTCGCGCCCTCGACGAGCAGGGCGTCATCGAGCCGCACGAAGCCGAATCCCGCGAGGTCCGCGAGGTCTTCGAGGCGACCGGCCTGGGCGGCGACATCGGCCGCGGCGACCGCTCGCTGTTCGGCCTGCCGGAGCCGATCCGCGAGCTCGCGACCCGCCCGGCCGCGTTCGACCGCGGCGTGGATCGCGAAGCCGAGCGCAACGGCCAGCGCGGCGACCAGGGCCACCAGAACGCCGTCCACACCCAGAGTGTGACCGATCGATGGGATGGCTTTGACACCCACCTGCCACCCCGACGGCCGTGTGGAGAGCGCTCGCGCTGCGCCGGGTCTGGCCTCCTGTGACGAGCACGTTGCGCACAGGAGGTCCTGTCGTGTCCATCGAGATCATCGTGGCGATCATCGTCCTGGTCGCGATCGTCGCCGGCGTGGCCTGGTGGGCCGGCCAGCGACGCCGAACCGACCGGCTGAAGGAGCGCTTCGGCCCCGAGTACGAGCGGGCCGTCGAATCGACCGACGATCGACGGCGGGCCGAATCGGACCTCGAGGCCCGCGAGGAGCGCGTCGATGCCCTCGACATCCGGGCGCTGAGCGGCCCGGACCGGGCCCGCTTCGGCGAGCGCTGGCGCGTCATTCAGGGCCTCTTCGTCGACGACCCACCGACGGCTGTCGAGGAGGCGGACGACCTCATCGGCGAGGTCATGCGCACCCGGGGATACCCAGTCGCAGACTTCGAGCAGCGCGCCGCGGACATCTCCGTCGACCACCCCCAGGTCGTCGACCAGTACCGGACGGCCCACCGGATCGCCGAGCGTCGGATCACCGGCGACGTCGACACCGAGCAGCTGCGGCAGGCGTTCGTCCATTACCGGGCGCTGTTCGCGGAACTGCTCGAGACCGAGACCCCCGCCTCGACCTCGCCGGGGCTCGAGGCGCCCCCGTCCCGGCGCGGTGACGAGGCCCGGGTCGACACGAAGACGGAACCGGCCGAGCCGGCAAGGAGGCCCTGGTAGTCGATCGGCAGACACCGACCGCCGTGCTGCTGCAACGCCGGCTCGCGATCTAGTCGCCCGGAGCGGCCGGGGGTACGCTGCGCCGCGATGGTCACCGAACGCTGGCACGCCCTCATCGATTCCGGTGGCCCCGTGCTCGCCGACGGGGCGATGGGCACGATGCTGTTCGCGGAGGGGCTCCAGTTCGGCGATCCACCCGAGGTCTGGAACCTGACCCACCCGGAGGTCGTGCGCCGGATCCACCGGGGCTACCTCGACGCCGGGTCGCGAATCCTCATGACCAACACGTTCGGCGGGAACCGCAAGCGGCTTGGCCTGCACGGCCACGAGGAGCGGGTCGACGAGCTCAACCGGACGGCGGCCATCCTCCTGCGCTCGGAGGTCCAGGCCGCCGGTGGCCAGGCGCTCGTCGCCGGGGACATCGGGCCGAGCGGCGAGATCATGGCTCCGGTCGGGACGCTCGAGGGAGCCGAGGCGGTCGACGTCTTCGCCGAGCAGGCCGCGGCACTCGTCGCCGGCGGCGTCGATCTCATCTGGATCGAGACGATGTCCGACCTCGCCGAGATCAAGGCCGCGATCGACGGCGTCCGACGGGTGGCTCCGGAGATCCCGCTCGTCACGACGATGACGTTCGACACCCGCGGCCGCACGATGATGGGCGTCTCCCCGGAGCGGGCCGCGAAGGCGCTGATCGACTGGGGCGCCGACGCGATCGGCGGGAACTGCGGCAACGGCCCCGACGAGCTGATCCCCGTCCTCGAGAAGATGCGGGCTGCCGTCCCCGGTGCCCGACTCGTCGCGAAGTCCAACGCCGGCATGCCCGAGCTCGTCGACATGCGCGCCGTGTACCGGTCCGACCCGGCCGACTTCGCCGATCAGGTGGCCCGGATGCGCGCGGCCGGCGCGACCATCGTCGGTGGCTGCTGCGGCACGACGCCGGCGCACCTGGCCGCGATCTCGGCGGCCGTTCGCGCCTGAGCGGCGAGAGGCTCGCGGACCGCATGGCGAACAGGGAGAAGCCGGTGGGCCGCCTCGACCAGCTCCGACACGTGGCGAGCGAGGCCCTCGCGAAGGCCGGTGACGAGGCGAAGGCCGGTGCCCGCCGCACGGCCGACGTCGCGAGCCGGGCCGCGTTCGTCGCCACGGATCGGGCCGGCGCGGCCACGGCCGCCGGCGTCGAGCGGGCCGGCCTGGCCCTCCATCGTCAGGCGAAGGAGACGGCCGACCAGACGGTCGAGACGCTGAAGGACCCCGAGACGCGAGTGAAGGCCCGGAAGGCCGTCGTCGGCGCGGGCAAGAGCGTGAAGTCGGCGATCGACAAGCTGAATCCGGAGCTCCTCGCGTCGGTCGTGCTGAAGGCCACGTCACTCCAGGAGCAGGCGAACGCCTCGCTGCGGCGTCAGGGCTCGCTGTATCGGATCAGCGGCATCTCGATCGGGGCAACCTTCCCGCCGAGCATCTCGTTCCAGATCGGGCGACTCTCGGACCTGGCCCGCGACTTCATCGAGCTGCCCGAGGCGCCGGTCGAGGCCGGCGCGGCCGCGATCGACGACGCGCCCCCGACAAACGGGGCGGGCTGAGGGCGCTGCTCCGCCTCGCTCAGGCGGTGGGCAGCGAGCCCGTCCTCAGGAGGGCCTCGGCAGCCTCGACCCCGACGGTCCGGCGCTCCCCGCTCTGGCGGCGCGTGACCTCGACGCCGCCAGCGGCCAGTGACCGCGCGCTGACCGTGAGGATCCAGGGCATCCCGAGGAGCTCGGCGTCGGTGAGCTTGACCCCTGGGGACTCGTCACGATCGTCGTACAGGATCTCCCGGCCGGCGTCCTTCGCCAGGTCGTGCAGCCGATCGGCCAGCTCCGCGACCTTCGGATCGCGACCCGCACCGATCGCGACGAGATGCGCGGCATAGGGCGCCACCTCGTCCGGCCAGACGATCCCCTTCTCGTCATGGTGGGCCTCGACGATGCAGGCCACGTTCCGGCCCACGCCGATGCCGTACGAGCCCATCACGATCGGGTGGCGCGCGCCGTCCTCGCCCAGGTACATCGAGCCGAACGCGATCGTGAAGTCGGTCCCGAGCTTGAAGATGTTGCCGACCTCGATCCCGTTCCGGAGCTTCACCGGCGACCCGCAGGTGATGCAGGGATCGCCCTCGCGTGCGTTCGTGATCTCGGCCACGAGGTCCGGCGTGTAGTCGCGGGGAACGTTGACGTTCTTCACGTGCCAGCCGACCCGATTCGCGCCGGCCACGAGATTCGGTGACCGCATGACGAGCTCGTCGACGACGATGACCGCATCCTTCGCCCCGATCGGCGAGCCGTAGCCCGCCTCCATGCCGCGGGCCTTGATCTCGTCGAGCTGCGCCGGCCGCAGCCCGCCGGTGGCCTTCAGGACATTGACGAGCTTCGTCTCGTTGACGTCGTGGTCGCCGCGGACGATCGCGGCGACGAAGCGGCCGTCGCCGGTCACGAAGAACGCCGCCTTGGCGGTCTTCGAGCTCGGGACGCCGAGGAAAGTGGCGAGCGCGTCGATGGTCGTCGCGTCCGGGGTGGCGACGTCCTCCATCGGCAGGGCGGCCTCCGCCGGTGGATCGGGCTTGCGGACCTGTGCGATCTGCTGGTTCTCGGCGTAGCCGCAGTGGTCGCACAGGACGAGGGTGTCCTCGCCGTATTCGTTCAGGACCATGAACTCATGGGCACCGCTGCCGCCCATGATCCCGACGTCGGCCCCGACCGCGATCGCGTCGAGCCCGAGCCGCTTGAATGTCCGCTCGTAGGCCTCGTACTGCATCCGGTACGAGACGTCGAGCCCGGCGTCATCGAGGTCGCAGCTGTAGGCGTCCTTCATGACGAACTCGCGGACCCGGATGAGGCCGCCCCGCGACCGGGGCTCGTCCCGGAACTTGGTCTGGAAGTGGTAGACCATCATCGGCAGCTGGCGGTAGCTCTGGACGATGTCGCGCAGGAGCAGCGCGACCACCTCCTCGTGGGTCATCGCCAGGACCATGTCCCGCTCGCCGCGGTCCTTGAACCGCACCAGCTCCGGCCCGATCTTGTAGTAGCGCCCGCTGTCCTTCCAGACCTCCGCGGGATGGACGACCGGCATCTCCATCTCCTGGCCGCCGATCCGGTCCTGCTCCTCGCGGATGACCTGCTCGACCCGCTGGCTGACGCGGAACCCGAGCGGCAGCAGCGAGTAGATGCCCGAGCCGAGCTGGCGCACGTAGCCCGCCCGCAGCAGCAGGCGATGCGACGGCATCTCGGCCTCGGCCGGGTCGTCCCGCAGGGACGTGAAGAACAGCTCGCTGAGGCGCATGGGAACGCGAAGGATACCGGAGCCATGGCCTCGTCAGCCGCGGCCTGAGGGCTCGCGCCGGGAACGGGACGTTTCCGCGCCGCTGACCTTCCGTTCGCGCGCTCGAAACGTCGGAGCCGCTGAATGAGCTCGGCGAACCACCCCGCCATCGCGCAGGAGATCAGATCGCCGGATCGAACAGCCAGGGGAGTCGAGCCATGGACTGTGACTCGTGTGGGCGCTATCGCCCGTCGTCGGAGATCGTGCCGATCCATGAGCCGGGCGGACGCCGGATCGTCATGGCCTGTGCCCGCTGCCGGCGGCTGATGGCCGGTTCGTCGAGCGCTCCCAACCCGATCGCGGAGGCCACGCATGCCATCCCGATTCGCCACCGCGCGTTCTACGCCAACTGACGTCATCCTCCTCGGCCCGGGCCTCGGGGTCGCGCAGGACCCCGCGCTCGAGCCGGCCCGCCGACGGATCGATTCGCTCGCCGTCCCGCGTGGGCTCCTCGTCCTCGACGTCGACGGCACCCTGGTCGACGACCGCGGCATCCTCGACCACCTCGCCGTCGGGGCGATCGACCTGCTGACCGCCGCCGGTCTTCGGGTCGTCCTCGCCACGGGGAGATCGCCATGGAGCGGGCTCGCCGAGCTCGTCCGGCTCCTCGGCCTGCACGGCCCGCAGATCACGATGCAGGGCGCGCTCGTGATCGACCCGGGATCGGGCGAGGTGCACCTCGCCCAGGGCCTGTCGGCGACGACCTACCTCGACGTGCTCTCGATCGCCGACGAGCTCGGGCTCGATGCCGTGGTCGCCGTCGCGGCCGGATACCGGGTCGAGTGCCTGCCCGAGTGGACGCCGACCGCCGTGCCAGCGCGGGGCGAGGGCCGTCTCCTCGAGCACGTGACCGACCTCGCCCGGCTCGCTGACGAGCCGGCCTACCGCGTGTTCCTGCCCACGACCGCGGAGCGCCACGACCCGATCCGCCGCTGCCTCCAGGACCGCCTCGGAGCTCGGGCCACGGTCACCTGGAACGACCTGTTCGGAGTCGAGGTCCTCGCGCCCGGAGTCGACAAGGGCAGTGCCTTGACGTGGCTGGCGACCTCGCTCGGGATCCCGGTCCAGCGGACCGCGGCCGTGGGCGACGCCCGCAACGACATCGGCATGTTGCTGCGGGCCGGCCGCTCGGCCGCGATGGGTTCCGCACCCGAAGAGGTTCGCCGGGCCGCCGACATCGTCGTGCCGCCCGTCGAGGAGCACGGCGTCGTCGAGGCGCTGCGCTGGTTCTACCCGGACGTGCTCGCGGACGTGTCACGGATCGTCGAGCCACGAGGCGAGGACTGGCCGCTCGTGGGCTCCAGCGGACGCGTGATCGGGCTGTAGGCCGGCGCCGAGCGGCGCGGCCGCCGGTCAGGCCGGGACCGGCGCCCCCGGTCGGCGGAGCACGTAGCCCACCCCGCGCACGGTCTGCACGATCGATGGCGTGCCTGGATCCGGCTCGATCGCGGCCCGCAGCCAGTGGACGTGGACATCGACCGTCCGGGTCTCGCCGGCGTAGTCGTAGCCCCAGACCTGCTCGAGGAGCTGGTCGCGGCTCACGACCTGGCCCGGGTGCCGGAGCAGGAACGCGAGCAGCTCGAAGACCTTCGGCTTGACCGGGATCTCCCGGCCGTCGCGCAGGATCCGATGGCCGGCGACGTCGACGCGGACGGGTCCCAGCTCCACGGTCGGCGGCAGCTGCCCGGAGACGAGGGATTCGCCGCGCCGGAAGATCGCCCGGATGCGGGCCGTGAGCTCGCGCAGGCTGAACGGCTTCGTCACGTAGTCGTCGGCACCGAGCTCGAGGCCGACGACCTTGTCGACCTCGGCGCCACGCGCGGTCAGCATCACGATCGGCACGGTCGACTCGGCGCGGATGATCCGGGTGACCTCGATCCCGGAGAGCTCCGGCAGCATGAGGTCCAGGAGCACGAGATCGGGCGGCTCGGCCCGGAAGAGCGCCACGGCGGCGGCGCCGTCGCCGGCGGTCGCGACCCGGAAGCCTTCGGCCTCGAGGGCCTCGGCGAGCGTCTCCCGGAGGGTCGGTTCGTCCTCGACGACGAGGATCGTGCGGGCCACGATCCCGAGTCTACGGACGATTGTTAACGCGGAATTGGCTCAGCCCATCGGCTGTGTGTCCGACGTCATGCTCAGTGTCCGACGCCATGCTCCGCGTCCGCTCCTGTCGTCCTGCCGTCTGATGCTGCAGCAGATGTGGCATCGCACCGGCGCCAACGCGTTCGCGGCCACCGGTCGTCCGTAACGGGTCGTCCCGGCAATCGGATGCCGCAGCAGAAGTGGCATCGCACCGGCGGCACGGCCCTCGCGACGACCGATCGACCGTTCCGATCGTCCCAGCGGTCGGATGCTGCAGCAGATGTAGCGTTCGACCTCGAAGGCCTTTCCGCGCAAGCTTTCCGTGGTGCCCGGGTGGTCCGGCGGTCGGATGCCACATCTGATGAAGGCCGGAGCCAGGAAGCTGAGCGCGGCCTGGGCGACGGCCCGGGCCGAACACGACCCCGAGGCTTGGCACGGGATCAGCCCGCCACGACGACCCGGAAGTTGCGGCCCTCCCAGCGCGCGGCCTCGGGCCAGAAGAAGGTGAAGTCCACGGCCTCGCCGGCGTCCAGTGTTGCCGAGCCGGGAATGTCCGCAATCCACACGCCAAGGCCGGTCTCCTCGGCGTCGAGGTCGGCGAACGTCGCCCAGTCGTCGGTCGACCAGCGCACCCGGGTCGGCGCCAGGACCTCGAGGCGCAGGGTCCGTCGGGCGGTCATCGCCGGCCTCGCGGCGTCGAACCGCCAGGTCGCCCGCGTCGCGGTCGGCGGGACGCCGGCGTACCGCATCCAGCATGCCTCGGGCCGATCGATCGGATGGCCGAGGCCGATCGAGCGGACGAGCTTGACGTACTCGGCATGCGCCCAGGCGAGCGGCATCGCGGAGCCACTCGGCCGGCCCGGCGCCAGGCCCCGCGCTGGAATCGGCTCGGTGTCCCAGACCTGCTCCGGGAGCATCCCGCCCATCGAGCCCATGGCCCGGATCGCATCGAGGTACGGCCGCGCGTCCCGCCCGGCCTCGAGCTCGTAGTGGCCGCGTTCGCCGACCAGGAGCGGCCAGCCCCGACCGACCCCCGTGCCGTCGAATGGCGAGCCGTCCTCGTGCTCCCCGTACCCGTCACCCGAGTACCGTCGCCAGACCGGGCCGGCCGGGGTCTCGACCCGGAGCTCGCCATCTGCGACCGAGAGCGTCGCAAGGATCCGCGGGTCGTCGGCCCGCCGGAGCCCGAACCGGACGAGGGCCAGGAAGTCGGTCCCGACCATCTCGTCGGCCGGGACCATCGACGCGGCCGGCGGGCGGTTCCGCACCGGTACGGGCGAGGCCACCGGCGCGCCGGCGAGGACGTCCGGCGACGCGATCCGGATGTAGTGGCCGTCGACGCCGTGCTCGCGGGCCAGCCGCGAGCCCGCGACGTAGGTCCAGTCCTCGATGGACGCGTTCCAGTCGTCCGCAAGCTCGCGGGCATACGCCGCCGCGCGAGCCGGGAGATGCTCTGCGGCGACGACGAGCGCGGCGACGACCGGCGCGAGCGTCGAGGGAGTCAGGCCCGCGTTCTCCTCCCAGCGGTCCTGGCCCGTGGCCGGTCCGGAGCGGGCGATGAAGCCCGCAGCCAGCTCGACCATCCGGTCGAGCGCCTCCTCGGTCAGGAGGTGCTCGAAGGTCGCGACGCCCTCCTCGCCGAGGCCGTGCATATGGGCCGCACCGTGCTGGCGCAGCGCTCCGGCCAACAGGATCGGGTAGGCGGCCTCGTCGAGCTGCCGGCCGCTCCAGTAGGCGATCCCGTCGACCCACTGGTTCTGGGGCCACGAGCCGTCCGGCTCCTGGCTCGCGACAAGGTAGGCGAGCGTCCGTCGAGCGCTGGCATGGGCGCCAAGGGCGACGAGCGCGCCGGCGGACTCGACGAGGTCGCGGGACCACACGAGGTGATAGCCGCCGAGGTCGTTGCCAGCGTTGCCCCAGGGGATCGACAGGCTCGCGACGATGGCGCCGGGCGAAGTCCGGTCGGCGTGGCACCGGAGGACCGCAGCCGACGTGAGGTAGAGCTCGTGGTCCGCCGTCGACACGCCCTCCGGGCAGGCGCCGAGGTGGGCGATGAAGTCACGCCAATGGCCGATGTACTCGCGCCACGTCTTGTCGAACTCGGCGGCGAGGGAGGCGGAGGCCTGGAGGGCGGCCTCCTCGGGTCGCTGGCCGAAGCCGAGCGCGAGCTGGCCGATGTCGTGATCGAGGGTCAGCTCCATCAGGCCGGCGACGTTGCCCTCGTCGGTCGAATCGTAGGTCCAGGTCATCCGGCCGTTCTGGGCGAAGTCCTGCCAGCCGTCCGAAGCCCCGACGTACCCGACGCTGAGTCGGTCGGGTCGCGGATCGGCCGCAAGCGCGAGCGA
Organism: Candidatus Limnocylindrales bacterium; assembly: GCA_035308445.1. Classification (GTDB taxonomy): domain Bacteria; phylum Chloroflexota; class Limnocylindria; order Limnocylindrales; family CSP1-4; genus UBA5189. The sequence goes on along the minus strand of DATGGQ010000026.1, from coordinate 179,085 downwards.
CGTCGAGCCCTTCTGGGCGAACAGCATCGGGCGGCCCTTGTAGTCGCCGGCCCAGGCCCGGTTGTGGAGACCGCTGAAGCCGACGTGAGGGGCGAGGAGCGCGTACAGCCGAAGCGGTGCCGCGGCATGCGAGCGCCGGTCGCCGAGGCGGACCTCGATCCGGACGACGTCCGAATGGTCGTCGGCGCAGATTCGCTGGATCAGCTCGTAGCTCGGATGACGGTGCGTCACGCGGATCGCCGGGACACCGGGCTCGGCCTGGGTGATCTCGCGCTCGGCATCGCGCTTGACCTCGCTCCAGAATCCCTGGTCGTCGGCGACGATGAAGCCGAGGTCGCGGGTCTGAGGCCGGTCGACCCTTGGCCAGTAGACCTCGTTCAGGATCCCCCGCCCGATCGTGAACCAGACCCGGCTGGCGAAGTGCGAGGTCCCGATCGCGTCCTTGGCACTGCTCGCCCACGTGGGCCCGATGCCGGGCGCCCCCGGCGCCGGCCCCAGATGCGCGCCGGAAACCGGGAGGTTGGCCACGCGGCGCTCAGCCCTTCGGCTGGGTGACCGACAGGACGTTCCGGCTCGGATCGATGAACCAGGCGGCCCAGGAGTGGCCCATGTCGGCGACGCCGTCGACCGTCTCGGGGTCCGGCGCCGAGTACTCCTCCATCCGGACGCCGCGGGCCCGCAGGTCGGCGATCGCCGCCCGGATGTCGGGGACCCGCCAAGTCACCTGGGTCTGGCTGTCACGCGTCCCGACGGTGCTCGCCGAGAGGATGATCCGGGTCCCGTCGCCGCACCGGAAGACGAGCCGATCCGGCCGCTCGTCGATGAGCTCCAGCCCGAGCGTCCCGCCGTAGAAGGCCTTGCTCGCCGCGAGGTCGGTCGAGAGGAGGATCGGGAAGACCGGCACGTCACCCAGCAGCGCCATCAGGTCGCCTTCCGTCGCTGCATGAACCACTCGACGAAGCTGCGGCAGCGGCCGTCCGGATCGAACTCCAGCTGCCAGCAGTTCCAGTAGTGCCGGAGCTCCGTGGCGCGGGATGCATCGCCGAAATAGCCGGTCTCGCCGATGACGATCGCCCGGTCGCCTTCCACGATCCAAGGCTCGTACCGCGCGGTCCAGGTACCCGGCTGATCGCGGCCGTCGGCCGAGCCGCCCGGCTCCAGCCAATCGCGGACGATCGCGTCGACCCCTCGGACCGGCTCGTCCCAGGGGTGGTAGCGGTACTCGGCGTCCTCGCTGAAGAGGCCCCGGACCGCGGCCTCGTCGTACGTCTCCCAGGCCTCGACGTACCGGTCGAGCCACGCCTGCACGTCGGCGTGGGTCATCGCTCGGCCTCCTTCCAGCGCTTAGGCCAGCGCCGCGATCGCGGCGTCCAGGCGGGCCAGGACGCGGTCGCGGCCGAGGGCGACCAGCGAGTCGAAGAGCGGCGGCGTGGCCGTCCGGCCCGTGACCGCGACCCGGATTGCCATGAACAGGTCGCCGGCCTTCCAGCCGCGCCGCTCGGCCAGGGCGCGCAGCGGCGGCTCCAGCTCGTCGGCCTCGAACGAGACAGCGCCGACGTTCGCGATCTCGCCGCGGGCGGCCCCGAGCCCGTCACGGGTCGTCGCCGGATCCCAGCGTTTCGGCACGAGCGTCTCGCGGTCGAGCGCGATCCGCTCGGTCCACAGGAAGCCGGCCAGGTCGACGATCGCGTCGAGACGGGGCAACCGCTCCTGGACGATCGGCAGGAGCGCCCGGAGCTCGTCCGGGCTCGGGATGCGGTCGATCCGGCCGTCCTCCTTCGCGATCTCGAGGAACGGCGTCAGGCGGCCGATGAGGTCATCGGGGTCGAGGCGCCGGATCCACTGGCCGTTGAGCCACTCGAGCCGCTCGCGATCGAACACCGCGCCGCCCCTCTGGACGTGGGCGAGGTCGAAGCGGCGGCCGAGCTCCTCGAGCGACAGCACCTCGTCGCCCGACGCGCCGCCCGGCGACCAGCCGAGGAGGGCGAGGTAGTTGTCGATCCCCTCCTTCACGAAGCCCTGGGCGACGTAGTCGGAGATCGCGGTCTGGCTCTTGCGCTTGCTCATCTTCGTGCGATCCGGGTTCAGGATGAGGGGCAGGTGCCCGAACTCCGGGACGGCCCGGCCGAGCGCGCGGAACAGGAGGATGTGCTTCGGGGTGTTCGAGATGTGGTCCTCGCCGCGGATGATGTGGCTGATCGCCATGTCGGCGTCGTCGACGACGACCGCGAAGTGGTAGAGCGGCGTGCCGTCGCTCCGGACGATGACGAAGTCGCCGCCGAGGTTCGCGGTGTCGATCTCGATGGGCCCGCGGACGAGATCGTCCCAGCGGATGACCTCGGCCGGCACTCGGAAGCGGATGGCCCCCGTGCGGCCGCTCGCCTCGCGCCCCGCCCGCTCGGCAGCGGTCAGGTTGGCGCAGCGGCCGACGTAGCGGGGCGCCTCGTGGGCCGCCTCCTGCGCCCGGCGATCGGCCTCGAGCTCGTCGGGGGTGCAGTAGCAGCGATAGGCGAGGTCGCGGGCGAGGAGATCCGCTGCAGCGGCGGCATGGCGCTCCGAGCGGCGCAGCTGGCGGTAGGGCCCGTACGGCCCGTGGTCCTCCTCGGTCGCCGCGTCGGGGCCCTCGTCCCAGACGATGCCGAGCCGGTCGAGGCCGCCGAGGATGTCCTGCTCGAAGGCCGTCGTGCTCCGGGCGACGTCGGTGTCCTCGAGCCGGAGGATGAACGTGCCGCCCGTCCGCTTGGCATAGAGGTAGTTGAACAGGGCCGTTCGGGCGGTCCCGATGTGGAGCGGCCCGGTCGGGCTCGGGGCGATGCGGACGCGGATGTCGCTCATCCGGGAATTATCGAGGGACCCGGTGGAACAGCGCCGGGTCGGCGGCCCCCGTGAGCACGCGGATCAGCGATGCTGGCCGCAGCCCGAGCGTGGCTCGCCCGAGCGGGCCGTCGAGGGTGAGCGAGTCGAGGGACTCCGACCGTGCCAGGACCGTGACCGGGGTCCCGGGCCGCAGCCCCCTGGCCTCGAGGTAGGACAGGAGCCCGTCGTCCTCCTCGGCCTCCTCGGTGATCCGGTAGATCGTGACGTGTGACCCGGACGGAGCATCGGAGAGGCGCTCGCCCGCTGGCCGGCGGCGGGACGCCGCCTGGTCGATCGGGTTGCCGTGGGGACAGGTCTCGGGGTGCCCGAGGAGCTCGTCGAGGCGCTCCTCGACGCGCGGCGAGATCGCCGCCTGCAGGCGCTCGGCCTCGCGATCGGACTCGGCCCAGCCCAGGCCGACGATCTCGGTCAGCAGCCACTCGCACAGGGCATGCCGCCGGAAGATGGCGTCCGCGGCCGCCCGGCCCGCGTCGGTGAGCTGGAGCTCGCGCCCCTCAGCCAGGGTCACGAGCCCGTCGCTGGCCAACCGCCGGAACATCTCGCTGGCGGCCTGCGTGCTCACGCCGAGCCGGCGACCGACCTGCGACGCGGTGACGTGGTTGCCGTCGCCCGTCATTACCCGCAGGGCCAGCAGGTACTCCTGGACGGCGCGCGACAGGTCGCTGGTCGTCCGGCTCATCGGGACCTCGTCACGCAGCCCGGGCCTGGCGCGTGCGGATGAGGCCCGCGATCGCGATCGCGACGCCGGCGATCCAGGCGATCGCGAGCAGGGCCTGCAGGATCACGGGCGCGGCCGGCTCGCCGCTGCCGCCGAAGGCGATGAGCAACCCGGTCAGCGGAACCATCGCGATGACGACCGCAGCCGTGCCCGCGGCGAGGATCCGGGCCAGCATCGGGATCAGGAACAGCAGGCCGACGATCACGGCCTGGGCGAGCCACGGGAGGAGCGGCGCGGCCCCGGTGCACGCGGCCGAGAAGCTGGCGCAGCCGGTCGCCGCGCCGATCACGGCCGCGCTCGCGAGGCCGATGGGCGCCCAGGCGAGGAGCGCGAAACCGGCCCGCCGGACCGGGTCGCGAGGCTCGGTGTCGAGCAGCCGTCCAAGCGACGCCAGCGCCTCGCCGGGCCCGGGATCGTCCTCCAGCCCACGGTCGCCGGACGCGGCGTGTGCCCGAGCGTCCATCCGCGGCGGCGGGGTCCAGGCGCGCTCGGCCGGTCCGCCCGGAGCGGTGGCGCGCTTGGCCGGGCCGCTGGCGTCCCAGGCCTCGCCGGTCGTCGTCGACTGGCGCCTGGCCCGCGACTGGTACTCCGGGCCGTGCTTGCGGGGGTCGGCGTACTCGCGCGGGTTCACCCGCCAGTATTCCCCGCTCGTCGGGCCGTACCACGAGGCACCGCCCCAGGTCGGGTCGGTCGATTCGCGGGCCTCGTCGTAGCTGGTCGAGCCCATCGTGGCCTTTCGCGACGCGCGGCGTCGCGGGGCGCCCGCAGCTCCCGAACCCGCGGCTCCCGAGCCGCCCGCGGCTCCCGGACCGGCGGTTCGCGAGCCGCCACCCGTGGCGCCACCGCTCGTTCGCGTGCCTGTGGCGCTCCCGCCACGAGACCCGGCGGCCGCCCCCGCGCCGCCCGCTCCCCTCGCCCGCGCCCGGGCCTGCTCCCGCGCCTCGCGGGCACGCGACGGGTCCGCGCGCCATGGCTCCGGGCCCGCGCCCGCCGCGGCCGACGCGGCCCCGCCCCCGCCCCCGAACCCGGCCGCGGCCGAGCCCGCCCGCCGACCGGTGCTCCGGCCGGTGGCCAGGTGCTCGTAGGCCTCCTGGATCGCGAGGAACCGGGGCAGCGCCTCCGGCCCGGCCGAGTCCGGGTGGAAGGCCTTCGCGAGTCGCCGGTACGCCCGCTTGACCTCGGCCGGCGTGGCCCCCGGGAGGAGTCCGAGCGTCCGATACGGGTCGATCGCCATCCGCTACCGGATGAGCTCGCCGATCGGCGCGAGCTCGAAGTCGGCGATCGCCTCGGCCGCCACGCGCCCGTGAGGATCCATCGATGGCGGCCGGTGGTACAGCCCGAGGACGCGGAGGGCCTGGCCGTCGAGGACGCCAGCCTGCCGGATCGCCTCGACGAACGCCGCCGAGCCGGCGCGGTCGAAGCCGTCGCCGTCCTCGATCTTCAGCGCGAGGCCGCTGGCCGTGGCCGACTGCCCGGAGCCCCGCGGACCCGGGAGGACGCCGATCGTCCGGAGCGCCTCGGCCCCGCCCTTCGCGACGACCCGCCCGGGGAGCGCCTTCATGACCGACGAATCGAGCCGCGCTCGCGTCCCGCCGACCATCTCGGGGTTGGCGAGCATGACCCGCCGGATCGTCTCGAGATGGGGCCGCATCGCGATCCGCGGATCGTCGCCCGGGAGCGAGCCCGGATCGGCGAGGACCGCGTAGGCCCACGCGATCTCGCGCAGGGGGAAGGCGAACGTCTGGACACCGCAGGCGTCGGTGCCGGTGCGGAGTCGCGCAGGCGTCGTCCGGAAGGCCTTCGCGACGGTCTGGCGGACCGCGGCCTGGGTCGGATGGTCCTCGGCCCAGTACTCCTCGGCCGGCCAGCCGCCGAGCTTGGCGAGCAGCAGGAACATTGTGTGGTAGCCGGAGCACATGTGGCGGATCGCGCCGGGCCGCTCCCCGTCCCGTGCGAGCCGTGACGCGGTCAGCTTGTCGAGCGGCGCGCTCGCCGCGCCACAGCCGAGCTGGGTCTGGCTGACCCCGGTCCGGCGATAGAGGGCCTGCAGCGTCCGGACGTGGAGATCCTCGCCCGAATGGCTCGCGCACATGATCGCGATCTCGGCCGGCTCGAGCTGGAACGCCTTCTCGCCACCAGCCTCGAGGAGGGCCATCGTCCCGAACGGCTTCACAGCCGAGCGGAGGTTCACGAGGACCTCTGGATCGCCGATCGCCCGGATCACCCGGCCGCGGACGTCGACCTCGACGATGTCGCCCCGATGGACGCTCTCGTCGACGCCGTTGCGGACCTGGCGGACGAGGATCGGGGCCGCTGTCCGGCGCGGCGCACGGGCCGCGGAACGGCCCTTTCGGGGCTCGGACGGGGCGTCGATCACGGCCATGGGGCGCTCATCCTCCAATGCTAGGATGCGCCGCGAACCCCCGCCCCGGAGTGCGTTCATGCAGCTTCCGCCGACGCTCCATGTCTCGCAGCACCCGGCGGTCCAGCACAAGCTGCGCATCCTGCGGGACGAGACGACCGAGCCCAAGAAGTTCCGGGAGATCGTGCGCGAGCTGTCGTGGCTCCTCGGCTACGAGGCCCTCGCCGACACCCGACTCCACGACCGTGACGTCCGGACCCCCCTCGAGACGACAGCGGCGAAGGAGCTCGGCGACCGGATCGGGCTCGTGCCGATCCTGCGGGCCGGTCTCGGCATGGTCGATGCGATGCTCGAGCTGATGCCGACCGCCGAGGTCTGGCACCTCGGCCTGTTCCGCGACGAGCGGACCCTCAGGCCGGTCGAGTACTACAACAAGCTGCCGACGACGGCGACGGTCGACCTCTGCCTGATCCTCGACCCGATGCTCGCGACCGGCGGCTCGGCCACGGCCGCCATCGAGGTCCTGAAACGCTGGGGCGCCGTGCACCCCGTCCGGATCAAGCTCGTGAACCTGATCGCGGCGCCGGAAGGCGTCCAGGCAGTGACCGAGGCGCACCCGGACGTCGAGATCTACTGCGCGGCGCTCGATCGCCAGCTGAACGACCGGGGCTACATCATGCCGGGCCTCGGCGACGCCGGGGATCGCCAATTCGGGACCGGCAAGGCCAGCGAAGGGCGGCCTACTGGTCACATGGACCGTTAGGTCGGCCGCGCGGGACGCCTTGCGCTCGTCCTCGCCATTCGCTGGTTGGCGTTCGACCCTCGGATCTTCTCTGCGGCGCACGACGCGTCGAACGAGATGGTTCTTCGCGCTGCTCTGGGCCGAACCAACGCTTGAGGCGCAGCTGCGAGCTTATGTGAGGCTGAACGGCGGGTAGCGGTCCGTCACGAGCAGGAAGGCGTAGGCCTCGACCCGAAGCGTCCAGCGGCCGACGCCAACGACGTAGTCGAAGAGCGTTCGCGGATAGTGGCCGGTGACGAGGATCGCAACCCACGCCGCGACGATCGCAATGAACGCCCCGACCCAGAGGAACAAAAGGGCGACGTAGTGCGGCAGGGCTAGGAGCCACTTGACGAGCGGCAGCCACCTGTTCAGGTCCCCCTCGACGCTTGGGTAGGCAAGCTCGAGGTGGACAGCCTGCTCGTCGACCGTCGACGGATATTGATCCGTGAGGAGGGCGAGATAAGCCAGGACACGGCCTTCGAACCGCGTGATCTCGCGGGCGAAGTCGAACCACCAGCGTGGATATCGCTGACGCGAGACGATCATCAGCATCGTGGCCAGCCACAACCCGGTGGCGATCCCGCCGGTCGTCCGCGTGACGGTCGAGCCCGTCGAGGTGATGATGACCTCATTGCCAGTGGCGGTGAGGAGGCTCAGCACGATCGCGATCGGGATGATCCACAGGAGCCGCAGCAGCGTTGTCAGCCGGTCGAGCTCGGACGGATAGTCAACCTCGAGGCTCGCCGCCTCGGCGCTCATGGTCGATCGCCGGGCCGCTTGGTCCCATGCGTCGAGAGCCAGGTACTGGCGATCACCATCACTGCCAGGATGGCCGCGATGAGTACGGCTGCGGTTGGCCAGTCCATTGAAGGAGCCTCCGATCTGCCGATCCGGAGGCGGTGTGCCTCGAGCCCACGCCAGGACCAGCGGCGTCGACGCTACGAGGATTCTGCGCGGTGATCGAGAGCCGATCGGCACACCGGCCCGGGCCGTTGGCCGCGTCGTCGCCCTCGACCGCGACCGCTTTCGGCGGAGGTTCAGCTATGGTGCGATTCAGCCGGTGGTGATGTCATTTGGCCGGCGGCGAGAGCACGCCAGTTCGGGACCGGCAAGGCCGGCTAGGCGCTAAGCGTTCGCGCGCGTGCCCGTGAAGAAGCGGCTCTTCGCGAGGTCGGTGACCACGACGTAGAGCAGCGTGATGCCGAGGAGCGCGAGGAGCAGTGGCAGGGCGATCGGCTCGAGGCCCAACAGCCCGGCCACGGGGCTGTACGGCAGCACGATCGTGACGATGGCGAGCGCCACGCTGCTGAGCACGAGCAGCCGGCTCGGGCCGCTCCGGAAGAACGGGCGCCGGGTCCGGAGCACGAACAGCACGGCCAGCTCCGTCGCGACCGATTCGACGAACCAGCCGCTCTGGAACAGCGACTCGCCGGCGTTGAAGCCGAGGCGCAGGGTGACGAAGGTCACGATGTCGAACAGGGTCGAGATCACCCCGAAGACGATCATGAAGTCGCGCACGAAGTCGATGTTCCAGTTCCGCGGCGTCGCCAGCTGCTCGGGATCGACGCTGTCGGTGGCGATCGTCGTCGCCGGCAAGTCCGTCAGGAAGTTGATGAGCAGGATCTGGGCCGGCAGCAGCGGCAGGAACGGCAGGACGACCGAGGCGATCGCCATGCTCAGGACGTTGCCGAAGCTCGCGCTCGTGTTCACCCGGACGTATTTCATCGTGTTGGCAAACGTCCGGCGTCCCTCGTGGACGCCATCGAGGAGCACCTGGAGGCTCTTGTCGAGGAGGACGATCGCGGCCGATTCCTTCGCCACGTCGACCGCGGTGTCGACGGAGATCCCGACGTCGGCGGCGTGGAGGGCCGGGGCGTCGTTGATGCCGTCGCCCATGTAGCCGACCACCGATCCGCCGGCCCGCAGCGCCCGGATGATCCGCTCCTTCTGGAGGGGCTGGATCTCGGCGAAGACCGAGACCCCGGCGGCCTTCGCCGCCAGCTCCGGATCGGTGGCCGCGTCGACGTCCGGGCCGGCCAGGACGTTCCGGCCGTCGAGGCCGACGAGCCCCGCCACGTGGGCCGCGACGAGACGGTTGTCGCCGGTGATCATCCGGATCGAGATCCCGGACGCCGCGAGGTCGGCGATCGTCCCGGCGGCGTCGGCCTTCGGCGGGTCGAGGAAGGTCAGGAGGCCGACGAGCGTCATGCCGGCCTCGTCCGCGACGCTGATGGCGGTCGCCTCGGGCATGGCCTTCGTCGCCAGGCCGAGCACGCGATAGCCCTGCGCGCTGAGGTCCTGGAAGCGCGCCTGTACGGCCGCCTGGGCGGTCGCGATCGGCCCGTCGCCCGAGCCTACGGCCGTGCAGACCGCGAGGACGTCGGCCAGGGCGCCCTTCGTGATCAGCGTGCGCCGGCCGCCGTCGTCGACCAGCACACTCAGGCGCCGCCGGGTGAAGTCGTACGGCAGCTCGGCGATCCGGGTGGCGGTCGAGGCCGGCGCAGGGCCCGCCGCCGCGTTCCCATCGACCGCGCCGCCCGCGTCGGACGTGCCATTCCTCGCCGCCACGATCGCCGCGTCGATCGGGTTGGAGAAGCCCCGCTGGAGGCTGGCGTTGAGGAAGGCCAGCCGACGGACCTCCGCGCTCGGGGCGCCGGCGGGATCGGTCGCATCGTGGAGCACGATCTCGCCGGCCGTCATTGTCCCGGTCTTGTCGGTGCAGAGGATCGTCATCGCCCCGAAGTCCTCGATCGCGTCGAGGCGCTTCACGATGACCTTCCGGCGGGCCATGAGCCGGGCCCCGGCCGAGAGGCTGATCGTGACGATCGCCGGGAGCAGCTGCGGGGTGAGGCCGACGGCGAGCGCGAGCGAGAAGAGGGCCGAGTCGAGGAGCGGCCGGGCCAGCAGGACGTTGACCACGAAGATCGTGGCGACGAGGACGATCATCACTCGCAGCAGCAGGTATCCGAACGCGGTCATCCCCTGCTCGAAGCCGGTCGGGGCCTGTCGCGCCTTCAGCTGGGCGGAGATCCCGCCGAACTCGGTGTCGGCACCGGTCCGGGCGATCAGCGCGGTCCCGCTGCCACTGACGACGTGGGTCCCGAGGAACACGCAGTTGGTTCGCTTCGCAACCGGCGTGGCGGCGTCCACGACGCCCGGCGACTTCTCGACCGGGAACGATTCCCCCGTGAGCGCGGACTCGTCGACGAGCAGGGCGCCCGACTCGAGAACGAGACCGTCGCCCGGCATCACGTCCCCGGCGTTCAGCAGCACGACATCGCCGGGCACGACCTCGTCGATCGGGACCTTCGTGTCGTGGCCGTCGCGTCGGACGTCGACCTGGACCTGGACGACAGCGAGGAGGGCCGCCACCGCTCGGTTTGCGCCGCGCTCCTGCCAGTACCCGAGGAGGCCGGAGAGGGCGATGATCGCGAGGATGATCACCGCGTCGGTGGCATCGCCGAGGACCCCCGACAGGATCGTCGCGACGACGAGGATCAGGATGATCGGGCTCTCGAACTGGCGGGCGAGGAGTGCGAGGTCGCTCGTCCGCCGGGTGCCCCCGAGACCGGCGGCCTGACGGCTCGCAAGCCGCTTCGCGGCCTCGGCCGAGCCGAGGCCGTCGGGCCCCGAGCCGAGGCTCCCTTCCGCCCCCGCGGCCGGCTGTGCCCAGTAGGCCGCACCGCCGGTTGATGAGGGTGGAGCCGTCACGAGCGGGAGCGTACGACGCGCGGGCCTGAGGGACGAAGAAGGAATCGCAACGGCCCCCAGCGATACCGGGGGCCGCGTGCCTGGCGAACGGGCGAGGACGGACCTAGTTGCCGCCCTCCTTGAGGGTGATCGTCTGGAGCTGGAAGCTCGCGCCCATGGTGTCCGTGCCCGACGGCAGGGCCGCGAGCGCGGCCGCCGAGAGATCCGTTCTCACGGCGTCGGCCGATGGGGCGGCCTTCAGGATCCCGTAGGTCGTCGCGATCTGGACGGTCTGGTTGTAGGCGTTCATGTCGAGCTGGCCGATGCCACTAGGCGACGGCCAGATCAGGCCGTTGATCTGGTTCATCTGCCAGGCCTGGTGGCTGGCGCCCAGCTGGGAGCCCTTGGCCAGGACGATGGCGACGCACTTGTCGGGGTTGACGCGGCAGTAGATCCAGCCACGGTAGGAGGCGGTGAGGAACTTCGTCGCGATGTCCTTGTTGTTGCCGGTGGTCAGCCACTTCGTGGTGGTGAAGATCTGGTCCTGGAGCATCGCGGTGCCGACGGCCGGGTCGTTGAAGTTGACGAGGTTCACGTCGGCCGGGGTGTAGAGCTGGCCGGTCGCCGGATTCTTCGCCTCGAGGACCTGGGCGTATTCGTTGTAGATCATGGCCTGGGCGACATCGAGATCGCCGTTGAGCAGCCCCGACATGTCGAAGTTCTGCTTGATGATGTTTTCCTTGGTCGGATCGAGGCCGGCCTTCGTCAGGGCGGCAAACAGCTCGGGCTCGTTGCCGCCGAGCCACGACCCGATCTTCTTGCCGGCCATGCTCGCCGGGCTCGTGATGTTGGCGGCCTTGAAGGACACCATCCGGGTCCCCGACCGCTGGAAGACCTGCGAGATCGAGACGAGGTCGGCGCCGTTCTCTCGGGCGCGGAGCATGTTCGGCAGCCAGGCCGTGCCGATGTCGGCGCCGCCCGAGGCGACGACCTGGACGTTGTCGACCTGCGGCCCGCCGATGACGAGCGTCACGTCGAGGCCGGCATCCCTGTAGTAGCCCTGGTCGATCGCGGCGTAGTAGCCGGCGAACTGGGCCTGGGTGACCCACTGGAGCTGGAACTTGATCGGGGTCAGGGGCGCCTGCGTGGCCGCCCCGCTGCAACCGACGATCGCGAGCGCGAAGGCCGCTAGCGCACCGACTCCGGCCAGACGCCTGGGCATGGTCATACCGGACTCCTCCTCCACGTCCGGCTCGGGACCGTCCCGCCGGCTCACCTCGGGCCGGACGATAGCGCACGGCGACGCCGCCGCGCACCTCGCCGACGGCCGACTTCTACTCGGCCGAGACGGCCTCGCGACGCCGCTGCCAGGGGATGAGCACCGCCTCCAGGGCCGAGGCGGCGAGGTACATCCCGATGCCGAGCAGGCAGGCGACGACGATCGCGGCCCAGGCGTTCGGGTAGCGGAACGCGCCGGTCTGGTTCGTCACGTAGATCCCCAGGGCGTACGCCGGGCCGCCGAAGAACTCGCCGACGACCGCGCCGATCACGCTGAGCGTGACCGCGATCTTCAGGGCCGTGAACCAGTACGGCAGGGCGTTCGGGATCCGCAGCCTGCGGAGCACGGCGATCTCGGAGGCGCCATACGAGGTCATCAGCTCGAGGGCCGCCGGATCGACGTTCGTCAGGCCACGCACGGTGTTGACGAGCACCGGGAAGAACGTCATGAGGGCGACGATCGTGATGCGCGGCAGCTGGCTCTCGAGACCGAACCAGTTGAGCGTGATCGGCGCGAAGGCGATGATCGGGATCGTGCTCATCGCGTTGCCGAGCGGGACGAGCGTCTTGCGCGCCGTGGCCCACCGGGCGGTCGCCAGGCCGGCCAGCGTCCCGAGCCCGACCCCCAGGACCAGCCCGCCGAGCGCCTCGACCCCCGTGTAGGCCACGCCTCGGAGAAGCGTCGGGCCCTCGCTGATCAGCGAGGCCCAGATCTCGCTCGGTCGCGGGATCAGGAAGGATTGCACCTGGAGCAGCAGGAACGAGGCCTCCCACAGGACGAGGACGCCGACGAACACGAGCAGCGGCGGCAGCCAGTCCACCCTCGCGGCGGCACGCCCCCGGCGGACCCGCGCCAGCATCGCCAGCGAGGTCAACCGAGCCCCTCGGCCCGAACTCGCTCGGCGGGCACCGCGCCGCCGTCGCCCTCGTGCCCGCGGAGCGCCTCGCGGACCTCGGTCACGAGGTCGAAGTAGCGCGCGGTCTCCCGGGTCTCCACGACCCGGGGCTGGGGCAGGTCGACGTCGACGACCTTCGCGATGCGGCCGGGCCTGGCCGACATGACGACGACGCGGGTCGACAGGAACACGGCCTCCGGGATCGAGTGCGTCACGAAGACGACCGTCGTCCTCGTCCGGCCCCAGATGCGCATGAGCTCGAGGTTCATCCGCTCCCGGGTCATCTCGTCGAGGGCGCCGAACGGCTCGTCCATGAGCAGGAGCTTCGGGTCGAAGGCCAGGGCTCGGGCTATGGCCACCCGCTGCTGCATCCCGCCGGACAGCTGCCACGGGTGGCGGTCCCCGAATCCGTCGAGCTCGACGAGCTTCAGGAGGTCCGCCGAGCGGGCGGCCCGATCGGCGGGCTGGTAGCCCATGATCTCGAGCGGCAGCTCGATGTTCTTCGCCACGGTCCGCCAGTCCATGAGGACCGGTGCCTGGAAGACCATGCCGTAGTCGCGATCGAGGCGGGCTCGACGCGCGGGCTTGCCGTTCACCTCGATCGTGCCGCGGCTCGGTGACGTCAGGTCGCCGACCAGGCGGAGCAGCGTCGATTTCCCGCAGCCCGACGGGCCGATGAGGGACACGAACTCGCCCGGCCGGATCACGAGGTCGATGCCCTCGAGCGCCGTGACGGCGCCCTCGCCGGCGCCGAACGTCTTCGAGACGCCGGCGACGCGGACGACGGCGGTGGCGTCGGTCGGGGCGAGGGTCGTCATCGGGCCATCAGCTCGCGGCCAGCGGCCGATACCGGTTGCGGGTCAGCCGATCTTCGGCCAGCCGCACGAGCCCGACGGCCCCGAGCCCGACGATCGAGCAGGTGATCAGCGTGGCCCACAGCCGCTCCGGCCCCTGCGAGTAGTACTGGTTGTAGTTCAGGAGCGCGCTGCCGAGGCCATCCGGGATCCCCGCCGGCAGCTCGCCGACGATCGCCCCGATGACCGCGGATGCGGCCGCCACCCGCAGCGACCCGAACAGGTACGGCACCGAGGTCGGCAGGCGCAGCTTCCACAGGACCGCCCGCCGGCTCGCCGCGTAGGAGCGCATGAGCTCGAACGCATGCGGGTCCGCGGCTCGCAGCCCGCGCAGGGCCGCAATCGTCACGGGAAAGAACGTCAGGTAGGCCGAGATGATCGCGACCGAGACCCAGCCGGCCTTCGTGGCCACGACGATGAGCGGCGAGATCGCGAGGATCGGCACGGTCTGGGAAGCCACGACGTACGGGACGAACGCCCGCTCGGCGAGCCGCGAATGGACGAACCCGATCCCGAGCAGCAGCCCCAGCGCCGCACCGAAGGCGAACCCGATGATCGCCTCGCGGAACGTGAACAGGGCCTGCCCGGCCAGAATGAGGCCCAGCGGCGGCCCGTTCCGCTGCGCCGGCAGGATGAACGCGCCGATCACGCTCCAGACGTGGGGCAGCGACAGGTCGGTTGCGATGCGGGCCCTGAACGGCGGGACGTGGTCGATGTTGATCGGCAGCCCGAGCAGGGACGTCTGGATCTGCCACGGATCACCGAACAGCCACTTCGCGCCCTCCCAGACGAGGACGATCGCGAGGACGATGACGACCCACGCGAGCGCGATCCGGCGGCGGCCGGGAGCCCTGCCTTCGATGTCGACCGACGGCGCCGCCGCGACCGCCGCCGCCATCTAGCCGGTGACCGCCTGGTCGGCGATGTCGAGGGCCGCATCGATGATCTCGAACCCTTCGTTCAGCTGGGCCTCGGTGATGCACAGCGGTGGGTTCGTGTGGATCATGTGGTTGGCGACGAACGTGTACAGGCCGTGCTCGCGGAAGTACCTGGAGATGGCCTTCATCTCGTCGCTGGTGCTGTTGTAGTTGGCCATCGGCGTGAACGGCTTCCGGCTGCGGACGACCTCGATGACGCCGAACAGGCCGATGCTCCGCACGGTCCCGACGCTGCGATGGCGCTCCATGAGCCGACGGTGCCAGTCGTGCATGATCTCGCCCATCGCCCGCGCGTTCTCGATGAGGTGGTCCTCCTCGTAGACCTGGATCGTGGCGAGCGCTGCCGCCAGCGAGACCGGGTGCGAGGAGTAGGTCAGGCCGCCGCTGTAGTACATCGTTTCGAACTTCTCGGCGATCCTGTGGTTCATCGCCACCGCGCCGAGTGGCAGGTATGACGATGTGAGGCCCTTGGCCATCGTCATGAGATCCGGGACGACGCCCCAGTTGTCGACCGCGAACCACTGGCCCGTCCGTCCGAAGCCGGCCATGACCTCGTCGCAGACCATCAGGATGTCGTAGCGGTCGCACAGCTCGCGGACGCCCTGGAGGTAGCCGTCGGGCGGGATCAGGACGCCGTTCGTGCCGACGACCGTCTCGGCGAAGATCGCGGCGATCGTGTGCGCACCCTCGTAGCGGATGACGTCCTCGAGGCCCTGGAGGCTCTCCTCGACGGGTCGCGGGTCCTTCTCGCCCCAGCGATGGGTGTCCGGGTAGCGGACGACGCCGACGAGGCCCGGCTCGTTCGGCCAGCGGCGCGGATCGCCGGTCAGGGTCATCGCCCCGAAGGTCGCCCCGTGGTAGCTCCGGTAGCGCGCCAGCACCTTCGTCCGGCCGGTGTAGTGGCGGGCCATCTTGATCGCGTTCTCGATCGCCTCCGCCCCGCCGAGCGTGAAGAAGACCTTGTCGAGGTCGCCCGGCAGGATCTCGGCGAGCTTCTCGCCGAGGCGGGCCCGGATCTCGGTGGCGAACGCCGGCTGGACATACTGGAGCTTCATCGCCTGGGCCGTGATCGCGTCGATCACCCGGCGGTCGCCGTGGCCGATGTTCACGGACATCAGCTGGCTGTTGAAGTCGAGGATCCGGTTGCCCTCCGGCGTGTACAGGTAGACGCCCTCGGCGCGGTCGATCGCGATCGGGTCGAGTTGGCCCTGGACGGACCACGAGAAGAACGTGTGCTCGCGGCTGAGGGCGACGATCTCGTCGCTGGTCATCGAGGTCGGACGGGTCTCAACGGTCATGGCTTGCCTCCGTCCGCCATTAGACCACGCCCCCTTGACGCCGGTTGCCGCGCCGTACGCTCGCGGGCGAGGGAGGGCTTCCAGAGGTCTATGCATTTGCCCGGCGACTCGTCGCGATCGGGCTCCTCGGCATGCTCGCGCTGGTGTACCCCGTCGTCGCGTCGGCGACCATCACCGGGCCCTGCACGGCGACAGGGACCACGTCGTCCAACTCGACGTCCGACCTGACCACGGACACCGAATGGCACATGCTCTCGACCGACACGGCCGGCGGCAGCGGCGAGTCGACGGTCGCGATGAAGCACGCGGTCGTCCGGGCGTATGCCTTCGGCGGCCTGTCGCTGCCGATCGCCGAGGGCGATGGCGACGGCGACACCTCCGGCTCGGTGGACGGCCTGAGCGTCCAGACGTATGCGATCCTCGGAGCGCGGTTCTACGTCGCGGGCGAGGCGTCCGGTGACAGCGGCAGCTGCTCCGGCAGCATCGTGATCGTCCTCGACGACGTGAACCCGATCCTCACGGTGTTCGGGGGCGGCGGCCTGCTCCTGTTCGTGGTCTGCTTGATCGCCATCGGGCTGCTCGCCCGCTCGAGCGGCGGCTGCTTCCTGCTCGGGGTCGCGGTCCTGTTCGGGCTCCTGGGCGGCGCCGGCCTCGCGATCGCGCTCGGCCAGTTCGGGCTCGTCGATGCGACGTCGCCGGTCGGGCTGGCCTTCCCGATCGTGGGTGGGGTCGTCGGCGCCGGGACGTGCGGTCGGTTCCACCCAACGCCGCCGAGCCCTGCGACGACGGCCTGATCGATCGATCCGGAGAACGAATCGGCGCCGGCGGAAGACGCCGGCGCCGACTTGACGGGGCCGCTCGAGGCTCAGCTCGGCTCGAGGTTCCGGATCACCCGCTCGCAGCTGCTGTCGACGATGTCGAAGCGACCCGCGTACACCACGTCCCAGCCGGGTCCGCAGTGGACCGCGTCGCCGGTGTCGTCGCCGCCGACCACGATCACGTCGTTGCCGTAGCCGCCGTAGATGATGTCGTGGCCCGACCCGCCGACGATGACGTCGTTGCCGTCGCCGCCGTAGATGAGGTCGTTGCCCGACCCACCCGAGATGGCGTCCGGCCCGGGCCCGCCGCTCAGCACGTCGCTGCCGGCCCCGCCGACGATCACGTCGGCGCCATACCCGCCGTAGATGTGGTCGCTGCCGAGGCCACCGTACAGGTGGTCGTCGCCGGCGAGGCCATAGATCGTGTCGTTGCCGGCGAGGCCGTAGATCCAGTCCGCGCCGGCCGTCCCGGTGAGCGTGTCGTTGCCGGATGTGCCGGTGATCGTGGCGGCGAGGGTGGTGGCCGGCAGGGCCAGCGCGGCCAGCATCGTCAGGCCGGCGAAGGCAAGGCGCTTCGGCCGAAGCCATGGCGTTCGCATCGGTGCTCCTCCGTTGGTGTCCAGGTCGTCGCCCGGATGAGTCGGTCCGACCGTAGCCCCCTGGCCGGCGCCCGTCCGCGACCCTGGCGGCGGCAATCGTAAGGCTCTCGTAAAGCCCGGGCCCGGCCGAACCCCGGGTGTACCCTCTCCCCTTCTCCGGTCGGACCGCGCGATTCGGACCGCGCCACGCTTGCGAGGAGCGTCATGCCGAGGAACGTTCGAGGGGCACTGCTGCAGGCGAGCTGGACCGGCGACAAGGAGTCGATGATCCAGAAGCACGAGAAGGTGGCCCACGACGCGGCCGGCCAGGGCGCCCAGGTCATGCTCTTCCAGGAGCTGTTCTACGGGCCCTACTTCTGCCAGGTCCAGGACCCGCAGTACTACAGCTACACCGAGCACATCCCGGACGGCCCCACGACGAAGCGGATGCAGGACCTCGCGAAGCAGACCGGGATGGTCCTCGTCGTGCCGATGTACGAGGAGGACGAGACCGCCTCGGGCATCTACTACAACACCGCCGCGGTGATCGACGCCGACGGGACGTACCTCGGCAAGTACCGCAAGACCCACATCCCCCACGTGAAGGGCTTCTGGGAGAAGTACTACTTCCGGCCGGGCAACCTCGGCTACCCGGTCTTCGAGACCGCCGTCGGCAAGGTCGGCGTGTACATCTGCTACGACCGCCACTTCCCGGAGGGCGCCCGCGCACTCGGGCTGAACGGCGCCGAGATGGTGTTCATCCCCTCGGCCACCTCGCGCGGCCTGAGCGAGTACCTGTGGCGGATCGAACAGGTCAGCCACGCGGTCGCCAACGGCTACTTCGTCGGGACCATCAACCGGGTGGGCATCGAGGCCGACATCGGCGATGACGACTTCTACGGCCAGAGCTACTTCTGCGATCCGCGCGGCCAGTTCATCGGGTCGGTCGGCTCGCCGTACGACGAGGAGCTCATCGTCCGGGACATGGACCTCGACGTGATCCAGCAGGTCCGCCAGACGTGGCAGTTCTTCCGCGATCGGCGGCCCGACGCCTACGACGACCTCGTCCGGCCCTGACGTCAGCCGGCGGACTCGACCGATGCAGTTCGGGTTCACGCTCAAGCCCGAGCACTCGATCGCCGCGACGATCGAGCTGACGCAGGCCGGCGAGGCGGCCGGATTCGACTACGCCTGGCTCTTCGACTCGCACGTCCTGTGGCGCGAGCCGTACCCGCTCCTCACGCTCATGGCGGAGCACACGAGCCGCCTCCGCCTGGGCACCTGCGTGACGAACCCGGGCACGCGCGAGCCGAGCGTCACCGCGTCGGTGCTGGCCACGCTCGACGAGCTGAGCGGCGGGCGGATGGACCTCGGCATCGGCCGCGGCGACTCCGCCCGGCGGGTCCTCGGCAAGCCGCCGATCACGTTGGCCAACACCGAGGAGGCGATCCGGGTCATCCGCGACCTCGTGGAGGGCCGCGGGGTCGTCTACGAGGGCACCGAGCTCGAGCTGCCCTGGTCGGGGAAGTGGAAGCTCCCGATCTGGGTCGCCGGCTACGGCCCGATGGCCCTGGCGATGACCGGTCGCGTGGCCGACGGCGTGATCCTCCAGCTGGCCGACCCGGACCTCGTGGCCTGGTTCGCCGGCCAGGCGAAGGACGCGGCCGTCGCCGCGGGCCGCCCGCGGGAGGGCCTCCGCGTCCAGGCCGCGGCGCCGCTCCACATCGGGCCGCGCGACCTGGGCCGCGACCGGACCCGCTGGTTCCCGGCCCTCGTCTCGAACCACGTCGTCGACCTCGTGAACAGGTACCCGCGCGAGCAGCTGCCCGACGCGCTAACGGGCTACATCCGGGACCGGACCGGCTACGACTACCACCACCACGCCGAGGTCGGCTCGGCCAACGCGGGCTTCGTCGGCGACGAGGTCACGGACCGCTTCTGCGTCCTCGGCGACACGTCCGAGGTGATCGAGAAGCTGCGGCTCCTCGAGGCCGCCGGCGTCGACCAGTTCAACGTCTACCTGATGAACGGCGACGAGCGGGAGCAGCTCGACCGCATCGGCGCCGAGGTCATCCCGGCATTGCGCGGAGCCGTCGCGGCCTGAGCCCGTTCGGGGCTAGGATCGGGGCGGCTCGATCCGAGCAACCCGTCAGGAGGTTCCGGTGGACAAGAAGGCCAAGACCCCCAAGAAGCCGAAGCAGAGCAAGGCCAAGCCGGCGGCCAAGTGACCGACCGGCACCGGCACCGGCGCCGAGCCCGCCGAGGGTCGGCCCGGTGCCCGGCCGCGCCGGTCCGGGACGTACTGGGACTCCAGTCCTAGGGACATCGCGGGGCGACTCCACCAGACTCCACCCCACTGATTGCGTGGAGGTGCCCCATGCCATTCGGCTGGTTCGGAGCGCGTCGCGACCCGTGGTGGGAGATCGACGGCCCGGCCGCCCGTCGGGAGCGGCGACGTCGCCGGGCCGTGTCGTTCGCCGCGTTCGTCATGTCCCTGTTCGCCGTGACCGGGAGCGCCTACGCCTGGGCGTTCCATCTCGGCCTCGTCGGGAGCCTCGCCGTCCACTTCCCGCTCTGATCCTCCCAACCCCCGCGGGCTAGCATGGCGGGCGTATCGAAGGGAGGACCGATGCGCACCCTGATCGCGAACGGGACGGTCGTCACCGCCGAGGGCTCGTACCCCGCGGACGTCCTCGTCGACGGCGAGCGGATCGTCGGGGTCGGGGCCGGGCTCGCCGCCTCGACGATGGCCGACGAGACGATCGACGCGACCGGCAGGTACGTCATCCCCGGCGGCATCGACGTCCACACCCACATGAAGCTGCCGTTCGGGGGCACCTTCGCCAAGGACGACTTCTTCACCGGGACCCGCGCGGCCGCCTTCGGCGGGACGACGACCATCGTGGATTTCGCGGTCCAGTCGAAGGGCCGGAGCCTGCGCGAAGGGCTCGATGCCTGGCATGCCCTGGCGGAGGGCAACGCCGTCACCGACTACGGCTTCCACATGATCATGAGCGACGTCAACGACGAGTCGCTCGCGGAGATGGACCAGCTCGTCGCCGAGGGGATCCCCGACTTCAAGCTGTTCACCGCGTACCCCGGCGTCTTCTACAGCGACGACGGCGCGATCTTTCGGGCGATGCAGCGGACCGCCAGGAACGGCGGGCTGATCATGATGCACGCCGAGAACGGCCTGGCGATCGACGTCATCGCCGCCGACACGGTCGCCGCCGGCACGACCGACCCGATCGGCCACGGGCTCGCTCGCTACTCGGTCCTCGAGGGCGAGGCGACGAATCGCGTGATCCGCCTGGCCGAGGCGGCGAAGGTACCCGTCTACATCGTCCACCTCTCGGCCAAGGAGGCCCTGAACGCCGTCCGGATGGCCCGCGACGAGGGCCTGCCGGCATTCGCGGAGACCTGCCCGCAGTACCTCTTCCTCTCGCTCGACGACCTCGGCCACGGCTTCGAGGGCGCGAAGTTCGTCTGCTCGCCGCCGCTCCGCGACGCGAAGGCCGGCCACCAGGACGAACTCTGGAAGGGGCTCCTGAAGGACGATCTCCAGGTCGTCTCCACGGACCACTGCCCGTTCGACTTCCACGGCCAGAAGGAGCTCGGCGTGGGCGACTTCCGGAAGATCCCGAACGGGCTGCCGGGGGTCGAGGACCGGATGGACCTGCTGCACGACGGCGGCGTGGTCGGCGGGCACCTGACAAAGGAGCGCTGGGTCGAGATCACCTCGACCGCCCCGGCCCGCCTGTTCGGCCTCTGGCCGCGCAAGGGCGCGGTCGCCGTCGGCGCCGATGCCGACCTCGTCGTCTACGACCCGAACCGGAAGCACACGATCTCGGCGAAGACCCACCACATGGACGTCGACTACTCGTGCTACGAGGGCCGCTCCGTGCAGGGTGGCTCCGACGTCGTGATGAGCCGCGGTTCGGTCGTCGTCCGGAGCGGCCGGTTCGAGGGCCGCCAGGGCGCCGGCCGGTTCCTGAAGCGCTCGACCGCCGACTACGCGCGGCTGGCCTGACGACGGTCGTGGCCTCCACGCCGACGCGGCGCACGCTCCGGATCCCGTCCGAGACGGGTCACCTCGCGGAGGTCCGGTCGTTCGTCCGGGAGGCGACCGGCGCGTTCGGCGCGACGCCCGGCGTCACCGCCGACCTCGTCCAGGCGGTCGACGAGGCGGTCTGCAACGTCATCCTGCACGGACGCGGCCCGAAACCGGGTCGCGCCGGCAGCGATGAGATCGAGCTCAGCGCGGAGCTCCGCGAGGGACGGGTCGAGATCCGCATCCTCGACCGGGCCGCGGCCTTCGACCCGACCTCGGCGGCCGGCCCTGACCTCTCGATGTCGCCACGAGAACGCCGGCCGGGCGGGATGGGCATCCACCTGATGCGCTCGGGCACCGACGCGCTGCACCATCGACCGCGACCCGACGGCGGCAACGAGCTGCTGCTCGTCCGCCGCGCGGACGGGGCGACCGAGGAGGGCTGACCGATGTCGATGTCGATCGCGTCCGAGCATCGCGGCGAGCCCGCGATCGCGCTCGTGACGCTGGCCGGCGAGCTCGACGCATCCAACTTCGAGGCGCTCATCGGGACGATCCAATCGTGCTATGCCGGCGGCGCCATCGGCTGCGTGATCGATCTCGGCGGCCTGACATTCATGGCCTCGTCGGGCCTCGTCGCCCTGTATGCCGCCGAGCGGATCTTCCGCGGCGAGGCCGCGCCGGACCTCGAGGCCGGCTGGCAGGTCTTCCACGATATGGGCGGCGAGTCCGGCCACGTGACGAACGTCCGGCTCGTCGACACGCAGGACGCGGTCCAGCGAGTGCTCGACCGGACCGGGATGAGCCGGCTGTTCGCGACGGATCCGTCGGTCGATGCCGCGATGGCGGCGATCCGGGGAGGCTGAGCCGACGGCGGGCGACGAGCGAGAGCGCCTCGATCGTTTCGATCGCGAGCTGCGCGCGGCGCAGCGGATTCAGCGGGTCCTCGTCGGGCTGACGGAGACGCACCTCGGCGAGTTCGACCTCGCCTGGGATTACGAGCCCGCCCGCGAGATCGGCGGCGACTTCCTCGACGCGTTCACGATCCTCGAGCCCGACGGCCGGCCGTCACGCCGCCTCGGCCTCGTCATCGCCGACGTCACCGGCAAGGGCATCTCGGCCGCGCTCCTCATGGCCTTCGTGCGGCCGATCGTCCGGACGGCGATGGACCGCTCGGGCTCCCCGATCGAGGCGCTGGAGCGAACGAACGCGATCCTCGCGACGGAGCGGCAGACCGGCCTGTTCGTCACGGTCCTGTGCGGCATCGTCGACCTCGGGACCGGTGAGGTCGTCCTCGGGAACGCCGGCCACGAACGGCCGATCCTGGTCCCGGCCGACGGCTCGGAGCCGCGCTGGATCGAGGGTGGCGGGCCGCTCGTCGGGGCGTTCCCGAAGCTCGATCTCGAGCCGATCCGGCTGCGGCTGGGGCTGGGCGACCGGCTCCTCACCTACACCGACGGCGTCATCGACGCGACCAGTCCGGTCGGCGAACGGTTCGGCGAGGCGCGGCTGCTCCAGGCCGTCCGCGGCTCCGGTCCCACGCCCGACGACCTCGTCGACGCGATCACCTCGGCCGTCTCGGCGTTCCGGGGAGCGGCCGAGCCGGCGGACGACCTGGCGCTGCTGGCGGTGGGCCGACAGGGTTGACCCCAGGGCGCCGCCGACGCCGCTTACGTGACGCGGCGGCCGGTCAGCAGCTGGTAGAGCAGGACGATGACGGCGAGGACGAGCAGGATGTGGATGAGCCCGCCGACCACGTTCGTGAGCAGGCCGAGCACCCACAGGACGAGCAGGAAGACGAGCAGGGTCCAGAGCATCTGGGCCTCCCAGGTACGTCCGAGGCGGTGGCTCGGAGCGTTCCGAGGATCACGGCCGGCGCATCACAGGCTAACCGCGCCCGGCGCGCTGGCCGTTGCGAGTGAGCGTCAGGCGCGCCTGAGGTCCGTCAGCCGACGAGCGGCCGGCCCATGGCGAGGCGCCAGCGCTCGTCGAAGTCGAAGGCGAGGCGGTCGTTCCGGGGATACACCCCGCCGCGGAACCCGCGCGACGACACGCCGCGCTGGGCCCGCTCGACGATCACCCAGTCCTGGCGGCTGATCGTGTCCCACAGGTCGACGACCGGCGACGGATCGAACGCCGGATCGGCGATCGTCTCCGGACGGAAGTAGAACTCGGAGATGACCCGCGTCCGGGCCGGTCCCATCGGCTCGAGGCGGTAGGTCATCATCGCGTCGGGGTGGAGGTTCACCATCAGGTTCGGGAACTGGAACGTCCCGTAGTAGGTCCGGCGATCCATCTCCGACAGGCCGGGGAACGGCGGCAGGTTCGATCCGCCGGTGACGGTGAAGCTCGTCGCCCCATCGCGCATGAGGTTGCCGCCGTCCGGGGTCTCGTCGCTCCAGACCTCGCCCTTGCGGTAGAGCGGAACGAGCGCGACGAGCTCGGGATGGACCGTCGGGCAGTGGAGGCATTCGTTGTAGTTCTCGACGATGACCTTCCAGTTCGCGGCGACGTCGTAGTCGATGCGGCGCGCGGGCCGGAGCTCGGCCATCCGGTAGCGCTCGAAGCCCACGATCGTCTCGGCGCCGACGAGGAGCGACTCGGCGAGCGGCTCGACGTCGTCGGCCAGAGAGACGAACAGGAATCCGTCGAACTCGCCCACCCGGATGCCGTGGAGCGGATGCTCGGCCCGATCGAAGGCCTCGTCCTCGTGGACGTTGGGCGTCCCGATGAGCCGCCCGTCGAGGTCGAACGACCAGGCGTGGTACGGGCACTTGATGGCCCGGCTCGCATGGCCGGCGCCATCGTCGAGGAGCTTCGTGCCGCGATGGGCGCAGACGTTGTAGAAGGCCCGCGGCTCCCCGTCGGCGTTCCGGACGACGACGATGGACTCGCCGGCGATGTCGCGCACGAGATAGTCCCCGGACGTCGCGACGTCCTCGGAGCGCCCGGTGCAGACCCAGCCGCCGAACCA
Organism: Candidatus Limnocylindrales bacterium; assembly: GCA_035308445.1. Classification (GTDB taxonomy): domain Bacteria; phylum Chloroflexota; class Limnocylindria; order Limnocylindrales; family CSP1-4; genus UBA5189. Next base: position 154,969 of record DATGGQ010000026.1, on the reverse strand, counting down.
GATCCGGTCGCGCTCTGCCTCGAAGACGGCGGCGGACGCGTAGTCCTCACGCGCCAGGGTCGGACGCGGGTGCCAGTGATCCGGCCCATGCCGGGCGAGGGCCGCAGACGCGTTGTCCGCCGGGCGGGCGAGGGTCGTCATCGACGGTCGGCGACGAGCCTTCCGGCCTGGACGACCGCGACGACTCGGGCCGGATCGGACCACAGCCCGGGCTCCGTCAACGGATCGCCGTTGACGAGGATCACGTCGGCGAGCTTCCCGGCCTCGATCGTCCCAACCTGGTCGCCGAGATCGAGGAGCCGCGCTGCCTCCATCGTCGCGGCCCGCAGGGACGCGAGCGGCGACAGGCCGTGGTCGACCATGTGGCTCAGCTCGCGCGGCAGGTGCTCGCCGCGGACGCCGTCGGTGCCCATCGCGATGCGGACGCCGCGCTCCGCGGCATGCCGGAAGTTCCGGTCGAGGCCAACCATGAGCGCGGTCTGCTTCTCGACCGCCCACGGCGGGGTGATGCCCCGCGCCACGAGGTCCGGCTCGAGCATCCGGTAGGAGATCTGGAATGTCGGGACGAGCGGGACCTCCCGCTCGAGCATGAGGTCGATCGCCTCGTCGTCGATGCCGTCGCCATGCTCGATCGAGCGGACACCGGCCCGGACCGCGTTCTTGATCCCGGCCGCGTTCTCGGCGTGGGCCAGCACCCCGTGGATCCCCGCGAGCTGCGCCTCCTCGACCATGACCCGGATCTCGTCGACCGAGTACTGGACCGCGCCGGGAGCGTCCATCATCGAGTAGACCCCACCGGTCGAGAACGTCTTGATCCAGTCGGCCCCGGCCCGGATGTTGGCCCGGACGACCTTGCGGATCTCGTCCGGCCCGTCGGCGAGCGAGGGCGGGATCTCCGTCATCGGGCGGTCGCCGTCGAGGACGATGCCCGACGGGCTCATCCCGTCGCCGTGTCCGCCCGTGATCGACAGCGGCGAGACGCTGACCTGGAGGCGGGGGCCGGGCCAGCCGGCCGCGAACAGGCGCTTGAGCCCGGCCGGCGCGCCACCCGCGTCGCGGATCGTCGTGACGCCCGATTCGAGGAACGCCTTGCCCGCGGCGAGGCTGTCCCCGATCTGCTCGGTGTAGGTCCGGGAGATCGCGTCCTCGAGGCGCTCGTGGCGGCCGAGGAAATGGACGTGGCAATCGATCAGGCCCGGGACGACGGTCGCGCCGGCCGCGTCGACGATCGTGGCCCCGTCGGGAACGCTCCCCCGCCCCCGGCCGATCGACGCGATCCGGCCGTCGTCGCCGACGACCAAGGTGTCGCCGTCGAGGGGCGTCTCGGAGCGGGCGTCGAGGAGGCGAGCGCCGACGATCGCGAGCGTCATGGCGGGGGTGGACCGCCTAGCGCGTACGCGGGAAGCCCAGGTCGATCTTCGACGTGCCGGGATCCGGCCAGCGCGAGGTCACGACCTTGGCCCGGGTGTAGAACTGGATGCCCTCCGGGCCGTACATGTGGAGGTCGCCGAAGAGCGACGCCTTCCAGCCGCCGAAGCTGTAGTACGCGACCGGCACGGGGATCGGGACGTTGATGCCGACCATCCCGACCTGGACGTCGAACTGGTACTGGCGGGCGGCGCCGCCGTCGCGGGTGAAGATCGCCGTCCCGTTGCCGTACGGGTTGTCGTTCACGAGCCGCAGCGCGTCGGCGTATGAATCGACCCGGACGACCGTCAGGACGGGCCCGAAGATCTCGTCGCGGTAGCAGTCCATCCCTGGCTGGACGCGGTCGATCAGAGAGGTGCCGAGGAAGAACCCGTCGGACTCCCGGTAGAGCGCGTGCTCGCGGCCGTCGGCCACCACCGAGGCGCCCTGAGCGGTCGCCGAATCGAGGTACGACGCGACCTTGTCCCGGTGCTGGCGGGTGACGAGCGGGCCCATCTCGGCCTCGGGATCCGTCCCCGGCCCGATCCGGATCTTCGGCAGGCGAGCCGCGATCGCGTCCACCAGCGGGTCGGCGACGGCCCCGACCGCGACGACCGTCGCGATCGCCATGCAGCGCTCGCCGGACGAGCCGTAGCCGGCCGAGACCGCGGCGTCGGCCGCCATGTCCACGTCGGCGTCGGGCAGCACGACCATGTGGTTCTTCGCCCCGCCGAGGGCCTGGACGCGCTTCCCGTTCCGGGTCCCCGTCTCGTAGATGTAGCGGGCGATCGGTGTCGAGCCGACGAAGGACACCGCCGCGACGTCCGGGTGATCGAGGATCCGGTCGACGGCGACCTTGTCGCCCTGGACGACGTTGAAGACGCCGTCGGGGACGCCCGCCTCGTGGAGCAGCTCGGCGATGTAGATCGACGCCGACGGGTCCTTCTCGGACGGCTTCAGGACGAACGTGTTGCCGCAGGCCAGGGCCGTCGCGAACATCCACATCGGGACCATCGCCGGGAAGTTGAACGGCGTGATCCCGGCGACGACACCCAGCGGCTGGCGGATCTGGTAGACGTCGAGCCCCGAGGAGACCTGCTCGCTGAAGGCACCCTTCATGAGGTGCGGCACGCCGCACGCGAACTCGAGATTCTCGAGGCCGCGAGCGACCTCGCCGAGCGCATCGCTCGGGACCTTGCCGTGCTCGGCCGTCAGATGGGCCGCGATCTCGCGCCGATGGGCCTCGACGAGGTTCCGGATCCGGAACAGGATCTCGGTCCGCTTCGAGAGCGACGTCGACCGCCAGGCCGGGAACGCCGCCTTGGCCGCGGCGACCGCCGCATCGACCTCCTCGATCGAGGCGAAGGCGACCTCCCGGGCGAGCACGCCGCGGGCCGGGTCGAACACGGGCCCCCAACGGCCCGAGGTTCCGGCGGACCGGCGACCGTTGATCCAGTGCGGCACCGGCTCGCCCAGCAACGCGGCGGGCGTGGCAGCCGTGGGCTCGGCGACCTGTGTCATGGCAAGAGGATACCGCTCGGGCGCGCCCGGCCTACTCCTCGAGCTCCTCGTCGAGGTCGGGCTCGGGCTCGTCGAAGGAACGGACACGGGCCTGACGCCGCTCGACGAAGCCGATGGCGGCGACGACCAGGAGCCCGAGCGCGAGCACCTGCTCGGTGTCGAAGGGTCCGACGGTGGCCGGGTCGCGCCAGGTGAAGCCGACGATGATCCGGGCCACCGCCCAGAGGCCCAGGGCCGCGAACATCGCGCCACCGTCGCGCCGGGCGATGACCTCCAGCCGCGAGAGGGCGACGAGGATGACGATCGCCCCGAACACGAGCAGCCCTTCGTACAGCTGCGACGGCTGTGACGGGATGTCGGGCGAGAGGGCATCCCAGGGACCGGGGCCGGCATAGGCCGTCGCCCAGGGCAGGCTCGAGACGGCGCCCTGGCCGTTCGCCCCGAGCACACCGACGAGCTTCCCGGCAGCCAGGACGAACAGGAGCGGAAACGCCGCGGCGTGGAGCCAGCGGGCGACGGGCGCCCCGACGAGCCGGCAGATCAGCGCGCCGGTGATGATGGCCCCCGGCACCGCGAGGGTGAGGTCGAAGGCGCCCTGGGAGGGGTCGAGGATCGCCGACCCGTGGCTCGAGTAGAAGTCGAAATGGGCGAGGACGTAGCCCAGTCGCCCGCCGACGAGCGCCCCGGGCAGCGAGCCGACGACGATGAAGATCAGGTCGTCCGGCCGCAGCCCGGGCGCGGGCACATACGGTCCGACCGCAGGCGTCAGGCGCCCGATCCGGACCGCGAACAGCAGGCCCAAGAAGAGGACCGCCGCGAGCGCGAGGGTCTCGATGCGGACCGATGCCGTGTCGCCCAGCTTCAGGACAGGGTCGAACGCGAACGTGATGACGGCCGGAGTCACGGCGGGGAGTGTAGAGGCGGGATGCGGCGGCTCGCGGGGTCCGAAGGTCCTGCGAGGACCGGCTCAGAGCTTCGCCACCAGCTCCCGGACCGCGCCGGCCGACTTGTCGAACGCGGCCTGCTCGTCGGCGCTGAGCCTGATCTCGATGACGCGCTCCATGCCGCCGGCTCCGAGGACGACCGGCACGCCGACGAAGAGCCCGTCGACGCCGTACTCGCCCGTCAGGTACGTGGCGCATGGCAGGACGCGCTTCCGATCGAGCAGGATCGACTCGACCATCTCGAAGGTCGCCGCGGCCGGGGCGTAGTAGGCCGAGCCTGTCTTCAGCAGGGCCACGATCTCGGCGCCGCCGTTCGCGGTCCGCTCGACGAGCGCCTGGACCCGCTCGGCGCTCAGCAGCTCCGTGATCGGGATGCCGGCGACGGTCGAGTAGCGCGGCAGGGGGACCATCGTGTCGCCATGGCCGCCGAGGACGAAGGCGTGGGTATCGGCGACCGACACGCCGAGCTCCATCGCGATGAAGGCCCGGAAGCGGGCCGAGTCGAGGACGCCGGCCATGCCGATCACGCGCTCGCGGGGAAAGCCGGAGGCCTGCATCGCGACGTGGCACATCGCGTCGAGCGGGTTCGTGACGACGATGAGGATCGCGTCGGGCGAATGCTTCGCGGCCTGCTCGACGACCGATCGGACGATGCCGGCGTTCTTGGCCATGAGGTCGTCGCGGCTCATCCCCGGCTGACGCGCGAGCCCGGATGTCACGACGACGATGTCAGAGCCGGTGGTGTCGCCATAGTCGTTCGTGCCGAGGACCCGAGCGTCGTGGCCGACGACCGGCGCGGCTTCGGCCAGGTCGAGGCCCTTGCCCTGTGGCAGCCCCTCGACGATGTCCACGAGGACGACGTCGGCCAGGCCGGCCTCGGCGATCCGCTGGGCAGCCGTCGCGCCGACGTTGCCCGCCCCGATGACGGTGACCTTCCTGCGACCCATCTCGATCAACCCTCCCCGGGTGCTGACGTGCGCATGCTGGCGAGATCGACGCCGCCGACGGCGGCAGGACCGGCCTTCCGGACCGCCTCCGAGACCCCGTCGGCATAGGTGGCGAAGTTGGCGTGGAACATGGCCGCGAGCTTCGCGGCGGCGGCGTCGTAGGCTGCCTTGTCGGCCCACGTCTCGCGTGGAATGAGCACCTTCGCCGGGACGCCCGGCACCTCGGTCGGGACGTCGACGCCGAAGATCGGATCCTTGGCGTAGCGGACCGTCGCGAGGTCGCCGTTGATCGCCGCCCGGACCATGTTCCGGGTGTGGTTGATGTCCATCCGTCGACCGACGCCATACGGCCCGCCCGTCCAGCCGGTGTTCACGAGCCAGACCGGGACATCGTGGTGTTCGAGGCGGTCAATCAGCATGTGGGCGTAGACGCCCGGATGGCGGGGCAGGAACGGCGCGCCGAAGCCCGCCGAGAACGTCGCGCTCGGCTCCTTGACCCCGATCTCGGTCCCGGCGAGCTTCGCCGTGTAGCCGCTGATGAAGTGGTACGCGGCCTGCTCGCGGGTCAGCCGCGAGATCGGCGGCAGGACGCCGAACGCGTCGGCGGTCAGGAGGACGACGTTGCGGGGCGTGCCCGCGACCCCGGTCGGGTCGGCGTTGCCGATGAAGTTGAGCGGATAGGCGCCGCGGGTGTTCTCCGTGATCCGCTCGCTGTCCAGATCGAGCTCGCGAGTGACCGGATCGATGTCGACGTTCTCGAGGATCGTGCCGAAGCGGCGGGTCGTGGCGAAGATGTCCGGCTCGTACATCGGCGAGAGGCGGATGGTCTTGGCGTAGCAGCCGCCCTCGAAGTTGAAGGTGTAGTCGGAGCCCCAGCCGTGCTCGTCGTCGCCGATGAGGCTCCGCTGCGGATCCGCCGACAGGGTGGTCTTGCCGGTGCCCGAGAGGCCGAAGAAGACCGTCGGATCGCCCTTCGCGCCGACGTTGATCGACGAGTGCATCGGCAGGACGCCCTCGTCGGGCAGCAGGTAGTTCATGACCGTGAAGGCCGACTTCTTGATCTCGCCGGCGTACATCGTCCCGACGATGATGATCTCCATCCGCTGGAGGTGGAGCAGGATCGCAGTCTCGCTCCGCACGCCCTCCGTCGCGGGATCGGCCTTGAACGACGGCACGTCGATGATCGTGAAGTTCGGCTCGAAGCCCTCGAGGTCGGCCTGGGTCGGCCGCCGGAACAGGTTCCGGGCGAAGATGCTCGCCCAGGCCGTCTCCGTGTAGACCCGGAGGGACCGCCGGTGCTCCGGGTGCGCCCCGATGAACAGGTCCTGGCGGTAGAGGGTCCGGTCCGTCACGTAGTCCATGAGGCGGGCCCGGAGGCGGTCGTAGCTCGCCTCCGTGATGGGGTGGTTGACATCGCCCCACCAGATGTTCGCCTCGCTCGAGGGCTCGCGGACGATGAACTTGTCGAGCGGGGAGCGGCCGGTGTGCTTGCCGGTCCGGACGACGAGCGGGCCCTCGGCGGCGATCACGCCATCGCCCTCGCGGACGGCGGCCTCGTAGAGCTCGGCGGTTGCGAGGTTCGTGCGGATCATGCGGGCACGCACGGGGGCGTGCGCGATCGCGGTCGTGGTACGAGTGGTGGTCGCGGTCATCAGACGGTCGGTCTCCTGCACGTGACGTGCCATCCGACCGGCCGCGCGTGGCGCCGCGACCCCTGGGGTCAGCGGCGGGAGTCGGCTTCCGCAGTCGCTATTGGCCCGATCCTAGCACCGCCGGACGGCGATGGTTGCGGATCGGTTGCGAAGCCCGTTGCAGCGGCGCGACAGCCAGGCCGTGCTCGCCGCGCCCGCAGGCCGTGCTCGCCGCGCCGGCTTCATTAGATGTGGCATGCCACCGGCGGCGTGCGCGGCCACTGCCCTGCAGCGTCCCTCGCGGGCGCGTTCATGCATCGGATGCAGCAATTCACCGGCGATCGGGGTCGGGACCAGCTGCTGCTGTCGTCGGGAGGACACGAGGGCGTTCCGGCGGTCGGATACTGCATCGGATGCAGGCCCGGGCTGAGGGGACGCGGGCTAACGGCGCAGGCCAGGGCGCGCGGGCTAACGGCGCACGCGAGGGCGCGCGGGCTAACGGCGCGGGAGGCGTGAGCTGGCGGCGTACGGCGGTGGGAGGCAGGGCGGCACCACCCAACAAGGGGCCGGCGAGCCCGGGCCTGGATCGCAAGGCCAGAGGATCGCGGAGGCGGCTGGCCGCCACGAGCCGGGCGTTCAGAGCAGCACGAGCGCATTGCCTCCGGGTGGCTTGCCGTCTCCGAGCTGCCGGAGGGCGACCCGGGCGGCCACCGGGAAGCTCTCCCTGAGGTCGTCGGCGGCGCGCACCAGATCGCGGTGCCAGCGGCTATCGGTCAGGAGCAGGATCACGGCGTCGACGTCGCCATCGCGCTGCTTCAACGCGAGCCGTCGGGTGACGGCCTGGGAGTCGTGGATGTGGGTTTCGGCTTCGACGCCGACCGACCAGCCCGGCCCGCCGATCGATGCGTCCCAGGCTCGCTGGTCGGACGTTCCCGGCAGGGCGATGACCGGCTGCTCGAGTCGCCAGATCAGGCTTGCGGCGACTCGCGGGCGGAATCGTGCAAGCAGCGACAGCTGGCCCTGATCACGAAAGGGCACGGAGCCCGGGAAGGCACGTGCGCCGAGCTCGAGCCCGACAACCTCGAGCAGCTCCGCGATTCGGACCAGGGACACGTCCGGCGACTCGCCCCGGCAGATCCGCGCCGCCTGTTCCCCGGAGATTCCGAGCGCTCGGCCGAGGCCGCGATAACTGAGCCCGCGATCGAGGCGGGCGTCCTCGGCCTCCCGCGCCAGGTCGATGACGAGCCGTCGGCCGCGGGCCCGACCGCGATCACACGGCGCCTGTCGCACGGACACCGTCCGAGTTTGCGCCACGGCGCTTTACCGCCGATCACGTCGCCCGCGCCCCGAGGCGGCCTCGGGCGTCCGCGATCAGGGCCGGCTTCGTCAGTGCCGGTCGGCGCCAGGGCCGGCGGGCGCCGCGGCCGGGCCGGGGGTCAGGCCCCGTCGAGGGCCTGGGCCAGGTCGTCGATGAGGTCGTCCGCGGACTCGATCCCGACCGAGAGGCGGATCAGCGCCTCCGGGACTTCGAGCTTCGATCCCGCGACCGAGAGATGGGTCATGACCGCGGGCAGCTCGATGAGCGATTCGACACCACCGAGCGACTCGGCCAGGGTGAAGAGCTTCGTGGCCTCGCACACCGCGTGGGCCCGTTGCACCGCGCTGCGCTCGGCGAGGGCCTTCGGGATGAACGACACCATCCCGCCGCCCGACGCCATCTGGCGTTCGGCGGTCGACGCCTGCGGGTGGGCGTGGCGGCCCTCGGTCAGGCCGGGATAGCTCACCCACTCCACGTCGTCGCGGCCGGCGAGGAACCGGGCCACGGCGGCCGCGTTCGCGGCATGTCGCTCCACCCGGAGATGCAGTGTGCGAATCCCGCGCAGGGCCAGGAAGCAATCGAACGGGCCAGGGACGGCGCCCATCGCGTTCTGGAGGAACCGCAGCCGGTCGGCGGCGGCCCGGTCGCGCGTGACGGCGACGCCGAGGACCGTATCGCTGTGGCCGGCGAGGTACTTCGTGGCGGAGTGGAAGACGATGTCGGCGCCGAGGTCGAGTGGTCGCTGCAGCGCCGGCGAAGCGAACGTGTTGTCGACGACGATCCGCGGCCGCGGCCCGGCCCCGAACCGTTCATGGACGATCGCCGCGGCCGCCGCGATGTCGATGACCTTCAGGATCGGGTTGGTGGGTGTCTCGAACCACACCAGCCGCGTCCGGTCGGAGAGCGCCTCCCAGAGGGCATCCGGATCGCCCGCCAGGTCGACGTAGGTCGTCCGGATCCCGCTCGGCTTCCGGACCTGCTCGAGGTACCGGAACGTCCCGCCATACACGTCGTCACCGACGACGATCTCGTCGTCGGGCCCAGCCAGGTCGGCGATCGCCGCGGTGGCCGCCGAGCCGCTCGCGAAGGCGATTCCCTCGCCGCCGCCCTCGAGCGCCGCGACGGCTCGCTCCAGCCGCTCGCGCGTCGGGTTCTGCGAGCGCGAGTACTCGTAGCCCTCCGTGGGCTGCCCGACGCCCTGTTGCCGGTAGGTCGACGCCTGGTAGATCGGCGGCGAGACCGCGCCCGTGAGCTCGTCGGGCTCGGCGCCGGCGTGGACGGCGAGCGTCTCGAACAGGAGGTCGTGGGCGGGGTGGGAGGATCGCTGCCGGGGAGTCCGCCCTGTCGCCACCTGGCGATCATCGCAGACGCGGGCCCCGCCCGGGGCATCAGGCCGGGGCGAGCAGCTCGACCTCGCCGGTCGGCTGGACGAGGAAGATCCAGACGTCCCAGGCGACGTGGCTCACGATCAACGCACCGAGGGGCACGCCGAGCGCGTACAGGGTGCACCAGTGAGCGCCCGCGACCCCGGCCGCACCCATCAGCGTGAAGTTGCCGGTCGTCACGTGGACCCCGCCATACGCGACGGTCGCAAGCGCCGCTCCACGCCACCTCCCGTAGCGGCGCATCAGGGCGGCCTGGACCAGCCCGCGCCAGAAGAGCTCCTCGGCGGGTCCGACGATCGTGGCGAGGCGGACGGCGATCTCCTCCTTCGGCTGGAGGGTCCGGAGGGCGTAGATCTCGCGGATCTCTCGATCCCCGCCCGGCACGAAGCGTCGGGCGAACCTGTCACCGAGCTGGAACGTCACGTACAGGATCGCCGCCGAGAGCAGGCCGAGCGGCACGTGCCACCACGTGATGCGGGCCCGGCGCGCTGGCCCGGACGTGAGCAGCGCCCACGACCCGAGGCCCAGGCCCGTGAAGGTCATCCGCTGCCAGAACCGCGCCCGGGGACCGCGGAACACGGCGGTGAATGCCACGCCGGCGGCCGCCAGGGCCACGGCGAGGGCGACCGCGCCCGGGCCGTCGGGCTCCGCCGCCGGGCGCGGCGCCGTCACGTCAACCGTGGATCCAGGCCGAGAGCAGGACGCCAAGGACGAGCAGCGTGCCGAACGCGAGGTGGAGCCGCGCGGTCTGCACGTCGATCATCGCGATCGCCCTCGCCTGGCCCGTCGCGCCGAGCTCGGCCGAGCGGACCACCTGGGCGAGGAACGGCAGCGACAGGATCGCCAGGAGCGTGGCCGGCGGGAGCAGGCGGAACGCCACCGCGAGCCCGAGCGTGATGTACGCCCCGAGGATCAGGGCGACGTAGCCGTAGTGGGCCCACTCCTTGCCGATCCGCGAGGACAGGGTCGTGATCCTGGCGCGGGTGTCCTCGCTGATGTCGCGCCACTCGTTGCCGTGGAGGATCGCCGCGACGAGGCAGCCGACGGGGATCGACAGGACCAACGCCGAGGGGCTCCAGGCCCCGGTGATCGCGAAGTAGCTGCCGACGACCATCAGCGGGCCCATGAGCACGAAGACGAGCGGCACCCCGAGGGCGCGGTACTTGTACTGGAGCGGCGGGGCGGTGTATCCCCACCCGCCGATCAGGCCAAGGAGCCCGAGGACGATGATGGCCGGGCCGCGGAGCGCGATCAGGTAGATCCCGATGACGATCGCCAGGACGAACGCCGTCGCGGCCGTCGCCAGCGCGGCGCGCTCGCTCATCCGGCCCTTCACGATGGCATGGCTGCCCCGAGGCGAGATGATCGTGTCGACACCCTGCCGGACGTCGTAGACCTCGTTGACGATGTTCGTCCCGGAGTGGAGCAGGACGCCGCCCACGAGCGCGGCGAGGAAGGGCAGGAGCGAGAAGGCGCCGTCGACGGCGGCCAGTGCCGCCCCGGCGAGGACCGGGATGATCGAGGCGGTGTAGGCGAATGGCCGCAGGATCTCCCACGTCGCGGCCGCGCGGCGGCGGACCCGCTCCGGCAGGCCGAGCCGCCGATCGTCCGCCAGTGAGCCATCGAGCCCGCCGTCGCTGGCGGCCGGCACGGCGGGCGCGTCCGCGGGCGGGGCGACCTCGACGGCCGGGGTCGCGGCTCGCGCCGCCGGCTCCGTCGCGGGGGCGGGCATCTCGGCGTAGAGCGTCGCCGCCGCGAGGAGCTCCTCGATGTGGTCGTCCTCCTGGATCACCGGCTGGAGGAGCGGCAGCTGGAGGCCGGCCTCGGTGTGGTACGCCATCGCCTTGGCCGCGACGTCCTCGCGCGTCCCGCAGAGCATGAACGCGTCGAGGAGCTCGTCGGGGATGAGCCGGCCGGCGGTCGTGTAGTCCTCCGCCCGCCAGGCGGCCGCGATCTGATCGCGGAGCCCGTTCTCGAACCCCGCTCGGGCGAGCGACACGTCCGAGAGGACCGACATCATGTAGATCACGAACGGCTCGCGCTTCGCGCGGTTGAGCGCCTCGCGACGGGTCTTGTCGACGAGCGAGAGCAGGTACCCGGCGCTCTCGATCGAGGCCGGATCCCGGCCCGCCTCGGTTGCCGCGGTCCGGAGCCGCTCGAGGATGCCGGTGAGCGATGGGATGGACTCCGCCGGCCGAGCGAGGTAGGCGTCGGCCTTCTGCCCGGCGAGGGCGACGAACTCCTTGCGATAGGCGGCGATCGCGATCGGGATCCGGTGGGCGGGCGGGAACATCGGCTGGATCGGCGGCAGGCCCGGTGTCACGGACGGCAGCCGCTCGCCGGCCCACAGCGCCCGGATGTCGTCGATGGCCCGGCTCAGCAGGTCGACCGCGGTCGCCTGGTCGTACGGGATGCCCATCTGCTTCAGGCGCAGCGGCAGGCCGGTGCCGATCGCCATGACGATCTGGCCGGGCAGGACCTCGTCGAGCGCGGAGCCCGTCATGGCGAGGACGACCGGGTGGCGCGTGAAGATGTTGACGGCACCGAGCGCGACGCGGAACGGTGCGTCGGTCGACCGTCGCTCGGCGGCGAGGCCCGCCGCGACCGCCGTCGCGAAGGAGACGGCGTCGCGCTCGAAGTACGAGTCGTGGATCCAGAGGGAGTCGAGGCCGGCGTCACGGGCCCGGCGCGACCAGCCGACGACGTCGTCGAGATCACCGCGGGCCGCGAGGCCGAGTCCGATCTGGCGGGCGAGGGTGGGCATCTCACAGCTCCTGCGGCGCGGAACACTGACATGCTACCACGATGTAGCCGGTTTCGTGGCGCCGGGCGCGGCCGGCTCACTCCCCCAGGCGGTGGGCCAGGTGCTCGAGGAGATCGAGCTTCGTCACGACGCCGAGGGCCTTGCCCGCCCCGGTGACCAGGACGGCGTCGTTGCCGCCGGCGAGGAGCTTGAACGCGTCGTCGAGGCTCGCCGCCCGATCGACCTGCGGCAGCGGCCGGCCCATCACCTCGCCGACGGTCCGGTCGACGATGGCGGGGTCTCGATAGGTCCGATCGAGGAGGGCGCGCTCGCTCACCGAGCCGATCAGCGCCTCGAGGGCCTCGCCAGCCGGCGCCTCCGAGACGGGCATCTGACTGATGCCGTAGTGCTGGAGCAGGTCGATCGCCGAGCCGATCCTGTCGGTCGTGCGGGCGACGACGAGGGCCGGGATGTCCGCATCGCGGTGGCCGTTCGACAGGATGTCGCCGACTCGGATCACGGCGCCGGGGCTCTCGAGGAGCCCGTTCGCCCGCATCCACTCGTCGTTGTAGAGCTTCGAGAGGTAGTTCCGGCCGCCGTCCGGCAGGATCACGACCATGACGGCGGCGCGGGCGCCGGCCGGGTCCTCCGCCATGAGCCGGCGGGCCTCGTCGAGCGCGGCCAGGACCGCCGTCCCGCACGACTCGCCGGCGAGGATTCCCTCCTCGCGGGTGATCCGGCGGGCCATCCGGAACGCATCGCGATCCGACACCCGGACCCAGCGATCGACGGCCTTCGGGTCGTACGTGCCGGGCATGAAGTCCTCGCCGATGCCCTCGGTCAGGTACGGCCGCGCGATGTCGCCCGAGAGGACGCTGCCCTCCGGGTCGCCGCCGACCACGACGATCCTCGGGTTCTTCGACTTCAGGTAGTGGGCGATGCCGGACACCGTCCCGCCGGTTCCGACCGAGGCGACGAAGTGGGTGACCCGGCCCTCGGTCTGCTCCCAGATCTCGGGACCCGTCGTCGCCTCGTGAGCCTTCGGGTTCTGCTCGTTCCAGTACTGGTCGGGCTTGAACGCGCCGGGGATGTCGCGGGCCAGCCGGGCCGCGACGGAGTAGTAGCTGTCGGGTGACTCGGGCTCGACGTTCGTCGGGCAGATCACGACCTCCGCGCCATACGCCCGAAGCAGCTGCCGCTTCTCCTCGGACTGCTTGTCCGGCATCACGAAGATGCAGCGGTAGCCCTTGAGCGCGGCCGCGATGGCGAGCCCGTGGCCGGTGTTGCCGGAGGTCGGCTCGACGATCGTCCCGCCACGCTTCAGGAGCCCGGCCCGCTCTGCGGCCTCGATCATCGGCAGCCCGATGCGGTCCTTCACCGAGCCGCCCGGATTCATCGCCTCGAGCTTGGCGAGGATCAGCGGCCGGTCCTCGGGTCGCCCGCCGAGGTCGCGGGTGACGTGGCTGAGGCGAACCAGCGGCGTGTGGCCGATCAGGTCGAGGATCGACTCGGCGTACTGCACGACCGCGGAGCATAGCCCCCGGCGGGCCGCCGGCTGCGGCTGAGCCCGCCGCTCAGCCGGGCCGATCGGCGCCCTCGAGCGGGCCCGGCCCGAGCAGCAGCCACGTCAGTCGCCGGCGCCAGCGTCGCGGGTCGCCCGGTGGATCGACCGTCCGCGGATACAGGTCCTTGACGACCGGCCCGAGACACACGGCGAGGGCGTCGCTGATCCGCCGGGCGAGGTCGAGCTCCTCGCGGCTGCCCGGGTCGGGTTTCGCTCCGTCCCACGTGGCGCCGAGGAGCTCCCGCACGGAGGTCGGCGGCAGGATCCGCGACGCCATCCGCCGGCCGACGTACAGCTCCTCCGTGCCGGCCATCGCGAACGGCACGATCGTCGCGTCGAGGCGCAGCGCGATGAGGGCCGCGCCCGGGCGGAACGGTCCGAGCCGGCCCGCCGGGCCGTTGACGGTCCCTTCCGGCATCTGGACGAAGACGGCGCCGGCCTCGAGGACGGCCTTCGCCGAGCGGACGTGGGCGTCGATGCCGACGCCGCCGCGCCAGACCGGCAGCAGGCCGCCGATCCGCCGGACGAGCCACTCGCGCCAGCGCGTCGAGAACGTCGACGGGCCGGAGCCGAGATACCACTTGCGGGGCTCGGACCCGAGCGCGTGCTCCACGAGGAACGGGTCCATCCAGCCCCGATGGGCCGCCCCGACGAGGAAGTAGCCGCCGGCCGGCAGCCATTCGCGGCCCGACGTCTCGACGCGGAAGCGGAACACGCCGAACAGCAGGAACCGGGCAACGAGCCGGATGGCGCGGTACCACAGGCCCGCCTTCGCCTCGGGCGCGTGGCCGAGCCAGTCGAGGCCCTCCCTCGCCCCGCCTCGGGCGGCCGCGAGCGCCTGTGGCCGGAGTCGGGCGCGAGGGCGGCGGGCCGTCACGCGGCCGAGTCTGCCGAGCCGCGGGTCACGCGGTCGAGCGGTTCGACCGTTCGGGTCGGTGCCCGGGCTCGGACGGGTCCGAGACATCCGGATCGCCTGGCTCCTCGGCGTCCTCTGCCTCGTCGTCGTCCGTCCGCCTCGAGTGCCGATACAGGATCAGGACGATCCCGACCGTGGCGAAGATGATCGAGAAGATCTGGGCGGTCGGGACACCCTCCAGCTTCCAGTTGTTCGTCCGGAGGTTCTCCAGGACGTATCGCACGATCGAATACCAGACGAAGAAGATCGCGAGCAGGTCGCCGGCCAGGTACCACTTCGGCCGGCGCCGGGCGATCCAGATCAGGACCGTCATGCCCACGAGGCCCGAGATCGACTCGTACAGGAAGAGCGGCTGGAAGTGGGTCGTGGTCAGCGGGTAGGCGTCGCACGTCCAGGGCGCGACCCGGTGGGCGCAGTCGATCGCGATGCCCCACGGCAGGTTCGTCGGAGGGCCGTACAGCTCCTGGTTGAAGAAGTTCCCCCAGCGACCGATCGCCTGCATCGCGAACAGGCCGGGGGCGACGACGTCGGCATAGGCCCACGCGCTGATGCCCTGGTAGCGGCAGTAGAGGATGAACGCGATCGAGCCGGTCACGATCCCGCCGTACACGCCGAGCCCGCTGTAGGGCGGGAGGACGATCTTGAGCAGGTTGTCCCGGTAGCACGGTCCATCCGGGAACGTCGGCGGGCAGGCGTTGAACTGGTCGATGACGTGGTACAGGCGTCCGCCGATGAGGGCCGCGACCGCGATGATGATCAGGCCGTTGCCGATGAGGTCGGCGTTCAGGTGCAGCCGCCGGGCCTGGCCGACCATCACCGCGTACGCGACCGCGAGCCCGACGGCATAGGCGATCCCGTACCAGTAGATGGGGATCGGGCCGAGCTGGATCGCGATGGAGCTCGGGGTCCAGTCGATCATCGCCGGGGGAGTCTAGACTGCCGTCCGATGTTCAGCCGCGCACCGGGCCGCTGAGTGGCCGAGTTCCAGTGGTGGCTGCTCATCGTCGGGATCGTCGCCGGCGGCGGGCTGGTGGCGGTGGTCCTCATGGACGGCGCGCGGCGCGAGGCCGACATCGAGGATGCCGAGCGCCAGGCCGAGGCGACATGGATCTCCCAGTGGCTGTCCAGCGACGGCCGACCCGTGAGCCGCGACGACGTCGAGGCGGTGCTCCGCGCCCATCGCGACTACCTGACCCTACCCCCGCCCGACCGGCTCGTGGCCGCCGAGGCCGATCCGCCGGCAGCCGGCGGGAACCGGGCGGGCGCGAGCGCAACCGGCTCGCGCTCAGCCGGCGCTGACGCCGATCGCCCGGCCCACGAGCCAGGTCACGATGGCCGCGGCGGCCCCGATCACGACCTGGCGGACGCCTGAGAACACGAGCCCGCGGCCGGTCAGGAGGCTGACGCCGGCCCCGACCCCGAAGAGGGTCACCAGGGAGAGGGCGATCGACGGGATGAAGGCGGCGCTCTCCCCGAGGATCAGGTACGGCACGACCGGGATGGCCGCGCCGATCCCGAACGCGATGAACGAGCCGGTCGCGGCGCCGATCGAGGAGCCGAGCTCGTCGGGGTCCAACCCGAGCTCTTCGCGGACGAGCGTGTCGAGCGCGGTGTCCGGATCGCGGAACATCCGCTCGGCGATCACGTTGGCCTCGGACTCCGTGAAGCCCTTGCCCCGGTAGACCGCGGCCAGCTCCGCCTGCTCCTCGGCGGGCATGGCCTCGAGCTCGGCCCGCTCGAGGGCGATCTGCCGCTCGAACAACTCCCGCTGGGACTGCATCGAGATGTACTCGCCGGCTGCCATCGAGAACGAGCCGGCGAGCAGGCCGGCGACACCGGCGAGCAGGACGAAGTTGCCCTGGCCCTGCGACGCGCCGGCCACGCCCATGACGAGGGCCAGGTTCGAGACGAGGCCGTCCGAGACGCCGAAGATGACCGCCCGGAGCGTGCCGGACCGCCCGGCCCGGTGCCAGCGCTCGCTCGAGGCGATCTGGTTCGCGGCGAGGCGGGCAGAGGCGCGACCCTCGGTCCGCTGGGCCGCGATCGTGGCAGCGGCGCTGCGGGCGAGGTTGCCGTTGCCGTTCGGCGACGCGGGTTCGGCGCTCAGGCGCTTCCAGATCTCAGCGTGCTCGCGCTCGTCCGCCGCGATCGCTTCGACCTCGGGGCTCGACTGGGCCGTGTAGAGATCCTCCTCGTCGCCCTCGAGCGCCTGGACCATGTCGCGAACGGCGTGGGTCCCGAAGAGGCGGGCCAGCAGCACGATCGTGCGCACTCGGAGGCGCGGACCCGCCTGCCGGGGGACGGGCGCGCCGAGGTCGCGGAGCTTGTCCGACCAGATGTCGGCATGCCGGCGTTCGTTCGCGGCGATCGTGCGGAACGCCGAGGCGCGCGCCGGGTTCTTCTCAATCGTGGCCAGCGCCTCGTACAGCGCGATCGCGTCGCGCTCCAGCTTCAGGTTGGCGAGGCTCTGCTCGAGATCGATCCGGGCCATCTCGGTTCGAATCGTACCCCTCGTCCTCTCCCCGGCCGCCGGGCCGACCCTCCCTACAATCCGGGCCATGCCGCCCGCGCCGAGCCTTCCCGAGCTGCGCTGGTTCAACGCCGCGGACGTCATCGCGGCGATGCCGCCGCTCGACGATCGGATCCGGCTCGCCGAGGTCACGATGACCGCCCTCGCGCGCGAGGGCGCCGCGGAACTGCCGCCGAAGATCGCCATCCACCCGCGGCCTGCGGCCTCGTTCGTGCACGCGATGCCGGCCCACCTCCGCTCATCCGCGAGCGGCGCCGACGCGGCGTCGAAGGACCTCATCGGGATGAAATGGGTCTCGGGGTTCGCCACGAACACCGCCCTCGGGCTGCCCGGGATCAGCGCGATCGTCGTGGTGAACGATCCCGAGACGGGGATCCCGACGGCGATCCTGGACGGCGGACCGATCACGGCCCAGCGGACGGCCGCCGTGAGCGGCCTGGCCATCCGGACCTGGGGCCCCGGTGCGAACGCCGTCGACATCGGCCTCATCGGGACCGGGGTCCAGGGCCACTCCCACCTGCCGGTGCTCGGCCACCTGCTGCCGGGCTCGACCCTCCACGTGTACGACCGGGACCCCGCCCGCACGGAGGCGTTTGCCGAGACCGCGGCGGCCACGCCGGGGATCGCCCGGGTCGTGGTCGCGGCCTCGGCGCTGGAGGCCATCGAGCCGGCGGATGTGGTCGTCACGGCCGCCTCCTTCGGGCCGCCCGAGGATCGCCAGCCGATGACGAACGCCTGGCTCAAGCCCGACGCCACGATCGTCCCGATCGACTACGACACGTACTGCGCGGCGGAGGTGCCGCGCGACGCGGCCCTGTTCGTCGTCGACCAGCGCGAGCAGTACCTCGCGACCCGGGGCACCGGCTACTTCCGGGACTATCCCGACCCGATGGCGACCATCGGCGAAGCGATCGTCGCGGGGACCAAGCGGCCAGCCGGTCGGGTCGTGGCCACGCACCTCGGCGTCGGCCTAGCCGACCTCGTCTTCGCCGACGCCATCGTCCGGCGCGCGATCGCCGCGGGCCGCGGCACCCGACTCTCGCGCTGACCGGCCCGGTACCTCCGGTGGATCGCGAACGCGCGCGATCCACCTCGATACTCGGCCCGTGCGGATCGCCATCGGGGGTTTCGGTCTCACGATCTTCGCCGTGGCCATCGTCCTGACGCCGTTCGCGATGTTCCTGGACTGGCCGGCGCCCTTCGTCTTCGTCCTCGTCGACGCGGTCAGCCTGTTCGCTTGGGCGCAGGCCATCCAGGCTCGCTCGGGCCTGAGCTGGCCGCGGACGTCCGAGTGGATCGCCGCGTTCATCGCGCTACTCGGTGTCTGGCTGGTCTGGTTCGCGATCGTGCGGCTTGGCTCGATGATCCTCGGCCAGGGGCTCGTCGCGATCGTCGGCTACCTGCTCTTCGTCGTCGGCGTCGCGTGGGCCTTCGGCTGGATCATGATGGAGGCCCCGCGAGCCAGGGCGTTCCTGGCGCTCCGACGGGTGCTGATGTCCAGGGGCACGCCGGAGGATGTCGCGATCCTCGAACGGGGTCCGCGCGCGTACTGGTGAGACGCCCGACGTCGTCGTCGTCGGCGCCGGCGTCATGGGCCTCTGGACCGCGATCCATCTCCTCGACGCCGGACTGGGCGTCACCGTCGTCGACGCGTTCGGACCGGGCGACGCGCGACAGACCTCGAGCGACGAGACGCGGATCAGCCGAGCGAGCCACGGCGGCGACGCGCTCTACGCGCGCTGGTCGCGGGCCGCCCTGCGGGCGTGGATCGAGCTCGGCGACGAAGCCGGCACGCCGACGTTCGTACCCTGCGGCGTCGCCTGGTTCGCCCACCGGGATCACGGGTTCGAGGCGGCCTCCGAGGCGGCGCTGCGGACGCTGGCGATCCCCGTGGAGCGCCTGACGCTGACCGAGGCCGCCGATCGCTGGCCGATCATCTCGACCGGCGACCTCGCGTTCGTGATCCACGAGCCCGAGGCCGGGGCACTCCGGGCGCGGGTCGGGATCCGCGCCGCGGCGGATGCGGTGCGTCGGCGCGGCGGCGAGATCCGACTGGATCGCGCACGACCCGGGGCTGAGGTCGGCGACCGGCTGACGGACGTCGTCACCGACCGCGGCGAGCGGATCTCCGCTGGCTCGTTCGTGTTCGCCGCGGGTCCGTGGCTGCCGAGCCTCTTCCCGGACCTCGTCGGGAACCTGATCAGCGTCACGAAGCAGGATGTCGTCCACTTCGGGCCGGTGCCGGGCGACGGCCGGTTCGAGGCCGATCGTCTGCCTGCCTGGATCGACTACGACGAGGCGATCTACGGGATCCCGGGCATCGACGGCCACGGTCCGAAGGTGCCGCCCGACGCCTACGGTCCGCCGTTCGACCCGGACGCGGGCGATCGGATCGTCGACCCGGCGTCGGTGCGGTTCGTCCGTGACTACCTGGCCCGGCGCCTGCCGGACCTCGCCGGACGCCCGGTCATCGAGTCGCGCGTCTGCCAGTACGAGTCGACGCCGGACACGCACTTCCTGATCGATCGTCACCCGGCGCTCGTCAATGCCTGGCTGGTCGGGGGTGGATCCGGCCACGCGTTCAAGCAGGGACCCGAGATCGGCCGATACGCAGCGGCGCTCGTCACCGGCGGCGTCCCGTCGAATGCGCCCGACGATGAACGGTTCAGCCTGGCCCGCGACCGCCGGGCCGGCGCCGGCGTCCGAGCCGGCTCCGACTCCGCTCGGCCCGTACCGGCTACTCGTTGACTGGCAGGGGGCCCTCCGGGATCTCGATCAGCACGCGGCCGTCCTCGACGATCACCGGGTAGCTCGCCAGCGGCAGCTCGGCCGGCGGATCGAGGGCCTCGCCCGTGCCCAGGTCGAACCGCGACAGGTGCAGCGCGCAGGTCAGCGTGCCGCTCTCGCGGCCGTCCGACATCGGCGAGCCGCCGGCCGTCAGGAACCCCTTGTCGAGCTCGAAGTACTCGTGGGTGCAGATGCCCTGGAACGCCCGGATGACGCCGTTCGCGTGGACGACCACGACCTGATCGTGGCCATCGACGAAGGCCATCCGGAGGGTCCCCTCGGGGACCTCGTCGACGCCGACGAGGTCGATGCGGCGATGTCCGGGCCGCGGGCCGGCGCGCTCCGCGCCGGCGTCGACGCTCAGGCGGCCTCCGCGGCCCCGGTCGCGCCGGCGGCCCACTTCGCGTCGAGGAGCTCGCGGAGGCGGTCGCGGGTGGAGTCGAGCGGCACCCGCGCGACGACCGGCTCGAGGAAGCCGAGGACCACGAACTTGCGGGCCTCGTCGACCGGGATGCCGCGACTCTCGAGGTAGAAGAGCTGGCCCGGGTCGATCGGCCCGACCGAGGACGAGTGCGCCGCCCGCCGACAGTCGGGCTGGTCGATCTCGAGGGACGGGATCGCGACCGCCCGCGCGGCGCGGGACAGGTTCATCCCGAACTCGCCGAGGAACGAGTCGGTGCCGACCGCGCTCTTCTCGATCGTGATGAGGCCCTTCAGGTACGACCTCGCCCGATCCAGGAGGGCCCCCTTCGACAGCAGGTTGCCGGTCGTGTCCCGGCCGAGGTGGCGGGTGTACGACGTGAGGTCGAACAGCTGCTCCTCGCCGCCGAAGACGATCTCGACCTGCTCGACGGAACCGCGATCGCCGACGAGGCGGTTGTCGACCCGCGACCGGACGAGCCGTCCACCGAGCTGGGCGAGGGCCCATCGCAGGGTCGCGCCCTCGCGGATCGAGGCATGACGGTGGTGGAAGACGACCTGGCTCGCGCCGAGGTCCTGGATCGAGGCCATCGCCAGGTGGGCGTCCCGCTCCAGGATCACCTCGGTCGTGCCATGGAACAGGCCCTGGGGCACGGTCTCACCCGCCGCGCACTCGATCGGCGGACCCGACGGCACCTGCTCCTCGACGAGCGCGGCGCGGGCGCCTTCCCCGAGCCGGACGAGGGTCCGCGTGATCAGCGCGCGCTCCGGCACGCTCGACTGCCAGCGGACGAGGATCGGCTCCGCGAGCGTGACGCCGTCCGGGATCGACAGCCGCACGCCCTGGCTCCAGAAGCCGCGGGCGAGCATCGCCAGCTTGTCGCCAGCCGGCAGGCTGGCGCCGCCGTCGAGATCGCGGCGCAGGCCGTCGGGATCCCGCGCCAGCGCCGCGCCGAACGTCTCGAGGGTCACCCCGGCCCGCTGTGCCGCCTCGCCGAGCACCAGTCGCTCCACGCGGTCCTCGACGAGCTCGATCACGGCGGCCGTCCCCGCCGGCAGCTCGCCGCCCGTGGTCGAGGACGGCCGACCGGCCGGCTCGAAACCGGTCAGAACGTACGGCCGAGCCGTTTCGAGCGCGGCCGCGCGGAGGTCGATGTACGGCGTGTAGAGCTGGTTCGCCTCGATCGGCAGCGACGCGAAGGCCTCCCACGCCTCGAGCCGGTCGGCTCGCAGCCAACCCGGCTCGGACCGCTCGACGCCGAGCGCCTCGGCGAGCCCCCGGTCCGCGAACGTGAACGGCAGATCAGTCGGACTTCGACGGACCGGTCGGGTCCGGGGCGCGGACGCCATCGTGGGGCCGGCTTCGATGGTCACGACCGGAGCCTATCCGAGGCGGCGGTTCCCTTCCGCCGGGGTGTCGGGGCAACGACGCACGACCGCGATGTCATTGCGGCGGCGTTACGAATCGGCAATCGACGTAACGGACCCGGACCCCGGTTCGTTGTGGCTGGTGGCAACCCCATCTCGGAGGAACCTCATGCATCTGCTCTCGCTGCACCGCAAGCTCGCGCTCTCGGGCGCGCTCGTTGCGGCGCTCACGATCGGCGGCGCCGCCGCCGCCAGCACGCCACCTCGTTCGACGAATGCCTCGCCGACCGCCGTCAGCCACGCGTCCGCGGCCGGCATCACGAGCCAGACCGATACGGGCAATGACAGCGACACCCCAGGCGGCTCCACGGTGTCGGCGGCCGCCCAGTCCGCGTTGACCGGCGGCGCTCACGACAACCACGGTGGCTACGTCAGCTGCGTGGCCCGGGGCGGTTCGAACTGCACGTCGACCACCCCGACGCTGCCAAGCCATGGACAACCCATCAATCTCCCCGGGGCGGCTCCAAGCCGCTGACCCGGTCCTCGCTGTACGAACGGAAGGGCGGCCCCAGGGGCCGCCCTTCTCGCTGTCGGGCGGCTGCGAGCGAACCGAAATGCCGGCGGCCGAATCGAGTGACGTGGACGCGCCCCCGGTTCGGGCTACGGTCGCGGGACCCCAATTGGGGGTTCCACCGTGGCCAACCCACCGGATGTCATCGAACAGCATCTGCGGAGTGCGTCCGACGCGATTCTGCTGCTCGTCGGCGAGGTCGAGCAGCTCGAGCGCCACAAGCGCGGCGTCCGGCCGCAGGATCCTCGCTTCGACGTCCTCGCCAAGGCCGTGAGCGACGCGGCCGCCGCCCTCGCCGCGTTCACCGAGGCCGAGGAGGCCTGGGGTCATGATGCCGACGGGGCTCGCAGCACGGTGTCGTCCATCGCGGACTCGGCGGCGCCACCGACGCTTTCGGCGATCCTCCAGCGCTGGCGCGAGATCGAGCGGCAGCTCAACGAGGCCGCGCCGGGATCTCCCGAGGCCGAGGCGCTGTTCGAGGAGTTCGAGCGCGTGCGGGCGCAGTACATGACCGCGTTCGCAGCCCACCAGACGAGCGAGGAGGATGCCGCGGGCGGTTGACCGCCCCGGCCGTTGAGTCCGCCCGGGCCGCCGCTCAGCCGAGCGAGCCCTCCATCTCGAGCTTCACAAGGCGGTTGAACTCGATGGCGTACTCCATCGGGAGCTCCTTCGTGAAGACCTCCAGGAAGCCCTGGATGATGAGGTTCTGGGCCTCGTTCTCGGTCAGGCCGCGGCTCATCAGGTAGAAGACCTGGTCGGCGCTGATCTTCCCGACGGTGGCCTCGTGGGTCATCGTCGTGTCGTCTTCCTGGATGTCGATGTACGGGTACGTGTCGCTGCGGCTCTGGTCGTCGAGCATCAGCGCGTCGCACCGAACGCTCGCGACGACGCCGGTCGCGCCCGGCGAGACCTTCAGGTGGCCGCGGTACGTCGCCCGGCCGCCGTCCTTCGAGACCGACTTCGAGACGATCCGGCTCGACGTGTTCTTCGCCAGGTGGATCGCCTTCGCGCCGGTGTCCTGGTGCTGGCCCTTGCCCGCGACCGCGACGGAGATGATGTCGGCGGTCGAGTTCTCGCCGCGGAGGTAGATCGACGGGAACTTGACGGTCTTGCGGGAGCCGGTGTTCGCGTCGATCCATTCCACGCGGGCGTTCTCGTACGCGTGGGCCCGCTTCGTGACGAGGTTGTAGACGTCGTTCGACCAGTTCTGGATGGTCGTGTAGCGGACCTTCGAGCCCGGCAGGGCGACGACCTCGACGACGGCGACGTGGAGCGAGTCGGTCGCGTAGATCGGGGCGGTGCAGCCCTCGATGTAGTGGACGCTCGCACCCTCGTCGACCACGATGAGGGTGCGCTCGAACTGGCCGGTGTTCTCGCCGTTGATCCGGAAATAGGCCTGCAGCGGGAGCGGGACCTCGACGCCCTTCGGGACGTAGACGAACGAGCCACCCGACCAGACGGCGCCGTTCAGGGCCGAGAACTTGTTGTCCTCCGCTGGGACGACCGTCCCGAAGTGCTTCCTGAAGACCTCGGGATACTCCTTCAGGCCCTGATCGGTGCCCATGAAGACCACGCCGAGCTTCGAGAGCTCCTCCTTGACTGAGTGGTAGACGACCTCCGAGTCGTACTGGGCGCCGACGCCGGCGAGGAATTTCCGCTCCGCCTCGGGGATGCCGAGCTTCTCGAATGTCGCCTTGATCTGGTCGGGGACGTCATCCCATGACTTCTCTTCGCGCTCGGACGGCTTGCGGTAGTAGACGATCTTGTCGAAGTCGATCTTGTCGAGGCCGTCCGTCCACATCGGCATCGGGCGCTTCAGGAAGTGGTCGTAGGCGCGGAGCCGCGCCTGGAGCATCCACTCCGGCTCGTCCTTGTAGGCGCTGATCTCCTCGACGGTCGCCCGGGTCAGGCCGCGCTTCGTCTCGCGCAGGTAGACGATGTCGTCGTGGAAGGCGTACTCGTCGCGGCGATCGGCGACGAGCTCGCGAGTGGTCGGCTTCGTGGTCGGCTCGGTGGCCAAGCGGCTTCTCCGATGCTCGGGCCGGAGGCGCCTCCGGCAGTTTCCGTAATCCCGAGTGACATTATCGGGATTGGGGTCCGGAGCGTCAACGACGAGCCGGGGTAAAGAGGAAGGGCAACGCCTGAACGCCTTTTCCGTAAGCGCTCGTTCGCCAGATACGCGAGCACGTCGGCTTCGGTCGTGAACCAGTCGCGGCCGATCTTCTGAGCCTGGATCCGCCCCGAGCGGGCGAGCAGGCGAAGGTGCGAAGCGCTGAGTCCTGATCGAACCGCCGCCTCGCGCAACGACAGAACGTCGTCCGCCAAGGCGGCCTCTGTGCGGGGCTGTGATCGCTCGCGAGTCTAACTGCGCCCTGACGACATCCTCCCCTCGACGCACGAGCCCAGTCGGGCTTCGAGGGTGAGCTCGGCACCCAGAGCGCGCTAGGGCGTGGGCGGCCCGGACACCATGGGACTCGGGCTCGGAGCAGGACCTCCGCCCAATAGGATGTCCGGGCGACCGCCAACAGAAAAAACGAGGAGCGTCAGCCCGAGCAAGGCGAGCGCCAGCGCCAGGACAATGAGTCGGCGAGCTCGGTATAAGTCGTAGGCTCGCCTCTTCGATGTTTCAAGGATGAGTTGAGTCGCATCATTCCAGATGTGCGCCTCGTCAGCCTTCAAAGCGGCCACCGTTCTAGGTGGGTCGGGCGGCTCGAGTAGCGACAGATTGACGGTCGCGGTGCGACCCAGACCGGTCGCAAGAATCGCCGACACGCTTGATCCGAGGAGCAGGACCACCGCGACGACGATGGTGACGAACGCCACCCACCGACAGACCGACGCTCCCGAGGGCGGGACAGCTACCGAGGCCGCCGCCATTGCAAGAGGCAGCAGACCCAGTGTTGCGGTGAGAAGGGATGACGACCTCGTTTGGATCCCGACCAGAACGGCGTCAGATTGGTCGCGTGCCTTTTGGGCCACGGTTATCAAGTAATCGGCCAGGGCCTCATCGCTGGCGGCCGACACCACGACGGGCGGCCTCTCCGCGGACGGATACCCGTTTAAGTCTTCGGCCGCAAGCATGTCGCCGCGTATGAAGGCCCAGATGCGCGCGGCTAGGGGTGCGGGGCCTTCCTGCTGCGTATTAGCCATTCGCCGATCGCCGCGGTGATCGGTTCATCCTTGCCCTCGAGGAACATCCATTGGCCGTTCGGGTTTGCCTCCAAGAAGACCGGGTGACTTGATTCATCGACGATCCAATCTTGCGATGTGAAGGAGAGCCGGAGGGCACGCGCCAAGCGGACCGCACCGATCCGGACGTTCTTCGGCGCACGGTTCGCAGGTCGCCATCGCGAGTGATTGGCTTCCACTTGACGCCAGTCGACATGCTCCGGGCTCGCATTCTCAAGGCAGTAGACGAACGTCCTTCGACCAACCGTCACGATTCGGACATGGTGAAGCGCACGGATTCGGCGTTGGATGAGCACCGGAATGCCGTGGTATCTCCGCTCTGCGTCCGGGTACATGACGTGGGTCCAAGCGAACTCGGGAGTCGAACCCGACGAGACCAAACCGTATCGCACCGCCTTTACGACAGCCTCATCGCCGTCTGCCAGGAAGCGCTCGGCGCGTGTCTCACTTGAGGTAACGAGCGTCTCGGGGACGTCAATGCCCAACGATCGAGCCACTGAAAGCTGGACGAGCTTGTTCTCAGCCCGCCCCAAAGTGATGGGATCGTTGATCCACCGAACTCCGGCGGATAGCAGCGATCCGTTGAAGGAATCGCGAAGCTCGGTTTCGGCGAAGCTACCGAATCGCGGCTCGATATGCCGCAGATCGGCTCGGCCAGGGCGACGCCAAAAACCTGACCATCCCCCAGGGCCAAGTGGCAGCCCACCGAGGGTAACGGCCCCGGAGTGGTCCCAGGTGATCCCCGTCGATGCGACGGCTGGCAACGACGTGCGAAGGACGCGCTCGTCGCGTGAGATCAGGTACTGCTCTAGCGCCGAGCCATGTTCATCGTCGGGGTAAGCAACGATGACCACGCCTCCGTTCATCGGAGTTCGGAATCGTCCCCCTCATCCGAAGTCTCTGGCCAGGCCTTTGTCACGATTGACTTGCCTCGCCTGTCGCCTTCGATGCGAGTGGCGTGAAGAGCGAGCAATGGCCGATGACTGCCTGAGCCAACGAAAGGAGGCTTCGGCGGATCGTCCTCGTCAGTAGTTTCGATGGCCCTCGTGGCGATTGTCCGACCGTCGCTTGGGACAGATGCGAGCGTTGCAATACTCGCAAGAAACGGCGTCACAGCCATCTGACACGCCCTCACGCTCCGATGATCAGTCGCGAGAGAGTCTAACGGCGTCCACATGCGCCAGGACCGAGCCCCGTATCCGCGCCAAGCCAGACGACGTATGGACTCCCCGCAATAGCCCTCCGACTCAGCAATCGGTCACGCTCCCGTGGTTCATCAGGAAAGCGCCCTTGCCCACGCTGAGGGGGATGTCGCCGCTGAGCGTCTGACCCGGGCTGACGCTTTGGCCAACAAGAATGTCGAACCCAAAGTCGCCAAAGTCGTCCGAGACCTTGACTGTGCACTTTGGTTCCTCGGGGCTCGATCCAAGGTTCGTGACGGTAAAGAACGCGTACCCATGGCCGTCGTCAACGGGCTGCCAGCTAACGAAGGTTCCGGTTAGGTTCCTCGCCGCGCCAGTGCCCGTCTTGCCTCCGCCGACAGCCGTGATTGCGACGCCGACGAGAAGAAGCAAAACGAGCCCGGTGAGGACGCCTTTCGGTGTGATGCGGAAGACCCGCCGAGGGGCAGGCTTTGGTTCGATTGAACCATTGGCAGCCCTCGGTCCGGACGAACCCTGGGCAGTCGCCAGCGCAGAGCCCGCTGCCGCTTGAGACGCGCGATAGTCGGCCACCATTGCGGCGGCTCTTTGCCGGTACCACTCCGCGTCTGACGCAGCCGAATCGGGGTGTGAGATCGGGGCGACCTCACCGTTAG
Organism: Candidatus Limnocylindrales bacterium; assembly: GCA_035308445.1. GTDB lineage: Bacteria > Chloroflexota > Limnocylindria > Limnocylindrales > CSP1-4 > UBA5189. The sequence continues at coordinate 127,912 of DATGGQ010000026.1, read as the reverse complement.
CAAACCTGTGAGGCTCGGGCCCTTCGCTGTAGTCCAGGTCGGACGTCGTTTCTGTCTCGGACTCCAACGACTCGCCGAAATCGAACCCGCAGGCCCGACAGAACCGGAACGTCGGGGCCCGGACCTTTCCGCACCGTGGACAGAACTCCTGGGCCAGGGAGGGGACCTCCGATGGATCGCGGGATTCCGGCTTCAGCCATCCTACGCTCCGAAGAGGTGTTTTCGGATCGGGGTGTTCAGTCAGGCGACTTGCTCTTTACCCCGTCAACGACGAGCCGGGATAGGAGATAAGACACCCAAGAGCGTCGCACCCACTCGATCGGGGACGTCCGAGCAAACGGGAAGAACGCCACGGTCCAACCTGGTTTGGGCCGGCCCGTTCCGGGCAACGTAGAACGGCCGGGCCATGAGGCCCGACCGTTCTGTCGCGTAAGCCGTCGTGAAGGGTTAGCGCGCTCCCATCCGGAGGCTGCGTCCGCCCTTGGCGAGGTTCACCACGAACACGACGGCGATGGCGCCAAGGGTGGCGATGACGATGCTCTCGAGGTTGATCCCGTCGACCGAGCCGCGATGGAATACCGCCGAGGCAACGTAACCGCCGACGAGGCCCCCGACGATCCCGAGGACGACCATCAGCAGCAAGCCCTCACGCGAGCCCATGACCTGCTTGGCAAGGAAGCCGGCGATGGCGCCGACGACGATCCACGCGATGAAGCCCATCCAATCGTTCCTTTCGAGGCTCAGGCGATCTGGCGGCGTCGGAAGATCCCGACGGCCCAGATGACGATCAGCTCGAGGATGGTCCAGCCGACGAGCGCGACGAGCGCCGCGACATCGAAGGTCGACCCGGACGCATGGAGGGCGTCCGTCCGCAGGATCCCCTGGAATGGGGCCACGAAGACCTGGCTGAGGTTGAGGATCCCCGAGACGAGGCCGTTGGCCTCGCGGGCGTTGAGCAGCAGCAGGACGAAGCGCAGCCCGATCACGAGCTGGACGAGCCCGAAGACGAGCACGGTGACCCGTCGGGTCATCTCCGACCCACCCGGGCCGGTCGCGCTCACATGGTGACTGTCGGTGCGCATCGTCTGTCGACCGGCGTTGGTGCTCGGGCCCTGGGTGGTGACTGTCTGATCAACCGTGTCGATGGCCATCGCTTCTCCGTTGTGCTGTGACGCATCCGGAGAAGCGGAGGAGTTGGACCTCCGCCGGGCGACGCACCGGCCACTGCTGCTCTTGCAGTAGAGCAGGTTCGAGGTGTAATGTCAACAGTAGATTAGCCAACCTACTGTAGTTGCAGGTGTGATCGTGTCACCAACCGTCGGAGCGGCCCTGCGTCGAGCTCGAACGGTGCGGGCGCTGTCCGCCGTCGAGGCGGCGCGTGCCGCCGGCATCTCTGCGGCCTATCTCAGCAAGCTCGAGAACGACGCGGTCAAGAAGCCGTCGCCGCCGGTGCTGCTCCAGCTGAGCGAGGCGCTGGCCGTGCCCTATGCCGAGTTGATGCGCCTCACCGGTTACCGCCTCCCCGACGAGGGTGGCGCAAACCCCGTCGCGAGCGCGAACGCGGCTCTGTTCGCGGACGTCACCGATGAGGAGCGGGATGAGCTGGTCGAGTACCTCGCCTGGTTCCGCTCACGTCGCCGGTCGAACGAGCGGACGGTCGCCGGTCCATCAAGGGCCTGACCGTACGCCACGAGGTAACCAAGGGAGCGGGCGCGCCGCACCGACGGCCCGTGGTCTGTTCTACCGGACCGCCGCGTAGTGGAGCAGGATCTCCTTGTCCTCGCCTGGCCTGGTCTCGACGAGATCGAGCGTGCACTGCCCGTCCGTCATCGGCCCCCAGTACCGCGGACCCTTGCCGTAGACGACGGGCTGGACGAAGAACCAGTAGTCGTCGGCGAGATCGCGGCGGAGGCACTCGCGGACGACCGCGGGGCCGCCTTCGACGAGGATGTTCCCGCCCTGCTCGCGCTTCAGGTTCGCCAGGATCTCGGCGAGATCCCCGCCGAGGATCCTCGAGTGCTGCCAGTCGGTGGACGCGAGACGCCGCGAGAGGCAGACCTTGTCGACCCGATCGAGGTAGCGGCGGTAGTCGAGCAGCCACGCCGCCTCGTTCGGCCGGCGGGCCTTCTCGCTCCACGTCCGCTGGTGACCGAGGAACGATCGTCGGCCCATGACGACGGTCGTGACGTCGTCGAATCGGTCGTACCACATGTGCCGGAAGAGGGCGTTGATCTCCGGCGAGGGCCGATCCGACCCCGGGTACGTCGGGAACGCCCCGCGGCCATCCAGGGTCATGTAGACGTTCGCCGTGATCTTCCGCACCCCGTCGGCCTCCTCAGTTACTTAAGCGAGGGCTGAAGTGTCGCGGGCGCGGCCGGCTCAGTCAAGCCCTGACTTAAGTGTCGAACCGTGGAGGCTCAACGCCAGCTGTGCGCTACGGCCTGCCCCTAGCTTGACTCGCGGGCGCCTGCGCCCCGGACGACGGCATTCCGGAGGATGTCGAGGACCTGGTTCTGGCCGTCCAGGATCTGGACCTGCTTCTTGGACAGCTCGTGCAGGGCGACGAGGGTCGCGTGGTCGGCCATGGCCCTCGCATCGCTGGCGGCCTGCGCCCGGTTTGCGCTCACCTGGAGCGAGATCATGATCGACAGCTGGGGCAGGTTGAGGATCGTCAGCAGGAGTGGCCATGGCGTCTTGTCGAAGCCGACGATGTTCCCGAGGAACAGCCAGGCGACGATCCCGATCGAGATCCCGACGAACAGGTACATCGAGCCGATGAGCTGGTTGACGACGTCGGCGATCTTGTCCAGGACGCCCTCGCCCGTGACGTCGGCCGAGACGACGAGGCGAGGGACGTGCTCGTGGGGCGCCTGCCGCGCGTGTGCCACCTCTGCCGCGACCGACGCTCGTTCCTTGGCTGACACGATGCACCCTCCTGCGCGTGTGGGACGATCCGCCCAATGTTCACACTGACGCTGTCTCCACTCGAGCTGATCGCGCGGAGCGCGATCGTCTACATCCTCTTCCTGGCCGCCCTTCGCCTGTCCGGCAAGCGCGAGCTCGGCCAGTTCACGATCTTCGACCTCGCCCTGGTCCTGCTCGCCTCGAACGCCCTCCAGCCGGCGATCACGGGGCCAGACGCCTCGATCCCGGCGGCACTCATCATCGTCGCGACGCTGTTCACGCTCAATCGGCTGACGGCCCTCGCCCGCAAGCGATCGGCCCTCGCCCGGCGGATTCTCGACTCGACGCCCACGGTTGTCGCCCGGGACGGCAAGTGGCTCGACGCGGCGATCGCCAAGGAAGACCTTGACAGCGGCGACCTGCAGGCCGCGATCCGCGAGTACGGGCTCGCATCCATCAAGGACGTCCAGCTCGCGACCCTCGAGCACGACGGCTCGATCAGCGTCGTGCCGGCCGCCGGACCGACCCTCCACATGCGCCACCGGCGTCGATACCGGCGCCGGCCGAACGTGTCGCAGTGACGACCGCCACGTCCAGCGGCATCATGCTCTTTCGGTTCCGTGGCGGCCGGCTGCAGGTGCTGCTGGCCCATCCGGGCGGCCCGTTCTGGGCGAAGCGCGATGAGGGCGCCTGGACCATCCCGAAGGGCGTCGCCGAGTCGGGCGAGGAGCGCGAAGCCGTCGCCATCCGGGAGTTCGCCGAGGAGACCGGGTTCGAGCTGTCGATCGTCGCCCGCAACCCGGGCCGCGCCCCGCTGGCGCTGGGTGAAGTGACCCTGAAGAGCGGCAAGATCGTCCACGCATGGGCGGTCGAGGGAGACCTCGATCCGGATCGGGCCAGCTCGAACGAGGCGGAGGTCGAGTGGCCACCCCGCTCGGGCCGGCGGATCCTCGTCCCGGAGATCGACCGGGTCGCCTGGTTCGAGCCAGCCGAAGCCCGACGTCGCGTCCACCCCGCGCAGGCCGCCTTCATCGACCGCCTCGAGTCGGAGCTCGGAGTGCGTCCAGCGGCGGCCCCGGAGCGCTGACAGGCCGGTCGACCCGGGATGGGCCGAACGGCCCGCCCAAAAGGCCCCGTCCGGACTGTCCCTCACGGCGGTGCCGTTCCTAGCATCGCGGGAAACGCGCGCCGGAACGCCCGCCCCGAGTCGCGCGAAGAGAGGACGCGATGGGCTACCGCATCGACATCGACCACGGGAACTGCATCAACTGCGGCATCTGCATGGACGTGTGCCCGGTGCAGGCCCTCGACATGTCCCGGCCGACGAGGCCGGGCGCCGAGGTCGCGGACTCCGGCGGTCCCCTCCCCTGGATGATGGAGCACCCGATCCAGGTCGGCGAGTGCGTCGGCTGCAGCATCTGCATCCGCGAGTGCCCCGTCGACGTGATGACGCTCGAGACCCAACCCGAGGCGACCACGCTGGCACCGCGCCAGGGTCCGATCAGCCGACCCGAGGAGCCGGCCGAAGGCGGGTGGATCCCGCTGTCGATGGCGACGCGCGAAGCGCTGAAGCCGCGCAAGGTCTCACCCTTCGACGGGCTTGAGACGTGGGTGACCCGGGAGCGTCCCCAGCCGTGGCAGGTCTGGCGCTCGATGCGGCCGGACGAGACGATCGAGCCGATCGCCCCCTGCCAGGCCGCGTGCCCCGCTGGCACGGATGCCGGCCGCTACGTCGGGCTGCTCGCCCAGGGTCGCTGGGACGAGGCCTACGCCGTGGCCGCCGAGGTCAATCCGTTCGCGTCGGTCTGTGGGTTCATCTGCACCGCCCCGTGCGAGCCGGCCTGTCGCCGCGGCGTCCTCGACGAGCCCATCTCGATCCGGACGCTCAAGCGGTTCGCGGCCGAACGCGGCCACCTTGTCGAGATCCCGCCGCCGGCCCAGCGGCGCGCACAGCGCGTTGCGATCGTGGGCGGAGGACCGGCCGGGATGTCGGCCGCCTACTACCTGGCCCGGCTCGGCTACCGCGTCACCGTCTTCGAGGCGATGCCCGTTCCGGGCGGCATGATGGCGATCGGCATCCCCGACTACCGGCTGCCCCGTGAGTCCCTCCGGGCAGACCTGGACCGGATCGTGAAGGTCGGGGTCGAGCTGCGGCTCGACCAGGCGATGGGCCGCGACTTCCAGCTTGCCGACCTCGAGGGTCAGGGCTTCGACGCGGTCTTCCTGTCGACCGGCGCGCCGCGCAGCCGGCGCCTCGGCGTCGAGGGCGACGAGCTGTCCGGCGTCGTCCCCGCGACCCTGTTCCTGAAGCGGGTGAACCTCGGCGAGCCGGCCGAGCTGCACGGCCACGTGGTCGTCGTCGGCGGCGGCAGCACCGCGATGGACGCGGCGCGGTCCGCGATCCGGAACGGTGCCGAGCGGGTCTCGATCCTCTATCGGCGAGGCCGGGCGGACATGGCGGCGCAGCACGAGGAGGTCGAGGCGGCCGAGCACGAGGAGGTCGCGATCGTCACCGAGACGATCGTCGTCGAGGTCCTCGGCCACGACGGCCACGTCCGAGCCGTGCGAACCCAGCGCCAGGCCCGCTCCGGTGATGCCTGGACACCCCTCCCGGGCTCGGAGGCCGAGCTCGAGACGACCACGGTCCTCGTCGCGATCGGCGAGGAGCCGGATCCGTCGATCCTGCCCGAAGGGGCGGGGATCGAGGTCAGCGCCTGGGCCGGGATCGTCACCGATCCCCGGACCGCGGCCACGGGCCGGGTCGGTGTCTTCGCCGGCGGCGACGTCGTGTCCGGCCCGAAGACCATCATCGACGCGGTCGCGTCCGGGCGGCGAGCCGCCGGCGCGATCCACGAGTTCCTGGCCGGCGCCGAGGCGAGCCGCTGCTTCCGGTGCGACGCGATCTACAGCTGCCCGACGGTCGAGGTGGTTGCCGGTCGCGGTCCCGCCGATGGCCCCGGTCGCCGACCGGTGGCTTCGCCCTCATCCATCCCAACCGTCGCAGGCGCAGGAGGCGCGTCATGACACCAGATCAGGTCACCGGGTTCTTCGACGCGGGCGAGTCCTTCGTCGAGGGCACGATCGCGGCGGCCCTCGTCGCGCTGTGGATGCTGGCTCTCGCCCTCCACATCGCCCGGCCGTACATGGTCGCGAACCTCCACAAGTTCACGCTCCGGCTGGGGGCCGACCTGTGGTGGATCCTGTACGTCGGGCTGCGCGACATCTTGACGCTGCAGCTGTTCCTGGGCGGGTTCATCTTCTTCTACCCCGACGTCGTCGCCGCCCAGGACCTGCCGATCACCGGCGGGCTCGCGGCGGTCTGCGCGTTCGCGGTCATGCTCATCAAGCTGACCCGGCCGGCCGACGAGGCCCGCTGGTACCGCTACCAGGCCATCCTGCTGGCGGTCGGGGCGACGCTCTACGTCGTGCCGTACATCCTCGGCGTGCAGCTGACGAACATCACCGACCCCACGGCGCAATCGATCACCGCGGTGCTCGTCAGCTCCCAGAACCTCGCGGTGTCGATGCCGCTCTGCTACCTGTCCGGCGCGCTCGCCGGGATCCTCGGCCTCGTGGCCGTGGTCTACAACCTGCGGCAGACCGTCAGCCGGCCGCGCCGCGCGACCGCGTAGGAGATCGAGATGAGCGGCGACGATCTTGCCAAGGCCCTGACCACCGGCGGCGAAGCCTGGATGGTCTTCTCCATCGCGGCCGTCCTGCCGATCCTCTGGGCGCTCTCGCTCAGTGTGCACTTCGCCCGGCCGTACATCATCCGGTTCCTGGGCACCCTCACCCTGCGCTTCGGCGCCGACGTCTGGTGGCTCGGCTACGTCCTCGTCCGGGACGCCCTGCTCCTCGTCACGTTCGTCCTGAGCATGGTCTTCCTGATGCCGAACCTGTACATCGGCCTCGGGCTGCCGCTCACGGCCCCGCTCGCAACCGTGGTCCTGTTCTGGGCCCTGATCATCAAGCTGACGCGCGACGCCGACGACGATCCGCGCGCGTTCCTCTGGTTCTCGATTCTCCTCGTCATCGCGTCGGTCCTCTACATCGTTCCGCAGATCTACGGCCTCGAGTCCGCCGACCAGGTCGACGCCCTCAAGGGCATCGGGCTCGACTGGACGCCGGGCTTCCTTGCCGCGGCCAATCCCGACGCCGGCACGGTCAACGGCCTGGCCTGGCCGATCCTGCTCGGCAGCCTCGGGCTCTTCGCCGCCAGCGCCGCCTTCCTCTTCGGGCGGTTCATGCTGGCGCTCGGCCGGACGCCTTCGCCTGCCGCCGCGGATTGACGACATGAGCTGACGGGCACGGCCGGTACCATCCCGGCCCGTGCCCGACTCGCCTATCGAGGTCTCGGCCGCGGTGGCGCGGCGGTTCCTGGCGATCCGCCACCTGGTCGCGCCGCCACGCTCGCTGCCTGCCGAGCCGGCGTCCGTCCTGACCGTCGTCGAGCGGCTCGGCAGCCTCCAGTTCGACCCGCTCGAAGTCGCCGGCCGGAACCACGACCTCGTCCTGCTCGCCCGGATCGGGGGCTATCGGCGCGAGTGGACCGACCGGTGGCTGTACGACGACCGCCGGCTCTACGAGACGTACAACAAGGGCCTCTCGATCGTGCCGGTCGCGGAGATGCCCTGGTACCGGCTCACCTGGGATCGGAACCACGAGCGCCTGCACCGCGAAGGGGAGGCCTTCGACACCCACGCGGCCCTCGTCGAGGAGCTGTTGGCCAAGATCCGGGACGAGGGTCCGCTGCTTCCCCGGACCGTCGGGCCGCGCGAGGCGATCGACTGGTACTGGCGCCCGACGAACCAGGTCCGGGCCATCCTCGAGGGCCTCGCCCAGGCCGGCATCCTCGGCATCCGTCGCCGCCAGGGCAACCTCCGGGTCTACGACCTGGTCGAGCGCCTCTTCCCGGCCGCGGTGCTCGAGACGCGCGTTCCGGAGCACGAGCAGCGCCTCCACCGGATGGAGTCGCGCTATCGCGGGAACGGGCTGCTCGGCGCCGCCGGGAACCAAGAGCTCTGGATCGGGACCTATCGCCGGCCGGGCGAGAAGCAGGAGCTCCGCGAGGCGTTGATCGACGCTCGACGCATCTTGCCCGTTCGCGTCGAAGGCCTGAAGGGCGACCGGTACGTCGTCGCCGCCGATCTCGTCCGCCTCGAGCAGGCTGGTGCCGAGGTCGCAAACGGATCCCCACCCGGTGGCCGGGCGCCGGGGGTCGCATTCATCGCGCCCCTCGACCCGCTCGTCTGGGATCGCGACCTCGTCCGGAAGCTGCACGGCTTCGACTACCTGTGGGAGGTCTACGTCCCCGAGCCGAAGCGGCGCTGGGGCTACTACGTCCTGCCGATCCTCTTCGGCGACCGGTTCGTCGGCCGGATCGAACCCCGGCTCGATCGGAAGGCCGACCTCCTCGACGTCGTCGGGCTGTGGTGGGAGGACGGCTTCGATCCGCTCGCCGTCGACGGCTTCGTCGAAGCCTTCGCCGAGGCCCTCGTGACCCACCGGGCATTCGGGAACGTCGCCATGATCCGGCTGCCGGCGGCCCCGGCTCACCGGCCGTTGGTCGCGGCCCTCCGAGGCCTCCTGGGGGCCTCGGTCCTATCCTCGGCCCGACGACCGAAGAAGGAGTCCTGACCATGGCCGAGATCCGGTACGCGATGGCGACCTGGGCCGGTGACCTCGTGAACGGCGCCGGCACCATCGACTATGTCTCGAGCGGCGCCTTCGCCCGGATGCCGGTCACGTGGGCCTCGCGCACGAGCGCCCACAACGGCAAGACCTCACCCGAGGAGCTGCTGGCCGCCGCCCACGCGGCCTGCTTCTCGATGGCGTTCTCGTCACGCCTCGCGAAGAACGGCACCCCGGCGACGACGCTGACCGTCAAGGTCGAGATCACGTTCGACAACTCGGGCGGCGGCTGGAAGGTCGCGAAGAGCCACATCGCCGTCCGGGGCAGTGTGCCCGGGATCGAGGCCGCGACGTTCGCGGAGCTGGCCGAGGACGCGAAGGAGAACTGCCCGATCTCGGCCGCGATCAAGGGCAACGTCGAGCTCGAGGTCGAGGCGACCCTCGACGCGGCCTGATCAGGCGATCGTCAGGATCCGGCCCGGGTTCGCGACCGTCATCTGGTCGATCTCGGCCTGGGAGACACCGCGCTCGCGGAGCCGCGGCAGGAACGTCTCCTGGAGATACGTGTAGCCGCTTCCCTCGTAGTGGCGGAGCTGCGAGTTGTGGCAGACATCCTGGCTGAGCAGCACGCGATCGCCATGGCCGCGATGGAGCAGCTCGAGGAGCAGGTCGATGACATGGGGCTCGCCGTGGCGCTCCGTCGGCGTGAAGGCCATCCCGAGGAAGTCGAGCTCGAGCGTCGCGCCGCGGCGGACGATCTCGAGGTAGTGCGCAAGCCGCGGGTACGAGTCGGCATGGCCGATGACGATCCGGGCCGGATCCGCGCCCTCGGCCTCGAAGACGTCCAGCTGCGCCAGCCCGACGGGCGACATCACCGCGTGGGTCGTGATCGCGAGGCCCGTCCGCCGCGACGCCCGAGCCGCGGCTCGATGGACGCGCTCCTCACGCGCGGTCAGCCACGGCTTGTCCGTCCCGATCTCCCCGATGATCCCCGGCCGGACGCCGTCGACGCCTCCATCGATCTCCGCGACGAGCTCGTCGGCGAGGGAATCGACCGCCCGGCGGTCGACGTCGAGGGTCGGCGGGTAGTACGAGTCCCGGTACCAGCCGCTGCCCATGACGAGGTGCAGGCCAGTGGCACGGGCGAGTCCCGTGAGCCAGGCTGGATCGCGGCCCAGTCCGATCGGCGTGACGTCGACGAGCGTCCGGCCGCCGGCGGCCCGGAACGCCTCGAGCTCGGCGGTGATCACCGGCTCGTCGGCCGTCAGCTCCCAGTAGTCCCAGCGATTCGGGACGTGCCACAGCGCAATCTGGGTGTGCTCATGGGGAAGCGTGAAGCCGAGGGCCGCCGGATCGACCGGGCCGAGGACGGTCTGGACGTGGGCCACGGCGGGAGTCTAGGCCGCTAGTTCGGGGCCTCGGAGCTTCGCCCGAGCAGGGAGAACGACCGGCGCTGGACCTCCCGGAGCGGGGGCCGGGTCGGACTCGAGCTCGCGGCGACCAGCGCGGCGATGAGCTCCCGGGCGTCCGGCTCGGCCTGATCGCGGGTATACCGCGGCCCCTCCTCGGCCCGGACGAGCAGGAAGCCGTCGAGGAGGACGGTGCACGCCCGCGCGAGGCGCTTCACATCGACCCACCGCGGAAGCTCGCCGCGGACGACGCCTTCTTCCGCGAGCAGCGTGGCGGCGGCGACGAGCTGCAATCGACGTCGTTCCAGCATCTCACGGACCGCCGGCTCCGCCTCGGCCCTGCCCCAGGCCTGCACCAGGAAGTCCGCGTTGCCCGGGTTCGCCGCATCGCCATCGGCCGCGTCGAAATAGAAGCTGATGGCGATCGCCAGCTTGTCGGCCACGGTGCGGCCGCGAGCGAGACGCGCCGCGAGCTCCCCGAAGCCTCGCCCGGCGGCGAGGTCGCAGGTCGCGAGGAACAGGTCGTCCTTGCCCCGGAAGTACGTGTAGATCGCGCCCACCGACAGGCCGCTGCCGCGCACGACATCCTGGATGGTCGCTCCGTGGTAGCCGCGGTCGCCGAAGACCTGGAGCGCGGCCGCGACGATCCGGTCGCGAACACCCTGGCCGTGTTCGGCCGTGACCCTGGGCATCAGTCTCTGCCGGCGATCTGAGAGAACATCGGTTCTTGATGCTACCGCCGCCCGGGTCGGTTCGCAAGATCGTGACGGTTGACACGGAGAATGCGCATTCCCTATCTTGGCACCGTCCGCTCCATCCGCCGCCCATGAGCTCGAGGAGTCCGGGAAGTCCGATGTTCAGCCGCTGGGGCGCCTTCATCTACCGTCGCCGACGACTCGTCTTCGTCCTCGCCATCGTCGTCGCGGCCGGCGCGGCCACGCTCGCGAAGGATGCCTCGAGCCACCTGACGACCAGCGGCTGGTTGGACCCGACGTCCGAGTCGTCGCAGGTCTCGGCCCGACTCGAGGCGAGCTTCGGGGGCGGCCGGACGTCGTACGTCGCGCTCTTCCGATCGACCGACCCGAACGGCGACGCGACCTCCCCCGCGTTCCAGGGGGCGATTGCCACGACCCTCGCCTCGACGCTCGGCCAGCCGCATGTCACGGGCGTGACGGGCTTCGCGGAGACCCACGACACGCGGTTCATCAGCACCGACGGCCATGCTGCATACGTCCTGATCAACCTCGACATGAGCGAGGACCAGTCGGTCGACGCGGTCGATTCGATTCAGGCCAGCCTCGCCCCGCCGGCCGGCTACAGCGTCGCCCTCACCGGCTTCGGGCCGGTCCAGAAGGATGCCGCCCGGATCTCGGAGCAGGACCTCCAGCGGGCCGAGACAGTCTCGCTGCCGATCGCCGCGCTCGTCCTCGTCCTCGTGTTCGGCTCGCTGATCGCCGGCGCGATGCCGCTCCTCGTCGCCGGTGTCGCGATCCCGACCGCGCTCGGGATCGTCGACCTCGTCGCTCAGCAGACGCAGATGAGCATCTACGTCCTGAACATCGCGACGATGCTCGGGCTGGCGCTCGCGATCGACTACTCGCTGTTCATCACGAGCCGGTTCCGCGAGGAGCTCGCCCGCGGCCGGACGGTCGAGCAGGCGGTCGAGCGGGCGATCGGGACCGCCGGCAAGGCCGTCCTGTTCTCGGGGATCGCCGTCGCGATCGGCCTGTCCGGCCTGCTCTGGTTCCGGGCGTCGGCGCTCAGCTCGATCGGCCTCGGCGGCTCGATCGTCGTGCTCGCATCGGTCCTCTACTCGTTGACCTTCCTGCCGGCCGCCCTCGGGATGCTCGGGCCGCGGGTCAACGCCCTCTCGGTGGACGGCCTGCTGCGGCGACTGGGGCTGCGACGCGGCGACCCGGCCCAGCGCCGCTCGCGGTGGGAGGCGGTCGCGCACGGGGTCATGCGGCGGCCGATCGCCGTGCTCGTGCCGGTGCTCCTCGTCCTGTTCGTGCTCGGCTCGCCGTTCTTCTCGCTCGCCCAGGGCGTCCCGGATGCCACGGTGTACCCCGCCGGCGTCGCGAGCCGCGACGCCTGGGTCGCGCTCCAGACAGAGTTCCCGCAGGGCGAGACGACCCCGATCGTCGCGCTCGTCGATCCGACCGACGGCAACCCCACGAGCCCCGGCACGATCGCCGCGGTCATGGCGTATTCCGACCGCGTCGCAGCCCTCGCGAACATCGACCGGATCGAAGGTCCCTTCACCATCACCGATCCGACCACCGGGCAGCCGATGACCTCCGACCAGGTCGCGCAGGCGTACGACGCGCCCGCCGGGACGCTGCCACCGGCCCTTGCCCAGGCGATCTCCGCTCTCAGGGACACGTACATCAAGGGCTCGACGATCCAGCTGGACGCCGTCAGCCCGCTGAAGTCGACCGAGCCCGCCGGGACCTCCCAGATCGAGCAGATCCGCCGCGTCGACCACGGGTCGGGCATCGCCCAGGTCCAGATCGGGGGCGCGGCGGCGATCGGCGAGGACTTCCTCCTCAGCCAGTCGGACCGGATGCCGTGGGCGATCGGCACGACCCTCCTCGCATCGGCGATCATCCTGTTCCTGCTCTTCGGCTCCCTCGCGATCCCGATCAAGGCCGTCGCGATGACGCTGCTCTCGCTGACGGCGAGCTTCGGGGCGCTCGTCTGGATCTTCCAGGACGGCAACCTCAGCAATGTCCTGCACTTCACGCCGCTCGGCTACACGATCGCCGGCAACCCGGTGATCATGTTCGCGACGCTCATCGGGCTGTCGATGGACTACGAGGTCCTGCTGCTCTCCCGGATCCAGGAGGCCTACCGGCGGACCGGTGACAACCAGGCCGCAGTGGCCGAAGGGCTGTCGAAGACAGCCGGCGTCATCACCGGCGCGGCGATGATCATGGTGACCGTGTTCGCGGCCTTCGCCCTGGCCGACACGATCACGATCAAGTCGATCGGGGTCGGGATGGCGATCGCCGTCGCCCTCGACGCGACGATCGTCCGGGTCCTGCTCGTGCCCGCGACGATGCGCCTGCTCGGCGCCTGGAACTGGTGGGCGCCTGGGATCCTGGGCCGGCTCGCCGAGCGACTCGGGTTCAGCCACGTCGAGGATGACGCCGACCTCGTCACCTCGGAGTCCGACGCGACCCGTGCCGCCGGGATGCCGGCATGACCGGCCCTGCCGGCGGCTCGACGGGCGGTTCGATGGGCGGAGCGACGCCACCCCCGGAGGGCGGCCCGATCCGCGTCTACAACTGGACCTGGGGCCGCGACGAGGACCGCCGGCCGCAGCTGCCGTGGCTCGGCATCTTCCTCGTCATCTTCGGCGCGCTGCTGCTCCTCGACCTTGCCCTGCCGCAGTACCGGAGCGTCGGCAGCCTTCTCGTGCTCGCGGCCGGCCTCGCGTCGCTGATCGTCTGGGCGCTGCGCCGGAGCACGATCGCGCTGTACGCCGGCGCGTTCCTGACCGCCGCCTCGGTCCCCGGCCTCGTGAGCGGGCTCGGTTACGAGGCCCAGCCAGGGCTCGGCACGGTGGCGTTCGGCGTGGCGTTCCTGTTCGTCGCGGCCGTGCGGGCGGCTCGCGGCGGCGGCTACGGCTGGCAGGCCCTCATCGGGCTGCTGCTGCTCGCGCTTGGCCTGCCGGAGCTGGCGCTGCCGCAGATCACGGATGCGGTCGTGCCGGCGCTGCTCGTCGCGCTCGGGCTCGTCCTGCTCACGCGAGGCACGTTCCGGCGCTGACGCCGGCCCCGCCCCGGGTCAGGACGGCCCGGCGTAAACGCGGGCTCAGATCGCCTGGGTGCAGAACTTGCAGCGGGTCGCGTCGACCGCGTTGGCTTCCTTGCAGAACGGGCAGGTCTTCGTCGGCGCCGCCGGCGCTTCCTTCACGAACGTCTTCTGGATCCAGTACACGACCAGGGCGATGACGATGAACGCGATCACGAGGTTGATGAAGACGCCGTAGCGGATGGCGACGACCTTCGTGGGATCGGCGTTGTCCTGCAGGACCCACTGCAGCTTCGAGAAGTCGATCCCACCGAGGACGAGCCCGATCGGCGGCATGATGATGTCGTTCACGAGCGAGTTGACGACGTTGCCCAGCGCGACGCCGATGATCACACCGACCGCGAGGGCCAGCGCGTTGGTCTTCAGCAGGAACTCGCGGAAGCCTGACATCGAACCCTCCCTTCGAGTGGCGAAGCCGTCGTCGACCGCAGGGTAGCCCCGCCCTCGCGACGATCGCCGGGGGCGGTGCTCAGGCCGGCGTGGCCGCGAGGACCCCGTCGATCGCGGCCGCCACGCCGTCGGCGATGGACGCCAGCTCGGCGTCGGTCACGACGAACGGCGGCCCGAGCAGGATGCCGTCGCCATTCGTCCCGTCGGCGAGGCCGGTCCCGGAGTACAGCAGCAGACCGCGGTCGCGCGCCGCCCGGACCACCCGCTCCGCCACCCGATCCGAGCGCGGGAACGGCTCGCGGGTTTCGCGGTCCGCGACCAGCTCGATGCCGACCATCAGGCCGCGGCCCCGGATCTCCCCGACCGCCGGGTGCCCGCCGAGCCGGTCCCGAAGCAGGGCCAGGAGCCGCTCGCCCTTCGTCGCGGACGCGGCGACGAGGTCCTCGGCCTCGAGGATCCGGAGCACTTCGGCAGCAACCGCGGCACCGACGACGTGGTGCGAGTACGTGAAGCCGTGGACGAATCCGCCGCCGCCCATCATCGCGTCGCGGATCGCGCCGGACGCGGCCACGAAGCCGAAGGGCCAGTAGCCCGACGACGCGCCCTTCGCGGTGACGAGGATGTCCGGCCGGACGCCCCAGTGGTCCATCCCGAACCAGCGGCCCGTCCGCCCGAAGCCCGTCATGACCTCGTCGGCGATCAGGGGGACGGAGTGCCGTCGGCAGACCTCGGCGATCGCCGGCCAGTAGCCCTCGGGTGGCACCGCCGCGCAGAGGGTCGCCCCGACGATCGGCTCGCCGACGAAGGCCGCGACGGTGCCCGGGCCGGCCGCCTCGATCGCGCGATCCAGCTCGGCGGCCAGCTCCTCGGGATCCCCGAGGGCATCCGAGCCGGGCTCGCCGGCGCGGTATGGATAGGCCGCTGAGACGTGGCGGAACCGGCCGAGCCAGGCCTCGTACGGACGCCGGAGCGGGCGGCGGCCGGAGAGGTCGAGCGCGCCGAGGGTGTTGCCGTGGTAGCTGCCCCAGCGGGCGATGACGATCCACCGATCGCGCTCGCCGCGGGCAAGGTGGTACGCCCGGGCCAGCTTCAGGGCCGTCTCCATCGCCTCGGAGCCACCGGCGACCGGGTAGATCGCCGGGTCGTCCACTGGCAGGTGGGGCGCGACGGCCTCCGCGTAGCGCTCGAGGGGCTCGGACGAGAACGCCGTCCCATGCGCATAGGCCACGCGGGACGCCTGGTCGGCCATCACCTCCGCGACTGACCGGCGGCCATGCCCGATCCCGACGACGACCGCTCCGCCCGCTGCGTCGAGGTAGGCCTTGCCATCCGAATCCCAGATCGTGGCGCCGTCGGCCCGGACCGCGACCGGCGGTGAGGGGTCCGCGGAGCGCCGGAACACGCGGCTGGAGGACATCGGCCTTGGGATTGTATGGCTGGCCGAATCAGGAACGGCCCCGTCCGCGGGGACGAGGCCGTTCGTGCCGCGCAGGATCGGAGGCCTAGACGCGGCCCTTCGGCACCGTGTGGAAGTACGTCTTGTTGAAGACGATCTTCCCGTAGTGCCACAGGTGGCTGGGGGTCGGTGGCTTCGGCGGATGCTCGTAGTCGAAGCGGAGCAGCGTGCCCTTCCCGTCGCCGACCTCGAAGAAGCACATGACCCGGCCCTCGTAGGCAGCGTCCTTCCCCGCCGGCTCGCGACCCTCGAGGCGGGCGATGACGCCCTCGACGACGACGGGTGCCTCGAAGTGAGCGGTCGAACCGGCCTTCGAGAGCGGCAGGTCGGTGGCGTCGCCGAGCGCGAAGACATCCGGCCGGCCGCCCACGCGGAGCGTGTGGCGGTCCGTCGGAAGCCAGCCACCGGGCCCGGGAGCGAGCCCGGACTCGATCAGGAACGGCTGGCCGGTGTGCGGCGGCATGAGGACCAGGAGGTCGTACGACAGCTCCTCGCCCTCCAGGCTCTGCACGACCTTCCGATCGGGATCGATCGTCTCGACGTTGAAGAACGTGTGGAGCTCGATGCCCTTCTCCTCGAGGATCGGCGTGGCCATGTCGGAGACGGGCTCGATCGTGAACGCTCGCCCGATCGGCGAGCAGAAGTGGACCTCGCTCCGGTCTCGGAGACCGCGCTCGCGGAGCTCGGCCTCGATGAGGAACGCGACCTCCAGCGGCGCGGGCGGGCACTTGTACGGCATCGAGGCGATGCCGATGACGACCCGGCCGCCCTCGAAGTGGTCGAGCGCGGCCCGCAGCTTCCGCGCGCCGGCGGCCGTGTAGAACTGGTGGGCCTCCGTGTCGAAGTGGGCGATCGCCTCCGGCACGATCCGGGCCCCCGTGGCGATGACCAGCTCGTCGTAGGCCAGACGCTCGCCGTCCTCGAGGTGGACCAGATGGTCGGCGTCGTCGACGCGCGTGACCCGGCCGACGACGAGGCGGACCCGCCGGTCGAGCAGGCTGCGCTCGGCCTTCCGGAGGTGCTCCTCGCGCTCGCCGCCCATCGCGATGTACATGAATCCTGGCTGGTAGACGTGGGCGCCCTCGGCGTCGACGACGATCACCTCGGCCTCGCCGCGGTCGATCCGGGCGCGCAGCCGGCGGGCGAGGAGGTTGGCGACGAGCGTGCCGCCGACGCCGCCGCCGAGGATGACGGTGCGGTTCATCGACCTACCTCGCCTTCTCGACGACGATCCGGTCGTAGCCGTCGAGGCTCTCCACCGCGATCAGGCGGTGGCCGGCCTTGGCGATCCACTTCGGGATGTCGATCTTCGAGCCACTGTCCGAGGAGAGGACGGCGATGACATCGCCGACCTGGCTCTCGCGGATGGCCCGGATGAGCTCCATGAGCGGACCCGGGCAGAAGCTGCCGCGGGCGTCGACCGTCCGGGTGGTCGGGGTTTCTGTGGCAAGCATCGGGTGCCTTCGCTTTCGGGGTTCTGGGTCAGATGAACAGCGACGCGGCGCCGTTCGAGAGGAGCTCGATGACCGTGGCCGCGCCGACCGGCTCGCCGAGGCCATCGATCATGTCCTCGCGCTTCAGGCCGAACATGTCCATCGTCATCTGGCACGGCATGAACTCGACGCCGAGCGCCTGGCAGGCCTCGAGGAGCTCCTTCGGGCTCGCGACGCCGTACTGCTTCGCGAGGACGCCCATCATCCACGGGCCCATCCCGAAGAAGTCCATCTTCGAGAGGCGGCGGTGGCTGATGCCGGGCCGCTGCATGAGCGCGAGCATCTTCTGCATCGCGTTCTGGCCGGTGATCCGCTTCTCGTCCTTCACGAAGGTCTGGAGGCCCCAGAAGGTCAGGAAGACGCGGGTCTTGACGCCGCTCGCGGCGGCCGTGCTGGCGAGGATCAGGCTCGCCCAGGTCTTCTCGAGGTCGCCGCTGTAGCAGATCAGGACGAGGTCGCGGGGCTTGGTCTCGGGCTGCGCGGCGCGGAACGCGTCGGTGAATGCCTCGGGCACCGCGTCGGACGCGCCCTCGGAGGCGCCTTCGACGTCGGCGATCGCCTCGGCGAGGGGATCGACGTGGCGGACTTCGGTGGTCATCTCGGGCCTCACTTCCGGCGGATCAGGTAGCGGTACACCCGCGTCTCGGGCGTGAACGAGTCCTCGACCAGGTCGTGACCGGTCGAGCGGCACCAGGCTGTGAAGTCCTTCGTGGAGCCGGGGTCGGTCGCAAGGACCTCGATCAGGCTGCCACTCGGGACGCCCTTCACGGCGAGCGCGGTCTTCACGATCGGCATCGGGCAGGACAACCCCCGAGCGTCGACGATCGCGGCGACCTCGAGGACGGGAGCGGGGTGAGCCATCGGAACTCCTCCTTCGGTCAGATGAAGACGACCTGACCCTCGCCCGCGTTCAGGTAGAAGGCGGTGACGCCCTCCACGCCGTCGACGAGCGGGTCGAGGTCGGATTGGTTGATGGCGAGCAGGTCCATCGACAGCGAGCAGGCCTCGATGTCGACCTCGCCGAGGTCCTTGGCCTGGCGGAACGTGTCGGCCCATGAGGCCTGGCCGGCGGCTCGCAGGTGATCGACGTGGGCCCGACCCTCGGCGCCGGCCTCGCCGGCGAGGCCGTGGTCGTTGGCGATCCGGTCGCGCCGGAAGGCGTCGAGCGCCCAGTACTGCAGGAAAACGTTGACCGGCTTGCCGAGCGCCGCAGCGCCGGCCGAGAGGACGGCAGCCGCCTGGAGCTTGTCGTCGGTCCCCGAGAAGAGGGGACCAGGTTCAGCGGCTCGTCCATCGGTTCGTTCCTTTCGGCGCGCATCGGCACGCGATCGTTCAGCTCAGGGGGATCAGGAGGTTCGGCATGCGGGCGCTGTCGGCAAGCTGCGACAGGCGAGCCAGGCGTCGCTCGAGCACGCGCCGCATCAGCGCGCAGGCGACGAGCACATCGGGATCCGCGAGCCGATAGCTCGCCTCGCGGCCGCCACGATCGACGTCGACGAGGCCGGTGGTTCGGAGCACGGCGAGGTGCTGCGAGACGTTCGGCTGGCTGACGGCGAGCGACGCGGCCAGTCGACCCACGCCGACCGGACTGTCGGCCAGGAGATGCAGGATCTCGAGGCGGGTCGGATTGGCAAGCGCCCTGAGGACCGTCGCCTGGAGCTTCGTGATCTCGTCCATGGCCGGAGCATGCGATTCATGCGCACGTGCGCATGAGTGCCATCCGTCGCCAAGCCGGGCCGGGATCGTGGGCCGTCAGGGGCCATTCGGCCCGGCCCCTCCGGCTCACCGGGGAGGCACGGCCCCGCGGAAGGCCGTCCGGCGAGACCGTCAGATCGTTGCGTTGGCGAGCATCAGCTCCCCGATGGTCGATGACCGGAGCGCGGCGAGCCCGGCCGCATCCAGGCGTTCGCACGCCCAGTCCCAGTGGATCGAGATCACGTCTCCCGGACGGACGTCGTCGACGAAGCCGATGCCATCGATGGCGTCCCGCACGCGCTGGGGGCGCGCGGCGCCGAGCCGGAGCTTGCCGTCGACGAGCTCGAGCGGCACCGCCGCGACCTCGAGGAAGTCGCCGTCCCGACGCTCGACCCGTCCCCACCGGATGCGGCAGGCATCCATCACTGAGAGGGCCCCGTCGGTCGAGCCCGTGCGCATGAGCCCGACTCGGGGGAAGACGTCCAGCACGTGGAAGGCGTGGACCGGCACGGCACCGGCTTCGGGCTTTCCCGCGAGCCAGCGCCAGTCAAGCGTGCCGACGCGCGGCCGGAAGCGGTCCTCGAGCGAGCCTCCCAGATCGCGCGGCCGCACGTCCCCCACGAGCCCACCGCCGAGCCAGTACGCCTCGACGACGGCCGGGTCGAGGGGATCGCTCCGACCGGCCGAGCTCGCGATGAGCTCCAGGTAGGGCCACGCGCCCTCGAAGCCGTGGGCGAGGTCACGAAGGCCCCGGTCGTCCGTCGCCTCGCCCCGCGTTGCGTGGCCGAAGAGCTCGCTCGCGGCGTCGGGGCCGCAGTAGCCAAGCCGGTTGGGGCCGAACGCGTAGCGGGCAAACCGCACGGGGCCGCTGGCCGGCACGAGCGGGCGCGTCCAGTCCGGGGCGGTCGTCGGGCTCCCTGTCGTCATCCGGATCGGGCCGGTCAGGCCCGCTCCCCGATCGGGATCCGTCGCCGGATGCCGGACACGAGGGCCAGGCCCGCGAGGAGGAGGGCGCCACCGAGCAGGAGACCATTTCCGGCCAGCGGACCCGCTGCCGGAAGGCCGCCGGTCGAGATGGCCTGGAGGGTCGCCGTCACCGGCGCGCCGACGACGAGGACGGCCGTCACCAGGCTCGCCGGCGCTCGTCGCAGCGCGCCGAACCAGGTCGCCACGTAGGCCGCGAGCAGGACGCCGGTGCCGAGCGCCCAGGCCCACTGGACCAGGCTCAGCGATGCGATCGCGGAGACCCGGCCCGTCGCGCCGAGGTACGCCACCAGCACGACCATCCCGAAGCCGAGCCGCGCGGCCGCGACGATCTGGGTCGGCACGGTCCGGAGGACGCGTCGAACGAGGATCGTCTCGACGGCCCAGAGGAGCGTCGCCGCGGCGATCATCGTCTCGCCGCTCCCCCAGCGCACGTTCGCCGGCGAGAGCACGAGCGCCTGGCCCGCGAGGAGAACGCCCAGGGAGGCGAGCTGGGCCCAGCCGAGACGCTCGCCGAGCAGCGGGACGGCAAGCAGCGCGACCCAGATGAAGAGGGTCTTCTGGATGAAGGCCGCCGACGGGGCGCTGGCCTGCGCGAGTCCCGTGAAGAACAGCAGGAATGGGACGCTGCCGCCGACGACGCCGATGACGGCCAGCCACAGCCACTGGCGCCGGCCGACCGCGCCGATCTCGCCGGGCCGGAGGGTCACCGCCGCCAGCGCGATGAGAATGGTGGCGGCGACTGCGTTCTTCAACGTCGTGTAGATCGCCGGATCGGGCAGCTGGCGCACGGCGAACGCGTTGATGAAGACGGAGACACCGCTGATCGCCGCGGCACCGAAGGCCAGCGCGACCCCGGCGCGCAGCGCGACCGCGCCGCCGGCGCGCGGCCGGGCAAGCGATGGGGTCCGGATCATTGGGCACCTCGAGTCGTGGGCGAGCCGGCCGGGACGACGGCTGCCAGGGTGTCGAGGATCTCCGCGGCGTCGCCCGGGCCGAGGCGCCGGAGGACGGTCCCGGAGCCGACGATGACCCAGTCCCCCACCCGCGTCCCGGGCTCGAGGAGCGTGCTGGCGCGTCGCTCGCGGCCATCCATGAGGACGACCGCGTTCTCGCGATCGAGCGCGATCACGCGGGCCGGAGCGACGAGGCACATGGATCTGGCTCCCGACTGTCGTGCGATGAGGCGGTCCTCACGCCCTCGAGGATCGGCGCTGCCTCGAGCTCGGACGAGGGCCTCGAGTCATCGGACCCGGGCCGGAGGACCCGGTTGACGTGGCCCATCCGGCCCGTCCGCCGGACGGGCGGCCGACGTGGGCCGCGTGTCGCCGTCGCCGCGTGATGCGGAGGCTGGCGTCGGGACGACGAGCACCGATGTCGGCGAATGCAGGACGAGCGTCCGCGCGACCGAACCGAGCACGAGACCGGCGAGGCCATGACGACCGTGCGTGCCGGTGACGACGAGATCTGCGTTCCAACGCCGTGCGCATGTGATGAGCTCCGGGGCAGGATCACCCTCGAGCACCGCCTCGTCGGCCGCCAGGCCCGCGGCCCGCAGCCGGGACGCCGCCGTCGCGACGCCGCTCTCCGCGAGCTGCCGCGCCTCGATCGAAGCTTCCTCGAACAGCAGGGTGGTCTCGGCCGGCACGACCGGCGGCATCGTCGCCCACCACGGCCCGGCATCGACCACCGATGCCACGCGGACGTTGGCGTGCCGGAAGAGCGGCCACGTCTCGATGAGCTGGAGGGCAGCCTGTGCGGCCGGCAACCCGTCCCAGGCGAGGACGGCCCGATCGGCCGTGGCGCTCCGGACGACGAGGACGGGCACGGTCGAGCGCGACACGATCTCGGCCGACACCGATCCGAGCAGCATCGCCTCGAGCGTGCCGTGGCCGCGGCTGCCGACGACGATCAGGTCCGCGCCCTCCCGCCGCGCGTCCGCGAGGATCGCCTCGGCCGGGCGTCCGCGCAGGATCTCGGTGTCGATCGCGAGGCCGGTGTCCCGAAGGCGCCGCCGAGCCGCCTCGAGGCTGACGACGGCGCTATGGACGAATTCCTTCTCGAGGTCGTCGGCCCGCGAATAGGCCATGGCCGGCCAGGTCCGGAAGAGGTCGGGCTCCGTCTCGACGACCTCCACGATCCGGAGATGCGTGTCGTCCGGCCAGGCGAGCCTGGCCACGAGATCCAGGGCCGCCTGCGCGGCCGACGAGCCATCGATGCCGACGAGAATCTTCATGGGAGTGACCTCCGCTCGATCGCAGCCTCGCGCGGCGACCGATCGCCGGCTACGTCCGACCGGACCGATCCGGCCGGCCAAACCGCCCGACGCGAGCGACGGCCCCCGACGCGGACCGGGCCGGCGCCGCGCGATTTGTCATGACCTTCGGCCCGCCGGTCCGGATCGGATGGCCGATGCCCCGTTCGGCCGTCGAGCGGATGCTGGCCGTGGATCGAACCAGGAGGTCCACGTGATCCTGACCGTGTCGCCAGCCCTTCCGGCGCCCGCCTCGGCCGATCCGCACCCCCTCGACATCGCCGTCGACCACTGCAAGGCCTGCGAGCTCTGCATCTCGGTCTGCCCGCATCGCGTGCTCGCCCTTGACCCGAGCGTCGTGAACGCCCTCGGCTACCACCCGATCCGCCTGACGGATCCGGCTGGCTGCACGAGCTGCGTCCTGTGCGCCCGGATCTGCCCGGATTCCGTCTTCACCGTGTACGCCCCGCCACGGGGCGCGAAGCCGTGATCGCACACCCCGCGCCCCTGGCCGCCGAGCCGCTCGCGACAGCGACCGCGCCGGCGCCAGCCGCGGCCGAGCGCGTCCTCTGGAAGGGCAATGAGGCGATCGCCGAGGCGGCGATCCAGGCGGGCTGCGACGCGTACTTCGGCTACCCGATCACACCCCAGGCCGAGCTCCTCGAATGGATGGCCCGCCGGATGCCCGAGCTGGGCCGCGTGTTCGTCCAGGCCGAGAGCGAGCTCGGGGCGATCAACATGGCCCTTGGCGCCGCGGCGACCGGCGCGCGCGTCCTCGTCAGCTCCTCGTCGCCCGGGATCTCCCTCATGGCCGAGGCGATGAGCTACATGGCTGGATCCGAGATCCCGATGGTCCTGGTGGACGTCATGCGCGGCGGCCCCGGGCTCGGCTCGATCGGCCCGTCACAGAGCGACTACCTCCAGATCGTGAAGGGCCACGGCCACGGTGACTACCGCCTGCCGGTCCTCGCCCCGGCGTCGATCTCGGAGGCGATGGCGATCGTCGCGGATGCCTTCGAGCTGGCCGAGCGCTATCGGACTCCGGTCGCGATCCTCGCCGACGGGATCATGGGCCAGGCCATGGAGCCGATCGTCCCGGCGTTCCGCGAGCCGGCGCGGCCGGCGTCGACGTGGCAGGCCGACGGCGCCACCGGCCGCGCCCCCCGCGTCGTGAAGTCGCTCAACCTGCGGCCGGAGGACCTCGAGGCCCACAACGACCATCTCCAGGCAAAGTTCCGGATCATCGCCCAGCGCGAGGTCCGGTACGCGACCGAGGACCTGGCCGACGCCGAGGTGGCTATCGTCGCCTATGGCACGGCGGCCCGGGTGGCCCGCACGGCGATCGCGCGCGCCCGGGCCGGGGGCCTCAGGGCCGGCCTCATTCGACCGATCACGCTCTGGCCCTTCCCGACGGCGGTCATCCGCGAGGCCGCGCCCCGACTGCGAGGGATCCTCGTCGTCGAGCTGTCGGCCGGGCAGATGGTCGAGGACGTCCACCTCGCGGTCGAGGGCCGCTGCCCGGTCGCCTTCCATGGCCGGACCGGCGGCATGGTGCCGACGCCCAGGGACGTGCTGCGGGAGCTCCGCGTCCTGTGGGCGACGACGACGCCCGTGCCGATGGCCCCTTCCGATGAGCCGCGGGCGGATGTCACGTGGGAGGCCGACCTGTGGCAGTGACCGCGATCGACGCGCCGCGCGTCCTGTACCGCCATCCGGTCTCGCTCACCGATCGGAGCAGCCACTACTGCCCAGGGTGCGGGCACGGCATCGTCCACCGCCTGCTGGCGGAGCTCATCGACGAGCTGCAGCTGGCACCGCGGACGATCGCGGTGGCGCCCGTCGGGTGTGCGGTGTTCGCCTACGACTATCTCGCCGTCGACTGGATCGAGGCGCCCCACGGGCGTGCCCCCGCGGTCGCGACCGGCGTCCGGCGAACGAACCCCGACAAGTTCGTCCTGTCCTACCAGGGCGACGGTGACCTCGCCGCGATCGGGACCGCCGAGATCATCCACGCGGCGGCTCGCGGCGAGCGGATGACGACGGTCTTCGTCAACAACGGCATCTATGGCATGACGGGCGGCCAGATGGCGCCAACCACGCTGATCGGCCAGAAGACCACCTCGACCCCACTCGGGCGCGACCCGTCGCTAGCCGGCTTCCCGATCCCGATCAGCGAGATGCTCGCCCTGATGCCCGGGGTGTCGTATGTCGCCCGGGGCTCGGTGGCCGATCCGGCGGCGATCGGCAAGCTCAAGGCGATGCTCAAGCGGGCCTGCGAGATCCAGCTGGCGGGCGGCACGTTCGCCCTCGTCGAGGTGCTGTCGAACTGCCCGGTCGGCTGGGGCATGACGGCACCGGAGTCGATGGCGCACCTCGCCGAGGTCGCCGAGACGTACCCGGTCGGGGTCATCCTCGATCGGGAGAAGGGCATCGGCTCGAGGACCGCGGCCCAGAAGGTGGTCCCGGCGTGACGGAGCGATCGGCGATCTTCGCCGGGTTCGGCGGGCAGGGCATCCTGTTCGCCGGGACGGTCCTCGCCAGGGCCGCCATGGCCGAGGGTCGGCAGCTGCTGTGGATCCCGTCGTATGGTCCCGAGATGCGCGGTGGAACGGCCTCCTGCACGGTCATCGTCGCGGATGAGCCGATCGGGTCACCCGTCGTCGACCTGGCTGACGCGGTGATCGCCCTGAACCCGCCGTCGCTGGCGAAATTCGAGGCGATCCTGGCACCGGGCGGGCTCCTGATCGTCAACACGAGCCTCATCGAGGCCGAGCCGCAGCGGACCGACATCGAGGTCGCGCCGGTGCCCTGCACGGCGCTCGCCCGGGCCGCCGGTGACGACCTGCTCGTGAGCGTCGTCGCCCTCGGAGCCCTGCTCGCTCGCCGCCGGATCGTCGACGTCGCGTCGGCGCGGCTGGCGCTCACGCAGATCGTCGAGTCGAAGCGCCCCGAGATCCTTGCCGCCGACCTCGCCGCGCTCGAGGCGGGCTTCGCGGCCACCAGCCCGGTCGGCGCTCCGTAACGATCCCCGGCCGTTCGCCGGCCCGATGAATCGGGCGGATCAACGGGTCCCGGCGAGCTCCTGGAGCTCGCGCCAGTTCGCGAGCCGGTCGGCCTGGGTGGCGAGCATCTCGGGCGTTGGCGTGCCGTCGGGGCCGAAGTGGCCGGCGAACCGGCCCTCGGTCCGCGCGAAGGTCAGGAAGTCGACGGGCGTCCCGTCGGGCGCCTTCCCCCAGTCCTCCTTCAGGGCCGGATTGCCCTGGAGCGACAGCCGTTCGGCCAGCGTCTCGCCGCGACGCGGGTCGTAGCTGAACAGCGGGTACGCCCGCGAGTCGACGGCGAGCCGGGCCTGGTGGCTGGCCGCATCGTCGGCGATGCCGTGCTCCGGCATGCAGGCCGAGTAGGCGACGACCACGGCCGGGCCGGGGAACTCGTTGGCCTCGATGACCGATCGGTAGAAGTGGTTCAGGTGAGCCGGAGTCGTCTGGGCGACGTACACCTCGCCATGGGCCATGAGGATCCGCCCGAGCTCCTTGCGCCGCTCGGGACGACCGTGGAGGGCCGTGCCGAACGCCGACATCTTCGTGACCTGGCCACCGAACGTCGCGGTCGATGCCTGGCCGCCCGTGTTGGAGTAGACCTGCGTGTCGAGGACGAGGACCTTGATGTCGGCGCCGGAAGCGACCATCCGCGACAGCGACTGGAAGCCGATGTCGTACATCGCGCCGTCGCCGCCCACGACCCAGAGCCGGCGATCGGCGTGGCCCCCGGCGTCCCAGCGGGCCCGGATCCCGAGGGCCACCGCCGGTGCGTTCTCGAAGAGCGAGTTCGTCCAGGGCACGAGATACGGGTTGAACGGGTAGGTGCTGCCGAAGACGGTGTTGCAGCCGGTGGCGGCCACGATCCCCATCGATTCCGGGCCGTGGAGCTGGCGCGTGGCCGCGACGAGCATCCGGAGCGCGCTGCCCTCGCCGCAGCCGGCGCACGACCCGGCTCCGCCGACATAGCCCATTGCGTCCTCGCCGAGCATCAGGTCGGCGAGGGCCTTCTCGTTGCGGTACCCCGGCGGCGTTGGCGGCAGGGAGCGGAAGAAGGCGATGTCGGCATCGAAGCGCTCGAGGGTCGAGGCGCCGGTTGTCTCCTCGACGTCGACCTTGTCGGTCATGAAGAGGGCGTCGTGGCCGAGCGCCGCGCAGACCTCGACGCACTCGCCGCAGCCCTTGCAGTGGGCCGGTTCGACGAAGATCCCGAACGACCCTCGATCCAGGCCGCGACGGGCCGGCAGCTCGCCGTACTTCTGCGTGTCGGCGAACCGCGCGTGGAGGGCGGTGGCGCGCGCCGGATCACCAGCGGCCGCCGACTCGATGCGCGCCTCGAGCTCGAGAGCGGGCTGGACCGTGGCGAGGATCGCCGTGTCCGGGCAGGCACTGACGCAGGCCATGCAGCCGACGCAGCGCTCGGCGACGAGCTCGGGGATCCGTGGCGCGAGGTGACGGAAGTCGCGGACCGCGGCGGTGCCGGGCGGGATCACGCTCCGGGCGAGCCCGGCGTCCGCGGCCAGCTCCCGGTCGGCGACGCCCTGCCGGTACGCGGGCACCACCGTCCGGCCGAAGTCCTCGACGTAGGCGTGGATGTCGAGCACCTCGGTCGCGACCGAGGCGAGGCGGTCGTCGTGTTCCTCCTTGAGCTCGCCGGGCAGCTTCGCAAGGACGGCCTCGGTCATCGGCGGGCCTCCGACTCGCGAGCCATCGCGTGGATGAGGTCGGTGATCGACAGGACGCCGATCGGCACGAGCTCGTCGAGGTCGTCGACGACGACGAGGCGGTGGATCCGATGGCGTTCCATCCGGCGGGCGGCGATGATCAGCGGGGTCGAGCGGCGGACCGTCACCGCCGGGCTCGTCATGAGATGGCGGACGGCGAGGCCCGGCCAGTTCACCCAGAGGTACTCGGTGGCTCGAGCCCGGGCGAGGTCGGTCTGGGAGATGACCCCGACGACGGATCCGGCCGCGTTCACGACCGGCACGCCGTGGACATGCGTCCGATCCATCAGCTGGACGGCTTCCGTGAGCGTGGCGTCCTCACGGATCACGATCGGCTCGAGGGCCATGCAGTCGCCCACGGTCCGGGTGGCCTCGTGCGTCGTCATACCGGCATCGCCTCCCTCGCCCTGGTGGGCGCGGCAGGATCGCGGCCGTCCTCCCCGGCCGCGATCGCCGCGCTGACGTCGATGAGCGTGTCGTAGGCCTCCGTGATCACCGCGAGGTTCGCGTCGACCACCGAGCCACCGCGCTTGCCGAAGAAGCGCCCGAGGCGCACTCGCACCGCGTCGAGCAACGCCGCGCGGTCCAGGCCGGCGCGAGCCGCGAACGGCGCGATCCGGAGGAACACCCCGACGAGCGCGACGCCCTGCATCCGGATCTGGAGGTCAGGTCTCGGGGCGTGCCGCCGGGCGAGCCCGGCGGTGTCGAGGGCGGTCACCCGGATCCGGCGGGCGAGGAGCTCCGCGCGGGCGGACGCCGGGATCGAAGCCCAGATCGCCTGCGGGTCGGCGAGGGGCGACTGGATGAAGAGGTCGCCGCCGTCGACGAGCCCGGCGAGCGGGTCCCCGAGGCCGAACGCCGAGACGTCATGGAGCGGCACGAAGTCGACGCGGTCGAGCTCGGCGTGGAGCCGGACCGGCGCGTCGGCGATCGTCAGGTAGTACGTCGTCGGCAGGCCCTTCTTCTCCGAGCCGTAGCGCGGGTAGGCCTGGACCTGCTTGTCGAACAGCTCGCCGGCGAGCGTCGCCACGAGCTTGTTCGTCGTGACGCTGCCGAAGCCACCGATCGAGTGGCCACGCAGCGAATACGCCCCCGCGGGCCGCAGGTCGACGGGCGTCGCCGGCAGGGCGAGCGGATGGCGGATCCCGAGGACGCGGATCGGATCCGGGGCGAGGTCGCGGCGCGCCAGGCGGTCGAAGACGGCGACCAGGTCGCCCGCGGCCACATCGCGGGAGCCGAGGCCGGCGGCAAAGGCATGGATTCGCGGGACCATCTCGCCCTCGGCGGCGGCGTCATAGAGCGCGGCCTTGACCTCGCGGACGAGCGGGTTCGCGGACGCCAGCGGATCGTCGGTCCGCTCGACGATGCCGACCGCTCGGGCCGTGCGAAGGGTCGCGGCGATCGCCGCCGACGGGAATGGCCGGAACGCGGTCAGGGCGACGCAACCGACCGGCCGCCCGAGCCCGCGCAGGTGGTCGACAACCGCGATCGCGGTGTCCGCGATCGTGCCCATCGCCACGAGGATCTCGCTGGCATCCTCGGTGCGGTACGCGGCCACCGGCTCGAGCCGGCGCCCGGTCAGCGTCGACCAATCGGCCATCGCCGCCGCGAGGGCCGGCGCCACCCGGTCCGTGTACGCCCGCTGTCCGATCCGGCCCTTCATGTAGGCGTCCTGGTTCTCGACGACGCCGGTCATCAGGCCCTCGGCGGGATCGAACAGGTCGCGGACGTGGGATCGCGGGTCGCCGAGGTACTCGCGCAGGAGCTCGTCCTCGGGGAGGCGCACGTTCTCGAGGGTGTGCGTGGTGAGGAATCCGTCCTGGGCGACCATGAACGGGGTCTCGCTGGCCTCGGCCGCACGACGCGCGATCGCCGCGAGGTCGGCCGCCTCCTGGGCGTTGCGAGCGAACACGATGCCCCAGCCGCAATCGGCCACGGCCATGACGTCGTCGTGGCCGGCGTGGATGTTCAGCGCCTGGCTGGTCAGGGCCCGGGCGCCGACATGGAAGACGGCCGGCAGCCGCTTCCCGGCGATGACGTACAGGACCTCCTTCATCAGGACGAGGCCCTGGCCCGCGGTGAAGTTCGTCACGCGGGCGCCGGCGAGCGCCGCGCCCTCGGCTGCCGAGGCGGACGAGTGCTCTGACTCGGGCTCGATGAAGCGGAGCGGCGTGCCCCACAGGTCGGTGCGCCCGTCGGCGACCGCAGCCTGGTAGATCGCGGCCATCGTGGTTGAGGGGGTGATCGGGTAGACGCAGGCGACCTCGGTGATGCGGCTCTCGACGTGGGCCACGGCCTCCGACCCGTCGACGATCGCCGCGATGCCCGGGAAGCGCGGTTCGCTCATGGCTCGATGGTCGATCCGGTGGACCGCGGTCGCGAGGGACAGCGGTCCCGAACGCGGGGGCCGGTCGGCCCCCAGTGCGTCGATCTCAGCCGACGGGGACGGCGGCGAGCGCGACGATGCCTTCCCTGACCGCGCACTGGTACGCGGGCATCGCCAGCCGGACCGCCCGGGATCGGACGGATCCGAACCCGAACCAGTGGCCGCCGAGCCCGATGAATCGGCCATCCGGGAGCGCGCCTCGGAGCGCCTCGGCGATCCCCAGCACCTGGTCGATCGGCAGTGCGTGCGAGGACCTCGGGCTGACGCCCCGGGAATGCGCCGCGAGCTCGGGCAGCGACAGCGTCACGACCTCGCCCGGCTCGACCCCCACGACCGTGTCGAGGATCAGGCAGGCCGTCCCCCGCGGGATGTCGACGAGGTCGGTGACGTCGAGCTGCTCGCAGCGGCGGATCTCGAGGCGCTGGCGGACGTGCTCGTCCAGGGCCGGGAGGACACGGGCGACGGCGGCGAGCGCGGCGCCATCGTCGCCACGGTCGGCGGAGCCACAGACGAGGAGTCGGACGGTTGGCGGCGGCACGGTCATGACGCGTCCTCCTGGGGCTGGCGCTCGACCGAGAGGTCAAGGAAGTGGGTGGCGCACGAGATGCACGGGTCGTAGGACCGGATCAGCTGCTCGAGCGTGTGGGTGGCCACGTCCATCGGCTGGTCCAGGACTCGCGGAGCGAACGTCGCGACATCGGCCTCGATCGCGGCCTGGTTCTGGGCCGTCGGCGGGACGATCGTCGCGGCCGCCACGAGGCCGTCGTCCCCGACCGCGTAGCGGTGGAACAGGAGGCCACGCGGCGCTTCGGTCGCCCACGCGGCGGTCCCCGCACGCGACTCCCACGCGACCGCCGGCGCGTCCGGCGGTTCGTACGCAGCGATGATGTCGAGCGCCTCCGCCGTCGCGTGGACCAGCTCGACGGCTCGGGCGACGATGCTCCGGTACGGGTTCCGGCGGATCGACTCGAGGGCGCCGGTCTCGGCGAGCGCCTCCCGGGCGAGCGGATGCAGCTGCTCATGGTCGAGGACGACCCGGGCCGCCGGCCCGAGGAGGTATGGCAGGCCATCGGCCCCCCGCGACTGGAGGGCGTTCGACCACGGGACCTGGACCTCGTGGAACGCCTCCCCCCAGGCCTGCGGCGCGAGCGCGAGGCCGTCGCTCGACGCGATCCGGCCGCGGTTCATCGGGTACTCCTGCGGGTGGTGGAGGGCCACGAGCCGCGGCTCCCGCTCGAACGGCGGCGCGGGCAGCTCGGCGACCGTGTGGACCGTGGCGCGCGCGAGCTCGAGCGCCTCCTCGAGGGCCGGCCGCAGGGCCAGCAGGTCGGCCCGCCGCGGCAACTTCGACCAGCCGCCGACCCGGACGCTGACGGGGTGGATCGCCCGGCCGCCGAGCGTCGCCACGATGCGGTTGCCGGCCTGCTTGAGGCGAAGGCCGCCGGCGACGAGCTCGCGATGGTCGCGGGCCATATCGACCGCGCTCGGATAGCCGAGGAAGTCGGGCGCGTGCAGCAGGTAGATGTGGAGGGCGTGGCTCTCGATCCATTCGCCGCAGTAGAGAAGGCGCCGCAGCGCGTGCGTGGCGGGCTCGACCTCGACCCCGAAGAGATCCTCGAAGGCGTGGACCGCGCTCATCTGGTACGCGACCGGGCAGATGCCGCAGATGCGGGCGACGATGTCCAGGACCTCGTCGGGACTCCGGCCGACCACCAGCGCCTCGAAGTAGCGCGGCGCCTCGAAGATCTCGAGCCGGGCCTCGGCGACGGCCCCGTCGCGGACGAGCAGATGGAGCGACCCCTCGCCCTCGACGCGGGTCAGGTTGTGCACCTGGAACCGCAGGTCACTGCCGTGCATCGTCGGGCCTCCAGGCGGGCGGCGTCGTGTCGTGCTCGCCGGCGACGTGCGCGGTCGCGGGAGCGAGTGGCAGGAGGGGCCGGCCGCCGAGCCGATCCGTCACCCCGCGGAACTCCGGTGTCGCGCCGGTGAACCCGGCGAACAGCCGCCCGACCTCCGCGTCCGTTCGACCGCCGCGGGATCGAAGATCGCCGGCCAGCTCTTCGACGTTCGCGCCCTCGCGCGGTCCGAAGCAGCCGTAGCAACCCCGACCGAAGCTCGGGCAGATCGCGCCGCAGCCGGTCCTCGTGACCGGCCCGAGGCATGGCAGGTCACGGGCGACGATCACGCACGGGATCCCGCGCCGCTTGCACTCGACGCACACCGCCTGGTCGGGCAGCTGCGGCCGACGGCCGGTGGTGACCGCCGTCAGGAGCTCCAGCAGCTGGCCGGGATCAATCGGGCAGCCGCGGAGCTCGGCGTCGACGGTGACGTGGGCCGAGATCGGCGTGGCGGTCGCGAGGGACTCGACGTAGGCCGGCACGGGATAGACCGCGCTTCGGAAGGCCTCGTGCTCGGCAGCCGTCCGGAGGGCCTGGATGCCGCCGGCGGTGGCACAGGCCCCGATCGCCACCAGCGTCGTCGCAGCGGCGCGGAGGCGGACGATCTCGGCGGCCTGCTCCGGCGTGGAGATCGAGCCCTCAACGAACAGGATGTCGAACGGGCCGGACGAGCGACGCGAGGTCGCCTCGGCGAACTCGACGAACTCGAACCGCTCGGTCAGGTCGAGCAGGTGGTCCTCGAGGTCGAGGATCGTCAGCTGGCAGCCGTCGCAGGAGGCGAGCTTCACCACGCCCACCCGGGGCCGGCGCGCGGCGGCCGGCCGTCCGGCTCGGCCCGCAGCGACGTCGAGGGCCATCACAGGCCTTCCCGTCGCAGATCGTCGCCCAGCTCCGCGAGCGAGAGCACGGGACCGTCGCGGCAGACGAAGCGCGGCCCCATCTCGCAGTGGCCGCACAGCCCGACGCCGCACTCCATGTGCCGCTCGAGCGTCAGCCAGAGGTGCTCCGGTGGGACCGCCAGGTCGACGAGGACGTCGGCGACGGCGGTCATCATCCGCTCGGGTCCGCAGACGAACGCCGTCACGTTGGCACCGGTCGGCTTCGCCCCACGGAAGATCTGCGTCACGATCCCGACGCGACCGAGCCACTCCGGCCCGGCCCGGTCCACCGTGACGCGGATGTCGATGCCGCGGGCGGCCAGCTCGTCGAGCTCGGCCACGAACAGGCGATCGGCCGGCGTTCGGGCTCCAACGTACAAGCGGATCGAGGCGAATCGCTCGGGCTCGGCCAGGACCGCGTCGAGCACCGGGCGAAGCGGGGCCAGGCCGATCCCCCCGGCGACGATCGCGACGTCGCGCCCGTGGGCATCCTCGATCGGCCAGCCACGGCCGAGCGGACCGCGCAGCGCGAGGCCGGCACCGGGGCGCAGCCGCGTGAGGAAGCTCGTGGCGGGGCCGGCGGCCCGGATCGTGAGCTCGAGGCCGTCGGGCCGGATCCGCGAGATCGAGATCGGCGGGATCGCGAAGGCGGGGACCGCCGCCATCACGAACTGGCCGGGGCGAGCGGCGAGGAGCGCCGGGTCGTCGGTCGCGATCCGGAGGGTCGCCGTGTCGGCCGTCTCTGGCCGGACGTCGGTCACGATGGCGGAGACGTAGCCGGCCGGCAGCATGATCGGTGGCCGGACCGCGTCGACCTTCGGGCCCGGCAGGGCGATGACGCGCGGGAGGGCCGGCCCTGGTCGCGGGCTGACGGGCGTCGCCACCGACGCCTCGACGGGCGCTACGTCAGGCGCCTCGGGTGACACCGCGACGAGCGCCTCGGGCGGCGGCGGCGGCGGCGGCGCGGCGATGATCGCCAGCTCCTCGCGGACGTCGATCCCCACGGGGCACCAGGCGACACACCGGCCGCAACCGACGCAGCCCGACGTCCCGAACTGGTCCCACCACGTGCCGAACTTGTGGGTCAGCCACTGGCGGTAGCGATCGCGCTGGCGGGGCCGGAAGCTGCCGCCCACCACCTGGGCGAATCCGGCCGTGAAGCAGCTGTCCCAGGCGCGCGCGCTCGACGACGCCGTGCCGTCGAGGTCCGACGAGACCGTCGTCCCGGTGCAGAAGCAGGTCGGGCAGACGAGCGTGCAGCTGGCGCAGGCCAGGCAGCGCTCGGCGATCTGGTCCCAGCGCGGGTGGTCGAGATTCGCGAGGAGCCGAGCCGGAAGCCCGGCGGTGTCGACCCCCGACCCGAGCGACGCCCGCGTCGCGGCGACCTGGGCCGCCGCGTCGGCGGCACCGGAAGGCCCTGCCGTCTCCAGGGCCAGCTCGGCGAGCAGTCGCGCTCCGGCCGCGGTGTCGGCTCGCGCGGCGCATCCGCCGTCGAGCTCGGACAGCACGATGTCGGCGCCGGTGGTGACCTCGGGACCGGTGCCCATCGAGCCGCAGAAGCACGTTGCCGTGGCGAGCGCGCACTCGACCGCGACGACGAAGAGGTCCGAGCGTCGCGCGGCGTAGTCGGCGTCGACGGCCGGGCCGCCGGTCAGGACGCGGTCGTGGATCGCCAGCGCGGCCAGGTCGCAGGCGCGCGCGCCGATGATCGCGGTGGGGGTGCCGGCGGCCACCTCGGCGCGGACGGCGACGGAGCCATCGGGCCGGGTCTCGAAGCCCACGCTCTCGACCCGGGACGGGAAGGTCCATGGCTTGATCCCGCGCCAGGCCGGTCCGGTGTCGAACGCCCGACGGCTGGCCGCATCCCTGTCGGCGCGCTGCAGCCGGACCGAGCCGGCGGTCGATTCGACCGTCCAGCCGAACGGCAGCTCGGTCGCCGAGTCGATCTCCTCGAAAGCGATGGCGCCATCGCTGACGACCGGCCCGACGACCCGGCGGCCCTGGCGCCGGAGGCCCTGGACGAGGTCGTCGAGGTGTCCCGTGGGCAACCACCGAACGGTCGGTGGAGCGCCTTCCGGCGGCCGCGACGTCCAGGACGAGGGCGCGATCACCATGGCTCGGTCGAGCCTTGGGCGAAGAGGTCGAGGAGCTGGTGCCAGCTCGTGGTCAATCGATCCGACACGCCGGACAGCACCACCGGCAGGAGCGCGGCGGCGAGCTCGCAGTCCGTGGCCAGGCGCCCGCGGAGCGCCAGGGCGTCGTACGCGACGAGCCGCGTCTGGGTCACCGCCACGGCCTCGGACGTCGCCCGATACGGCGGCACGATCGCCGACCAACCGAGCAGCTCGCCCGGCTCGACCGTGACGATCGTTCGGCTGCCACGCCCGGGAACGTTGAGGCGGAGGGCGACACGACCGACCTCGATCAGCCCGAGGAAGGGGACCTGGGAACCCTCGCGCAGGATGACGTCGCCCTGGCCGAACTCGAGCCCCAGGGCAAGATCGTCGAGCCGCGCGAGCACGGCCGGCGGGAGCCCATCGATCGACAGCCTCGTCGAACGGATCGTGGTCAAGTGCCACCTCCGGACCCGACGCTATCGGCGGCCCGCTCCGGGCGAAGCGGCCATCCGGCCCGGATTGACATGCCCGATGGTCCCGACGACGCGGGACCCGGGCTCAGTCGAGGTGCAGGTGTCGGGCATCGGCCTGGAGATCGGCCCGGAAGGCCGGGTCGGCGATCGCGATCAGCTCGGCGGCCCGCTCACGGAGCGAACGACCCCACAGCTCCGCGACCCCGTGCTCGGTGACCACCGTGTGAGCGTGCGATCGCGTCGTGACGACACCCGCGCCCTCCTGGAGGCTGGCGACGATCCGCGACCGCTGGCCGTTCATCGCGGTCGCGGGCAGCGCCACGATGGCCCGGCCCTCGTCGGCGAGGGTGGCGCCCCGGAAGAAGTCCATCTGCCCGCCGACGCCGGAGAACATCCGATGGCCGATCGAGTCGGCCACGATCTGGCCCGTCAGGTCGATCTCGATGGCCGAGTTGATGGCGGTCATCCGGCTGAAGGAGCGGATGACGTGGGTGTCGTTCGTGAAGTCGACCGGGCGCATCTCGACCATCGGGTTGTCTCGGATGAACTCGTACAGCCGGGGCGAGCCCATGACGAAGGCAGCCACGATCTTGCCCCGGTTGCGCTCCTTGCGGCTGCCGTTGATCACGCCCGCCTCGACGAGGTCGACCACCGTGTCCGTGAACATCTCGGTGTGGACGCCGAGATCGCGCTTGCCCGTGAGGGCGGCGGCCACCGCGGCGGGGATCGCCCCGATCCCGAGCTGGATCGTCGCGCCGTCCGGGACGAGATCGGCGACGAAGCCGCCGATCCGCCCCTCCACCTCACCGATGTCACCGAGGCCGACGGGGTACGGCGGGACGTCGCACTCGACGCCGAGGTCGATGTCATCGACGTGGACGAAGCTCTCGCCGAGCGTCCGCGGCATGGATCGGTTGAGCTGGGCGATGACGACCCGAGCCGTGCCGATCGCGGCATGCATCGCCTCGACGCTGGTGCCGAGGGAGCAGAAGCCGTGGGCGTCCGGGGGCGTCACGTTGATGAACGCGTAGTCGAGCGGCAGCTGGCCGCTCCGGAACAGGCGGGGCACGTCCGAGAGGAAGACCGGCACGTAGTCGGCCCGGCCCGCGTTGACCGCGGCCCGTGCGTTCGGGCCGATGAACAGGGCTCGATGCCGGAAGTGCCCGGCCATCTCCGGCGCCAGGTGCGGGCCGGGGCCTTCGCAATGGAGATGGACGACGCAGACGTCCTCGAGCTCCGACGCCCGCGCGACCAGCGCGTCGAGCAGGACCGATGGCGTCGCGGCCGCGCACTGGAGGTAGACGCGCTCGCGCGACCGGATCTCGGCGACGGCTTCGGCGGCAGTGACGATCTTCATCGGGCAAGCCCGAGGGTATCGAGGAGCTGTCCGCCGGCGCCGAACGCAGCCGAGCCCATCCGATGGCGCTCGGCGGCGACCCAGCCGCGCAGCTCGTCGGGCGACGATGCCGGGCCCGCGGCGGCGCGGAGCCGCCGCTCGAGGTCGACGAGGAAGGCGCCGTAGACGTCCTCGGGCGGAGCGGCGTCCACCAGCTTCTCGGCGCCGGGCAGGTAGTCGATCGGGACGATGAGCCGCCCGAAGAAGGCTCCGATCTCGCCGGTGAGCCAATCGGTTCCCTGGCTGTGACCGCCCCAGCGCACGATGGGTCCGGGGGACCAGAGATCGGCGACCACGAGGTCGTCGCCGGCGCGCGTCGCCCGCAGCCGCCCGCCGAACGT
The DNA here is from genome assembly GCA_035308445.1 of Candidatus Limnocylindrales bacterium. Classification (GTDB taxonomy): domain Bacteria; phylum Chloroflexota; class Limnocylindria; order Limnocylindrales; family CSP1-4; genus UBA5189. The sequence continues at coordinate 91,629 of DATGGQ010000026.1, read as the reverse complement.
CAGGAACCGGTTCTCGATGCCATACCGATCGACGAGGTGGACGTGGCCCCACAGGACCTGTCGGAACGCCGTCCGGACCGCCGAGCCCCGGTCGAGGGCCACGAGCCCGCCGCCGCGGGTCGCGTTCGGCGAATAGAACCGGATCTCCTCCGGATCGAAGTGCCGCTCGGTCGGTTCGCGACGCAGCCCGATGACCAGATGGCTGCCCGACGGCCCGGGCCGATCGCCGTCGACCAGGCTGAACCCCAGGTTGGCCACGACCTCGATCGCGGCGTCCTGCCAGGCTGCCGGGTCGGCGAGCGCCGAGCCCGCCTCGGTCGCGGCCCTCGCCGCCTGGACCGCGCCCGTGGTCATCGGACGTCCTCGACCGGCTGGCGGAGCAGGGTCCGCAGCCGCGCCGGCGCCGCTCGACGCGGATCGCCGAGATAGATCTCGTGATGGCGGCCGCGCGGCCGCATCCCGGCAGCCCGGATGCCCTCGCGAAGGTGCTCGATCGTCGGCCGTTCGGCCGCGCATGGGCCGACATGGATGATCTGGGCGACGCGGCCCTCGTCGAGGGACCTCACCGCCAGGCGCTCGAGCCGCAGGTCGGGCCGCCCGATCGACGCATCGGCGATGGCCTGACGGACATCGCGGTCCGAGGCGCCGTCCGGCACGCCGATCAGCAGCGTCCAGTCCCAGGCCGGAGCCGTCCCCGGCTCCGGCTGGACCGCGCCGGGCGCGGGATCGCCGGGCTGCCACCACAGGCCCTCGAGCGCGCCCACGCGGGCCGTGACGCCGCGCCGCTTCAGTCCGAAGTGGAGGGCATAGGCGACCGGGTACAGCAACCCGATGGCCTCCTGGAATCCGGCATCCGCCGGGCTGCCGCGACCGTCGACGGCGAGGACCTCGCGGACGGGAAGCACGAGGAACCGAACGTCCTGGCTCGACGCCCGGAGGGCATCGTCGGCGTCCTCTGGGACGTCGAACGTGACCGCAGGCCGCTCAGGGGCGATCAGCCCGGACCCGGCGGCCATCGGCTCACCGCAACCCGTGCGGGAAGGCGAGGTCGCGCTCGGCGATCTCGAGGTCGCGGTCGTCGACGGTCCAGGGCAGGTTGGCGGTGACATCGACGATCCCCGGGACCATCGCCACGGTCTCGCGCACGAGCTCGGAGGTCGAGCGCCGCTCGACCCGGCCGGAGATCGACGCGATCCCGTCCTGGACCTTCACCGTGAACGACTCGGGGTCGAGCCAGAGGATCCGCAGGAGGACGTCCTCCCGGATGGTCCGGGCGAGCTCCTCGTCCGATCGGGCGAAGGCGCGCACGAGGTCAGCTCGGCTCACGATCCCGACGAGTCGGCCGTCGTCGACGACCGGCAGGCGGTTGATCTGCCGCTCGGTCATGAGTCGGGCGGCCTCCGAGATCGGCCGTCGCGGGCCGATCGTCACGGCCGGGGACGTCATCAGCTCGCCCGCGGTCCGGGCCGACTGCTTGGCTTCGAGGGCATGCCGCCGGCCATTCGCGCCGAGGAGGCGGTGGACTCGGCGGGTCGCCGGGAGCCGTCCCTGCTCCTTGACGAGGAAGTCGGCTTCGGACAGGACTCCGACGATCGCCCCGGTGTCGTCGACGACCGGCAGGCCGCTCACCTCGCGGGTCACGAGGATCTGGGCCACGTCCTTCAGGAGGTCGGTCGGTCGCACGGTCGCGACCGGCGCCGTCATCACGTCTCGAATGGTCAGCATGGCGTCACCTCATCCGGGGATGTAGTCGAGGTATTCGGGCTGCCAGATCGCCCGGTCGACCTCGAGGGGGATGGCTTCATCGGTCAAGGCGCGACCGAGGCCGGCGTCGCGGAAGTGGCGGACGACGGCGATCGCGATCGCCCGCGAGACGTCGCGCAGCGCGGCGATGGACGGATAGATCGCGCCCGCCGCCAGGCGCTCGGTCTTCACGAGCCGCGCCAGCTCGGCCGCGGCGACGAGGAAGGCGTCGTCGGTCACCTCGCGAGTCCCGGCCACGATCGCGCCCAGGCCGACGCCCGGGAACACGAACACGTTGTTGGCCTGGCCCACGAGCCGACGTTCGTCGCCGAGGGGCACGGCGGCGCTCGGGCTTCCCGTCGCGACGATGGCCGAGCCGCCCGTCCACTCGAGCACCTCGGCCGGTGTGGCCTCGGAGCGATCGGTCGGGTTCGAGAGCGGCAGGATGATCGGCACGTCTGCGTGCGCGGCGACCTCGCGGACGAGAGCCGGGGAGAAGGCGCCACGGACTCCGGTGGTCCCGATCAGGACGGTGGCCCCGAGCGCGCGCGCGACCGCGACCGGGTCTGCCAGCTCCGGTTCGGCGAGGCCGGCGGCCGTGAAGTAGGCCGGATCGACCGCGAAGGCTCGCTGGTCCGCGGCGATGTCCGACCGGCCCCGGTGGACGAGGCCGCGATGGTCCATCAGCGCGATCGACGGTCCGACGCGAGCTCCCTGCGGGACGCTGGCCAGATGCCGGCCGACCATCGTCGCGATGCCGATCCCGGCCGCGCCGGCGCCCAGGATCAGCAGCCGGTCCGCCTCGAGTCCCCGCCCCCGACGCGCGGCGAGCAGCCCGCCCAGGACCACGCCGCCCGTGCCCTGGACATCGTCGTTGAAGCTCGGCAGGCGATGGCGGTAACGCTCGAGGATCGCCAGCGCGTTGTGCTGCTTGAAGTCCTCCCACTGGAGGACCGCGTCCGGAAAGACCCGCTCGACCGCCGCGACGAAGGCATCGACGACGGCCTCGTAGGCCGCGCCCCGAAGCCGCGGGGCCCGGTAGCCGAGATACAGCGGGTCGTCGAGGAGCTCGGCCCGATCGGTTCCGACATCGAGCGAGACGGGCAGCGTCCAGGACGGATGGATGCCGGCGGCCGCGGTGTAGAGCGTCAGCTTCCCGACCGGGATCGCCATCCCGCCCGCACCCTGGTCGCCCAGGCCGAGGATCCGCTCGTTGTCGGTGACGACGATGAGCCGAACGTCCGACGACCCGGCGGCCGCAAGGACCGTATTCACCCGGTCGAGGTCATCGGGGGTGATCCAGACGCCGCGCGGCCGGCGGAGGATGTGGCTGAACTCCTGGCAGGCGCGGCCGACCGTCGGGGTGTAGACGATCGGAAGGAACTCCTCGAGGTTCCCGGTCAGGACCCGGTAGAAGAGCGTCTCGTTCCGGTCCTGCAGGGCGGCAAGCCCGATGTACCGCTCGAGATCATCGGTCTTCCGGCGGACGTGCTCCAGCTCGAGGCTCACCTGGTTGTCGATCAGCGTGACGCGGGCCGGCAGGAGGCCTCGAAGCCCGAAGAGGTCCCGCTCTCGTTCGGTGAACGCCGTGCCCTTGTTGAGCAGTGGCTGCTCGATCAGGTCGCGGCCCCGCTGCCGAACCACCAGGGACCCCGTTGGCGCAACCGGCCGATGGCCATCGACGTCGTCGACCGAACGAACCGCTGGCGAGAGTGCGGCCTGCATGCCGTCAGCGTCGATCGTGGATCCGGCCCGAAGAAGGGCCGTCGGTCACGGAACAGCGGCTCGGATGGCCCGCGAATCGCCGGGTCCTTGCCGAATCCGGACGGGCCAGTCCGTGAGGGACGTGGCCCGTCCGGGCGCAGGCTGGAATGCAGGTGGTGGGCGGGGTCAGATCGCGGCCTCGATCTCGAGCGGCTCGACCGCGACCTCGTCATGGATGCGCCTGCCGGTCCCGAGATGGCCCGTCAGCGCGAGGGCGGCAAGGGTAAACATCCCGAACGTCAGGAGGCCGAGGAGCATCGGCATGACGAGCCGGATCGGGTGGTCGCGGTATCCCAGGGCGACCCTGGACAACCTGCGCTTGGCCATCGGATGTCCCTCCAGTCGATCGGCCCGCGCCCTCAGGCGTGAGCCGCGATGTTGACCGAGAAGCGAGCCTCGGCCGTCGGCTTGGTGCTGTCCGGCCCGGCGATCACGTAGGCGATCATCGCCACGAAGCCGAAGCTGAGCAGGCCGAGGACGAGGAGGACGATGAACCAGGTCTTGTCCTCGAGCTGGATTGTGTTGAGCAGGGCCCCGATCCAGGCGACGAGTCCGGCGATGAACCCGCCCACGATCGTGAAGCCGGCGGCGACGATCACGGCCATCAGCGACCACATGAACGTCGAGCCGTTGAACCCGACCACGTCCGGCCCGTTCGTCACGAAGCCGCCCGAGGCGAATGCCCAGATCACGGCGAACGTCGCGAGGACGATCCCCGAAGCGACCGCGGCGATCCCGCCGATGAAGAGCCTGGTGACGAGATGCTTGGTCATGGCGTCGCTCCGATCCGGGCGGCCCAGGACCCCTCCGTCCGGGCCGCCTCGACATCGATCCTCGGGTTCCGGCCCCGATCGGGCCAGAGCCATTGCGGCCCGATCCGCGGGCGGGAGGTCCCGAGCCGCCGAGCCGGCCTGAGATACGCCGAGGCCCGCCGGCAAAGAACCGGCGGGCCTCGGTCGGGCCGTGCCCGAGGAGCCGTCAGACCGCCATCGGGCGGCTCGCATGTCGACCACCCGTCTCAGCGGGCGATGACCACCGTCGCCTCCGTGTGCGTCGCGACGTGCTCGGAGACGCTCCCGCGGAAGAACCGTGAGATCGGCCCGAGGCCACGCGACCCGACGATGACCGTGTCGTAGCCGCCCTCCTCGACGATGCGCTCGATCGTCCGGGCGGGATCGCCGTACGGCTCGATGAACTCGGCCGTCATGCCCTCCTCCCGGAGGATGTCGCGGGCATCGGCCAGCTCGCGGGTGTGCACGTCCCGGTCATCCCATGGGTCGACGGGAAACCGGCTCGGGTGGAACGGGATGACGCTGACGACGCCGATCTCTCCGCCGAACTTCTTGGCGAGGTCGATCGCGTTGTGCAGCGCGTGGGTGGCGGGCTCACCGCCGTCGAACGCCACGAGGATCCGTTTCATGTCATGCCTCCTGTGCCTGCGAATCCAGGAGGGGCAGGACGAACCGCTCCTCCTTCACGAAGTGCGAGGTGATGAGGGCGTCGAGCCGGGCGAGGGCCGCGACCACGTTGAACGCGACCTTGTTGCTCCAGCGCTCGTGGACCTCGTCGAACTGCGTCTCGAGCAGGCCGGCGAGCTCGCGAATCTGCTGGTGCTCGATCCGGAGCGCCCGCGTCGTCCAGGGGGAGCCGGTCTGGAGATCGAGCCGCGGGTAGATCCACGCCTCCTCCCAGGCCGCGTGCGGGAGCAGGTCCCGCCGCAGCCAGATGAGGCTGCGGGTGATGCGCTCCACGACCTCGGTCCGGGTCATCCGGTGGAGCTCCAGGATCGACTCTTCGAGGGCCTCGAGGCCCAGGCGGATGCGGCGGTGCTCGTCCTCGAGGAACCGGCCCTCGATCCGATCCGGTGACAACAGTGCAGCCATCTCGGCACCTCCGACCGCCGTTGGGGCCGCGACCCGGTCCCACCGGCGGCACGATCAGCCTCGGACTCGCTCAGCCGAGCCGGTAGGGCCATCCGTCGTGATCGGCCGGGCGCCGGGTCCCGAACGGCGCCAGCCGTCGCCGGGCGGACTGTCTCAGCTCACGAGGCGATCGAGCCGGTCGAGCACGTCGAAGCGGGTCGCGGACGCCACGCTCTCGTCGTGGACGAGGCGCTCGGGCCGCTGGTACAGCGTCACGTACTCGCGCTCGAACGCGAGGCGGTCGACGCCCGTGCCCATGACGACGAGGCGGTCGCAATCCTCGAGCTCGCGGGCCACCCGGCCCAGGAACTCGGGCGACGTCTCGTGGGTTCGGCTCAAGGACAGAGTGACCGGGGCGGCCTCGCCGGACCGGGCCACGATCGCGTGCCACGGCTCGACGAACACGACCCCCCCGCGCGGTCGTTCGACCAGGTCGACGTGGTTCGTCATCGAAGGGCCTCCTTCGGCACCGACGCTATGGAGGCTGGAGACCGGGGCCTACCGCCGAACGGCCCCACTCGCCGGGCCGGAAGTCGCGCCGGACAGGCCGTCCAGCATCCGGACGCGATCGAGGAGATCGGCCGGCCGGACCGCCGCCGCTGCCTCGATGTCGACGAGGTGCGGCCGCTGGTACAGGACGCCGAACGCGTGCTCCAGGTCGCGGCACTCCCGGCCGGGCCCCAGGATCACGAGGCAGTCGCAGTCGTCCGCCGCGTGCGCCACGCGCGCCACGAAGTCGGGCTCGGATTCCCAGCTTCGAACGAGGTCCGCCACCTCACGCGGCGCCGTGGATCGGGCGACGAGCGCGTGCCACCCATCGATGTACACGGCGCCCGCATGGGGCTGCGACGGGGCTGTCGCCATCGCCGGTCCTCCTCCGACCGCGAGGCTAGTCGGCGCCTCCGCGTCGGCCCACGGCCGAACGGCCTGCCGGATCGGGCCGATCAGCCTCCGACCCGGTCGGCCCGGTGCTTCGCGACGTACGCCGCCGCCTGGGCGCGGCGCTCGAGGTTGAGCTTCGAGAGGATCGAGCTGACGTAGTTCTTGACCGTCTTGTCCGAGAGGAAGACGTCGGCCGCGATCTCCTTGTTCGTCTTGCCCTCGGCGACCAGGGCCAGGATCTTCTGCTCCTGGGAGGTGAGCTGGGCGATCTCGTCGTTGGCCGGGCCGCTGGCGATGCGACGGATCCGCTCGAGGACCTTCTCGGTGACCGCCGGATCGAGGAGCGACTCGCCGCGACCGACCGACTCCAGCGCCGCGACGAGATCGCGCGCCCGTACCTGCTTCAGCAGGTAGCCCGAGGCGCCGGCGACGATCGCCGACAGGACGGCCTCCTCGTCGGGGAACGATGTGAGCATCACGACCCGGATCTCGGGATGCTCCGCCCGGATCTCGCGACAGGCCTCGATCCCCGAGCCGTCGGGCAGCCGGACGTCCATGACGACGATGTCCGGCTGGAACCGGTTGGCCTGCTCGATCGCCTCCGCCACGGTGCCGGCCTCGGCCACGACCTGGAAGCCCTCGCGCCGGCCGAGCATGGCGACGAGCCCGGACCGGACGACCTCGTGGTCGTCCACGACGAGCAGGCGGTGGACCGGGGTTCGGGCCGGAGCGGTGTCGGTCACGGTCGGGCGGTCTCCGAGGCGAGTGGCAACCTGACGATGATACGGGCGCCCGCCCCGGGAGCGGACTCGATGTCGAGCCGGCCCCCGACCGTCGCCGCACGGTTCCGCAGGTTGGCGAGGCCAAAGTGGCCGGGCCCGAGCGAGACCTCGGGGTCGAAGCCACGCCCGTCGTCGGCGATCGTGAGGACGAGCCAGCCCTCGTCGATGGCGAGGGCGATCGTGGCGTGCCCCGCGCCGCTGTGCCGGACGGTGTTGCTGAGGGCCTCGCGGGTGATCTGCAGGAGCTCGTGGAGGGTCGCCGGCCCGAGCCGGCCATCGAGGTTCTCGGCGGTGTCGATGTCGAGGCTGACCTCGAGGCGCGGGTCGCGAGCGATGTCAGCGACGACCTCGCGGATGAGCCCGCCCAGCGCGACCTCCCCGCCCGGGCTCAGGCCGGTGATGAACGTCCGGATGTCGCCGATGGTCATGTGCAGCCGGTCGATGGCCCGGTCGACCCGCTCGACCGCCTCGAGCCGATCCGTGTCGACGAGCTCGGTGACGTCCTCGAGGCTCAGGCCGACGGCATAGATGCTCTGGATGATCCCATCGTGGAGATCACGGCTGATCCGCAGCCGCTCGTCGACGATCGCCAGCTCCTGGACCCGCTGGTGGAGTCGGGCGTTCTGGATAGCGATGCCGGCGTGGACCGCGAACATCTCGACGAGCTCCTGGTCCTTCGCGGTGAAGAGCCGGGCGCCGGCCTTCTCGGTCAGGTAGAAGTTGCCGATCGCCTGCCCGGCGATCCGCACCGGGACGCCGAGCAGGGTGTGCATCGGCGGGTGGTGAGGCGGGAAGCCATAGGTGTCCGGATGGGCGGCGATGTCCGGGATCCGGAGCGGGATGCCGTCCCGGATGATCGTCCCGAGGAGGCCGTGCCCGCTCGGTGGAGGACCGATCTCGGCCCGAACCTCCGGGGAGATCCCGCTCGTGATGAAGCGCTCGATCCGGACACCGCTCGGATCGACGATCCCGAGGGCCGCGTAGCGCGAGCCGATCAGCCCCCGGACGCTGTCGACGATGAGCTGCAGGACACGGTCGAGGTCGAGCTCACCGGCGATTGCCCGGGTGGCGGCGTCGAGGGCGTAGAGGGCGGCGTCGGAGCGCACGCCCGGACTCTACCGCCACGCCACCTGTCGAGGGGCGCGATGGACCCCGGGAAACAGGCCACTGGTCACTGTCTGGACCCCAGCACCGCCGCGAACATCCCGGCATGCCGACGAACGACACCCTGACCCGACGGACCTTCCTCCGTGGCGCTGCCCTGGCCGGCGGCGGCGCGGTCGTCGCCTCCGTGGCGGCTGCATGCCTGCCCGCCTCCAACGTCGCGACCGGCCCCGGCTGGACCACCGGCCCGACGCTCGGAGCGGCCGCCGCGGCGACCCCCGTTCCGACGCCGGCTACATCGCCGAGCGGGACCCACGATCACGGGGCGACTGGGTCGCCGGCACCCGGTGACCACGATGCGGCGGCGCTGGCGGTCGTCAAGCGCTTCCTCGACGGCGAGTCGGCGAAGGTGCCCGGGATGGGCAACCAGCCCTATGGCAATCCGACGCTGGACGGCGATACGAAGGTCTTCAACTTCACGGTCGACGCCATCAGCCACCAGATCGACGCGCTGAAGCCGCCGGTCGACGCGCTCGGGTTCAACGGCATGTGGCCGGGCCCGCGGGTGGACGTCATCGAGGGCGACAAGGTCCGGGCGATCTTCAAGAACAACCTGCCCGAGTCGACCGGGATCCACTTCCACGGCCAGCGCGTGCCGAACAACATGGATGGCGTCCCGCACATCACCCAGAACCCGATCGAACCGGGGGACTCGTTCACCTACGAGTTCGTCGCGAACCCGCACGGCTCGCACATGTACCACTCCCACCACAACGCCACCGACCAGGTCGGGCGGGGGCTGCTCGGCGCCTTCATCGTCCATCCCAGGGACCCGGCGCAGCGGGTGGCGGCGAAGTACGGCGTCAGCCAGGACATCGTCTGGATCAGCAACGACGAGCTCGGCGGGTTCACGATCAACGGTCGCGGCTTTCCGGCCACCGCCCCGATCGTCGCCCGGCTCGGCGCGAAGATCCTGGTCCGCTTCATGAGCGAGGGGATCATGACCCACCCCTGGCACCTCCACGGGATGCCCATGCACGTCGTCGCCCGCGACGGCCGGGAGCTCGGGACGGCGTCGTTCTTCTGCGACACGCTCGGCGTGAACCCGGGCGAGCGGTGGGATGTCGTCATCGACTGCGACGCGCCAGGGGCGTGGGCGTTCCACTGCCACATCCTGCCCCACGCCGAGGGCTAGGACGGGATGTTCGGGATGGTCACGGCGCTCGTCGTGCAGGACAGCACCAGCGCGTCGATCGAACGGGCGGCCGGGGTCGGCCCGGCCGTCGCGGCCGCCGCGGCGACCGGCTCGACCGCGCTCCTCTGCCACGTGCCATGACCGTGGCGCCCACACAGCCGACTCCACGTCTTGCGCCCGGCGCCCGCGCCGTCGGCTCGATCCGGCTCATCCTGCTCGCGACGGACCTGTCGCCAGCCTCGGACGGCGCGGCGGCGCAGGGCCTCGATCTCGCCCACGATCTCGGGGCCGACGTCCTGATCATGAGCGCCATCGACCCCCGGACGGCCATGGCCGATGGGGTCGCTCGCCGGGTCGACCACCTCCGCATCGAGCGCGAGCTCGCCGCCCAGGACGTGGTGGCTCGCGGCCGGGCTCGCGGCGTCCACGTTCGGTTCCTGATCTGGGAAGGGGCGCCCGGCGAGGCGATCGTCGACGTTGCCCGGAGCGAGCAGGTCGACATGGTCGTCGTCGGGTCGCATGGCCGCGGCGCCGTCGGCCGGTTCTTCATCGGCAGCGTCTCGGAGCATGTCGTCCGCCACGCGCCCTGCCCGGTCCTCGTCGTCCGCGGCTAGCTCTAGCGGTCGGCCGGTCAGCTCGTGTAGGCGCCCCCCGGATCGAGCTCCTCGCGGATCAGGCGCAGCTCCTCGGCCGTCGGCGGCGGGGTCGTCGACAGCGGCGGAGCGTCCTTCGGCTCCCAGCCGACCGTCTCGCGGACCTGGTCGAGCGTCACGCCGGGGTGCAGCGACTCGACCCGCATCTCGCCGGTGTCGTCGAAGCGCCACAGCGCGAGGTCGGTGACGACCACCGACGGTCCCCGGCCCAACCAGCCCTGCTCGCGCCGGATCCGCTCCGACTGCTCCGCGCCACCGAGGTTGCCGGGCGACGTCCGGAAGTCGATCCGCTCGACGAAGCTGCGGACCGACTGGCGCATGATCACGAAGACTTGGCGGGCGTTGATCGCGATCTCGCAGGCCCCGCCGCTGCCCGGCAGGCGCGTCCGGGGCGCGTCGTAGGCGCCGATCACCGTCGAGTTCAGGTTCCCGTAGCGGTCGATCTGGGCCGCGCCCAGGAACCCGACGTCGATGAGCCCGCCCTGCAGGTAGAACGCGAAGAGCTCGTGCATCGACGTCACCGCGGTGGCCCCGGTCACGATCGTCGGGTCGCCGATGCTCAAGGGAAGGCGCTGGGGGCGGGCGCCGAAGACGCCGGACTCGTAGACCAGCTCGATGTCCGGCGCAACCGTCCGCTGGGCGAGGTTCACGGCGATGTTGGGCAGGCCGACGCCGACGAAGCAGACGCGCTGGCCGGCGAGCTCGCGGGCCGCGGCCACGATCATCATCTCGTTCTTCGAGAACGCCGCCTCGGTCACGAGTAGCGCCCGTAGTCCACGATCCCGGACGGCGCGGGAGCCGGGCGGAGTGCCGCGAGCCGTTCGGCGCCCAGCTTCTCGACGTATGCGGCGCGCCCGTCGAGGCCGTGGACCCACTCGTCGAGCCAGGCGTCGAGCGCGGCCGCGTCCTTCGTGATCGGGTCCCAGTCCAGGTAGAAGCGGTTGTCGCGGTCGTAGGCGCCCTGGACGTAGCTCGGATGCGCGCCGAAGGGCTCGACGACCACCGCATCGACGATCAGCCCGGGGATGACGGTCCGGTTCGGGTCGGCCCGGATCACCGCCTCGTCGACGAGCTCCTCGACGACGACGATCACCCGCTCGGCTGCGAACGCCGCCTCCTTCTGGCAGCCGAGGAGCCCCCAGATCTGGGTGTTTCCGGCGGCGTCGGCCCGCTGCGCGTGGACGATCGTGACGTCCGGTCGGAGCGGCGGCACGGCATAGACGGTTCCGTCGCCGTACGGCGAGCGGATCTCGCGGATCAGCGGGTTCGCCTTCGGCAGGTCCGTCTCGAAGTAGGAGCGGAGCGGGTAGAACGGCAGGTTCGCGGCGCCGGCCGTGTAGCGCCCGACCATCCCGAAGTGGCTGTACTCCTCGAGCTCGAGGCGGTCCGGTCCGTCGCCCTCGGTCCGCCGGCGGATCCCGCCGAGCCCGCCGACACCGGGGTTGCCGAGCCACGAGAAGATCAGCTTCCGGGCACAGCCCGCCGCGACCATCTGGTCGTAGATCAGGTCCGGCGTCATCCGGGCGAGCGTCAGGTCGCGCCGGCGCTGTCGGATGATCTCGTGGCCGGCCGCGAACGAGATCAGGTGGGTGAAGCCCTCGATCGCCACGGTGTCGCCGTCGCGCACGAGCTCGGCGATCGCGTCGTGCATCGACGCGACCCTGGAGGCGGTCATCGAGCCGAGGTTACGCGTCCACCTCGCCGTCGTGGCCGGCGCCCGCGCTGGCGCCCTTCGCGACGGCATCGATCGCCTCTCCGAACAGCCGCAGCCCGGTGGCCATCTCGGCCTCGTCGACGACGAGCGGCGGGCACATCCGGACCGTCTGCCTGCCGCACTCGAGGACGAGCAGGCCGCGCTCGAAGGCTGCCCACTGGACGGCCTCTGCGGTCTCTGGCGAGTCGAACTCGACGCCGATCATCAGGCCCTTGCCCCGGACGTCGGTCACCAGGCGGGGATGCCGGGCCGCGATCCGCCGGAGGCCGGCGAACGCCTGCTCGCCGCGAACGGCCGCGTTCTCGACGAGGCCCCCCTCGATGAGCTCGATCGTCGCCAGGGCCGCGGCGCACGCGACCGGATTGCCGCCGTAGGTCGAGCCGTGCGCCCCGATCGACCAGGACTCCATGATCGACGCCTTCGCGACCATCGCCCCGAGGGGCATGCCCGAGGCGATGCCCTTGGCGACGAGAATGATGTCGGGCTCGACGTTCCAGTGGTCGACCGCCCACATCTTCCCGGTCCGGCCGACGCCGGACTGGATCTCGTCGGCGACGAGCAGGATGCCGTGCCGATCGCACAGCTCGCGGAGCCCCTCGAGGAATCCGTCCTCCGGGACGATGTAGCCGCCCTCGCCCTGGATCGGCTCGAGGATCACCGCCGCGACCTCGTTGGCCGGGATGAGCTTCTCGAACAGCACGTCGTCGAACCAGCGGAGGTCCTCGACGTGCCCGAACGGGGCGTGGTAGATGCCCGGCAGGAGCGGGTCGAACCGGGCGTGGTACTTGGCCTTGGAGGCGGTCAGGCTGACCGCGCCGTACGTCCGGCCGTGGAAGCCGCCGAGGAACCCCACGATGTACGGCCGGCCGGTGTAGTGGCGGCTGAGCTTCATCGCGGTCTCGACGACCTCGGTCCCGGAGTTGCCGAGGTACGTCCGCTTCGGGCCGCTGATCGGCGCGATCCGGGCGATCTCCTTTGCCGTCTCGGCGTAGATCGGGAGGTAGAAGTCCGAGGCCGAGTAGTGGAGGAGGTCCGCCGCCTGCTCCTTGATCGCGCCGACGACTCGCGGGTGGCCGTGACCCGTCGAGTTGACGGCGATGCCGGCGGCGAAGTCGAGGAAGACGTTGCCGTCGATGTCCTCAATCGCGACGCCCTGGCCGCGGACCGGCACGAGCGGGTACGCCCGGGGCAGGCTCGGCGAGGTCCACTGCTCGTCGAAGGCGACGTGCTCCTTCGCCCGCGGCCCTGGGATCTCGGTGACGAGATCCGGCACCGGACGGTCGCGGAGGGCCATGGAGGTGCGATCGACGGCGCTGGCGGACTGGGCCACGGGAACCTCGGATGAATAACTTCTATGCACGCTGGATAGTCCAGAGAGTCTACCAGCGGCGATCGGGCCGCCGCCGATCGCAACGCGTCTGCAATCGGATGCCACGGGCGCGGAGAGGCCGGCACGATCGAGGCGCGAGCACCGTGCGGCCATGAGACGCGACCTCGATCCGATCGAATTGCCGCCGCCGCCACCCGACTACGGCACGCCGATCGACGAAGCAGACGAGCTTGCCGAGGCTCCCACCCAGAAGCCGATCGACGACCTCGATCTCGGGACGGACCCCGAGCACCTCGGGACGCTGGGCCGCGAGCCGGTCCAGGAGCGCTCGGGCGACGGCCCGGAGCTGGATCGACGCCAGAAGCTGGCGAAGACGATCGATCCGAGCGGCGACGACGCAACGAAGTCGAGCGACCCGAACGCCGAGGAGCCGCGCGGCTGGTAGGTTCGCCCGGTCGCCCGCGCCGGGCTGGTGCCGCGCGCCGCCGTCAGTCGACGACGGTGTGGCTCTGCTCCCGCATGAACTGGGCGACGTAGTACATCGAGAGGCCGGCCTTGCCGGTCGAGCCCGAGCCCTTCCAGCCGCCGAACGCCTGGACGCCGGGCCACGCCCCCGTCGTCGCGCCGGCGCGGCGGTTGACGTAGAGGACCCCCGCCTGGATCTCGTCGAGGAACCGCTGGACCTCGGCCGGATCCTCGCTGTAGACGCCGGCTGTCAGGCCGTACGTCGAGTCGTTCGCGAGGCGCAGCGCATCGTCGAGAGAGTCGACCGCGTGGACGGCGGTGATCGGCGCGAACAGCTCGTCCTGGAAGAGCCGGTGCGTGGCGGGCAGGTCCCCGACGACGGTCGGCTCGACGTAGTGGCCCCGGGCCAGGTCCCCGTCGGTGAGCTTCTCGCCGCCGATGTAGACCTTCCCGTCCCGGCGGGCCTCGGAGACCGCCTGCTGATGGCGATCGACGGCCTTCTGGTCGATCACCGGCCCGAGCCAGATCTGGCGCGGGATCGGGTTGCCGATCGTGACCTGCTCGGTCTTCTCGACGAGCAGCCGGATCAGCTCGTCGTGGACCGGCCGCTCGACGTAGACCCGTGAGTTGGCCGAGCACTTCTGCCCGCCGAAGCCGAAGGCCGACCGCATGATCCCCTCGGCCGCCTCCTCGAGGTCGGCCTTGCGGGACACGACGGCCGGGTTCTTGCCGCCCATCTCGACGATGCACGGCCGCGGCCAGCGGGTCGAGAACGACTTGAAGAGCCGGAACCCGACGTCGTACGAGCCGGTGAACACGATCCCGTCGATGCCGGGGTTCGTCTGGAGCTCCTCGCCCACCGTGTCGCCCGGTCCCATCACGAAGTTCAGCGTCCCGTCCGGGACGCCGGCGTCGGCGAAGGCCTCGACGATGTTGACGCCCGAGAGCGAGGCCACGGTGGCCGGCTTGAAGACGACGGTGTTGCCAGCCATCAGCGCGGCCGAGATCGGGCCGACGGCCAGGGCCATCGGGAAGTTGAAGGGGCTGATCACGGCGAAGACGCCGTGCGGCCGGAGGATCGTCCGGGTGTGGACGGCCAAGTCCCCGAGGTTGTCCATCGGGTGGTCGTAGCCGGCGTTGTCCTCCATCGTCTTCGCGTAGTAGCGGATCAGGTCGGCGGCCTCCTCGACCTCGCCGAGCGCCTCGAGCCGGCTCTTCCCGACCTCGTACGCCATGTCGGCGGCGTACTTCATCTGGCGCTCCGAGATGAGCTCGGCGGCCCGCCGGAGGATGACCAGCCGCTCGTGCCAGGGGGTGTTCCGCCAGGCTGGCTGGGCCCTCCGCGCGGCGTCGATCGCGCGCTGGACGTCGGCCTTGTCCGCCTTCGCGAAGGTGCCCATGACGATCCCGCTGTCGATCGGCGAGCGGACCTCGAACGTGCCGGCTCCACCGTCGACCCGGTGCCCGCCGATGAGGATCTGGTGGTGCTTGCCGAGCCCGGCCACGGACTCCTTGACGCCCGCCTCGTACAGGGCGTGGAGCTCCTCGTTGTCGTTCCGCAGCGTGGCGTAGGTGATCTTGATTCGCGGCTTCGCTTGGGTCTCGGCGGTCATCTCGACTCCGTTCGTCTCGAACGTCGCTGGACCGCCGGGCGTCTGGAAGATGGCGACACGTAGGCGGCGGTTCCGATGGCCAGAGTCTACGTCGCCGTCCTCGGAGACAAGCGAAGAGGCCCCTCGGGGAGAGGGGCCTCCAGGCTGCGCGAACGGATCGGGATCAGCAGGCGGGCATCGTCTTTGCCCAGCTCCCGTGCGTCTTGTTGAGCGTCGCCGAGCCGACCGTGGCGCCCTGGTCGAGCACCGCGGACCCGACGGTCTTCGCATGGGGATCGGCGATGAGGCTGTCGGTTTCGTCTCCGGACGTGGCCGGGGTGATCTGGTTGAAGAAGCCGAGACCGCCCTTCTTGGTTCCGATCCCGCCAGTGACCGTATCGACTTCCATGCCGGACCAGACCTGTTCGATGACGATCTGGTTGTTGGTCGCGTCGTAGCAGAACGTCGCGTTGTACGTGCCACTCGCGTTCACGATCCCGGCCCCGAACGCCAGAAGCATGCTTGCGGCCAGGACCGCCGCAGCCGACCCACGTTTGCTGACCATCGGATCCTCCAGTCCCTGTGGTGCGTTGAGCTCACCGAACGTAGGGCTGCCGACAGGCCCGATTCAATCCCGGGAATCCGTGATCTTTCGGGCGAATGCCGGTTCGTGGTGGGCGATCAGGCCAGGGCCGACACGATCTCCGCGAGGGAGCCCCACACCCCGTCCGGTTGGCCCCGCACGGCCGATGCGGCCTGGGCGTCGACCTTGCCACTGAGGACGAGGAACCCCCGCAGGCCGACGCGCTTCGCCGCGGCGACATCGGCCCGCGGGTCGTCGCCGACCATCGCGACCTCCCTCGTCCTGAGCGGACGGCCGCCCCAGCTGGCGACGTCCGCGCGAAGCTCCGCGACGGCCTCGCGGAAGACGACCGGCGAGGGCTTGCCGGTCACGATCGCCTTCCGGCCGAGCGCGAACTCTAGGCCGGCGACGAGCGCCCCGGCGTCGAGCGTCGGCCCGCGCTGGGTGACCCACCAGGGGTTCCGATGCATGGCGATGAACGCCGCGCCGTTCTGCAGGTGCCGGAACGCGATGTCGAGGTTCCGGTAAGACAGGGCGTCGCCGGCGTCCCCGATGACGACCGCCTCGACCCTGGCATCCCTCGCCTCGGCGTCCTCTGGCGATACGAGCTGCTGGCCCTTCCACTCCCGGAGCGCGTCCTCCTGAGCGAGCACGAGCAGGGGCGCTCCCGGGTGGTGCGCGGCCGTGTAGGCAGCGGCCGCCGAGGCGGCGGTGATGATCAGATCGGGCTCGGACGGCAGGCCGGTCGCCTCGGCGAAGACCCGGGCGAGCGTCGCGCGATGGCTCGACGAGAAGTTCGTGACCACCCGATACGGGATCCGGCGAGCCTTGAGCGTCTCGATCGCGGCGACCGAGCCAGGGATCGGCAGACCCCGGTACATGAGGACGCCGTCGGCATCGAGGACGAACGCCCGGACGCCATCAAGGGCGGCCCGGAGGGCGTCATTGGCAGCGCGGCCGTCCACGCGCGGCATGGTAGGCAGCTGCTCGGTGAGACGAGGCCGGGCTCAGGCTGCGGGCTGCGGGCTGCGGGCTGCGGGCTGCGGGCTGCGGACTGCGAGTCTCCATCCCATCGCAACCTGCGCGGGATTCGGACTGCCGGTCCAACTTCCGTGCCCGCAGGCGGGGTGCGAGGCCCTTCGGGGTCAGATTGTCGCCTGCCAGTCCAGCTCGATGACGCGGCGCTTCCCCATGGAGACTGACAGTCCGCCGCCGAGCAGCTCCCGCCGGCCGAGCGCCTCCGCGCCGCCGAGCGGCAGCTCCGGCCCGTGGAGCCGCGCCCCGGAGCGTCGGCGGGCAGCGGAGCCCGCGATGCTAGCCTCACGCTACCGAGATGCGCTCCGTGCACGGAAGGAGCCCGATGGGCCTGCTCGACGGCAAGAAGGCGCTGATCTTCGGGGTCGCGAACGACCACTCGATCGCCTGGGGCATCGCCAGGGCGCTCCACGACGAGGGCGCAACCGTCGGCTTCTCGTCGGTGGAGTCGCTGATCGAGCGACGCGTCCGACCGCTCGCGGCGTCGATCGGCGCCACGTTCGTCGAGCCCTGTGACGTCCAGTCCGACGAGCAGATCCGCGGCGTCTTCGACAAGTGGAAGGCGGCCCACGGTCAGCTCGATGTCCTCGTCCATGCGCTGGCGTTCGCGAAGCGCGAGGACGTCGAGGGCGCCTTCGTCGACACCTCCCGCGACGGCTTCACGCTCGCCCTCGACGTCTCCGCGTACTCGCTCGTGGCCCTCGTCCGCGAGGCTCGCTCGTTGCTGCACCCCGGCTCCAGCGTGCTGACCCTCACCTACTACGGCGCCGAGAAGGTCGTCGCGAACTACAACGTGATGGGCGTCGCCAAGGCGGCCCTCGAGGCTTCGGTCCGGTACCTCGCCAACGATCTCGGCCCGGAAGGCGTCCGCGTGAACGCGATCTCCGCCGGTCCGGTCCGGACGCTCGCGGCGGCCGGCATCTCCGGCTTCAAGAGGATGTACGGCTCGTTCGCCGAGGTCGCGCCGCTGCGCTCGAACATCACGATCGAGGACGTCGGCAAGACCGCGCTCTACCTCGCCTCGGACCTGTCGAGCGCGGTGACCGGCGAGGTCGTCTACGTCGACGGCGGCTTCAGCATCCTGGGCGTCCCGCTCGCGGAGTAGCTAGGCGGCGACGACCTGGTCGCGGCCGCCGGCCTTCGCCATCGCCAGCCCGACGTCGGCGCGCCCGAGCAGGATCGAGGCGTCGGTCTCGGTCCGCAGCAGCGAGGCGCAGCCCGCCGACACGGTGGTGATGGGCAGGCCGCTGTCGGCGGCGTCGATCCCGCCCTGCCGGAACGAGACTCGGATCTCGTCGGCCAGGCGGACCGCCTCGTCACGGCTGGCACCGTCGAGGATCACGATGAACTCCTCGCCGCCGTAGCGGGCCACGAGGTCGCTCGCCCGGACGCGGGACTTCAGGACCATCGCGAACCGCCGCAGGATGTCATCGCCGACCTGGTGGCCGTAGCGCTTGTTGATGGCGCCGAAGTGGTCGAGGTCGAACAGGATCGCCGAGCGCTCGCGGCGGTCGAGCTGGTGCAGCCGCGCCCGGAGGGCGTCGGCATGTGACACCGAGGCATCGAAGTGGCGCCGATTGTGGAGGCCCGTCAGGGCGTCGGTGATCGCCGCCTCCTGGGCCTCGTGGTGCAGGGTCGCGTTCGTGAGCGCGACCGCGATCCGGCTGGCGACGAGATAGGCGATCTCCTGCTCGATCGGCACGAACGGCTTCCCCTCGTCGGTCCGGACGAAGGTCACCGCGCCGAGGACCTCGTCCCCGAAGATGAGCGGCACGCCCATCGCGGCCATGACCGGCGGGAGGCCCAGGCGCGACGTCGCGTCCGGCGCATCCTCGCGCCGGAAGTGATCGTTGACGTACATCCGGCGCGTGGCGATGGCGGTCCCGGCCACGCCCTGACCGAGGACGATCCGGCTGCCGACCATCGATGGGTCGCCGCCGTCGACGGCCACCGAGGAGTAGCCGTCGCCATTCGGATCGCGCGTGACGACGGCCACGATGTCCGCGCCGACGACCTGGGCCGCACCGGTCGCGATCTGGGCGTGGACCACGACCGGATCGAGCGATGCGTTGAGCGCGGTCGCGAACCTCGTGAGCCGGTCGAGCAGCTGGGCTCGCAGGGCGAGCTTGGTCCGCTCGCGGCCGAGGGCCATCGCGGCGGCGATCCGATCGCCGACGATCAGCATCGTCGCGAGGTCCTCCTCGTCGAGACGCCGGCTGACGTCTGTCTCGACGCTCAGGACCCCGAACAGGTCGTCGTCCGCCCGGAGCGGCACGGCGATCTCGTCGACGATCGCCGGGTCGGCGGACTGGAAGTCGGGGTCGTTCGGAGCGTCGCGCAGGAGGATCGGCTCGCGGGTCCGCACCGACCGGCCGATCACGCCGCGGTCCGCGGGGATCGACTCGATCGGGTTCCGGTAGTTGCGCTGGGCCCCGAGCCGGAGGGTGTCGCCTTCGAGGAAGTACACCGACGGGTAGCGATAGCCGAACGTGTCCTCGAGGAGGCTCATGACCTGGTCGAGGGCGTCGCTCGTCAGCCCGTCGCGGGCGAGGATGCGGCCGACGGTCTCGAGGGCCGACAGCTGGCGGGCGCGGCGGCGATCGCGGGCGTTGGCCCGACGCAGGCGCGTCGCCGATTGTTCGAGGGTCGATACCATTCGACGGCTGCCGTTCGCCATGACGATCGCGGCCAGGGCGATCGCAACCGACGAGCGGTCGACGATCGGGCTCACCGAGGTCGCGACGAGGGGCAGGAGCGACATGGCGATGCCCAGCCCCGCAAGCAGCAGCGCCGGACGACCACCGACGGCTGCCGCCAGGGCGACGATCGGGATGACGAGCGCGTTCAGGGGCCATGTGCCGGACGCGTCGATCGCGACGTTGGCCAGGAGCACGAAGACCAGGGACAGGCCGAGGCGCAGGAGCGACCACCACCGCGGCTGGCGGTTGACCAGGGCCAGGCCCAGCTGGACCGTGATGTACGCGACCGGCCCGGCCACCGCGACGACGCGGGGCGTGTCGTTCGACCACATCTCCATCAGCAGCACGGGGATGGCGATCGCGACCGCCAGCCGGAACGGCCCGTCCTCGCGGAGGCGGGCGGCCACCCGGGCCGGTGTCACGCGGGTCCGCCGGCGCGGCGCGCCGAGCGCCGCCGACGGGCCGAAGTACTGCTCCAGCGGCGGATAGCGGTGGGTCGCGGGGTCGGGGGTGGCGGGCGTTGCGCTCAATTCGACTCGGCGACGGGCGCCCGCACAGGCTGCGCGAGCCTGCGGGATCGTCGAGTACCCCAGGCGGTCGAGCCATCCCCCATCCGTACTACGAGGCCTTCGCGGGCTCCCTGGGCGGCGCGGCAAGCTCCCTGGCCGGGCTGGCGGCCTCAGCGGCCGAGGCGGTAGAACGTGCCCTCGGTGTCGGCGAACACCGGGACGTAGCCGGCGGCCGTGACCGCGGTCGCGATCGACGGGTCGAGGCCCTGCGGCTCCAGCAGCAGGAATGGATAGCTGCCCGAGGCCAGGGCCCCGGGCAGGTCCTCCATGTGGAGGAGCCGGCCGCCGACCGTGTGGATGCTGTCCTCCGCATCCGGCGTCACGTCGGTCTCGGTCACGCCGGTGAACACCCCGAGCGGCGTCGCGGCCCACTGCTGGAAGCTCGCCGCGACGTGGAGGATCGGCGTGTCCGGCCCGATCTGGCCGGCGTCGATCTCGTGCCGGACCTCGGTGATCAGGTCCAGCCGTCCGGCGTCGACGATCTCGCGCGTGTCCGGGTAGCCGACCCAGAATCCGGTGCCGGCCCACCGCAGGTCGAGGGCGAGTGCCTCCGAGAACCGGTGCTCGCCGAGGTGGAAGGCGTCGATCGGGGCGAACCGCAACGGGATCGCCGCCACGACGATCCAGGCGGCGACCGCGAGGCTCCCGGCGACCCGTTGCGATGGGCCGGTGCCCGTATCCGCACCACCGCGTCCACGCTCCCACAGCCAGGTCAGCGTCGCGGCGGCCGGGATCGCGGTGACGGCCGGGATCCAGTAATAGAGGGTCTTGGGGACTTCGAACTTGATCGCCTGGCCGAGGAGGCCGGCGTCGTCCGGGACGAGCTGCGTCGCCAGGGCCGTCGCGAATCCGACGCCGATCGCCGACAGCACGACGGGCGAGCGAGCAGCGGGGACCCGAAGGGCGAAGCCGACGACCGCGGCGACCAGCAGCAGCACCGTGGCGTCGAGGAACGGGACGGGACCGTCGGCCAGGTTGCCGACCGACGGTCGGAGCGCGACGACGGCGACGGCCGCCGCGACGACCAGGACGATCCGGAGGGGCCGGAGGATCGCCGGCCACGGGACCGGGAGCCGATCCACGACCAGCCCGGCGACGACGGCACCGACGAGCGCGACGGCGACCGCGAAGGTCGGCAGCGCGACCTGGAGCATCGTCGCCAGCTGCGGCAGGGCAAGGACCGTGGCCGTGACCATCGCAGGGATGGCCAGGCGACCGGCCCGCCCGGGTTCGACGAGCGCGACGATGCCCACCGTCGCGACGGCGAGCGCGCCCATCACTGGATGGACGAGGACCGCCGCGCCCAGCGCCAGGCCGAGCATGACGCTCCCCGGCAGCCGCCAGGGCTCGGGTGAGCCCGCGGCCGCGGCGTCCGGCCGGGTGCGGACGATGACCTCGCCGAGCGCCCAGGCGGCCAGCGGCAGGACGATGACCGTCGCCCGGTCGTCGCCCAGGCGCGCGAACGAGCCGGTTAGGGCGAACGCGAGCAGCGCCCACGGCCCAGCCCCGGGGCCGGCGACGAGGACCGTCAGGCGGTACGCCGCGACGGCGATGAGGAGGGTCGTGGGGAGGATGAACGCGGCCGCCGCCAGCGTCGCCTGGACGCTCGAGGTCGTCGCGATCGACCCGAGGACCGCGACGTAGCCGATGAACGTCCGCGAGGGGCCGTAGATCGGCGACTGGGTGGCGGTCAGCGGGTCGAAGGCTCCGAAGGTGCGCAGGTGCTCCGCCGGCGCCACGTGATTCGGCAGGACGTCGATGAACGGGACGACGGGGCTGGCGAGCTGCAGGAGGATCGGCCCCGCCCAGATGACCGCGACGAGGACGGCGAGCAGCGGCGGCCCGAGACCCTCGACGCTCGGGCGCCAGCTCGTCGCGACGATCGGCCGGAGCCGCCAGGCGAGCGCGAGGAGCACGGCGTCGACCCCGATGAGGGCCGGCGCTCGGAACAGTCCGAGCTGCCCCAGGATCGCCAGCACCGCGAGATCCTTGAGGACCGTTGCCACGGCACCGGCGAGGATCGCGTCGGCGATCGAATCGAACGGCGCGCGCCGGGCGAATCGGGCCAGCGCGAGGCCCGTGCCGAGCTCCGCCAGCGACACGACGAGGACGAGCACGGCGGCCGGCAGCGTCTCGCCGAGCTCGCCGACGATGCCCGCGGCGGCGGCGCCCGGATCGAACCCGATGGCCTTCGACGGCGCGAGCGCGACGAGGCCGGCCGCCAGCGCGGTGAGCCCGGCCACGCCGACGAGGTCGCGGAGGATCGCCTCCCGGTCGCGCAGCTCCGGCGTCACGCCCGGGATGGTAGGTGGAGCGGGAGACGGGATTCGAACCCGCGACATCCGGCTTGGAAGGCCAGCGTTCCACCACTGAACTACTCCCGCGCGGCGCGAAGCGTAGCGCAGCGCAGCGAGGGCCCCGCTAGTCCGACTGCCGCTCCAGGATCGGTCTCGCGAGGTCCGGCCGGTCCACGACGAACGCGAAGGTCGCGCGATCGCCCCACCGGCCGATGAACAGGTGGCCGTGGATGTTCACGCCGGCGTCCGCGAGGGCTCGGGCGACGCGGGCCATGCCGCCGGGACGGTCGTCGACCTCGGCGATGAGCGATTCACCCTCGACGTAGTGGTAGCCGCCCTCGTCGAGCACGGCCCGGGTGGTGTCGTCGTCGGCCGTCGTCATGATCACGTGCCCGGAGCCGCCGATGCCGCCCCCGCCGATCGCCCGGAGATCGACGCCGCGCGCGGCCAGCGTCTCGGCCAGCGTGGCCATCGACCCGGGGTCGTTCCTCAGCTCGACCACGAACTGCCTGCCCATCGCGCCAAGGATACGATCGGCCGGTGAGCCTCGAAACCCGGGAGCACGACGTCCTCGTGACGGCGACGGCGTCGGACCTGCCCACGGCCGTGGCCGCGGCGCTGCGACACCAGCGGATGGCCGATGCGCCCCCGGGCGAGCGCGGCACCGTCACCGCGGCCGGCCACGACTGGGCGACGCTCACCTGGGGCGACCCCTATCGCTCGCCCCTGCTCTTCGTCCACGGCGTCACGTCGGAGGCGGCGATCTTCTGGCGCCTCGCGCCCGCGGTCGCGGCGGCGGGCTGGCGCGTGGTCGCGGTCGACCTGCCCGGGCATGGCGGCACGGGGCAGTGGCGCGCCCGCCACCGCTTCGCCGAGACGGCGCTGGATCTCGCGGCGTTCATCCGGACCGCAGCCCTGGACGTGCCGGAGCTCGCAGTCCTCGGCCATTCGTGGGGCGGGATGATCGTCGCCGCCCTCCCGGCGGCCGGGATCCGGCCCCGCTCGCTGATCCTCCTCGATCCCCCGCACCTGGGGCTCGATGCCCTCGAGCTGATGACGAAGGACCCATCCGAGCAGCGCTACGCGAGCATCGCGGATGCCCACGCGCGTGTTCACGCGATGAACCCGTCGTGGTCCGACGGCGACGTCGAGGCGAAGGCCCGAGGGCTCACCCGGTTCGACGTCGACGGCGTGCTCGCCGTCCTGCTCGAGAACGGGCCGTGGGACGCCGGCCTCCGATCGCTCGACGTTCCGGCCGCCGCGGGCATTCCCGTCTGGTACATCCGCGGCGAGCTCCACGCCGGCGGGCTCATCCCCGAGGCCGCGCTGCCCGAGCTCGCGGCCCGGGCCGGCGCGGACCATGTGCTCACGATCGCCGGCGGACCGCACTCGCCGATGCGGACGCACCCCGAGGCGACGACCCTGGCCGTGCTCCGGGCCCTGGCCGGCTGAGCCGGGCCGCTCTCGATCAGAAGCGCCGGATCGCGATCGCGCGCTCGTACGCCCTGACGTACGCGGGCGCCGAGCTCCGCCGCCAGTCGAAGTCGACCGCCATCCCGCGATCGAGCAGGGCCGACCACCCCTGGCCCCCCGCCTCGAACAGCCGAAGGAACCGCTCGCAGGCCTCCACCAGCGCCTCGGGCGCGGCGGCCTCGAACCGGAAGCCGGTGCCGGACCGCGGCTTCGTCGTCGTGTCGATGACCGTGTCGCGCAGGCCGCCGGTCGAGCGGACGATCGGGGGCGTGCCGTAGCGGAGCGCGATCATCTGGCCGGTCCCGCACGGCTCGAACCGCGACGGCATGAGGAATCCGTCCGCGCCGGCATACATCCGCCGGGCGAGGTCGCGATCGAAACGCTCGACGATCGCGATCCGTCCCGGCCGCCTCGCCGCGACCCGGGCGAGCGTGGCCAGCAGCTCCGGATGGCCGGTCCCCAGCACGGCCAGCCGAATGCCGCGAGCGAGCAGCGCGGGCGCGGCCTCGGCCAGCAGGTCGAAGCCCTTCTGCGGATCGAGCCGGCCGATCATCGCCAGGACCGGGCCTGGATCTCCGGGGTCCAGCCCGAGCTCGCCGAGGAGCGCCGTTCGGCAGGCGGCCTTGCCGCCCGGATCCGCGCGCGAGTACGGCGCGGCGAGCGCCGCGTCGGTTGCCGGGTCCCACAGGTCCGTGTCGAGCCCGTTGAGGATCCCGAAGAACCGATCGCCGCGAGCCCGCAGACGCCCGTCGAGGTCCATGCCCCCTTCGGGCGCAAGCGCCTCGGCGGCAAAGCCCGGGCTCACGGTGTTGACGAGGTCGGCCCGATCGATGGCCGCGCCAAGGAGGTCGAGCCCGTCCGGATTCGTGCCCGCGAGCGGGCTGCGGGCCGCGATCCCGAGCTCGGCCAGCCGATCGGCGGGGGTCCAGCCGTGGTAGGCGAGGTTGTGGATCGTCAGGAGCGTGGCGGTCCTGGCGAGGACCGGGTCCCGGCGATCGGCGCCGTCGCGGAACAGCAGCGCCGGCGCCGCGTGCCAGTCGTGGAGGTGGAGGATGTCGGGCGGTCGTGGGTCGCTGCGCGCGGCCTCGATCGCCGCGCGGCAGAGCAGGCCGAACCGCCAGGCATTGTCGGGATAGTCGGCGCCCTCGCCGTAGTAGCCGGCCCGATCGAACGCGGCCGGGTGGTCGACGAGCCGGAGCCGGTAGCCCCGCGCCACGACGTCGACGATCCGGAGGCCCGTGACGCCGTCCGGCGCCGTCGGATCGGACACCCGAAGCCGGTGGGCTGCCGCGTCCATGGGGACGTCGATCCCGCGGTAGCGCGGCAGGTAGACGTCGGCCAGCCCATCGATCGCGCCCGGACCGCACTCGCCGAGCGCCCGGGCGAGGGCATCGACGACGTCCGCGAGACCGCCCGTCTTGGCCCACGGCTCGCATTCGGCGGCGATGAACGCGACGCGGCTGGACACGCGAAGATCGTAGTCGGGCGGCCCGCCGCGCCGCGCGGTCGGTGGATCGGTCGCTAAACCGGTTTACGAGCCGGTCGGCGCGACCGCTATCATCGGCGCCATCAGATGGAGCCCACCGTCCAGATCCCCTCGGCGCTCCCGACCCACCTGCGCGTCCCACCGGAGCTCGAAGGCCTCCGGCGTCTGGCCTACAACCTCTACTGGTCGTGGCACCCGCGCTCGCGAGCGATCTTCGCCCGGATCGCCGGCAGCGTCTGGCAGCGAAGCCACAGCCCGATCCCCGTCCTCGCCTCGATGGTCGACTGGGCCCGCCTGCTCGACGACCCGGATTTCATGTCCGAGGCGCATCGGGTCATCGGCGACTTCGATCGCTACCTCGAGAACGGCCGCGACCACTGGTTCCACCGCCGCCACGCCCGCCAGCTGAGCGGCCCGATCGCCTACTTCTGTGCCGAATACGGCCTGACGGAGTCGCTCGGCATCTACTCCGGCGGCCTCGGCGTCCTCGCGGGCGACCACGTGAAGACCGCGAGCGACATGGCGCTGCCGCTCGTCGGCGTGGGCCTCCTCTACCGCAACGGCTACTTCCGCCAGACGATCGACGCGGACGGCCACCAGGAGCATCGCTACCCCGACTACGACCTCCAACGGCTGCCGATGAGCCGCGTCCTCGGCCGCGAGGGCGAGCCGCTGAGCGTCACGGTCGAGCTCCCCGGCCGGGACGTCCACATCGACGTGTGGGTCGTCCAGGTCGGTCGCGTCCCGGTCCTGCTGCTGGACACGGACACGCCGGCGAACGACTCCGCCGATCGGCCGATCACCCACATCCTGTACGTCCGCGGCCGGGAGATGCGGCTCCACCAGGAGCTCGTGCTCGGGATCGGCGGGGTTCGGGCGCTGCGCGCCCTGGGGATCAGCCCCGCCGCCTGGCACCTCAACGAGGGCCACTCGGCGTTCCTGATCGCGGAGCGGGCTCGGGAGCTGGTCGCGTCCGGGGCCTCGCTGGATGACGCCCTCGGCCGGGTGACCCGGGACGAGGTCTTCACGATCCACACGCCGGTCTCGGCCGGGAACGAGCGGTTCGAGGCCGAGCTGGTCCGTCGCGTGGCCGGCGCCGTCCTCGAGGGCGACGGGCGACCGAACACCGGCGGGGTCCCGGTCGATCGGATCCTCGAGATCGGCCGGGGCAGCGACGGCGATCCGAACGTCTTCGACATGACCGCGTTCAGCCTGCGGCTCACCAACGGCGCCAATGCCGTGAGCCAGCTCCACGCACGGACGGCCAACGACACGTGGCGCGGCATCGTCCCGCACGAGATCCTGGCGATCACGAACGGCATCCACGGCCCGACCTGGATCGGCGGACCGATCCGTGATCTCTTCGAGCGCTACCTGGACGCCGATCTCGACAACCTCGACGCGTCGACCAACGCGAGCCGCTGGTGGGACCGGATCAGCCGGATCCCGGCCGCCGAGCTGTGGGAGGCGCATCTCCGCCAGAAGCGGGAGCTCGCGATCTTCGCCCGGGGCCGGCTGCGGACCCAGTTCGCCCGGCATGGCGAGGCGCCGTCCGTCCTGGCCGAGCTCGACGAGGCGCTGCCGCCCGAGACGCTGACGATCGGGTTCGCCCGGCGCTTCGCGACGTACAAGCGGGCCGGGATGATCTTCACCGACGTCGATCGACTCGCCCGCCTGCTCTCGAGCGTCGATCGGCCCGTCCAGCTCGTCTTCGCCGGCAAGGCGCACCCCGCCGACCGGCCCGGCCAGGCCGTCATCCAGCAGATCTTCGGCCGGACCCGCTCGCCGCAGCTCCAGGGCCGCGTCTTCATCCTCGAGGACTACGACATGCGGATCGGCCGCTTCCTCGTCCAGGGCGTCGACGTCTGGCTGAACAACCCGCGCCGGCCGCTCGAGGCGTCGGGCACGTCCGGGATGAAGGCCGCTGCCAACGGGATCGTCAACGTCAGCGTCCTCGACGGCTGGTGGGACGAGGGCTGGACCGGCGACAACGGCTGGGCGATCGGCGGGCGCGACACGCTGCCCGACGAAGCCGCCCAGGACTGGGCGGACGCGATGGACCTCTATCGGATCCTCGAGGACGAGGTCGTTCCCCGCTACTACGATCGCGACAAGGCCGGCCTGCCGATGGCCTGGATCGAGACGATGCGCCGGTCAATGGCGACGACGCTCTGGCGCTTCTCGACCACGCGGATGCTCCACGAGTACACCGAGAGCCTGTACCTGCCGGCGGCGGGGCTCCCGTCCGGCTCGGACGCCAAGCGCGCGGAGGGCCTCGAGGCGGCGCGCTGATGGCGCCCCGCATCTCGCTCGCGCTCACCCTCCACAACCACCAGCCGGTCGGCAACTTCGGCTGGGTCTTCGCCGAGGTCTACGAGAAGGCCTACGAGCCGATGGTCGCCGCGCTCGAGCGGCACCCCCGCGTGCGGGTGGGCCTGCACTACTCCGGGCCATTGCTCGAATGGCTCGAGGCCGAGCGCAGCGAGTTCCTCCCGCGGATCCGCACGCTCGTCGCGCGAGACCAGGTCGAGATCCTCGGCGGCGGCCTGTACGAGCCGATCCTCGCCGCGCTCCCGGACCGTGATCGGGTCGATCAGCTCGTCGCCATGTCGCGGCGCGTGGCGGGCCTGTTCGGCGCCCGACCCCGGGGCGCCTGGCTCGCGGAACGCGTCTGGGAGCCGGACGTCCCGACGGCGACGGCCCGCGGCGAGTACGACTGGACCATCCTCGACGACGAGCACTTCCGGCGGGCCGGCGTCCCCGACGCGGAGCTCTGGGGGCCTTACATCACCGACGACCAGGGGAACGCCCTGACCGTGTTCGGCACGGAGCAGGGCCTCCGCTACCGGATCCCGTTCCGGGAGGTCGAGGAGGTCGTCGCCTATCTTCGCGAGCACGCCGACGAGACCGGCGAGCGGCTCGGCACGATGGGCGACGACGGCGAGAAGTTCGGGGCGTGGCCGGACACCTTCGAGCACTGCTGGGGCAAGGGCCGCTGGGTCGAGCGGTTCTTCGAGGCGCTCGAGGCGAACGCCGACTGGCTGACGACGATCCGGCCGAGCGACTGGCTGGCGGACCATCGGCCGATCGGGCGCGTGGCCATCCCGCCGTCGTCATACGCGGAGATGAACGAGTGGTCCGGCGGCTTCTGGCGCGACTTCCAGGTCCGCTACCGGGAGATCAACGACCTCCACAAGCAGATGCTCCGAACGTCGGCGAAGGTGAACCGGCTGGATCCCGGTCAACCTCGCGAGCAGGCGCGCGACCACCTCCAGCGCGGACAGTCGAACGACGTCTACTGGCATGGCCTGTTCGGCGGGATCTACATCCCGCACATGCGGGCCGCCACGCTGGGCGAGCTCATCGCCGCCGAGGACATCGCCGATCGCGAGCTCCACGTGCCGGGCCGCCCCGAGGTCGTCGACCTCGATCTGGACGGCCGGCCGGACGTGCGCGTGGCGACCGCTGGCGAGGTCATCACCATCGACCTCGACGAGGGGGCGGGCATCGGGAGCTGGGACATCCGGGCGGCCAGGCATCCGCTCGCCGCCGTCCTTCGACGCCGACCCGAGCCGTATCACGAGCGGATCAGGGCCGCGACCGCCGCGCCGGAACCCCGGCAGGCGGGCGCTGCCCCGGTGACGATCCACGACGCCATCCGCGTGAAGGAGCCGGACCTCGCCGATCGCCTGACGTACGACGGGTACGAGCGGCGGTCAGCCCTGGTTCGCGTCCTCCCGGCGGATGCAGATCCGGCGAGCTGGCGGGCCGGCGGCGGCCCGGACCTCGCCGAGCTCGTCGCCGGTCGCTGGTCGCTCGAGCAACTCGATCCCGAGACCGTCCGGACGTCAGCCGAGTCGGTGCTGGGATCCACCCGGATCCGGGCCACGAAGACCATCCGCCTGGGCGGGGGCCGCCTCGACGCGTCGCTCGAGCTCGAGGTCAGCCTTGCCCACCTGGCCGGTCCCGCGTTCCGGGGCCGGGTCGGGATCGAGTGGCCGACGCTCCTGCTCGGCGGCGGCGGCAACCCGGCGGCCTGGTGGGAGATCGGCGGACGACGCTCGGCCCACGACGGGTCGGGAGCCGTGGCCGGCATCGACCGGGTCGGCCAGGGCAACGACTGGCTCGGGCTGGCGATCACGACGCGGGTCTCACCGACGCTCGACGCGTGGTGGGCGCCGATCGAGACGGTCTCGAACTCGGAGGACGGGTTCGAGCGGGTCTACCAGGGCAGCGCCCTGCTCCTGTCGGCGGTCGCGGAGCTCCCGCCGGGCGGAACCTGGTCGGCCACGATCCGGCATGAGGTCGCGGTCGCCCGCGAGCGGTGACGTGCCAGAGCAGGAATCAGTCAGCCCGCGACCTGCGCGTCGCGGGCTGACCTGGGCGGGAGGGACGTTCTGTGGTTGGGGCCGGCCGTGACCGGCGCGCCGCCGCAGCGGCGGTTCGGTCAGGCGGGCAGAATGCGGTCGGGCAGCCGGGCGATCCCGGTGAACCCGTCCCGAGACTCGCTGCCGAAGGCAACGGCCAGGACATCGAGGATCACGAAGGCGACCGTGACGAGCCCGAGCGCGAAGATGGCGTCCATCGGACCCTCCTTTCTTGACCTGTTTGGTACAGTGAACTAGGCCAATTGGAAGATTACTTGGACTAGCACACTATGTCAACGACCGAAGGTCACCATTCCGCCTCGAATGGCAACGGCGGCGACGACCTGACGATCACGTCGGTCCACGTCGTCGACGTCGAGCGCGACTCGGACGTCCCCATCTCGACCCAGATCTACTGGCAGCTCGCCTACCAGATCGATTCGGGCCGGGTGCAGCCCGGTGAGCGCCTCGCCCCCGTGCGCGAGCTCGGCGCCGCGCTGCGCGTCAACCCGAACACGATCCGGGCGGTCTACCGCCGCCTGGCCGACGCCGGCTACGTCACGAGCCGCCACGGGGCCGGCACCGTCGTCGCGACCCGGACCGCGCACAGCGGCCGACCGGAGGCCCTGGCCGGGATCGTCTCGGAGATGCTCCGCCGCGCGGCCCACGCCGGCTTCGCGGCCGACGAGGTCGCGGCCGCGACCTACGCCGCGGCGACCGAGCGAAAGCGGCCCGGCGAGCTCGTGCGCGTGCTCTTCGCCGAGTGCACGACCGCCGACGCCGGCTACGACGCCGAGCGCCTGAACGCCGAGTTCGCGGGCAGCATCGAGGCCGAGGGCACGCTCCTCGACGAGCTGCCCGATCGGCTCGAGCGGTACCACTACGACCTCGTCGCCACCACGACCTTTCACGCCGACGAGGCCCAGGCGCTCGTCGGAGGCCGCGCGCCGGTCGTGGCGATGCTCGTCGGGCCCGGCTACATGGAGATGGTCCACGAGATCGCGGCCCTCCCCCACGGGAGCCGCGTCGGCGTGATCTGCGCCTCGGACCGCGGCGCCGACAACATCGCCGAGACGCTGTCCATCGCCGGGACGAAGGGCATCGAGATCGTCTCGGCCTGCCTCGACGATCCCGAGCGGATCAAGGTCGTCGACCGGACCGCCGACGTGATCCTGATGTCCCGCGAAGCCCTCGCGAACGGGATCGAGCGCACCCTCGAGCGCCAGGAGCGAGTCCGCCCCTGGACGTACGAGTTCGACCCCGCCGGACTCGAGCTCCTGCGACGCGCGATCGAGCACGCCGCCCAGGCGCGACAGCGCGCCGACCGGCCATTGCGAGAGGTCGTCACCGCGACTCGAGGCTGACGCCTCGTCCGGCGTGCCAGACTTCGCCCCATGCGGGCGATCGCCGTGGGCCGGACAGCCCGTCGTCGACACCGGCTCGACCCCCTGGTCGGGCGCGACGGCTCCCTCGATGCGCGTGACGCGAACGCCGCTCGGCGGATCGCCGCGCGGCTGAACGTCGACCGCGTCGGCGAGCCCGAAGCGTTCGTCGCCGGCGGGGACGTGACCGCCCTCGCCGCCCTCGGGGCGGTGCTCCACGAGGTCGTCCGGCGGGATCGGGCGGAGCGGACCGTCGACCTCGAAACGGCCGCCGGCGCCGGCGTGGCGACGGTGGGGCCGGATGGGCTGGAGCGCGTCGATCGCGCCTGGCGGCGCGAGTTCGGCGACGGCGACGGAGCACCACCCGATCTCGTCGCGGAGCTGCTCGTGCTCTCGGCGCTCAACGACAACACGGCCGCGCGACCGGTCCGGGAGCTGGTGGACGATCGGCCCCTGCGGGACGCGAGCCCGTACGTCGGTTTCGTCGGCGCGAT
This sequence comes from Candidatus Limnocylindrales bacterium, assembly GCA_035308445.1. Classification (GTDB taxonomy): domain Bacteria; phylum Chloroflexota; class Limnocylindria; order Limnocylindrales; family CSP1-4; genus UBA5189. The sequence goes on along the minus strand of DATGGQ010000026.1, from coordinate 60,098 downwards.
CGAGCAGGAGCTCGGCGGCAGAGCTGCGCGACGCGCCGTCCCGCCACCCGGCGGCGAGCGCGGTGCCGGGCGGCCGAGCGCCCGGGCCGCCGCGCGGGACACGCGCGAGGCGACTCTCGCCCTGCCGGCGCGCCTGCGCGAGCCGGCCCGCCGCGGCCGGTCGCTGGTCGACCAGCTGCGCTGGATCCGGACGCATTGGGCGCAGCTCCTCGCCACGGATCCGGCGCTCGCCGAGCGCGTCGCGCTGGCCATCGACCTCCTGGCCGAAGAGGCCCGGGCGATGGAGCTGCGGGCGGCCGGGGCGGCCTTCGGCGGACCGGTCCCCGCGGAGCGGCCGAGCTACCGCGGCCTCGACGCCGAGCCGGAGGCCTTCTCGCCCGACACCGACTGGATGCCGAGCGTCGTGCTGCTGGCGAAATCGACCCATGTCTGGCTGAGCCAGCTCGCCCGAACGTATGGACGACCGGTCCCAACGCTCGCCGACATCCCGGACGAGGAGCTCGATCGCCTCGCGGGCCTCGGGATCACCGGCCTGTGGCTGATCGGCCTGTGGCAACGGAGCCGGGCCTCGGCCGAGATCAAGCGCCGGCGCGGCGACCACGACGCCGTCGCCTCCGCGTACTCCATCGACGAGTACCGGATCGCCGACGACCTCGGCGGCGAGCCCGCGTTCGAGTCACTGAAGGCGCGGGCGATGGCCCGCGGCATCCGGATGGCGGCGGACATGGTCCCGAACCACATGGGCCTCGACTCTCGGTGGGTCATCGAGCAGCCCGACCGGTTCATCTGGGTCGCGGAACCGCCCTACCCCGCCTACGCGTTCGGCGGGCCGGACCTGTCACCGGACCCCCGGGTCGAGCTGACGATCGAGGATCACTACTGGGACGGCTCGGACGCGGCCGTCGTCTTCAGGCGGCGGGATCGATCGAGCGGCGACACCCGCTACCTCTACCACGGCAACGACGGGACCTCGTTCCCGTGGAACGACACGGCCCAGCTCGACTACCTCCAGCCAGAGGTTCGGGAAGCGGTCATCCAGACGATCCTGGCGGTCGCCCGCCGAGCCCCGATCCTCCGATTCGACGCGGCGATGGTCCTCGCCCGGCGGCACATCCGGCGGCTCTGGTACCCGCGCCCGGGCGACGGCGGCGCGATCCCGTCGCGGGCCGAGCACGCGATCGACGACGCGACGTTCGACGCGCTGATGCCCACCGAGTTCTGGCGCCAGGTCGTCGACCGGGTCGCCGAGGAGGCCCCGGGGACGCTGCTCCTCGCCGAGGCGTTCTGGCTCCTCGAGGGCTACTTCGTCCGGACCCTCGGCATGCACCGGGTCTACAACTCGGCGTTCATGCACATGCTCCGTGACGAGGACAACGCCGGCTATCGACGGGTCATGAAGGACACCCTCGAGTTCGACCCACGGGTCCTCCAGCGGTTCGTGAACTTCATGACCAACCCCGACGAGCGCCCCGCCGCGGAGCAGTTCGGGACGGGCGACAAGGCGTTCGCGGTCGCCACGCTGCTGGCGACCCTGCCGGGCCTGCCGATGCTGGGCCACGGCCAGGTGGACGGCCTCCGCGAGCGCTACGGGATGGAGTTCCGCGCGGCACGCTGGGACGAGCCCGTCGATCGCGCCCACGCCGAGCACTTCGAGCGGACGATCGTGCCGCTCCTCCGGCGCCGCGCGGACTTCGCGGGCACGGAACGCTTCCACCTGTATGACGCCGTGGCCGACGACGGCTCGATCGTCGAGGACGTCTTCGCCTACTCGAACGAGGTCGACGGTCGCCGGTCGCTCGTCCTCGTCCACAACCGGCAGGCGGATGCCGACGTCACGATCGACCGGTCGGCCGCGGCTCGACGGCTGGGCGGCGGCGGTCGCCTCTCCCGGACGCGCCTGGCCGTCGACCTCGCGCTCCCGACCGACGATGCCTCCATCCGGTTCCGCGACCCTCGAACAGGCTGGGAGACAACCCGAACCGCTCGCGAGCTGCACGACCGCGGCCTCCGGGTCCACCTCGGACCCTACGAGGCGGTCGTCCTCGACTTGGCCGTCGCGACGCCTGAGCCCGTGGCGCAGATCGAGCCCACGAGCGCAGACGGGCCCTCGGCCCCGGAGCTCCGAGCGGCGCTCGACGCCGGAAGACGGTCACGCATGACCGGACCGACTGCTGGGCGAGCGGCCGCTGCCAGGCAGTCGCGGGGAGACTCGGTGGCGAGAAAGCCGGCTGAGCAGCCGTCGGCCCGATCTCGGGCGGCCCGCCGACGCCGTGGCAGCGCTGACCCGGAGTCGCCCAGGTCCTAGCTGGCGAGAATGGCGCGAGTGGCCGCCCGGCCCCGACGACCGACCGGACCTCAACCCGGGCGGCGGATTGGACGTTCGGGCGAGGATGGGCACGGCCCACGAGCTGAACCCCTGGGACCCGGGCCGGCGGCGGCTACCCGGCCGTCGTCCCGAAGAGCGCGCGGCGCAGGAGCGGCAGCGGCAGCGAGCCATGTGCGATCACGGACTCGAGGTGGGCCCGATAGTCGAAGCCGGGCGTCGAGCCGTACGCGCCGAGGATCCCGCCGGGCCGGATCGCCGCCGCGGCGCCGGCACCGACCGAGGCGGTCGCGGCTCGTCGACGAGCCTCTGCCTCGATCTCCCAGAACCCCATCGAGCCGATGAAGTAGGTCGACAGCTGGGTCGACGACAGTCGAGCCCTGTCGTACTTGCCGTGGGCCTCCGACTCCTCCTGGAACGCGCCCTCCACCATGAGCTCGATGGCCTCTGCGCGGGTCATGCCGTGGACGTGGATCCGGACATCGATGATCGTGTTCACGATTGCCCGCAGGTAGTACTTCCAATGGGCCAGCCAGAGGGCCGGGTCGTCGGCGTCGAAGCCGAGGTCGAGCATCACGTGGGTGACGTAGACGGCCCAGCCCTCGGCGAAGACGCCGTCGCCGTACACGGAGCGGACGAGCGACGGCACGCGGTTCGTGTAGACGCCCTCGAGATAGTGCCCTGGCACAGCCTCGTGGATGGTCAGGAGCGTCAGCTGCCGCCGATGGTGCTCGCGCAGCATCGACTCGACGCGCTCGGGCGACCAGTCCTCGGCCGGCGGCGTGATCGAGAAGAACGCCTTCTGGCCCCGGTCGAAGCGGCCCGGCGAGTGCAGCATCGCACCGGCGAACGGGCGCAGGAAGCGCGGCGTCCACTGGATCTGGAGCGGCTCGTCGGCCAGCCCGATCACGCTTCGCTCGCGGCAGAAGGCCTCGATCCGGCGGAGCTCCTCGCGACACGCGTCGAGCAGCCCGTCGGCCGCCGGGTGGTCGGCCGCGATGGCGTCGAGGACGCCGCGGACGATGGCCCCCTCGTCGCGCGGCATCGGCTCGGCGCCGCGCCAGGCCGGCCAGAGGTCGCGGGCCAGCCGGACCATCTCGGCGCGAACGTCGGCGTACTGGGACTCAGCCTCGGCGAGGATGGCGTCGGAGCTGATCGTCTCGTCGGTGAAGGTCCGTCGCAGCCTGGCCTCGAATCGCTCGCGTCCGAGGCGTCCCTCGCCGTCGGCCGCCGGCAGGATGTCGTGCCGGAGGTGGGTCCGGAACGCCTCGAGCGAGGCCCGGGCAGCCTCGGCGGCCGCGTCGAGGCGGGGACGAAGGGCGGCCACGGACGAGTCCGTCGCGTTCGCCTCCGCGAGCGCCAGGCCCTCGTCGACGAGGTCGACGATGCCAGCGAGATTCACGAGGGCGATCTCCGTATGGAACCGCGAGACCGTTGTCTCCGACTGCGACCCGATCCGCTGGCTGGCGGCGCCAATGACGCCCGGAATGCCCTCCAGCCGGCCGGCGAATGACGCGAGACGGGCGGCGGGCGGCGCGAAGTCCCGCGCCAGCAGGGTGAAGAGGCCGTCCCCGAGGCGGTAGATCCAGGTCAGCGGGTCCCACGTGTCTTCGGCCAGGTCGGCCTCGGCTCGCTCGTCACCGAGCACGGCAAGGAGACGATCGCGGTCGATCGCGTCGTCCGCGCTCAGCTGGTCGGCGGGGATGCCCTCGAGCCGCGCGATCCAGCCCGCGCCCCAGTCAAGGCGCTCGCGGATGCCGGCGTCGGACCAGTCGGGCCAGCGATGGTCATGCTCGTGGCGGCCCGCGTTCGTGGCCTCGAGCGGGTCGAGCCGGAATGACTCGTCGAGGAACTGCGAGACGAGCACGGACAGCGCGGTCACTCCGCGGGCACCCCTGTAGCATCGGACGGCAGGCACCCGAGGGTAGCGGTGGAGGGCGGATGACGGCGTCGATGACCGGGCGATGGGTCGAGCCCGTCGTGCTCGAGGGATCGCTCGTTCGCCTCGAGCCCCTGTCGCACGACCACGTCGACGCCCTGTGCGAGGTGGCCTTCGACCCGTCGATCTGGCGCTGGACGCTGGCTCGGCCGACCGACAAGGGCGGCCTGCTCGCCTGGGTCGACGCGGCGCTCGCGAACCGCGAGGCCGGCACCGAGATGCCCTTCGCGACGGTCGACCGTTCGACCGGCATGGCAATCGGCAGCAGCCGCTACATGTCGATCGTGCCGGAGCACCGGCGGCTCGAGATCGGCTGGACGTGGCTCGGGCTCGACTTCCACCGATCCGGGGCGAACAAGGAGGCGAAGTACCTCCAGCTCCGGCACGCGTTCGAGACCCTCGGCGCCAACCGCGTCGAGTTCAAGACCGATGCCCTGAACGAGCGCGCCAATCCGGCGCTGCTCGGGATCGGGGCGAGCTTCGAGGGGACGTTCCGGGACCACATGATCATGCCCGAAGGCCGGCTGCGGAGCTCGAACTACTACAGCGTGATCCGGCCGGAGTGGCCGGCGGTCAAGGCACGGCTCGAGGCGTCGATCGAGCGGTCGCGAGCGGGGTGAGCCATCTGCGATGATCCCCACGCTGCGATGATCCCTGCGCGAAGGAGGGCACGCCCGTGGTGAACCTGGTCGTCAAGGTCCTCGTGAACGCGGCCGCGGTCTGGGTCGCGATCCAGTTGCCGTTAACCCAGATCACCTTCGACTACGGCAAGGACTGGTGGAAGCTCCTGGCCGTCGCCCTGATCCTGGCCCTGATCAACAGCTATCTCAAGCCGATCCTGAAGATCCTGTCCTTCCCGATCACGCTCCTGACCGTCGGCCTGTTCGCGTTCGTCCTCAACGCGCTCCTCCTCCTGCTCGTCGCCTGGATCTCCGATTCGTTCCATCTCGGGTTCCGCATCGCGAGCTTCCCGCCGACGTTCAACGCCGATGCCTTCGTCGGGGCGCTGCTCGCGTCGATCGTCATCAGCGTCGTCGCGACGCTCCTCGGCCTCCTGAACATCGGCCGCCGGCTCGTCTCCTGACGGCCGGGCTCGATCCGCTCGCCGGGCTGTCGCCCGCCCTCCGCGAGGCGGCGCGGCGGTACGGCACGCCCGTCGCGGTCACCGATCGGTCGACGCTGGAAGCCGCCGCGGCGGCCATCCGGACGGCGTTCCCGGAGCCATGGCTGCGGGCCTTCTCGCTGAAGGCGAACGACGTGGCCGGGCTCGTCCGCGTCGTCTGCGGCCTGGGCTTCGACGCGAACGTCGTCTCCAAGGGCGAGTGGGCGGTCGCCCGCCGCGCCGGTGTGCCGAACGGTCGGATCACGCTCGAGGGCGTCGGCAAGACCGACGCCGACCTCCGGGCGGCGGTCCGTTCGGCGCGTGTTGGCGAACCCCTCCGCTGGATGGCGATCGAGTCGACCGACGAGGCGACGGCGGTCGTCTCGGCGGCACGGGTGCTGCCACCGGATCGGGCGCTCGACGTCCTGTTCCGGTTGAACCCCGAGGTGACGCCGGAGACCCACCACGGCCTCGCCGTGGGTGCGGCTGGCTCGAAGTTCGGGATGACCGCGACCGAGCTCACCGAGGCGGTGGGAATCGTGGCGCGCTCGAGCGGGCTCGTCCCGCGGGGGATCCATGTCCACATCGGGTCGCAGCTCGGGGCCGTCGACGCCTGGCGGGACGCGGTCCGCCGGGCACTCGCGCTCCTCGCGCTCGTGTCCGGGACGCGCGAGCGGTTCGACACGCTCGACCTCGGCGGCGGCTTCCCGGTCTTCGATCGCCGCCAGCCCGCGCCCGATCCGGCTCGATTCGCTGCCGAGCTGCCGGCGCTCCTCGCGTCCGTGCCGCCGGAGCGCCGCCCGGCGCGCCTCGCCATCGAGCCGGGCCGGGCGGTCGTCGCCCGAGCCGGCGTGATCGTCGCCCGCGTCCTCCACGTCCGCGACCGAGCCGGCCGCCGCCAGGTCGTCATCGACGCGGGCATGACCGAGATCATCCGTCCCGCCCTCTACGAGGCGTGGCACGAGATCAGCCCGCTCACCTCGATGGGCCGCCCGATCGACGCCGCAAACGACGGGGCCGACGACGCGGCATGGCAGCCGGCCCGGGTCGAGGGCCCGATCTGCGAATCGACCGACCACCTCGGGGAGCACCGCCTGCCGCCGCTCCGCCGCGGCGACCTCGTCGCGATCCGGGATGCCGGCGCCTACGCCGCCTCCCTCGCCTCGACGTACAACGGACGGCCGCGTCCGCCGCAGGTCCTGGCCGATGCCGCCGGCGCGCTCGAGCTCCTCCGGCCGCGCGGCTCGCTCGCGTCCCTCGGCTGAGCGGCCATACTTTCGGCGATGGGTGCCGTCGACACGATGGAAGTCTTCTTCGAGAAGCTCAACGATGGTGATCGCACGGGCGCGGTCGCCCTCATGGACGAGCGCGTCGAGATGCGGATCCACGTCGGGGATAACGCCCGGACCCTGCGCGGGGTCGAGCAGGTCGGAGGCTGGTTCCTGCGGGCCGAGCCCGGCCTGAAGATGATCCCGGGGGACGTCCGCGACCTCGGCCTGACCTACCAGGCCGACGTGCTGAGCGTCCGGCCCGGCGCCCCGAGCCAGCACCTCGACGCATCGTTCCGGGTCGAGGCCGGCAAGATCACCAGCATCAACTTGGCGCCCCGCTAGCGAGGTCTAGGGGCTGGTCACCGGGCTCGAGCCCGGCAGCTCCGACGCCGTTGGGACCGGGATGATGATCTGGTCGCCGATCTTCAGCACGTTCGGGTTCTTGAGCTGCGGGTTCGCGTTGATGAGCGTCTGCAGCGGGATCGAGAACTTCTTCGCGATCTTCGACATCGTGTCGCCGGACTGGACGATGTAGACCTGCTGCGTCGGCGCGGGGATGGCGGTCGGCTCGAGCGACGCCGGCGCGCTCGATGCGGCGGCAGCCGATGACGGCGACGGGCTCGCGCCGGATGGCGAGCTGCCGAGGCCGAGCAGCCCCGGCAGGAAGAAGAGGAACGCGGCCGCGAGCAGGATCACGATCCCGGCGAGGGCGACCTTGGGCAATCCGAGGGCTGGCATCCGACGGGAGCGTAGCGAGGGAAACGTCTCGAGGCGCGCGGGCCGCTCCCATGACGGGCCCTGATAGCGCTCGTCGGGACCGTGACCGCCATCGTCGGCACCAACGTCGGACCGCTCGCGCCGGCGCCCCGGCATCGGCCCAGACCGTTCGCCGGAGCTCGCGGCCGGCGCCTGATCGGGCAGTGGCCCGGAGCCGGCCGAACCTCCCGCCGCCATCGCCGCGGCGGCGGCCATCCCCGCCATTCCCGCGGCTTCGGGTGCCGGGGCCCCGCTCGCGGCGCCGTGCTCCGCCGTTCCGCCGGCATCGATCGGCTCGATCTCGTCGTCCCAGCCGTCGTTGGCTCGCCAGACGGGCGTCCGCTGCCGGGCCGGTGGCTCGGGCGGCGTCGCGAGACGATCGGCGAAGCTGCCGGAGAGCCCACCACCCGGCGTCCGGCCTCCGCTCGCCGCAGCAGCGCCCGCGGCGGCGGCCCCCGCGGCAGCGGCGCCCGCCGCGCCTGCGGCGAGGCCCGCATCGGCCGCGTCCGCGCTCGTCCCGGCCGGGTGCCCGCTCGGATCGGGCTGGCCGGCGACCCACGGCGGCGGCGACGCCCAGTTGCGCTGGTTCGGCCTGCGCGGCCGATCCTCGTAGACGGGCTCTTCGAGGTCGGCGTCGGCGGTCGGTCGCTCGTCGGCGAGCCCGGGGATCGCCTGGCCTGCCACCGGCGCCGGCTCTCGCGCCTGGGCCGTCGCAGCCTCGCGGCGGGCCCAGTCCTGGAACGTCGGGCAGACGGGGAACGCCGACGAGAGGCAGTACGCCTCCTGGTGGGCCAGCGCCCGCGGCGCCGGGGTCGATTCGGCGTAGCAGCGGTGGCGATGATCGGGCGTCGTCGATCGCTCATCCCGCTCGTCGGCGAAGGCGACGAACGGGCACGCGACGGGGCCATCGACCATCGGGAGCCCTCGCTCGGCCATCGGCGCGAGGATACCCCGGCGAGGTTGGGTCGGGGGAGGTACGGGGCCGTCAGCCGCTGCCGAGCCTGCGATCCGGGTGGCGCCTCCCGGAGATCACGATTGCTCGATATGGGCCTCGGCGAAGGCCGGTTCGAAGGCCCGTTGGCCGCCGGCCGGCTCCTCCTCGTCGGACTCGTCGGCGTCGCCATCGGCGGCCTTCGGTGCCCAGGGCAGCGCCCGAACGTGCTCGGGGACCGGCAGCTTGAGCCAGTCGTCGAGTCGCCAGGCCAGGATCGGGGCGATCGCGCCGAGGTAGGCGTAGGAGCCCCAGAAGCCACCGAACATCATCACGATGTAGATGAGGGTGCCGACCACGATCACCCGATCGAGCGACTTCGCGACGACCAGGCTGAGCAGCGTCACGACGGCGGCGAACCCGAGCCGGATCTGGTCGAGGAGGGTGTGCGGCGCGAACTGCTGCGTCGCCTCCTCGTAGATCACCCCGACCGACCAGTACGCGAGGCGGTGGGCCTCGTCGGCCATCTTCAGGCTCAGGAGGTACTGGTCGAGACCCCACATCATCGCCGCGGGCGCCCACGCCACGACGGACACGCCGACGAACGAGACGAGCGCCGGCCAGCCGCCGAAGGCGAGCAGGGCCGGAACCCAGGCGAGCGCGTAGGCCTTGAACGCGACGGCCAGCGCCAGGATCGCCGCGCCGGCCCAGGGTCGCCACGCGGCGACGGTGAGCGCCGCGAGGATGAACAACCCCGCGCTCGTGTCGTTCGAGCCGTCGTACGACGTCAGGATGATCGTCGGGGCCATGGCGTAGACCGCCAGCCCGATCGGCCGGCCCCGAACCGCGAACAGGGCCAGGATCGCGCAGGCGATGAAGAGCTCGAGCTCGCGCGGGTCCCCGACCGCGGGCATGTACCACAGGATCGCCAGCGGGCCGTACGGGAACGGCGCGCCGGGCGGCCGCGAGATCTCGTACCCGTGGCCATACGGGTTCAGCCCGAGGAACACGAGGCGCACCGCGTCGCCCGTGACGTCGAGCACGTCCGACGCCCGATGGTTCTGGACGTTCAGGCGCAGCAGGATCCCGGCGATGAAGAGAGCCGCGATCCCCCACCAGCCGAGGCGGAAGTACCTCGCGAGGAGGAACCCGCCGAGGAGCCCGGCGATGACGGCGAGCCGCAGCCCGGTCGAATCGTCAGGCTGGATCGAGAGGATGAGGGCGAGCCCGAACGCCACCCACATGGCCGTGTCGCGCTCCCCCCGAAGCCGCCTCGGGAGCCAGCTCATCGCGGCATCGTACGGCGTTTGACAGTCCCGCCCGTGGCTCGGAGACTCAGACCACGTTCCGGTCGCACCAAACTCGGACTCGGTTCCGGTCGCAACGCCCCAGCCCGAAGGAGCTCCCATGTCGATGTCGAACGCGATCTCACGATTCCTGGCCCCACGGACGACGGCTCGCGCGCACTGCGACCTCCCCTGTGGCGTCTACGACCCCGAGCAGGCTCGAATCGAAGCAGAGTCCTGCTACAGGATCATTGAGAAGTACGCCGGCAACGAGGATGCTGCCTACCGAACGCGGGCCCTGGCGATCAAGGAAGAGCGGGCCGAGCTTGTGAAGCACCACCTCGACGTGCTCTGGCACGACTACTTCAAGCCCGAGCACCTCGAGAAGGTCCCGAACCTCCACGACCTCTTCTGGCAGGCGGCCAAGCAGGTCTCCAAGGTGAAGGCCTCGACGGACATCGCCGACGCGAAGAAGCTGCTGGAGCTGATCGATCAGGTCGACGCGGCCTGGAAGGCGACGGGCGGCGAGGAGAAGACGCGCGTCGCCGGACGCCCGGCATGACCTCGCGATCGACCTGACCGAGCCGAAGCCCGCGCCGCGCCGCTCCTTCCGGGAGCGGCTGCGCGGCCCGTGGCGGGTCGTCACGACCGAGGCCTCGATGCTCCCGGCGATCGAGCCGGGCGACTGGCTGCTCGTCGACCCGCTCGCGAAGCGCTGGCCGAAGCCCGGCGCGGTCGTGATCTTCCGGGAGCCCGACAGTGGCGAGCTCGCGGTGAAGCGGATCTCGGCCGGCCCTGGGAGCCGGGTCCGATACGCGAATGGCTACCTCGAGCTCGCGGCCGACGAGGCCTGGCTGACGGCCGACGCGAGCCCCGGGCTGACCGGCCGGGCAGGCTACGGGCCACCGGTCGACTCGAACCGGTTCGGGCCGGTCCCGGCGTCCCTTCTCGTCGGCCGAGTCGTGTTCCGCTACGGCCCGCTCGGGCGGTTGGGCCGGATACCCTCGCCTCGTGACGATGGACCTCCGACCGGTTCCTGACGCGCCGCTTCACGACGCGCCCAACCCCTGGGCCGGCACGGACACGCCGTCCCGGCGCGATGGGCCGCCCTACCACATGACCGAGATGATCGAGGCGGAGCCCGCGCTCGCCGAGCGCCTGCTGCGACGGCTCGGCGATCCGGACGCGGCGGCCGCCGGGCTCGCCACGGAGCTGCGCGCGGCCGCCGAGCTCAGCCGGCCGATCCTCGTCACGGGCTGCGGGACGAGCGAGCACGGGGCCATGGCAACCGTCGAGATCCTGCGCGAGGCGCTCCGGGCGATCGGCCTCCCGGCGACCCAGGGCCGGACCGGCACGCCGGTGGCCCTTCAGGCCTTCGAAGCCGCCCTCGAGGACGAGCTGGCCGGCCCGGGCGGCCTCGTCATCGGCATCAGCCACGAGGGCGGCACGTGGGCCACGAACCGGGCCCTCGAGCGGGCCCGGACCGGGCGCGCTCGCGTGGCGCTCGTGACGGTCTCGGACCGCTCGCCCGGCGCCGCGCTCGCGGACCTGGTCGTCTCCACCGGCGAGGCCGACGAGAGCTGGTGCCACACCGTGGGCTACCTGTCGCCGATCCTCGCCGCGATCGCCGTCGCCGGCCACCTGACCTCCCGGCCGATCCGGCCGGACGTCGCTCGATCCGCGCTGGCGGTGGGCCTCGACCCGGCCGAGGTTCGCCGGACCGAGGCCCTCGCCGAGAGCCTCGCCGCCATGGACCGGCTGCTCGTCGCCGGCAGCGGGAGCGACCGCGTCGCGGCCCGCGAGCTGGCCCTGAAGATCGAGGAGGGCGCCCACATGCCGACGGTCATGCGGGACCTCGAGACGGTGCTGCACGGCCACCTGGCCGGCACGGACACCCGGACGGGCCTCGTCGTCATCCTGGCCGACACGTCGCCCGACGCCGAAGCCCGGGGTCGCCGCGCCGCCGGTGTCCTGCGGGCCGCGTCGGAGATCGGCATCCACTCCGGGGCCATCCTGGCCGCGCGCTACGCCGCGACGATCGACCCCACCCTCACGCCGGCGGGTCGGCTCGTCGTGCCCGCGGCGCCGGCGCTCCCGGCCGTTGTGGCCTCGCTGCTCGGCAGCACGGTGCCGCTCCAGCTCCTGACCGAACGTCTCGCCCGCTCCCGCGGCATCGATCCCGACCCGATCCGCCGCGACGACGCCCGCTATCGCCGGGCGGCGGAGGCCGCCGAGGGCTGATCAGGCCTTCGTGACCAGCTCCGCGGCCATCAGGTCGATCATCCCGAGATCCAGTGGCAGGAAGTCCTGGAGCATGAGCCGCTGGACGCCGGCCCCGGCGTACCGCGCGACCATCGCCCGGGCCTCATCCGGCGTGCCGAGGATCATCCGCGCCCGGCGGCTCTCGACGTAGCCCTCGCGCCGGGCGCCGTCGAGCCCGAATGCATCCATCAGGCTCGTCACCCGGGCCTCGAGCTCCGACGGGGTCGCGCCGATCACCGTGCCGACCATGACGGACCGGACCATCGTCGCCGGGTCGCGGCCGGCGGCCCGAAGCGTCTCGTCGAGGGCCCCGAACTTCTCGACCGCCCGCTCCGGTGAGGCGCCCGACAGGTTGAACTCGTCCGCGTAGCGGGCCGCGAGCCGGAACGACCGGGGCGAGCCGTCGCCGCCCATCAGGATCCGCGGCCGGGCGATGCCGGTCGCCCCCGTCGGCCGCCCGGGAACCTGGACCGCCCGGGGTCGGAGCCTCGAGCCGGTCACCCGGACCTGGTGGCCTTCGAACGACCAGCCATCGGGCTCGGTCAGGATCCCGTGCAGGATCGCCAGCTGGTCCTCCATGAGGTCGGCGCGCTCGCTGATCTCGGGGAACGGCAGGCCCAGCGGCCCATGGTCATCGTCGTTCCAGCCGGCCCCGACGCCGATCTCGACCCGTCCGCCGCTCATCTGGTCGACGGTCGTCACGAGCTTCACCAAGTTGCCGGGGTGGCGGAAGGTCACCGGGCTGACGAGGGTCCCGAGGCTGATCCGCTTCGTCTCCCGGGCGATGCCGGCCAGGACCGCCCAGGCATCGGTCGTCGGACCGTCGCCGTCGCCCGGGAAGCCGGCGTAGTGATCGCTCCGGAAGAAGGACTCGAAGCCGCCGGCCTCGGCCCGTCGGACCGCCGCCAGCTGCTGCTCGTATGTCAGGCCCTGCTGGGGCTCGAGCATCAACGCGAACCGCATGAGTCCCTCCGTGCCCGGCGATCGTCCGGGATCTTCATTCGAACCAAACCGTTGCGGTTGACAACATCGTTCTGTTCCGTAGAATACTTCGCTGTATGAGAACAATCTCCCCGGCCAGCCCGGCGGACCGGACGGCGAACACCGAGGCGATCATCGCGCAACTGCGCTCGTCGCTCCGGGAGCTGCGGTGCATGAGCGGCGACCGGATGCGGCGGGCCGACATGAGCTTCACCCACTTCCACATCGTGTCGATGCTCGAGCGACACGGCCAGATGCCGATGAGCAAGCTGGCGGACATGCTCGACGTCTCCCTCTCGAACGTCTCGGGCATCATCGATCGCATGGAGGAGCACGGCCTCGTCGTGCGAACACGCGTTCCCGGTGACCGGCGGATCGTCCTCGTCCAGGCAACAGACGCCGGCCGGCAGATCCTGACCGAGATGGAGGTCCTGAAGGACGCGATGCTCCGCAAGGTGCTCTCGAGCCTCGACGACGACCAGCTCCGAGGCGTGCGGACCGCCTTCGAGGACGTGCGCGCCGCGGCCCTGGCCGCCTTCGCCGACGATCCCGAGATGAGCCGCCACGACCTCTTCCACGACCACGCCCACGACCACACCCACGATGCGTTGGCGCCAGCCCCGGCGCCTGCCGCCTAGCCCACAGGAGGAGCGAGACAGCCTCATGGAATCGATCGAACTGCGCGAAGCGCCCGGGAGCGGCGCCGCGACCCCCTCCGTCGCCGACGACCCGGCCCTCGGCCTGGATCAGCGAACCAAGTTCGAGATCCTCGGCGCGATCATGCTCGGGCTCTTCCTCGGCGCGCTCGACCAGACGATCGTCGGCCCCGTCCTGCCGACCATCGTCACCCAGCTCCACGGCGCCGACTACTACACGTGGGTCGTCACCGCGTACCTCCTGACCAGCACCGTCTCGGTGCCGATCTACGGCAAGCTGTCCGACCTGTACGGGCGCAAGCAGCTCTTCATGGGCGGGATCGTCCTGTTCCTCGTCGGCTCGGCCCTGTCCGGCCTGAGCCAGGAGATGTGGCAGCTGATCCTGTTCCGGGGCATCCAGGGCCTCGGCGCCGGCTCCCTGTTCCCGATCTCGCTCGCAGTCATCGGCGACCTGTTCAGCCCGGCCGAGCGAGGCAAGTACCAGGGCCTCTTCGGCGCCGTCTTCGGGATCTCGTTCCTCGTCGGCCCCTTCACCGGTGGCTGGCTGACCGACAACCTGTCGTGGCACTGGATCTTCTACGTCAACCTGCCGATCGGGCTCATCGCCCTCGTCGTCATCGCCCGGCTGCTGCCGAGCATCCACCATGCCCCGAAGGACGCCCGGATCGACTGGCTCGGCGTCGCGACGCTGGTCCTCGGCCTCGTGCCGATCCTCATCGGCTTCACCCAGGCGGAGACCCTGGCATTCAGCGACATCAACGTCTGGGGGTGGCTGGTCGCGGGCGCCGTGTTCCTCGTCGCCTTCGTTATCGTCGAGGGACGCGTCCCCCAGCCGATCATCCCGCTCCACCTGTTCCGGAACCGGACGTTCTCGGCGTCGATGGTCTCGATCTTCTTCGCGACCTTCGGCTTCGGCGCCTCGATCATCTTCCTGCCGTTGTACTTCCAGGTCGTCGAGGGCGTGAGCGCCACGGCCTCCGGCTACCGGCTGCTGCCGTTCCTGTTCGGCCTGATCCTGTCCTCGATCGTGTCGGGCCAGATCGTGAGCCGGACCGGCCGCTACAAGTGGCTCGTCGTCGCCGGCCTGACGATCCTGACCATCGGCCTCGCGCTCATGACCCAGCTGCGGTACACGACCGACGACTGGGTGCTGTCCGCCTGGATGTTTGTCGCCGGCCTCGGCGTCGGCCCGACGTTCGCGGTGTTCACGATCATCGTCCAGAACTCGGTCGACTTCCACGAGATGGGCACGGCCACGAGCGACCTGACCCTGTTCCGACAGATCGGGACGACGGTCGGCATCACGATGGCGTTCACCCTGTTCCGCGACAACCTGACGTGGGGCCTGCTCCACGATCGGATCGTCGCGGCCGGTGCGCCGGCCGCCCTCGTGCCGACGTCACCGCCACCGGGCTTCGACCTCGGCGCACTGACCTCTGTCGGCAATACCGCGGACCCGCTCGCGTTCCTCAAGCAGCTGCCGGCGGCCGCCCAGCAGCTCTTCCTGAACGGCTTCCACGACGCGTTCACGCTCGCGATCTCGAACAGCATGTGGCTCGGGGTCGGCGCGGGGGTCGTCGCCGCGGTCGCCGCCGTCGCGCTCCGGGAGATCCCGCTCCGGAAGACGGCTTCGCCCGGCGCCCAGCGGATGGCCGCGGCCCGGGCCGACAGCAACCGCGTGGCGGCGATCGACTGACGCGCGGCTCCCATCAGCACTCCACGACCCCGGCGCGGGACGCCCCGCCCGGGGTCGTTCCATGTTTGCGACTACGATCGAGCCGGTGACCGACATCGCCAGCCGCATCGCCCCGATCCCGACCGGCCTCACGGCGATCGGCGCGCGAACGGCCCCGTTCCGGTCCGCACTGGCGCTCGCCGAGCTGCCCGAGGGCTCGATGCGGCGGGTCACGTTCGACGACCTCGACGTGCTCCTGGCCCACACATCGAACGGCATCGCGGCCGTCGCCGATCGCTGCCCGCACATGTCGGCGCCGCTCTCGATCGGCTCCCTCGAGGGCTGCGTGGTCGGCTGCCCGCTCCACGACGGCCGCTTCGACCTGGCCACCGGGAACGTGGAGCGCATGCCGACGACCGGCGGGCTCCTGCCCGACGGGACCTATGTCCCGGTCTGGACGCCCGAGGGGCGCGAGCCGAAGCCCGATCCGCCCGGCCTGAAGGCCGAGGCCCGCCGGCTCACCCGGGTCAGGCGGTTCCGGTACTACCCGGTGCGGATCGTCGGCGAGTGGATCGAGGTCGCGATCCCGGGGGAGTAGGCCGTTGCCGGCCGATCGGGCTCAGCGGTCGCGCTCGTCCATGTCGTCCTTCGCCCGGGCCTCGGCCCGCCGTCGCGAGGCCTTCTTGATGATCTCGACTACCTCCTTCGGATCGTCGGTCACGATCAAGAGGTCGACGTCCGCGGGCGAGATCATCCCCTGGGCGAGGAGCGTGTCCCGGATCCAGTCGACGAGGCCGGCGAAGAAGGCCGAGCCGACGAGGATGATCGGGAAATGCCGGATCTTGCCGGTCTGGATCAGGGTCAGCGCCTCGAACATCTCGTCCATCGTCCCGAAGCCGCCGGGCAGGATCACGAACCCGTCGGCGTACTTCACGAACATCGTCTTGCGGGCGAAGAAGTACCGGAACTCGACACCGAGGTCGACGTACGGGTTGATGTCCTGCTCGTGGGGCAGCTCGATGTTCAGGCCGACGGACATGCCGCCGCCCTCCTGGGTCCCGCGGTTCGCGCCCTCCATCACGCCGGGGCCGCCGCCGGTGATCACGGCGTAGCCCTCGTCGGCGAGTCGCCGGCCGATCTCGCGGGCGATCGCGTAGGCCTCGCTCCCGGGGCTGACGCGGGCCGAGCCGAAGATCGTGATCGCCGGCCCGAGCGTCGCCAGCGCGTCGAAGCCCTCGACGAACTCCGACAGGATCCGGAGCGCTCGCCAGGGGTCGGACCGGAGGAAGTCGGGCACGCCGTGGGGCTCGAGGAGCTTGCGATCCTCGGTCATCCCGACATCGGCCATCTTCTCGGCCGCGCCCCGGCCGATCAGGAGCCGACCCGACCGGCGGTGCTCGCTGATCGGCTCGCCCGGGTGGCCGGAATCGGTCATCGGGCGCATCCTATCGCCGTGCGTGGGTGGCATGGCACGGGCCTCGCCTTGGCGCTGCTCGTCGGGCTGACCGGCCTCGTGTTCGTCGCCCAGGGTCTCGGCGCGCCGATCGGGCACAGCTTCATGATCGGCGACCTGCGCTGGACCGCGATCGGGGCCGTGATGCTGGTCCTCGCCCTCGCCTGGTCCCGGCGCGCCCTCCGGCGTTCCCGGTAGCGAGCTCGAGGGCAGCACCGGCCAGCTAGCCGCGGGCGGCCTCCACCAGGAGGCGACTCCAGGTCGCCTCGTCCCGGCCGGCGGCGACGCCGGTCCCGACCCGGACGAGCGGGAGGCGCAGGAGCCGCTGGTCGGCGAGCAGGCGTTCGACGAGCTCGCCGTCGCTCATGGACAGGTAGGCCAGGCCGGCATCGCGCCAGGCGCGGCCGGCGGTGTCGGCGATCGCCCGCGCTCCGAGTCGATCGACGAACCGACGGAGCTCGCCGGCGGCGATCGGCTTGCGCCGGAGGTCGATCAACTGGGCCGCGACGCGGCGCTCCCGGAAGAATCGGATCGCGGCCCGCGTGTCCGACGAATCCTCGCGGCCGAAGACCTGGATGACGACGGCCGAAGCGGCGCTCACGCCATGCCGGCAACGACTGCGAGGGCCACGGACCGGAAGCGTAGCGAACGGGTCGAGCGATCCTCGTCGGCTACCATTCGATGCCACAGGAGGTGGGCCGATGATGGTCTGGTTCACGGTCCAGCTCGAGGATCGGCCGGGCTCCCTGGCTCGCGTCGCGACCGCCCTCGGCGAGGCCGGCGTGAACATCACCGGGATCGTCGGCGTGGCCGAGGACACCGACGGGGCGCTCATGCTCACGACGTCCGATCCGGCGAGGACCCGCGAGGCGTTCGAGCGCCTCGGGCTCCCCTTCCAGGAGCACACCGACGGCATCGACATGCCCGGCGAGCGGACCAGCGTGTCCGACATGCGGGGGCGTTGATCGCGAGTCGTGCGCATCGCGACGTGGAACGTCAACTCGCTCAAGGCCCGGATGGAGGCGGTCGAG
Organism: Candidatus Limnocylindrales bacterium; assembly: GCA_035308445.1. Classification (GTDB taxonomy): domain Bacteria; phylum Chloroflexota; class Limnocylindria; order Limnocylindrales; family CSP1-4; genus UBA5189. The sequence goes on along the minus strand of DATGGQ010000026.1, from coordinate 42,432 downwards.
AAGTGGCTCGACCGCGCCGCGCCGGACATCCTGCTCATGCAGGAGACGAAGCTCGCCGATGCCGACGCGCCCACGATGGCCTTCGGGATGCTTGGCTACTCGCTCGTCCATCACGGCGAGGGACGCTGGAACGGCGCCGCGATCGCCATCCGCGAGGGCCTCACGGCCACTGACATGGTCACGAACTTCGGCGATGGCCCGGTCCGCGACAGCGGACCCGGAGCGTCGACCGACTTCGGGGAGGACGACTTCAACCCGTTCGACGAGGCCAGGATGGTCTCGGCGGTCATCAGCGGCGATGGGCTCGAACCGACCCGCGTCGCGAGCGTGTACGCGCCGAACGGCCGGATCGTCGGCTCGCCGTTCTACGCCGGCAAGCTCCGCTGGTTCGAACGCCTCCGGCGCTGGCTCGACGAGACCCGCGATCCGGGCGAGCGGCTGGTGATCGGCGGCGACTTCAACGTCGCCCCGACGCCCGACGACGTCTGGAATGAGGCCCGGGCCCACGGCGGCACGCATGTCTCCGAGCCCGAGCGCGCGGCGGTGGCCAGCCTCCAGGCCTGGGGCCTCGTCGACGGCTTCCGGGCCGTCCAGCCCGCGATCGGCCGCTTCTCGTGGTGGGACTACCGGGCCGGGATGTTCCACCGCAACGAGGGCATGCGGATCGACCTCCTCCTGGCCACCCGGCCGGTGGCCGGCAGGATCCGCTGGGCCGAGATCGACCGCGAGGCCCGCAAGGGCCCGCCGATCCCGTCCGACCATGCTCCGGTCGCCATCGACCTGGATGTCCCCGGCCGGCCGTTCGACGCCGGCTGGGACGGCGCACTGGCCCGAATCGCCGCTCGGACGCGTCCGCGGAAGGCCTGAGCGCAAGCGCTCGACCGGGATCCGATCGATCATCGGCGTCGTAGGGAGTCGTAGCGAACCCGAGGATGGGCGCGAGCTGGAGGCCCGAACGCATGTCACCGATCCGCGGAACCCCAGCGATCCTGACCGTTGCATCGACCCTCGTCCTCGTCGCCGCCTGCGGCGCCTCGGGCGCGTCGACGGCCCCGAGCGAGGCCGGGGCCTCCGCCGGCCCCTCGGGCGCGGCCGCGGTCTACGAGCTCAAGGTCGCCACCGGCGCCCAGGGTGCGTACATCACGGGCGAGGACGGCAAGTCGCTGTACATGCTGATGACCGACTCGGCCACGACCAGCACCTGCACCGGCACCTGCGCCGGGACGTGGCCGCCGTTCACCCTCGATCCGGGTGAGTCGACGAAGGCGGGCGACGGGGTCACCGGGACGATCGCGACGTTCACCCGGGCGGATGGATCGACCCAGGTGACGATCAACGGTCACGAGCTCTACTACTTCAGCGGCGACAGCGCGGCCGGGCAGACGAATGGCCAGGGTGTCGGCGGGAAGTGGTTCCTTGCCGGCCCCGACGGGAAGCCCGTCGGCGCACCCGCGGGCGCCAGCCCGGCGGCCAGCGGCGCTCCGACGCCGACCGGCTACAACTACTGATCCGAAACAACAGGAGGGCCATCTTCCGTGATCGTCAGCGAACGCACCCGGCCGATCCTTACCGCCGCGGCCGTCCTCGTGCTCGTGGCCGGCTGCGCGTCGTCCGGCGGGGCGACGACCGCGCCGACCGCGGCTGCCACCGCCGCGCCGTCGGCCGCGGCTTCCACGGCACCATCCGCCGCGGGATCCGGGACGGCCTACGAGGTCGACGTGGCGAACGATCCGAAGATCGGCGCGTACCTCACGGGCGCCACGGGGCTGTCGCTGTACATCCTCGGGACCGACACGCCCGGCACCAGCACGTGCACCGGCGACTGCGCCGCGAACTGGCCACCCTTCACGCTGAACCCCGGCGACACGGTCAAGGCCGGCAGCGGCGTGACCGGCACGATCGCCACGTTCACCCGGCCGGACGGCACGACCCAGGTGACCATCAACGGCCTGCCCCTCTACTACTTCGCCGGGGACCTGGCCGCCGGTCAGACGAACGGCCAGGGCATCGGCAACAAGTGGTACGTGGCCGGACCGAACGGGACGCAGGTTGGCGCCAGCGCGGCAGCCACGCCGGCGGGCTCGGCGGGCGGCTCGGCCGCGCCGACGAAGTGCGCCGGCTATTACTGCCCGTAGGTCCGGACTCGACGGGTCCCGGCCGGGATGATCGACCATGAAGGCGTGCCGGACGACGGAGCCCTGGTCGGCCGGATCGCGAGCGGCGACGAGGTCGCCTTCGAGCTCGCGTATGACCGGCATGGCGGCCTCGTCTTCGGATCGCTCGTCCGGTTCCTCGGCGATCGCGAGGCGGCCGCGGAGGTCGCCCAGGATGCGTTCCTGGCCCTCTGGCGCCGGGCCGGCCGGTACGACGCGAGCGTGGGCTCGCTCGGCGGCTGGCTCCTGGCGATCGCCCGGCATCGCGCGATCGACCGGATGCGGGGCGAAGCGCGACGTCCCAGCCCGGCGCCCGTCGAGCTCCTTGACGCGGCCCACGACGGGGATCCGGAGCGCGACCCGGCCGGCCTTGCCGACCGGCGCTGGTCGGATTCCGTGGTGAGGACGATGGTCTCGGCACTGCCGGACGCCGAGCGCCGGGTCGTGGCCCTCGCCTACAGCGACGGCCTGTCCCAGAGCGAGATCGCCGATCGGCTCGGCGTGCCCATCGGCACGGTGAAGTCGCGCACCCGGCGAGCCCTTGCCCGCCTCCGCGCCCAGCTGGCCGGCGTGCCCGAGCTGGTCGGCGAGGAGATCCGGATCCGATGATGGATCACGCCGAAGCCCACGAGCGCATCGCCGACCTGGCGCTCGAGCCGGGCGCGCTCGCGGCCGCGCTCGATCGGACCGCGCCGGGGGCCGATAGGCCGTTGATCGAGCACCTGGCCGGCTGCGACCGGTGCAAGGCCGACGTGGCAGCGTGGAGCGGACTGCACGCCTCGCTCGAGCGATCGCTGCGGGCGACCGGGCCGGGTGGGCGGGCCGACATCGAGCCGATCGAGGCCGCCGATTCGCTGCGCCGGGACATCCTCGCCGCCGCTCGCGGGGAGCGGACCGACCAAACGGCGCACGCCGAGCGGACCCGGCGATCCGATCGGACCGATCGGACCCGTCGAACCGACCGGACCCGCCTCGCGAGCCTCGTCGCGTTCCGCCCCCCGGAGGGCAGCCACGTCTTCGTCGGGCTCGCGGCGGCCCTCGTGGTCGCGATCGCCGGGACGCTCCTCCTCGCCGGACCGCTGACAAACCTGGCCCAGACGGTCGACCAGGCCCATTCGCTCACGGCCGTCGTGGCCGCGACGGACCGCATCCTCGCCGACCCGAACCACCAGCTCGTCGCGCTCAAGGCGAGCGATGGCAGCACGGGCGGCACGATCGCCTGGTCCAGCCAGGACCTCGTCGTCCTGACGTCCGCCCTCCAGCCGGCGCCCGCCGGCAGCGTCTATCGCTGCTGGCTCGTCGGCAAGGGCCACGACACCCCGATCGGGGCGATGGCGTTCGCCGGCAGGACGGCGTTCTGGGTCGGCTCGGCCGACCAGTGGTCGTCGATCGCCCTGCGGCCTGGGTGGTCCTTCTACGTGACGCTGGAGCCCGACTCCGGCTCCACCCGGGCGGGGCCCGTGCTCCTGGAGGCTGACTTCAGCTAACCGGTCGCCCGGAGATTGAGCCGAGTTCAGCGACCTCGGCGCGGGTTGGGGCGGCGAGCCGGACCGCCCGCCGCGGCGGCCGCGGCTCGGGCGGCGTCGCGATCCGGCGGCGGCGGGATCGCCGGCAGCTCGGTCTGCGACACGAGCCCGGAGCGGATGATCCGGTCCATCTCGAGCTCGGCCAGCGGGTCCGTCTCGATCGCCTGGTAGCTCGCGAGGCGGCGGTCCACCTCCGCGATCGCCCGCCGGTTGGCGTCGAGCGCGCCGGCCTTCGTCCAGTTCTCGCGGTTGTCCCGGTCGAACACCCGACCGGGCAGGTACAGCTCCTCGGGCCAGTGGCGGGTCGTGTGCTCGGCCATGATCAGGTGCTGGTTGGCGATGACCTCGTCGACGAGCGACCGGGCCGGCAGGTCCTCGATTGGGTGCACGTCCCGCACGAATCGGAGCGCCTGGCCGCACAGCTCGTCGTCGAGGACGAGCTTGGCGAGGCTGAACACGAGCAGGAAGTCGAGCATCCCGGGACCCGACACGCTGTTCACGCCGGCGAGCGCGGCGAGCAGGGCCGACCCGAACGTCTCGGCGCCGGCCTGGGCGTCGATCTCCTTCGCCTCGGACAGGGCCATGTACGACTGGGTCGGCAGGCCGAGGGACTTCGCGACCGCGACGTAGGCCGTGTCGAGCTGGAGGGCCTCGATCGCGGCCATCGGCGACGACGCGATCTTCATGTGGAACGTCGCGGGCGCTCCCCCGAACAGGACCGGCGCGCCGGGCCGGACGATCTGGGCCATCGTGATGCCGGCCAGGACGTCGACCGTGTGGAAGACCGTCGCTCCGACCTCGGTCACCGGCGCGATCAGGCCCATCAGCGTGACCGGCACGATCTCGACGGGGATGCCGGCCTCGACGCAGTCGATCAGGTTCTGGCAGGAGTCCTCGCTGTACCGGAAGTTGCCGGTCGCGGTGATTGTGAAGATCGACATCGGCCGGGCTCGGAGATCGTCCCGCGAGTCGCGGAAGAGGCCCATGAGCTCGACCATGCGCTCGGTGCCGTGCTCGCTGAACGCGCCCGAGACGATCGGCCGCTTCGTGTTCGAGAGGGCGAGCCGCAGGCGCCAGGCGTCGGAGACCTGGGGCTCGATGTCGTCGTTGGTCGAGAACGCCGTCGCCAGGTAAGCGATGTGCTCGAGGCCATCGCCGAGCCGGATGTACTCGACGAAGTCGGCGGTGTTCGCGAGCCGGACCTCGCCGGTCCGGTGGTCGAGGACCTTCAGGCCGCTCGAGCCGGGGACGAAGTGGACGCGATCGCCGCCGATGTCGGCGTGGGGCGTGCCGTCGCGGTCGTAGAGGTGGAACGACGACGGGGCGGTCGCGATCGCCCGCTCCACCACGTCGGCGGGGAACAGCACCCGGCCGCCCTCGGCCCGCCGCAACCCGGAGTCCAGGAGGCGGGCGCGGAGGGCGGGACCGCGGATCTCCATGCCGACCTCGGCGAGGATCCGCTTCGCTTCCTCGACGATCGACACGATCAGCGCCGGCTCGAGGACCTCGAGGCGCGGTCGCACTACGCGAGGATCACGCGCTCGTGCCAGTGCGGGACATGGACCTGCAGCCCCAGTGCCGCCACCTTGGGCCCGAGCGCGGCCTGTGCATCCGGATCGCCGTGAACGAGGAACACGGTCCGAGGGTAGCCGGACGAGCCCGCGGCTCGGCCGGCGGTGTAGCCCCCCAGCCAGTCGAGCAGGCCGGGCTCGTCCGCGTGGGACGAGAACCCGCTGATCGACCGGACCTGGCAGCGGACCTGGCGGACCTGGCCGTCGAGTCTGACCGTCGTCGCGCCCTGCTGGAGGTGGGCGCCGAGCGTGCCCTGGCCCTGGTAGCCGACGAAGAGGATCGTCGCGGTCGGATCGTCGATGAGCTCGCGCAGGTGGCCGACGACCCGGCCGCCGGTCAGCATCCCGTTCGAGGCCACGATCATGAACGGCCGGGGCGATTGCAGGATCCGCTGCGAGTCCTTGAAGTCGTTCGTGACCGTCTGCTTCGGGTAGTCCAGCGGCGTGTCGCCGGCCCGCAGGAGCTGGGCCGTCTCGGCGTCGTAGTACTCGGGGTGGCGCTTGTAGACGTCGGTCGCCTTCGAGGCCATCGGCGAGTCGAGGAAGAGCGGCAGCTCCGGGATCCGGCCCTCCGAGACCAGCCGGTCGAGCTGCCAGACGACCTCCTGGGTGCGCCCGATCGCGAACGACGGCACGAGCAGCACGCCGCCCGCCTTCGCCACGAGTTGGACCGTCTCCGCCAGCACCCGGACCGCCTCGTCCTGCGGATCGTGCTCCCGGCCGCCGTAGGTCGACTCGCAGACCACGTAGTCGGCGCTCGACTCCGGGGTTGGGTCGCGGATGATCGGGGCGTCCCGGCGGCCGAGGTCGCCCGAGAACACGATCGTCCGCTCCGAGGCATCGCCGTCCACGACCCGCAGTCGGATGATCGCCGAGCCGAGGATGTGGCCGGCGTCGTTGAAGGTGGCGAAGATCCCCGGCGCGACCTCGAGCTCGTGGTCGTAGGCGACCGCCCGGAACCGCGGCAGCGCGGCCGCCGCGTCGGCCTCGGTGTAGAGCGGCTCGTCGAGTTCGACCGCCATCGGCGGGGGCGTGGCGCGCATTCCGGCCTCCGGGTCGGGCATCCGGCCGTCGTTCGGCTCGAGCGCCGTCGCGACGTGCTCGCCCGTCGCCGCGGTCCCGGTCGGCGGCGCGGCCATGGTCACGGTCGAGCCGGACGGCATCCCGGCAACCGCCGGCATCCCCATGAGGTCGCCGGCGTGGGCGAGCTCGATCGCCGCCTCGTAGGCGTGCTCCTGCTTCGCGTCGTCGGCCGTCACCTTGTCGGGATGGCGCTTCTCCCAGCGGGCCTCGCGCTTCGAGAACTCCTCCTGCAGCCGGCCGGAGTCGAGGAGGACGAGCGTCGCCAGCTCGATCGTGCCCATCGTTGTGTAGATCGGGCCGCCGAAGCCCCACTTCACGAGCAGCGGCAGCCGGCCGCAGTGGTCGAGATGGGCGTGCGTGAGGAGCACGGCGTCGAGCGCCTTCGGCTCGTAGTCGGGTGGCACGCGGTTCCGGATCGACTCGTTCGGCATGCCCTGGAACAGGCCGCAGTCGATGAGGACCTGGGCCCGGCTGGTCCGGAGCAGGTACTGGGAGCCCGTCACAGTGGCCGCGCCACCGAGGAACTCGAGGCTGACGGTCACGTCAGGGCGCGAACGCGAACGACTTGACGACGACCTCGGCCGGCAGGCCGTTCGTCGGGGCGCTGCCATTGAACAGCCAGAAGTTCAGATGCACCCGCTCGTCGCCGGGGGTCGGGACGTCGCTGCCCGAATACGAGTAGCTCGAGACGGTGGCGCTGCTGGCTGCGTCGCGGGCGACGAAGTCGACCCGCCCCGCCCGCCAGGTGAACTGGAACACGAGCGTCGGCGACGTTCCCGTCTGGAAGCGCACCAGGTGGTTCGCCACGCTGTAGGGCTGGACGACGAACTGGGCGTCCGTCGGGTCGCTGGCGCTCCCCCAGCGGGCGACCTCGATGTCGATCTCGCGATGGGCCTGGGGTGCCTTATCGCTCCAGGTGAACAGGCCGAGGACGACGTTCGGATCGAAGCCGCCGACGGACGAGCCCATCGTGAAGGTGTACGTCCCGTAGCCGTAGCTCGTGGGCCCGATGACCTCGGCCGTCGTCCAGCGCCCGGTCGCGTCCTTCTGGATCTGCAGGTGGAGGGCGCCGCCGGCGTCGACCGAGACGTTGGCCCGGGCGAACACATTCGGGCCGGGGCCGACCGGGGCGTTGCTCGTCTTGACCTGCCACGACAGCCCGCCCCAGGTCACGTGGTCGGGGTAGCCCGGCTTGCCGGCCGCCAGGACGGGGCCCGTGACGATCACGTCGAGCGCGATCGCCGCGAACAGCAGCGTCAGGTAGACGATCGACCATCGATAGAGCCGGATCGCCTGGGCGGTCGAGCGCTCCGGCGACGTCCCCTGCCGCCACAGGACCCAGGCCCGCCACAGGAAGATCGCCCCGAGGACGATGGCGGCGACCAGGTAGATCGGGCCCATGTCCGCCACGAGCGCGAAGATGATCGTCAGGGCCACGAGCAGGATCGTGTAGAGCCCGATCTGGCGGCTCGTCTCGGCCACGCCCCGGACCACCGGGAGCATCGGGATGTTCGCCACGGCGTAGTCGGCCCGGATGCGCAGCGCCAGCGCCCAGAAGTGCGGCGGCGTCCAGTAGAAGACCACGAGGAACAGGATCAGCGCCGGCAGCCCGACGTTGCCGGTGACGGCGGCCCAGCCGATGACCGGCGGGAGGGCTCCGGCGGCCCCGCCGATGACGATGTTCTGGGGCGTCGTCCGCTTCAGCAGCATCGTGTAGACGACGACGTAGAAGCCGATCGCCAGCAGCGTCAGCGCCGCGGCGACGAGGTTGACCTGCCAGGCCATCAGCGAAACCGAGATCACGCCGAGGGCAATCCCGAACACCATCGCGTGATCCGGCGGGACCCGGTCGGCCGGCAGCGGCCGGCGACGCGTCCGGACCATGAGGCCGTCGATGTCGCGCTCGAGGTACTGGTTGATGGCATTGGCCGAGCCGGCCGCGAGCGTGCCGCAGACGAGCGTCCAGGCGGTCAGCCGGAGCCAGTCGCCGAGCTCGATGCCGGGCACGAAGCGGGTCGCGAGGACCATCGCCGGGACCGTCGTCACGAGCAGCAGCTCGATGATCCGCGGCTTCGTCAGGGCGACGTAGGCCGTCACGGTGTCGCGCAGGGTCGAGCGGCTTGGCGTCTCCGAGCCCGCCGGGCCGGCCGCGACCGCGGCCTCGGCGCGGGACTGGTAGTACGACCAGATCGCGAGGCCCGCCGAGCCGCCCCAGATGAGCGCCCCGAACGCGACGTGCAGCGTCTGCGTCCAGGGCGCGAGGAGCAGGAGGACCTGCAGCCCGCCGATGATGACCTGGACGACGTACAGACCGAGGATCGCGACCGCCAGGCGGGCCTGGCCGGGGCGGTTGTCCCGATTCCGCCAGGCGGCGTAGGCGACGCCGGCGACGATCAGGAGCACGACCGCGGCGGCGTAGCGGTGCAGCTCGTGGGCGGCGTACAGCGGCGCGACGTCGACCGGCGTGTCCGGCCCGATCGCCTGGATCGAGCCGTTCATCAGCGGCCAGTCGGCGAAGACGAGCGCCGCGTCCTTCGCGGTCACGTTCGAGCCGAACAGCAGCAGGACGAAGGTCGCGGCCGCGCTGAACGTCGCGAGCAGCGTGAACCGCTGGCTCGTGCCATGGGCCGGCAGGCGCGCCGGATACCAGGCCCGGACCAGGAGATAGACGAGCAGCCCGACCAGGGCCATCGCCGTGGCGAGGTGGGCCGTCACCGACGGGCCGCTGTTGCCGAGCCGGACGGTCTCCTCGCCGAGCCACGCCTGGAACCCGACGAGGGCGACGGCGCCGATCGACGGCCACAGGAGCGAGGGCCGGTCGCGATGGTCGCGCCAGGCGACGAAGGCCAGCGCGAGCGCGAGCAGCCCGATCAGCGACGCGACGGTTCGATGGATCCACTCGATCCACGCCTGGGCGCCCGCATCGAACCCGGGCAGGAACTGGCCGGGGAAGCAGCCAGGCCAGTTCGGGCAGGCCTCGCCCGAGCCGGTCGCGCGCACGATGACGCCGATCGTGACGAGGAGGAAGACCGTGGCGACGGTCGTGGCGGCGAGCCGCTGGAAGCGGGTCACGGAACCTTCGGGAGACCTCCGGGGACGAGCGCCGGGGATTCTACTGCCTGGACCGGCTCCGGCTAACCTGTCGCCGTGCTCCGAAGACTCCCCTTCGCTGTCGCGGCGATCGCCGTCGCCCTGCTCGCCGCCGCGTGCTCGAGCCAGAACGTCAGCCCCACCCAGCCGGTCCTCGGCGGCGCCTCGCCCGGGGCATCGGGCACGGCCTGCCAGACCGCGCCCGATCCGGGCAACCTGCCCGCCTGGCAGCCGCCGGCGACCACGCCGCCGATCGTGCCGTTCATCATCGCCAACGTCGGCGAGCTGACCTGCGGCCAGAACCGCTTCCTGTTCAGTTTCCTCGACCCCCAGAACAACGTCCTCGCGAAGCCCGACATGAAGGCCTCGGTCGCCATCTACGATCTCGCCCGTGACCCGACGAAGCCCATCTCGACGGTCGATGGCACGTTCGTCTGGGCCATCCAGGACGTTCGCGGCGAATACATCTCGAACGTGACGTTCCCGGAGGCGGGCGTCTACGGCTTCGAGTTCACGGTGACACCCGCGAACGGCGCCGCCTCGCAGATCCGGGCGACGTTCTCGGTCGACCCGAGCTCGCCGACCGTCCATGTCGGTCAGCAGGCACCCGCCATCAAGACCCCGACGGCCGCCGACCCGGCCGGCATCGCCCAGATCTCGACCGACCCGTCGCCGGATCCCGCGTTCTACAGGGTCTCCGAGGACCAGGCCCTCGCGAAGCACGATCCGTTCGTCCTGATCTTCGCGACGCCCAAGTTCTGCACGAGCGCCCAGTGCGGCCCGACGCTCGACCGCCTGAAGCCGTACGCGGCGCAGTACCCGACCGTCGACTTCATCCACGTCGAGCCGTACGAGCTGCAGTTCGCGAACGGCCAGCTCCAGGCGGTGCTCGACGAGAACGGGCAGCTGATCTCCAACCAGTACACCAACGCCTGGGGCCTCACCGGCGAGCCGTGGGTGTTCGTCGTCGATCGGACCGGCAAGGTGACCGCCTCGTTCGAGGTGATCTTCTCGGACGCCGAGATGACGGCCGCGCTCGATGCCGTCAAGTAGCCCCGAGCTGCTGGCGGGCTACTGGCCCGCCGAGCAGTCCCGCCGGATCCTCGACAAGACCCTCTCCTACCGGCTGGCGAGCGACCTCTCCGACCTGACCCGCGCCGAGCGGACGGTCCTCGCCGAGCTCGTGGCCGTCGGCCGGACCCTCGACGACCTGCACAACCTCCAGCTCCATCACCAGGCGCTGTCGGCCCGGCGCGAGCTGCACAAGCTGCACGAGCGCCTCGGCCGACCGGAGCGGACGCGCGACCTGATCGAGCTCGACGACCTCTTCCAGGGCCCGATCGCCACGACGCTCGAGAACGAGCTCGTCCCGTTCCTGCCGGTCGATCCGTGGACGGAGGGCAAGAACGTCTACCCGTGGGGGATCAGCCGCGACGAGATCGAGGCCTGGCTGGAGGCCCATCCGCGGGACCGCGACTCGCTCCTGGACCTGCATACCGCGGTCCGCCGCTCCACGCCGGCGGCCCTGAAGCGCGACCTGACCACTCTCGACGACCAGCCGATCCTCGACAAGCTCCATCCCGGCCTCCGGGCGGACCTCGAGCGCCGGGCCACGCAGGCCTCGCGCAGCGGCCTCTATGCCGTGCCCTTCTCGGTCGCGTGGCCGGGGCCGACGCTGGACGCGGTCGCGCACCTCCGGACGGCCGCCGACGCGATCGTGGCCGAGAACCGGGACCTCGCCGCCTTCCTCCGGCTCCGGGCGCAGGACCTCCTGACCGACGACAACGAGGCCGGCGACGCGGCCTGGGTCCGGGGCGACCTCGGCCGGATCGACGCCGTGATCGGCAGCTACGAGGTCTATGACGACGACCTGTACGGCGCGAAGGGCTTCGTGGGGCTGTCGCTGTTCCTGCGCGACGAATCGGCGACGTCGGCCCTCCGGCGCGCCCTCGACGACCTCCCGGCGATCGAGGCGGCGCTCCCGTACGAGAGCTGGCGTCGCGTCCAGACGGACCTGCCGGCCGGCTCGTACGACATCCTCGCCGCCTTCGGCGCCGGCAAGCAGACCGGCGCGGAGATCCTGCCGAACGATCCGAACCTGCTGCGCAAGTACGGCCGCAAGATCCTCGTCCGACGGAACCTCTACACCCACCCCGAGGCGTTCTCGCGGATGCGCGCCCGCTGGGAGTCGGTCGTCGATCGCGACCAGCACGCCGAGGTCTCGGCCGAGGGCCGCTACCAGCAGGTCGTCTGGCACGAGATCGGCCACTATCTCGGACCGCAGCTCGCTCGCGACGGCCGCTCGATCGAGCAGTCGCTCGAGGATGACGCCTCCCCGATCGAGGAGCTCAAGGCCGAGCTCGCGTCGCAGTTCGCCGCCCACCAGCTCCGCGAGCTCGGGCACCTGTCCGACGCCGACGTCCGGGGCCTCGCCGCAGGAGCGATCCTCGCCAGCCTCCGGCCGGTCAAGCCCCTTCGATCGCAGCCCTACCCGACCCTCTGGCTCATGGAGTTCAACTGGTTCCTCGATCGTGGCGTCGTCGTCTACGAGGATGGCAGCCTGCTGGTCAACTGGGAACGCCACCGGGCCGCGGTGACGGACATGCTCCGCGAGGTCCTCCGGATCCAGGTGACCGGCTCGAAGCCGGACGCCGCCGCGTTCATCGAGCAGCTCACCCACTGGGACGACCGCCATGACCGGTTGGCCGCCAAGATGCGCGGCGCGGAGCAGTACCGCTACGCCCGCCCGACCTATGGGCTGCTGGACGGGACGGCCGGCGGGGCGGCCGACGCGGGCGCTCCCGAGCCCGTCAGCGCATCTTCGAGGCGATAGACCACCAGCGTCCCGTCGCTCGAGGCGACGAAGAAGACGAGGATCGGGCTCTCGGACGCCTGGTGGGCCTTCAGGTGGCCGGGCGGGAACTGGGTCGGGTTCTCGAGCGGCCCGAGGGTGAACGACAGGTTCGGTCCGCCGTTCGACTGCCGAAGGGTGAAGCCCCTGACGTCGGTGAGGCTCGTCGCGTCCACCTGCAGGACGATCCCCTCGACCGGCGAGAGCGGCCCGCTCGGCGATGCCTGACCCAGGCCGCAACCGGCGACGAGCGCGGCCACGACCGCCATGGCGACGGCCCGGATCACGCGGTCGCGGTCGCCGGGACGAGCGCGCCCGTGCTGCCTGGCGCGTGGAGCGGAGTGCCATCGGCGCAGCGCGGGCATGTCGCCGCGCCGGGCTCGTAGGTCGGCAGGTCGAGGACCCAGAGCGCCTCGAGCGGGTACACCCGACCGGTCGCCGGCGAGGTCAGTGTCGACAGCCCGCCCGAGCGGTCGACGAGGACGACGCAGCCCGCGATCTCGCCGCCCATCGCCTCGACGGCCGGCAGCATGGCCAGCAGCGATCCGCCGGTCGTCAGGATGTCGTCGACGAGGAGGACGCGCTCGCCTGGCTCGATCCGGAACCCGCGTCGGAACTCTCGACGGCTGGAGCCATCCGCGGCCTTCACCTCCTCGGCGAAGATCGCCCGCGTCCCGAGCTGACGACCCGTCTCGAAGGCGAGGATCAGGCCGCCGGTTGTCGGTCCCGCCACGAGATCCACGGTCGGCCGGCCATCGACGCGATGGCGGGCGGCCCAGAAGCCGCACAGCTCGCTCGTCGCGGCCGGATCGGCGAGGACGGCGAACTTCTCGAGGTACGCGTCGGAGTGCCGGCCGCTCTTCAGGAGGAAGTGGCCCTCCCGGAGCGCGCCCGAGCTCCGGAACAGGGCCTCGGTCCGGCGGGCGATCTCGGCCCGCGCCGCGATCGCGACCGCCGGTTTCAGCGTCGTCATCGGGCCCGAGTGTAGGTCTCGGGCCCGTCGGTCAGGCCTGCGCCCCCGGCGCGAGGGCGTCGCCCGCGGGCGGCTCGCCAAGGTCCGGATGATCGGTCGGCTTCGATCGCGCGATGCGGCGCAGGACGAAGATGACGATCCCCGTGACGATCAGCACGGCGACGAGGATCGGCAGCCACACGATCCCGAACCAGATGCCCGCGGTCGCCACGGCCTGAAGGACGTCGACCAGGCTGGCCGAGGCCCGGTCGACCTCGGCATTCGGATCGAACTGCCTGGTCTGGGCGACGACGGCCTGCGGCTTCAGCGAGAAGTTGACCGTCAGGGTCGAGTAGGCCGCCTGTTCCTGGAGGTGGTTCCGCTCCCCGGTCATCTGCTCGATCTGGCCGCGGACGTCGGACAGCTGCTGCTCGACGGCGAGGACGTCGGAGATCTTGGTCGCCTTGGCCATGATCGCCTGGAGGGCCTGCTCGGTCGCCTGCAGGTTCGTGATCCGGGCCTGCAGGTCGACGACCTCGCCCGTGACATCCTGCGTCCCCGACTGCTCGCTGAGGACCTTCGTCGCCAGGCCACGGAGAGCGACCAGCGCGGCATCCCAGCTCTGGGCCGGGATCCGGTAGGTGACGCTCGCGGTCTGCTGGTCGCCGTCGCCCTGCCGTGACGAGCCGCTGGCGTAGCCGCCGAGCGCCGTGATCTTCTGGCTCGCGGCGTTCAGGGCGTCATCGAGGGTGGCGACCTGGAGGTCCATCGTCCCGGTCTTGATGATCAGCAGGGCCGGGATGTTGATGTCGTTCAGCTGCGGCGCACCGTTCGAGCCGAAGTCGGCCGATGGCGGAGAGGCCGCGGGGGCGACCTCGCCGCCGCCCTGGCCGCTGCTCGAGTCGGTCGTGCTGACGCCGGGGACGGCTTCCGGACCTCGAGCCGGGCCGGCGGTGCTCGCGCCCGCCGCGCATGCGGCGACGAAGAGGGCGACGCCGATGAGGGAGAGGAGGCGGAATCGCCTCGGGAGGTGCACGGTCCGGGTCGACATCGTTCCGGTGCTCCGTTGCGGCGCTGGGCGCGCCTGTGGCGCGCGAGGGGCGCGTGGCGGGCCGAGCGGGTCCGCGTGCCTGCCGGACGGTGGAGCGACCGTCCGGGTTCCCTCGGAAGCCGCGTCCGGCTACGGCCGGTACTCGACTCCCCTGGCCGACGGAGCGCCGGCCTTCTTGGGCAGGGCCGTCCCGATGAGCGGCCGGTACGAGCCGAGGCCCCGGCGCCGGCACTCCCCCGCGAGCTCGTCCACGAGGCGAACGGGGAGCGTCGGATCGGCGAAGATCGCGGTCCCGACCTGGACCGCGGCGGCGCCGACCGCGAGGTAGTCCAGGACGTCGGCGAGCTCGGTGACACCGCCGATCGCCACGACCGGGACCTCGACGATCTGGGCGACCTCGTAGACGATCCGGAGGGCGACGGGCTTGATCGCCGGGCCGCTGAGGCCGCCGTAGATGTTCCCGAGGAGCGGCCGCTGTCGCGACGGCCCGACCGCGATCCCGGACAGCGTGTTGACCGCGGTCAGCGCGTCGGCGCCGGCGTCGGCGATCGCCCGCGCGATCGGCCGGACATCGGCGACATTCGGCGACAGCTTCACGAGCAGGGGCAGGTCCGTGGCTCGACGGACCGCGGCGGTGACCGACCCGGCGGCGTCGGCGTCGATCGCGAACTGGAGCCCGCCCTTGCCGACGTTCGGGCACGAGATGTTCAGCTCGATCCCTGCGATGCCCGGCACGCCGTCGAGCCGCTTGACGACCTCGACGTAGTCGCCCACCGACTCCCCGGCGACGTTCACGATTACCGGCACCTGCCAGCCGGCCCACGTGCCCGCGTACTTCTCGACGACCGCGTCGACCCCGGGGTTCTGCAGCCCGATCGAGTTCAGCATCCCGGCCGGCGTCTCGGTCACCCGCGGGGTCGGGTTGCCGATCCGGGGCCTGAGGGTCGTCCCCTTGCAGCAGATCGCGCCGAGCCGCTGGACCTCGACGACGTCGGCGTACTCGGTGCCGTAGCCGAAGGTTCCCGAGGCGACGAGGATCGGATTGCGGAGGACGAGCCCACGGCCGAGGTCGACGGACAGGTCGACGTCGACGACCGGGGCGGCAGCCGACGGGCTCGCCAGCACCTGAGCGCCCGCCGCCCTCGCGGCCGACCCGCCGTTCCGGCTCGGCGTCGGGACGGGCACGAAGGCCGACTTGGCCCGCCGCACGGTCGGCCGGCGCTTCGAATCTGGCGCTCGTCCGCCGACCGTCACCACTCGGCGCCTGGCCTTCACCAGCCGGCCTCCCAGTCGATCTCTTCGCTGGCGAAGACGGGACCCTCGCGGCAGACGCGCTGCGGGGCACCGGCGGTCGACATGACGACGCAGCCCAGGCAGGCGCCCACGGCACAGCCCATGTTCTGCTCCATCGAGACCTGCAGGAACGCCTTCCGCCGAGCCTGGGGCGAGCCGGACGGATCGCTCCGGCCGCCGCCACGCTTGCGACCCAGCGAGGCGACGCCCAGCCGGTGTCGACGCGAGGCCGCCAGCTTCGAGAGGGCCCGGAGCATCGGCAGCGGACCGCAGGCGAACGCCTGATCGGCCCAGGCCTCGTACTCGGGCACGAGCTCGGTCACGAAGCCGTGATGGCCGACCGAGCCGTCGTCGGTGGCGACCACGTACTCGAGCTCGTCGGGCAGGAGCGACGTCGGATAGACGTCCCGGGCGGAGGCACCGCCGAACAGCAGCGTGACATGGCGGCCGTCGCGGATCGCCTCGTCGGCGAGCGACCGGACCCCGGCGATCCCGAGCCCGCCGGCGATCAGGAGCAGGTGCTGCGAGCGTGGGTCCACCTCGAACGGCCGGCCGAGCGGTCCGAGCATCTCGACTCGATCACCCGGCCGGAGGTGGGTGAACCAGTCCGTGCCGCGCCCGACGGTCCGGAAGTGGATCGTCAGCGTCCCGCTCATCGGATCCACGGTGTTGTAGGAGAACGGCCGTCGCAGGACCATCCCGGAGTAGTCGCCGGTCCGGACGTGGACGAACTGGCCGGCGCGGACGCCGGCCGTCAGCTCCGGGGCCCGGTAGGCCTGGAGCCACTGGTTCGGCAGGATCTCGCGGCTGTCGAGGAGCTCGGCTCCGGCGAGCCGCATCGTGGCCGGAGTCCAGTCCCGACGGGAGCTGCTCCCCCGGGTCGGCCCCGCTCGGGCGGGGTCGCGCGATCGCGCGGAAGTGGGGCTCGCGTCAGGCGCCGTCACCGGTCGTTCGTGTCGTCCCCAGCGTCACTGTCGTCGCCGTCGTCGCCGTCGTCGCCGTTCCCCGCCCCGCCCTCGTCGAGCGACGGGTAGGCCTCGGCGATCGCCTCGGCCAGGTCGCCGAAGACGTCGGTCGGGTCGTAGAACTGGACGATCTCGCCAGCGCCGGAGAGGTCGCGCCAGCCGGACTCCCCTTCCGGCACGACCCGCGCCCGGAAGCCGCCGACCCCGAGGGCCAGGTGCTCGTCCTCGTCGTCGACGATGACCAGCGTCCCGACCTGGCCGAGGAGCGCGGACGCGGCGTTCTCGAACGACTCGATCAGGCCGCTCTCGGCCCGCTGGCTGCGCTCCTGGAAGTCGAGCGTGAGGTCGTAGAGCGCCTCGGCCGCCTCGCCCTCGTTGCGCGCGGTCCGGGTCTCGGGCTGGCCGGCGGCCCAGGTATCGGCCGCGCCGGCATACGCCTTCGCCGCGGTCGTGCCCTTCGGGGCCTCTTCGGCGGCCAGGATGCCCGTCGCACCGTCGCCGTCGCCGGCTTCGACCGGGTCCTTCGCCCCGAGGTCGCTGTCGTCGGCATCGGCGAACGCCTGCAGCACGTCGGCTGGGTTGTACAGCTCGACGAGCTCGGCCGCGGTCTCGATTACCTCGGTCTCGCTGACCCACTCGCCCTTCTGCTCGTCGTACACCCGGCTCCGGCTCCGGAAGGTGCCGTCGGGCGCGACAGCGAGGAAGTCGTCCTCGTCGTCGATCAGGGTGAGCCCGCCCAGGGCCCGGATCCGGTTGGCGTGCGCGGTCATGAAGCGCTGGAGCTGCTCGCCGGCGCGGGCGAGGTAGTCCGTCCGTTCGATGGAGGCCTCGCGGCCGATGTCGGCGAGGAGCGAGTTCCGGCGGTTCTCCATCAGGGTTCGGTCTCCTAGCGCTTGTATTCGAGGTCGGGGCTCATCCGCTCCCGGAGGAACATCGCGTGGTGCCGCTCGAAGATCCATTCCGCGCCGCGGTGGGCGAGGGCCCGCACGCCGTCGTCGGCGATCAGCTTGTCGACCGTGGCGTAGTCGGGCAGGTCGAGCAGGATCAGGTTGTCGTAGTCCCAGCCCTGGGCGACGTTGTACCAGCCCATGAACCGGATCCCGTACTTCTCCGAGTACTCGCGGACCTGCCGCGGGAACAGCGTCTTCATGTAGAACTTGAAGAACGGATCGCGGCCGCGTCGCACGTTGAAGTACGTGGCGAGGACGGGCACGGGCGGCGGCTCCTCCAGATTTCGATCGGGCGGGGTTCCCGGTTGGGCCGGGCTATTCTCGCACGCCGCTGCCGCCCGGCCCGTCGTCGACGACGTGGCGCTCCTCGGCGGACGACGTCTCGGACTCCCGACCGCCGCCCTCGGCCTCGATCTCGCCGACGGTCTTCGTTCGCGACTGCATCGGCCGACGGGGTCCGGCCGCGCGCCGGTCAGCCGCGACGAGCCGCATCAGGAAGATCGAGGTCTGGCCGACGAGGAGGAGCAGGACGAGAAGCGTCGCGAGCAGGACGATCGAAACGATCGTCGGCCAGTTCCAGACGGCGCTTAGCGGCGTCAGGACGATGACGATCGCCAGCGCGACGACCTGTGTCCAGAAGCAGCCGAGGCCGGGGCCCTTCGCCGAATCCAGCGGCGCGCCCTTGTACTGGACGTCGCGCTCGGTGCGCTCGGGCTGGGTCGGGTTCTCGGGCTCGGTCACGGCTGCGGAGCCTATCGAAGGCCGACCGAAGCCGCCGCGGCTCAGCCCGCGGCGCAGGCCTGGCCGAGCGCCTGGACGGCCGAGTCGACGTTCGCCAGGACCGGGTTGATCGCGTCGATCGCGGCGTTCTGGTTGAGCTGCGTCCCGAGCTCGCCGAGCTGGTAGACCACGTTCTGGAGCGCCGTCCCGATCGCCGACTGCGCCCCGAGCTGCTGCTGGACCTGGACCAGGAACTGCTGGATCCCGAGCACCTGGGTTTCGGCGGCCGCGTCGGACATGCTCCCCGAGCGAAGCCCGGCTTCGATCTGGCCGATGCCCTGGACCGGGGCGCTCGCCTGCTGGCACGCGGGGTTGCTGCCCGGCAGCTGGCCCGGGTTCACGTTCTCCGGGATCGTCGGAAACGGCGTCGTCGATCCGCCGGCCGTGGACCCTGGGGACTGGCCGCACCCGGCGACGACGAAGGCCGCCAGGGCAGCTGCCATGACGAATCTCGTGCGACGCATGTCCGATCGAATCTGCGGCCGCGCCGTGGCGCGGTCAAGGACCGACGACGTCGACCTCGAGGACCGGACACGGGCCGCCCTGCTCCACGCCCGTCGCGAGGTCGAGGCAGAAGGGCGTCGTCGTCATGAGCCTCGCCGTCCCGGGCGCCTTCGCGGTGTACGACCCCGTCGCAGCGTCGGTCTGCAGGCTCAGGTCGACGATCGACGGGTCCGACGACACCGGCAATGGGAACACGGGGGCCCCGCTCGCCTCTTCGGTCGTCACGTGGATGGGGAACCACCTGGCGCTCGTCGCATCGTCCACAGGGGCCCGAGGCCAAAGGTCAGCGGCAGCTCCCGCTCGACCTCGATCCCGAGACCCTCGTAGAAGGGGATGGTCTCGGGGAACGGCGTCTCGAGATAGCACACCAGGCCCCCGGAATCGGCCTCGGCCAGTCCCGGCGCGAGGAGTGCCGTCCCGATGCCCTGACCGTGGACCCCGGGCTCAACCCCGACAAACGCCAGGTAGCGGTGCTCCTCGCTCGGGGGTATCGGGCGAGCTCCTCGAACCCGGCCTCGATTCGCCCCAGTCCCGTCGGAAAGGCGCGGGCCACGAGTCCTCGATCAACCCGCTGGCTCCGTCCAGTCGGCGAGGGTGGCAGAGCGGGGTCGAGCCAGGCGGCAACGCCGAGGAGCCTGCTGTCTACCGCGGCGTCGACGCGCCCTCCCGCGAGCGCGTCTCGGATGGCCACACGGAGAACGCTGGATAGGCGATCCGATGACGAAGCGACCGCGTCGATCCGCCGAGGAGGACCCCGATCAACGGGTCCTGGGCGAACGCTCGGGCCAGGAGCGCGCCGGCCGCCCCGACGTCAGGCCCTGAGAGCCGCCGAACCTCGATCGCTCGGCTTGGCATTTCGCTGCTCGCTCAGCGCGATGACACGGGCTCGCCCGTCCGGGCGACCTGCTCGATGAGGTCGGCGGCGCGGACCGTGCCGGGTGACGCCTGCAGGCGGGCCGAGATGGCGGCCATCCGGGCCATGAGCGCCGAGTCCGCGAGCAGGCGGTCGACGGCGCCGGTCAGCTCGGCGTCCTCGAACTGGTAGGTTCGGAGTCGGGTGCCGAAGCCCGTCTCGTCGACCCGCTGGGCGTTGTCGACCTGGTCCCAGAAGAGCGGCAGCACGATCATCGGCTTGCCGTGGTGGAACGCCTCGGTGACGGTGTTGTTGCCGCCGTGGGTGATCACGAGATCGACCATCGGCAGGATCGCGGGCTGGGGCAGGAAGCCCTCGCCGGTCATGTTGTCGTGGAGTCTGATCCGGTCGGCGAGCGGGCCCTTCGAGACGATCACGCGATGGCGAGTCTGGCCCATGACGTCGACGAGGCGCTGCATGAGCTCGACGTCGGCCGAGCCAAGGGACCCGAGCGAGAGGTAGATCAGCCCACTGCGACCACCGTCCGAGTCCCGGAGATGTCCCGGCAGCTTCCAGGTTGCCGTCGTGGCGCGCACGGACGAGTCGAGGCGGTGCCACGTCGAGGCGAGTGGCCGGGACCGTCGGTAGTCGGCCTCCGCGGGATACAGGTACAGGTTCAGGAACGGCGAGTCGTGGATGAGGTCCGGGCCCATCGCGCCCCACGTCAGCGGCGGCGCGCCATGCGAGCGGCAGAAGGTGTCGAAGTCGGCCCACATCGATCGATGCGTCCGCTCGACCTCCCCAAGGAATGCCGGCCAGGCCGATCGATCCGCGGCCGGATAGCCGCTCGAGAACGGCGGGATCGCCGGGTCCTTGATGTCGGCCGGGTTGCACGAATCGATCCGGACCCACGGCCGGCCCGACGCGGGGAGAGCCGGGAACGCGACAACGTTGTCCTCGACGACCACGTCGGGCTGGACCTCGTCGATGATCTCGACGAGCCGATCGTCGACGTACTTCGCGCCGTCGATCAGCGCCTGGAACGTCGGGGCGATGAACTCGCCGAGCTGCTCGAGCGTCGACTTCCGGAAGACCGGCGCCGTCTCGGCGATGAAGTTGATCCAGAACTGGCCCGGTGCCTCCTCGGTCTCGGGCGGCGGGGCCAGGCGCATCCGGCGCTCCTCGAAGCCTTGCGCCTCGAGCGTGCCGGCGAACGACTCCTCGACGATGAACAGCACGCGATGGCCGCGCGCCTGAAGGACCTGTCCGATGCCGACGCAGTTGTTGGTCGGGCCGAAGGCGCCCTCGGGGAAGAAGACGATCGTCGACATCGGTGCGGCGCATTATCGGCCGCGGCTACCATCGCCCGATGCCCGATCGGACCGACTGGCACCCCGAGCCTGAGCTGATCCGAATCGCCGATCCGACGGTCTCGCGCGAGGCGCTCCGCGCCGCCGGCGCGGCCGCCTGGGAGACCGGCCTCGACTACCTCTACGACCACGCCTTCGAGCGGGCGATGGGCGAGCCGGACGGGTACGCGGACCTCCGGGACGTCTACTTCGGCCCGACCGGCCGGCCAGGCCCCGCGCCGGCCCGACCGGCCCGGCTCGAGGCGGTTCTCGCCGAGTTCGACGAGCGGATCGCGCCCCACACGGTCAGCGCCTACCACACCCGTTCGTTCGGGTACTTCACGCCGCCGCCGCTGATCGCCTCGATCGCCGGGGAGCTGCTCGCCCAGTTCGCCCAGCAGGGCGTCGACCTGTGGCACGCCGGGCCGGTCGGGGCGTTCGTCGAGGAGGACGTGATCCGCTGGCTGTGCGATCTCGTCGGCTACGGCGACGGCTCGTTCGGGGTCCTGACGTCCGGCGGCACGATGGCCAACTTCATCGGGATGGCGCTTGCCCGTGACGTCCACCTCGGCCGGATGCGCGGTGGCGGCGGCGCGGACGGTGCGCCGAATCCGCCGCGGGGGGCCGCGCTGGAGCGCTGCCGGGTCTATGCCTCGGACCAGACGCACTTCTCGGTGCGCCGGGCGCTCGAGGAGCTCGGGTTCCCGCCGGAGACGCTGGTCGTGCTCGAGGCCGACGACGACTTCCGGCTGCCAGCCGCGTCCGTGGCCACGGCCGTCCGCGAGGACCGGGCCGCCGGCTTCACCCCGTTCGCGATCTCGGCCGTCGCCGGGACGACGAACACCGGCTCGGTCGATCCCGTCGGCGAGCTCGCGGACCTGGCCGATCGGGAGCATCTCTGGCTGCACGTCGACGCCGCCTACGGGGCGGCCGCGCGCTTCTCCCCGGCGCTCGCGGGGGTCGTCCGGGACCTCGACCGGGCGGACTCCGTCACCGTCGATCCCCACAAGTGGTTCTTCCAGGGCTACGACATCGGGGCGCTCCTCGTCCGCGATGGCCGGCTCCTCGAGCAGACCTTCGGGCGCCGCGCGCCCGAGTACTACCGTGGCGGCGAGGGCCACGGTCGGGGCACGACCGCGCCCGACGAGGACGACCACGGCGGCGCCGGCCAGCTGAACTTCTGGAAGCTCGGCTTCGAGGGCAGCCGCCGCTGGCGGGCGTTGAAGCTGTGGCTGTCGTGGAAGCACCTCGGCTCGGACGGGTTCGCCCGCCTGGTCGAGGGCAATGTCGAGCTCGCCCGACACCTGGCGACGTCGATCGCCGCCGACGACGACTTCGAGGCGCTGCCCGCCGTTCCCCCGCTCTCGGTGGTGTGCTTCCGGCATCTGCCCGGCGGACGTGCGGCCGCGGCGGCGCTCGAGCCCCACGCGCTCGACGAGCACCAGGACCGCATCCAGCGAGCGCTCGAGCACACCGGAGAGGGCTGGCTGTCGACCACCCGTCTGCGTGGCGGGACCTGGCTCCGGGCCGGGATCCTGAACACGCAGGCGACCGAAGACGACGTCGACGCGCTGCTGGCGGTCATCCGGCGGCTCGCCGCCAAGGTCGGCCAGGGGACCGCCGAGGTCGCGAGCGACTAGGTTCGCGGCACCGCCGACGCCCCGGCATGCCAGTCGCCGCACGACCAGGTGAGCGTGCCCGTCAGCGTTGCCGGCCACGGATCGATCGGCGCCGGCTGGTTGAGCGGCCCCACCTTCAGCGACTCGTCCTGGCCGACGATGTCCTCGAATGTCGCCGAACCGGTTCGGCCGTCGGCGCCGCCGAGCGTCACCCGGGGCGTTCCCTGCCACAGGATCGCCTGGCCGGTCTCGCCGCTCAGCTCGATGTCGATCGTCTCGCCGCTCGCCGCGGTCGGATCGGGGCCCACGACCGCGATGAGGCGCACCCCTCGGAGCGTGCCGACCTGGTCGATGGCGACCTGGTCGACTGTCTGGCCGTCCGCCACGGATTGGCACGTGGCCGTCGCATTGGTCGGCTCGTAGTCCGCAACGCCCGCGAGCTCGAGCGCGGCCGGGCCGGTCGCCTGGAGGACGACCTGGGGCGCGTACGTCAACCCCAGGAGCGGCGTCGCGACCAGCCCGACGACGGTGCCGAGGGCGAGCGCGATGCCTGCCCACATGACCTGGGTCGGAGCCATCATCTGCTCCGGCTCCGAGCTCCGGAGGCGGCCGGTGTAGCCGGCCAGCGCGAGCAGCGACGCGACGAAGGCGAGCGGGATGAGCCACGTGTAAACGAGGGCCGAGAGATCGCCGGGTGCGCTCGCCTGGCGCGCGATCAGGTAGCCGGCGAAGGCGCCGCCGGCGAGCACGAGGGTCGGCAGGACCGCGGCTCGCCCGGCGAACCGTGGGGTGGCGCCGGACAGGTCGCCGGCCATCGGCGTCGCTCGCTCGCGCCCGCGGCTCGCGCTACTCGCGGGCCCGGATGGCGGTGCCCGCCCCACCGCCGATCACGGCGATGCGGTCGCGCGCCCGGAAGAACTCGCCGACGACCGGCAGGAACCACGGCCGGCCCTCGTACGGCGCGGGAACGAGCGGGAACCGGATCTTCGAGAGCGCCGGCGCCTGCCCGCCGCCCATCCACTCCGCCGCCCTCGTCCCGAGGTAGGTCGACAGGACCACCCCGGTCCCGGAATAGCCCATCGCGTAGGTCACGCCGCCCATCTGGCCGATGTGGGGCATCCGATCCATGGTGATGCCCACCTTACCGCCCCACGAGAATTCGATGCGGTAGCCGGCCAGCTGCGGATGGATCTCGAGCATCCGTCCGTACAGCAGTCGCGCGGTCCGGTCGACGGTCGTCGGCAGGAACGACACGCGGCCCCCGAACAGCATCCGCCGGTCCTGGCTGACGTGCCAGTACGACAGGAAGTTCCTCGTGTCGAAGAAGGCCCGGCCGGTCGGCGCGAGCTCCCGCGCGAGGTTCTCCGGGAGGGGCTCGGTCGCGATGATGTAGCTCCCGATCGGGATGATCCGGCGCCGCAGCGACGGGGCGACCCCGTCCGTGTAGCCGTTCGTCGCGACGAGGACGTTTGAGCCGAGGACCGCGCCCCGATCGGTCTCGACGACGAAGCGGCCGTCCGCTTGGCGGCGGATCGACAGCGCGCGGACACGCTCGTGGAGGTCGGCCCCGGCCCGCTCGGCGAGGCCGGCCAGGCCGACGAACCACTTCGCCGGGTGGAGGAGCCCGCCGCCATCGACCGCGAGGCCGCCGTGGTAGGCGTCGGTCCCGATCTCGCCGCGCAGCTGGTCCTTCGGCACGGCGTGGGCCGGCGTCCCGAAATCGATCAGCGACCGGGCCTCCGCCTCGAAGTCGTCGTCGTGAGCCTTGGCCCAGGCGAGCTCGAGGTAGCCGTTCCAGCGGAGCTCGGCGTCGATGCCGTTCTCGTCGACGAGCTGCCTGACAAGCGCCGTGGCCTCGACCGATTCGCGGTAGACCGCGCGGCCGAGCGAGTCGCCGTACTTCTTGACGAGGGCTCGGGGGCCCCACTTGAAGCCCGGATGAGCGATCCCGCCGTTACGGGTCGAGGCGCCCCAGCCGAGCGAGTTCGCCTCGAGGACGACGACCTTCGCGCCCTGCTGCGCGAGCTGACGAGCCGCCGCGATTCCGGTGTAGCCGCCGCCGACGACGATCGCGTCGACCACCTCGGGGAGTGGCCGCCCGCTCCGGTCGGGCAGCACGGGCATCGTCGAATGCCAGTACGGCCGGCGCTCGTAGTCGGTGTTCAGCTTCGGCAGGGCGGCCATCGAACCCATGCTACGGGAGCAGGATGAACCGGAGCGTCGCGACTTGCCGCTGTCCCGGCCTCAACCTCAGGGCGCGTACGCGAGCCGGCCGCCGACGAGCGTCAGCAGGACTCGACCGGGCAGGTCGCGGCCAAGCAACGGCGAGTTCTTGCCCTTCGAGGCGAGCGCGTCGGCGATGACCGTCCAGCGATCCGCTCGATCGAAGACGACGAGGTGCGCCGGCTCGCCCTCGACGAGGGCACCCGATCCCGCCGGGGCCCGCGTGCCCAGGACCCGGGCCGGGCCCGTGGTGAGGGCCGAGATCGCCCTCGCGAGCGCCAGCTGGCCGGCATCGACCGCCTCGAGGACGAGGCCGAGCGCAGTCTCGATCCCGCTGATCCCGCTGGCCGCGAGGCCGAACTCGACGTCCTTGTCGACCAGCGAGTGCGGCGCGTGGTCCGTGGCGATGGCGTCGGCCGTGCCATCGACCAGGGCGATCAGGCAGGCCCGGGCATCGACGGCCGAGCGCAGCGGCGGGTTGACCCGGAGCGACGAGTCGTAGGGGGGCGCGGTGATCGCGCCGTCGCGCCAGGGGTCGCGACCGCGGCCCTCGGCGTCCAGCGCCTCCCAGGCGAACCGTCGCGAGCCGGCGAGCCACTCGTCCGCCAGCGCGAGGTGATGCGGCGTCACGTCGCAGCTGACCGGCAGTCCGGCCGCCTTCGCCCGCCGGACGAGGTCTAACGAGGCCGCAACGGAGAGATGCGTCAGGTGGAGGCGCGCGCCCGGCACCTCCCGGACGACCTCGGCGAGGATCGCCAGGTCGCGCTCGACGGCGATCGCCTCGGCCGCTCCCGGCCAGCCCTTCAGCCCGAGGACGGTCGAGATCAACCCCTCGTTCGCCTCGGCGCCCTCGGTCAGGGTCGCGTCCTCGGGGTGATCGACCACCGGCAGCCCGAACATCCCGGCGTAGGCCAGCGCGTTCCGCAGGAGCGTCGCCGACCGGATCGGCGACCCGTCGTCGCTGAAGCCGACGACGCCCGCGTCCGCGAGCGCGCCGATCGGCGCCAGGGTCTCGCTCGCCCGCCCCGCCGTGGCGGCGCCATAGGCGAGCGCACGCACGGGCGAGCCCGAGGCCGCGACCTTCTCGCGCAGGCCGGCGAGCAGCCACGGCGTGTCCATCGACGGCGTGGTGTTCGGCATCAGGCAGACCGTCCCGAAGCCGCCATGGGCGGCCGCCGCCAGGCCGGTCGCGATCGTCTCGGCCGCAGCGTTGCCGGGCTCGCGGAAGTGGGCGTGGAGGTCGATGAAGGCCGGTGCGACGACCACGCCGCGGTCGTCGATCCCTTCGGCGTCGGCACCATCGAGCCACGTGGCCGCCTCGAGGACCCCGTCGCGAACGACGAGGTCGGCCGGTCCCTCGCGACCGGACCCGGGATCGACCAGCCAGGCCCGGCTGATGTCGAGGTCGACCTTCCGACCGATGTCGGACGACCCGCCGAGCTCGACGCCGCGGGCACCCGGCGCCAGCGTCATGCCGCGCTCCTCGTGCCGGCGATGAGCGACAGGAGCGCCATCCGGATCGGCACCCCGTTCGCGACCTGCTCGGTGATCACCGATTGCGGTCCGTTGGCGACTTCGGCCGCGATCTCGACGCCCTCGTTCATCGGGCCGGGATGCATGACGAGCGCGCCGGGCTTCGCCAGGCGCAGCCGCTCCGACGTGATCCCGAACCGCGAGGCGTACTCGCCGAGCGACGGCAGGAGGCCGCTCGCCATCCGCTCCTTCTGGATGCGAAGGGTCATGACGACGTCCGCATCCCCGATCGCAGCCGCGAGATCGGATGTGACGGTGAACCGCCGGTCGGCGGCCCCGCCGACGCCCGACCGGCCCCAGGCGTCGTAGCCGCGGAGGAGCGGCGTCGGGCCCGCGACCCAGACCTCGGCCCCCGCGGCCGTCAGCGTCCAGAGGTTCGACCTGGCGACCCGCGAGTGGAGCAGGTCGCCCACGATCGCGACCTTCCGGCCGCGAAGGAACGGGAGGCCGGAGCCTCGATCGGCGGGCGCCACGAGGTGCCGGCGCATGGTGTACAGGTCCAGCAGCGCCTGGGTGGGGTGGGCGTGCCAGCCGTCGCCCGCGTTGATGACGTTGCCGCCGAACTCCCGGGCGACGAGGTACGGCGCGCCGGACGTCGCGTGGCGCATGACGAGGATCTCGGCGCCCGTCGATTCGAGCGTCCGCATCGTGTCGAGCAGCGACTCGCCCTTCGTGACGGACGAGCCGGCCGACGACACGTTGACGACTGTCGCGCCGAGGCGCTTCGCCGCAACCTCGAAGCTGACCCGTGTTCGGGTGGACGCCTCGTACATGAGGATCGTCACGTTGGTGCCGCGTAGCACGGGCTCGGCGCTTCGGCGCTTCGCGACGACCTCGGCCATCGCGTCCGCCGTCCCGAGCAGGAGCTCGATGTCCGCCCAGGACAGGACGTCGACGTCAAGCAGGTGGCGATGCGTCCAGCGATGGGCCATCACGCCGACAGGCCCAGGCTCGCCCGCGACGGGAGTCGGCGCGGTCGTCTTGACCGCGGTCGAGTCGGCCGCAGAAGTCGTCACCTAGCAACCCCCGTGGTACGCGACGCCGATTCCCGCACCATCTCCGCTCCAGAACCCCCATCGACCACCTGCGTTGGTACATGGCGGGATCCGCCGCGGTGGCTCCGTTCCGGTACCACCCGGGTTGCTAGATGGCGAGATGCCGGGCGAGAGCTCATGCCAGGCACCAGATTCCGGACGAGCGCTCAGGCCAGGCATGGGATCACCCGCGAGCGCTCATGCCGGGCACGGGCCGCGCAGCGCCCCGGACCGGTCCAGCGGCCCAGCCCGGTCGACCGGTCATGCCGCACCGGCACTGGCGCTGGTGCTCGCCACGACCGGCGCCTGCTCGATGTCGACCGCGTCCTCGCCGTCGACCTCGGCCACCCGCACCCGGACCATCTCCTCGCGGGAGGTCGGGACGTTCTTGCCAACATGGTCGGCCCGGATCGGCAGCTCGCGGTGGCCTCGATCGACGAGGACCGCCAGGCGAATCGCCTGGGGCCGGCCGAACTCGCGGAGGGCATCCATCGCCGCCCGGACCGTCCGTCCGGTGTAGAGCACGTCGTCCACGAGGACCACGGTTGTACCGCCGACCTCGAACGGCAGGTCCGTGCCCTTCAGCACCGGGGAGTGCCCGAGGGTCGAGAGGTCGTCGCGGTGGAACTCGATGTCGAGCGCCCCGACGGGGATCCGGACGCCCTCGTGGGCCTCGATCTCCGCGGCCAGCCGATGGGCGAGCGGGACCCCGCGCCGCTGGATCCCGACGAGCCGGAGGCCGTCCGTGCCGGCCTGCTTCTCGACGACTTCGTGGGAGATTCGGATCACCGCCCGGCGGATCTCGTCCGCGGTCATGATGCGGCGGCCGGTCATCGCTCCTCCTGGCCTCTCGGGGCCCGCCCGCCGGCTCTCGGGCCGGCTCGAAGGTTCGCCGTGGAGTCTACCCCGTCAGGGGATGCCGTAGACCTTGACCGTGACCTGGGTGAGGCCCGACCACGACGGGCAACCGCAGATCGCGAAGAAGTCGGGCCGGTACATGTCGATGAGCCGCCCGCCTGCCGCCGACGGCCCGTAGTCGTTGACGACCCGTTCGATGCAGCCCGCGGCGCCGCAGATGACGATCACGGTTCCCCGCGGGATCCGCATCGCGGTCGTGCCGTTGTCGTAGAACGACGCGGTGCCGGTCAGGGTGTAGAGCGGCGGCTTCCAGCTGAAGGCCGCCGACACGCTCGGGAGGGTCACGCCGACGCGCTTCGGGAACGCGACGGTCGTCGAGGCGCCGTCCGAGAACTGCGCGCTCGCCTGGAGCTGGCCCGCCGATCCCTGGGCAGCGTCGACCGTCGCGATCGTGTTCCCGGTCCGATCGAACGTAGACGCGAGGCTGACCTGTCGGAATGCCGCTGCATCGATGGGGCGGTCCGGGCTCGATTGATGAGACAGGGCCAGCCCCGGCAGGGCTCCGAGCGCGAGGGCCGCGGTGAGCACCGCCCTCGCGACCGTCCTGCTGGGTCGCATGTAGGCGGCGTAGGGTACCCGTTCGTCGCCGGGGCGCCAACCCCTAGCGGACGATCGTCAGCTGGGCTCCCGGGAGCGTCTGGACCTGCCCGAACTCGTCGCCCGACCAGGCGAGCACCTGGACCGTGCTCTGGTTGCCGTCCTGCCCGGGCGGCGTGACCCAGGCGAGCCGGCCCTCGTCGATCGAGATGCCCTTCAGGGCCCGGACCGAGGGCAGTGGGTCGAGCCGGTCGTTGATCCGGCCGTTGCCATGATCCAGGACGACGAGTCGCAGCGTGCCGACGGTCGGATCGGCGGAATCCGCGACCCAGACGGCAAGGCGCGTGCCCTGCGGGTCGAAGCGGGCGTCGAACGCAGAGATCGGCCCGACCACGAGGTCGATCGGCGTGCCGGCCGGCCCGATCGCGCCCGACGCCGCGGGTGTGGCCGACGCCGATGCGCCGGACGAGGACGACGCGCCCGACGACGACGCGGCCGATGGCCCAGTCGACGCACCGACGCCGGCCAGGGGCTGGATCCAGCCATCGAGCACCAGCCGCCCGACGCCGAGTTGGACGCCGCCCGGAATGGCGGGCCCGGTGTCGACGGTGCCCGACCAGTACGTGACGAAGCGGCCGGTCGAGTCGACGGTCGGCAGCCAGACATCGGGCGTCGGGATGTCCGTCGAGGCGCCGGTCGCCGGATCGAACACGAACGAGACCGGCTGTCGGACGATGACGATGGGGGCGTTCGCCGGGCTCGAGGCCGGGGAGGCTTCGCTCCCGTCCGAAGGGCTCGGGGTCGCGGACGGCGTCACGGATGGCGGTGCGGGCGTCACTCCTGCCGAGGCGCCAGGCGAGGACTCGGGCGCGCCGCTGCCGTCGGCCGGCAGCCGGCTCGCCAGGATCGTGTCGCCGAGCCAGCTCGAGAAGTACGTGGCGTGGTCGTCCGTCACGCGCCTGGCGAGCGGGTCGAGCCCGTTCCAGACGTAGAGGTCCGGGCCGGTCGAGCCATCGATCGGGGCCGCGGAGAAGGCCAGCCACCGGCCGTCGGGCGAGTAGCGGGCCTCACCGACCACGACGACCCCGTCGGCGATCGACTTCGCGCCTGCCGGGGTCGGGATCGGCGTCGTGACCGGGCTTTCCGACGCGCCGGCGCTTGACGGCGGCTGCGATCCGAGGCCGCTCGACGGCGGCGTTGCCGGAGACGCGGTGGGAGGGGCCGTCGGCCTCGTGGTCGGGCCCGTCGACGGGGGGGTCGACGGCGATGTCGAGCCACCGGGCGCGGGGGTCGTCAGGGGGACGACGAGGACGCTGCCGGCCGAGCTCCCTCCGGCGCCGTTGATGACGACGACCTGGGCCTTCGTCGGCGAGCTGACGAGCGCCAGCGGCTTGCTGCCCAGCTGGATCGTCGCCTGGCTCGAGCCCGTGAGCGGCGCGCACCCGGCCTTGTCGCTCGAGCAGACCTGATCGACGTTGGCGACCTGGAACTGGTAGGTCGTGCCGCCGTTCGTGGAAGCGACGTACCCGACCGGGGCCGTGATGACGTCGAGCGGGCTCTGGCCGGGCTCCGGGGTGGCCTCGGCGGTTAGGCTGCCGGGGACGCTCCCAGCGGGCTGGCCGAGGTACTGCGGGACAAACGAGACCGCCAGGACGACAACCGCGACGAGGATCCCGGCGAGGGCCCCGATCGGGGCGCGGCGCTGGCGCGGGACGAGGCGATCGGCGATCGGCAGCCCACCGCGGCGGTGGCGGGCGGCTTCCTGCTCGATGGCCGCGGCCGTGCGGGCCCACAGGTCCCGCGGCGGCTCGGGCGGCTGCTCGCGGAGGGATCTCAGGAGGCGTCGGTCGGCGAGATAGGCATCGTGCTCCTGGCGACACTCGGCGCATGAGGCGAGGTGCGCCTCGAGCCACTCGCGGTCACTGTCGGAGAGCGACTCGAGCATCGCCATCGACCAGAGCGCCCGGGCGCGGTCGTGCGTGCCTTCGTCATCGTGGTGGCGGCGCCGGAACGGGAGGGTCATCGGTCGTTCCCGGCGCGCTCGGCGTACAGCGCATCGCGTTCGGCCTCGGCGGCTCGCTCGGCGTCCTTCTCCGACGCGAGCGCGGCCCGCAGGCTTTGCCGGGCCCGGGTCAGGATCGCGCGGGCGGCGACATGGCTGATGCCCATCGCCGCGGCGAGCTCGATGCCGCTCAGGTCATGGAGCTCGGCGAGCAGGAGCGCCTCGCGCTGGCGGGGCGGGATGCGAGCGAGCGCCCGCTCGAGCGGGCCCGAGAGC
The DNA here is from genome assembly GCA_035308445.1 of Candidatus Limnocylindrales bacterium. GTDB lineage: Bacteria > Chloroflexota > Limnocylindria > Limnocylindrales > CSP1-4 > UBA5189. The sequence goes on along the minus strand of DATGGQ010000026.1, from coordinate 11,319 downwards.
CGGACATCCATCGACAGGTGCTCGGCGGAGGGAGCCGCGCCGCGCGCCTCCCCGACGAGCGGAACCATCCGGACGATCCGGCGCCGGCGGAGCTCGTCGAGGGCGACGCGATGGGCGATCTGGTACAGCCACGCCCGCGCGTTCTCGTCCTTCTGGAGCGACGCGTACGCCTTGTAGGCCTTCACGAACGCGTCCTGCGTCAGGTCCGCCGCGAGGTCGGCGTCGCGGAGCATCCGCAGCAGGTAGGCATAGATCTCGGCGTGGTGCCTGGCGAAGAGACCCTCGACGAATGCCCCGGCGGTGTCGTGGTCCCAGGTGCCGCTCACGGGTGCGCCGGCCCGCGGCCCGGACGGCGTGGCCGGCCAGCGTCGCGCGTCGGTCGCGGGGGTGGAGGTGTTGAGCAATCGGGTCCCTGGGTGGTGGCGAAGGACGATCGAATGGGCTCGACGTCGAGGCGAGGGACGACGTGCCCCCGGCCGCTGTGACGCGCGCGTCCCCCGGACCTCGGCATCAGCCCGATCCGTCCCGGGCCGCAGTCGCACCGACAGCCGCCTCGACGAGCTCCTCGACCGCGTCCTCGGGCGAGACCGGGTTCACCGGCAGCCCGGTCCCGAGCTCCAGGCCGGCGACCTCGCGCAGGCGCGGATGGATCTCCCAGTGCCAGTGGAAGGTCGTGTCGACCCGCTCACGGAGCGGGGCGCTGTGGAGCACGAGGTTGTACGGCGGCCCGTCGAGGCTGGCGCCGAGCCGACCGAGGACGTTGCGCATGGCGGTGGCTGTGGCGCGGACGTCGACGTCGGTCGCGGTGCCGAAATCGGCGGCGTGGCTCCGGGGCACGATCCAGACCTCGAACGGCGAGCGGGAGCCCCAGGGGGCGAACGCCACGCTCCCTTCGTCCTCCCAGACGAGCCGGATCCGGGTCCGCGGCTCATCGCGGACCAGCCGGCACCACGGGCACTCCCCCTCGCGGATGACGTAGCGGGCTGCGCCCCCGAGCTCCTCCGCGATCCGGTGCGGGATCAGGGGCAGGTCATAGAGATCCAGGCACAGGTGGTTCGTCCGGGCGCCGGCCTGGGCGCCCCAGTTCTGGACGACCTGGAGGTAGTCGGTCTGGTTGGCTGCCCGGGCATCCCGCAGCGCGGTCCTGGCCCGCCGCAGGATCTCCTCGCCGACCTCGCCGACCTGGTAGAGCGGCCGATGCTCGCCGGGCGGCGCGACGATCGTCCGCCAGCTGCCGGCGGCACGAGCCGACGACATCGCCACCTGGGCGAAGCGCCGATCGAGCTCCTGCGACTCGTCCTCCGACCCGACGACGTGGAACGCGTAGTCCTTCAGGATGCGCAGCCGGACGCCGTCACCGGGTGGCAGCCGGCAGTTCTGGCAGTCGCCGTCGTCGTCGACCGGCTCGGCCCGGCGGGCGAACCGATGGCGATCGAACTCCCGGTCCACGATGGTCGCGACCCACCAGCCGGTGATCGGGTCCTTCCGGAGCTCGAACAGGCCCGCGCTCATGCGCGGAGCCTAGCAGTCGGTTCTTACGGCTCGGACCTTGTCGAGGCCTCGGGACGGGCGTCGATCGCCCCGGCGAAGGCCGTCGCGAAGACCGCTCCGGCCCGCTCGACGGCCGTCGTCGTCGGCGGCTCCGCCGTCCGGCCGAGCTCCTCCGCGATCGAGGTCGAGACGAGCCCGGGCTCGCCGCACGGGTCGATGAGCTCGAAGTCGCGCAGGTCGACGTCGACGTTCAGGGCGATGCCGTGGTAGCTGACGCCGCGCTCGATGCGCAGCCCGAGGGCGCCGATCTTCCGGTGCGGCCGTCCCGGCCCGCCGTCGATCCAGCAGCCGGGATGGCCGTCCCGACGCATCGCCACCACGCCGAGCTCGTCGCACGTCGCGATCATCGCCTCCTCGAGCGCCCGGACGAGCGGGCGGACCATGAGCCCTCGGTTCGCCAGCCGGATGATCGGGTAGGCGACCAGCTGGCCGGGACCGTGGTAGGTGACCTCACCGCCCCGCTCGACCCGGATGACCTCGATGCCCCGGCGGCGCAGCTCGGACGGCCGCGCCAGGACGTGCGACTCGTCGGCCTGCCGCCCGAGCGTCAGCACCGCCTCGTGCTCAAGGAGGAGCAGCTGGTCGGGGACCTCTCCGGCCGCTCGCCGCTCGACAAGGGCCTTCTGGCGCGCCCACGCGTCGCGGTACCCGATCCGCCCGAGCCAGGTCGCCTCGATCGGCTGCACGCGGCGAGCCTACCGGCTCAGCGGGAGTGGCCGACCTCCTCGGGCTCCTCGTACCAGGGCATCCGGTCGCCGACGCGGTCGCGGAGCTTCCAGCGGGTCGACTTGGAGCAGGCGTCGATCGCGGCGCGGAGATCGGCGACCTGGGCCGCGGGCTCGAAGCGCGTCTCCCGCCCGAAGTCGAGCTCGCCCGGCCTGAGGTCGTTGGCCAGGAAGGTGACGAGGCGGTCGAGGTTCATCGTGACCGTCCGCCACCAGCCCCAGTCGCTGGAGGTGAGGTCGGTGATCCGCCGGGTCGAGATCGCGGCGCCGCCCACGTCATCGCCGGCGAGTGGCAGCTCCGACAGCACGGCCAGCGCATCGAGGATGTCCTTGCGGTTGATCTTCACCACCTGGAGCTTGGAGAGGAGCAGCTCCGCCGGGGGCAGGGTCGGGTCGCAGATCGCGAGCCGGTTGCCGAACTCGAAGCGGTGGCACATCTCGAGCTGGTCCACCAGGACGTCGACCGGCCGGGCCCACTGGGTGTCCACGAAGTACAGCTGCTTGTGGCCGTACAGCGCGTTGTAGCGCTTGTCCGGCGTGTAGCCGAGGCTCACGAGGAGCTCGCTGAAGGCCTTCCGGTCGCGGGCACGGGTCGCGAGATCGATGTCGCGGCCGTCACGATCGATCCGGGCGGTCCATTGCGGACACAGTGCGTGGAAGGCGAGGCCGCCCATCAGGCGCACCTCGAGACCGCGGTCGTCCGCGACCCGGATGACCCGCAGCGCCTCGGCCAGCGGGTCCTTCAGGGTGAGCTCGGCCGCGGCGCTCGGACGGGCAGGATCGCCGGCTGCGGGACCGGCGTTCTCGGTCATGGGCCGGTGAGTATAGTGACCGCGCGACCGTGTCCCCTGACGTTCCCACCGGCCGTCCGGCCGACCTCATCCTCGTGGGCGGCGCCGTGCTCACGATGGACACGGCCCGTCCCCGGGCGGGCGCGGTCGCCGTGCGGAGCGGGCGGATCGCCGCCGTCGCCGACGATGAAAGCGAGCTCCGTCGCACGGGCCAGGTCAGGTCCGGGACGCGACGGCTCGACCTCGCCGGCCGGACGCTGATGCCGTCATACCAGGACGCCCATGTTCATCCATCGATGGCCGGTGTCGGGCTGCTCCGCTGCCCCCTCCACGACCTGCCGAAGACGGCCGAGGCGTACCTGTCGGCCATCGCGGCCTACGCGGCCGCAAACCCCGGACGACCGTGGGTCCTCGGCGACGGCTGGTACATGGAGGCCTTCCCGGGCGGGACGCCGACACGCCAGGCGCTGGACCGCGTGGTGCCCGATCGGCCGGCCTTCTTCGTCAACCGCGACGGGCACGGGGCGTGGGTGAACACGAAGGCGCTCGAGGCCTTCGGATTCGGCCGCGACACGCCGGACCCGGCCCACGGCCGGATCGAGCGCGAGGCCGACGGCTCCCCGAGCGGGACGCTCCACGAGGGCGCGATGGAGCTCGCCAAGGAGCACCTCCCGCCGACGACGCTGGACGACGTGACCGAGGGGCTCGTGCTCGCCCAGGCCTACCTGCATCGCCTCGGGATCACCGCCTGGCAGGACGCGTGGGTGACGCCGCTCGAGCTCGAGGCCTACCGGCGGCTGGCGGTCGACGGGCGCCTGACGGGCCGGGCCACGGCCTGCCACTGGTGGGAGCGGGAGCAGGGCCTCGAGCAGATCGAGTCCATCGTCGAGCGGCGGGCCGCGACCGGCGGCACGGCCGGCATCGGGCGGCTCCGGGCGAACACCGTGAAGATCATGCTCGACGGGGTCGCCGAGAACTTCACCGCGGCGATGCTGGCGCCGTACCTCGACGGCCGCGGCGCCACGACCGGCAACAGCGGAATCGACTTCGTGGCTCCGGCGGCCTTGAACGCGGCCCTGGCCCGCCTCGACGGCCTCGGGTTCCAGGTCCACATGCACGCCCTCGGCGACCGGGCGGTGCGCCACGGCCTCGATGCGGTCGAGGCGGCGCGTGACGCGAACGGGCCATCCGACGGGCGCCACCACCTCGCCCATCTCCAGGTCGTGGATCCCGCAGATATCCGCCGGTTCCGCGGCCTCGACGCCGTCGCGACGGTCCAGCCGCTGTGGGCCACCCACGAGCCGCAGATGGACGACCTCACGATCCCCTACCTCACCCCCGAGCGCGTCGCCCGGCAGTACCCGTTCGGGGCGCTGCACCGCGTCGGCGCGCGCATCGCGGGCGGGAGCGACTGGACCGTCAGCACGCCGAACGTGCCGATGCAGGTCGAGACCGCGGTCAACCGGGTCGCGCCCGCCAGCCGCGGCGGGGAGCCGTTCCTCCCGGACGAGGCGCTCGACGTCATGGACGCCTTCGCCGCGTTCACGAGCGGCTCGGCCTGGGTCAACCACCTCGACACCGAGACGGGCACGATCGAGGTCGGCAAGGCCGCCGATCTCGTCGTCCTCGACCGCGACGTCCTCGACCGCGGCGTCGGGCCGATCGGCGACGCGGTCGCGATCGGGACCTGGGTCGAGGGAGCGCTCGTCCACTCGACGCCCGCGCTGGAGGCCCTCGGGTGAGCGCCGCCGCCGGCGAGCTCGCCGCGCTCGACCTCATCGGCCAGGGTGCGCTCGTCCGGGCGGACGAGGTCACGCCGCGCGAGCTCGTCGAGGCCGCGATCGGGCGGATCGAGGCCGTCAACCCTCGGCTGAACGCGGTCATCGCGACGCTGTATGACGCCGCGCTCGCCGAGGCTGATCGGCTGGGGACGCATCGGGCGCTGCCCGACGGGCCGCTGGCCGGGACGCCGTTCCTCGTGAAGGACCTCGGCGCGGCGATGGCCGGCGTCCCTGACACGTGGGGCTCGCGGGCGCTCCTCGGGAACGTCCCGAAACGGGACTCGCCGCTCGTCACCCGCTATCGCGACGCGGGCCTCGTCATCGTCGGGCGGACGAACACGCCGGAGTTCGGCAACCACTCGACGACGGAGCCCGAGCTCCACGGCCCGACGCGGAACCCATGGGATCCCACGCGGACGGTCGGCGGCTCGTCGGGCGGCTCCGCGGCGGCGGTCGCGTCGGGCATGGTCCCGGCGGCGCATGGCGGCGATGGGGCCGGCTCGCTCCGGATCCCCGCGTCGTGCTGCGGGGTCTTCGGGTTCAAGCCCAGCCGGGGGCGCGTCTCCAACGCTCCGGGTGACGGTGGCACGGCCGGACTGGCGGTCCGCCACGCGATCACTCGGTCCGTCCGGGACAACGCCGCGCTCCTGGACATCGGCGCCGGCCCGCTCCCCGGGGACCTCTACACGGCCCCGGCGCCGGCGCGGCCCTACCTCGAAGAGGTCGGACGGGATCCGGGCCGGCTCCGGATCGGCTGGACAGCCACGCCGCCGATCGATGTGCCGGTGGACGCCGACTGCGTCGCCGCCGTCCGCGCCGCCGCGGACCTGCTGGCCGGGCTCGGCCACGAGGTCGACGAGGCCTCGCCCGCCTTCGACGGCAGCGTGCTCGTGGGACCGCTCGGGACGGTGTGGGCGATCAACAACACGGAGGACGTCCGGTTCTGCGAGGCGGTGCTCGGCCGTCCGCCACGCGACGACGAGCTCGAGATCACGACCCGCGAGCTGGCCGACTTCGGGCGGACCCGGAGCGCGCTCGACCTGGTCGACGCCACGACCGCGTTCGCCTCCGCCACGCGCCAGTTCGCCCGGTTCTTCGACGACCACGACATCTGGCTCACGCCGACGCTCGCCCGCCGGCCCGAGAAGCTCGGCGTCCTCAACCAGTCCGTCGGCGGCGCGCTCGAGTGGCAGCACTTCGACGACTCGTTCAACCCGTGGAACCCGATCGCGAACATCGCCGGAGCCCCGGCCATGTCCGTGCCGCTGCACTGGACCGCGGACGGCCTCCCGATCGGCGTCCTGCTGACCGGCCGCTACGGCGACGAGGGCACGCTCTTCCGGCTCGCCGCCCAGCTCGAGGCGGCCCGACCGTGGGCGAACCGCCGACCGCCGATCTCCGCCCCGACGGCGGCCTGACCAAAACCAGATCCGAGGGACAATCCGAACCGTGGCCAAGCCGTTCCGTCTCTACGTCTGCAGCGACATCCACGCCTCGGAGCGCGCCTGGCGCAAGCTGATCAACGCGACCAGGGGCAACGTCTACGGGGTCGACGCCGTGCTCATCGCCGGCGACCTCACCGGGAAGGCCCTCGTGCCCGTCGTCCGGGGCGAGGACCCGAAGGAGCCGGACACCTGGACGGCAACGGTCCTCGGCCAGCATCGGGTCGCCAGGTCGGATGACGAGCTGCAGGCCCTCGAGCGATCGATCGCCGACCTCGGCTACTACGCGGTCCGGCTGACGCCCGACGAGCGGGCCGCGATGGAGCGCGACGAGACCGTCGTGCGGAGCCACTTCGACGAGCAGATCGCGAGGCGGATCAATGACTGGATGGCGCTCGCCGCCGAGCGCCTCGATGGCTCGCAGGTCCCGGTCTACCTGATGCCCGGCAACGACGACGACCGGCTCATCGACCCGCTGCTCGAGCAGTCGACGTACTGCCAGGACGTGAACGAGCGCGTCGTGGAGCTGACGCCCTGGCACCAGCTCGTGAGCATGGGCTGGTCGTCGCCGACGCCGTGGCACACCCCGCGGGAGCTGCCGGAGGAGGAGTTCCTCGACCGGCTCTCCGGGCTGCTGGCCGGCGTCCGCGATCCGCGGAAGACCGTGATGATGACCCACGTCCCGCCGTACGACTCGGGTCTCGACACGGCTCCGCTCCTCTCGCCCGACCTCCGGCCGCAGGTCACGGCCGGCGACCTCATGCGCGGCCCGGTGGGATCGACCGGCGTCCGCGCCGCGATCGAGCAGTTCCGCCCCGTGCTCGGGGTCCACGGCCACATCCACGAGTCGGGCGGAGAGCGACGGATCGGCGACACCCTGTGCGTGAACGCCGGCTCCGAGGCCAACCACGGCGTGCTCCGCGGCTACCTCGTCGACCTCGACGCCAACGGCGTCGTCCGCTCCCTGCGCGTCGAGGGCTGAGCCCCCGCGAATCCAGGCGCCCGAACCGTCCCCGGACCCGCAGATTCGTTGCTCCGCGCACGAATGCCGGTGCTACCGTCGCCCCAAGTTCGGGAGCCGTCTGGAGCAAGGAGGAGTGTTCCGGAGATGAGCGACGCCGGTCGAACCCTGTTCACCCGTCAATCGTCAGGGTTGGTGCGGGAGGTGAGCGTCGCCAACGCGCTCTGGTTCAACACCTCCGCGTTCATCGGCGGCACGCTGGGTGGCGCCTACGGGATCGCGGTCCTGGCCGGCGTCCCCGTCGTCGCGCTCGGGATCGTCACGAACTGGTCGGTCGTGGCGTTCGTCGTCGGCGCGTTCTGCATCCTGCTCGCCCTCATCTTCGCCTCGCTGACGACCGTCATGCCACGGTCCGGCGGCGACTACGTCTTCACCAGCCGGATCGTCCCGAAGGTCGGGCCGTTCCTCGGCTGGATGGAGAGCTGGCTGCTGGCGTTCGCCTCGATCGCCCTGCTCCAGTTCGAGACCGCCCTGACCCTCCGCGGCATCCAGATGGAGGGCAAGATCATCGAGATCGGGACCGGGAGCTCGCTCCTCGGCGGGGCGAACTCGTGGTTCACCGACGGCAGCACCGGTGACGTCACCGGCGTGCCGGGCATGATCGCCGGGCTCATCGTCCTGGCGGTCGTGGCCTTCGTGGTCCTCCAGCCGACGAAGACGTTCCACCGGATCGTCAGCACGCTGACGATCATCGGCGTCGTGGGCTGGGCCCTCATGGCGATCTTCGGGCTCCTGTTCTTCGATGCCAACTCGTTCGCGACCAACCTGCCGAACGTCACCGGCGGGATCACGGTCGATCAGCTGGCGCAGGCCGCCACGACGGCGGGCCTGACCGGGACGAGCTTCGACTTCGGCCCGGTCAACGGGACGACCTGGCCGTTCTTCCTGCTCGCCAGCGCGATGCTCTTCCAGTTCATCGGCTTCCAGTACTCGGCCTACATCTCGGGCGAGGTCCGCGGCAACGTCACCCGCGGGATCCTCGTCGCGGTCATCGGCGCGCTCGCGCTCGCGGTCCTCATGAACTCGATCTACGCCGAGATGCTGCCGCGACGGCTGGGCCTGGATGCCAACACCGGCTGGGCCGCCGCGTTCTGGGGCTACGTCGGCAACCCGCCCGGCCTGCCGCTGGGCCAGCCGAACTACTTCCAGATCCTGGGCGTCGTCTCGCGACCGGACCTGTGGCCCATCTGGGCGATCGTGGGCGGGGCTTCGACCCTGTTCCCGTTCCTGCTCATGCCGGTCTACGTGATCTTCATCAGCCGGATGGCGCTGGCCTGGAGCCTCGACCGGCAGGTCCCGGAGTGGCTCGGCGCGGTGTCCGAGCGCCTGCGCGCGCCGGCGAACGCGATCGTCGCCACGCTCGCGATGGCGGTGATCTTCCTGCTCTTCTCGAACTTCGCGATCCTCAAGGCCATCGGCCTGGGGTTCCTCGCCCCGAGTGCCGATCCGGCGCTGGACGGCAAGCTCAACCTCGTCGCCTCCGCCTGGTTCACGATCCTGGCCTCGTCGCTGAGCTGGATCATGCCGGGCATCAACGCCCTCATCGCCGGGCGGACGAGACCCGATCTCGTGAAGGACGCCCCGTGGCGCGGCGCGTTGCCGTGGATCGGGCTCGTCTGGCTGATCTTCGCCGTGACCCTGTACTGGTTTGCGGGCCTCGGACCGATCATCAACACGCTCTCGAACCCGAACACGACCGACCCGCTCGCCTACCTGAACGGCTCGGGCGTGACGTTCGTCGCGATCGTGGTCGTGATCGGCATCGGGTGGTACGTCATCCAGGCGTTCCGCAACCGGGCGCGCGGCGTCCAGACCGAGCTCATGTACCAGATGCTCCCGCCCGACTGACCTCGCGACACCACGAAGGCGGCGGCTCCAAGAGGCCCGCCGCCTTTTTCGCTTCCGATCCATCGAGGAGCCGGGCAAAACGGGGACGTCGGGCCCGATGGCATAGCGCGGCCCGGGCCGTTCGGACCCGGGCCGTTCGGACCCGGTCCGGAGGGCCTGAGCGTCACCGACGATTCGGGCCGACCGGCATCTGGGCCTGCACCCACCCGCCGCCTACGTTCAACGCGAACAAGACGACCCGCGACCGGCGAGTCGCCACGGACGAATTGATCGGAGGCATGGACAGGTGATCACGAAGGGCAAGGGCCTGGCGATCATCCGGATCGCGCTCGGCTCGGGGTTCCTTTTCGCTGGGCTCGACAAGCTGATGGACTTCGCCGGGACCGGCAAGCCCTTCACCGCGGCGGGCTTCCTGCAGTTCGCGACCGGCGGGGCGTGGCTCGGCTCGGATCCGAAGGCGATCGTCAATCCAACGCACGACTTCTGGGTCTCGCTCGGCACCAACCCCGGGCTGATCAACGTCATCAACGTCCTGGTCGTCGCGGGTGAGATCGGCATCGGTATCGCCCTCATCCTCGGCCTCTTCACCCGCTTCGCAGGCGTCGCCGGGTTCGTGATGATGACCCTCTTCTACATCGCCAACTGGAGCTTCGCGACCGGCCCGTTCAACGAGCAGTTCATGTACGGGATCACGGCGCTCTACCTGGCATACGCAGCGGCCGGCGAGACGTGGGGCCTCGACGGGCTTATCGAGCGGGGCACGCCGATCATCCAGCGGGCACCAGCGCTTCGGTTCGTGCTCGGCTGACCTTCCAGCTCACACAGGCGGCGGCTCTCGCCGGAGCCGCCGCCTTTCGATTCGCGCCGGATCGCGGGTCGCCGCCGGGCTGCCAACGCTTTGGCGTCTCATCCAGATCCGGAGACGTGCTGTCATGAACCCGAAAGGATCAGATGGCATGCTCGGTGGGTGAACGACTCGACGCGGCCGCTCAACAGCCGCCGTCGCGACATGGCCGTCGACAAGCTGCGGTCGCTCACGGTCGGCACGGCGGTCGCCGGCTTCGTGGCGACCGGAGCCTTCGGGACGCTCGCCGCCTTCTACTACTCGGGGACCACGAACGTGGATGCCGCGAGCCAGTCCGGCTCGCAGGACGCGAACGGGCTGCCGTCCGTCCCGTCTTACCAGAACAGTGCCGGCTCCAACTCCGGCTCGGCCGTGACGCCGAACTCCGGCACGAACTCGCAGCCGTACCAGATCGTCCAGGTGCCGACGACGCGCCACCACACGCACGTCTCCTCCGGCGGTTCCGGCGGCGGCTGACCCGTCGTCGGTCGCCGCGCCCGGCGCGGTGAACGACACCGTAACCCGGCGATGGCCGGCCCTCGGGACGCACGTCGATCTCGTCGTGGTCGGGGCCGACATCGAGGTCGCCCGAACGGCGGTCGAGCGCGTCCTGGCGGACATCGACCTGGCCTACAGCCGCTTCCGGCCCGACAGCGAGCTCGTCGCAGTGAACGGCCGCGCCGGCCAGACGGTCAGCCTGAGCCCGCTGCTCGCCACGGCGATCGAGGTCGCGCTGCGGGCCGCGGCCCGGACGGACGGCCTGTGCGATCCGACCGTCGGGCGCGCGCTGCGCCGGATCGGCTACGACGGTGACTTCGCCACGATCGCAAGGCGATCCGACCCGATCCTCCTCCGGCTCGAGGCCATCCCCGGCTGGCGCACCGTCGATCTCGACCTGGTGAACCGCACGGTTCGGGTCCCGGCCGGCGTGGAGCTCGACCTCGGCTCGACGGGCAAGGCGCTCGCCGCGGACCTCGCGGCGGCCGCCGCGGTCGGCGCGATGGGCGGCGGCGGTGCGCTCGTCAGCCTCGGCGGCGACCTGGCCGTGAGCGGCGCCGTCCCGGACGGCGGCTGGCGGGTCCTGATGGCCGAGGACTCGACCGTCCCGCCCGATCGTCCCGGCGAGGTCGTCCGGATCGATACCGGCGCGATCGCCACGTCCAGCACGACGGTCCGGCGCTGGATCCGCGGCGACGTCGCGATCCATCACATCGTCGATCCCCGAACGGGCCTGCCGGCGGACAGCCCCTGGCGAACGGTGTCGGTGGCTGCGCCCACGTGCGTCGATGCCAACGCGGCCGCGACCGCGGCGCTGA
>DATGGQ010000025.1:0-141211 GCA_035308445.1 Candidatus Limnocylindrales bacterium | reverse complement strand
GATCTCGCCCTTTTCCTCGAGCAGGCGCTCGAGCTCGTACGACAGGTCGAAGTGGTCCTCGATCGCCCGCTTGAGCGAGGAGGTGACGATGATGACCTGCTCGATGCCGGCAGCGACGGCCTCTTCGACGGCGTACTGGATGATCGGCTTGTCGACGAGCGGCAGCATCTCCTTCGGCTGCGCCTTCGTGGCTGGCAGGAACCGAGTTCCCCAGCCGGCAGCCGGGAAGACCGCTTTTCGGACGCGCATCGAACCTCACGTGGAGGGGTTGGAGGGCCGGTCGGAGAATAGCACCGGCCCCTCGTCCCTCAGGGAGCCAGCGCCTGGATGAAGCCCTCGACCTCGTTCGAGAAGTCCTCTGGACGATCGAGGTTCGAGAGATGTGCCGCCCACGCGAGGCGCCGTCGCGTCACCCCGTCGACGCCCTCGAGGAACCGCTCCTCGCCGAGCCGGAAGGGCAGGTCGAGATTGCCGTTGATGACGAGCACCGGGCCGCCGTATGCCCGGAGTCGCTCCCGGAAGCCGCCCCCGGCGAGGACGCGGATCGCGGCCCCGCCCCCGCGGGCGTAGTAGCCCTTGGCGAGCAGCACCCGGGTGACGTCGGGCCCGTAGCGTCGGGTCCACAGCCAGCCCACCATCGCCCGGAGGATCGGCTCGGGGGCGATGCCGAGGCCCGTGCCGACGAACCAGAACGCCGCCCGCGACGGGCCGCCTGGCTCGTGGGTCGAGCCGGCGAGGACCAGGCCCCGGACGCGGGCCGGCGAACGGCCGGCAAGCGTCATCGCGACGTAACCGCCGAGCGACAGCCCGACGAGCACGGCCCGGCCACCGGCAACCCGGTCGATGACCTCGGTCACGTGCTGGACCGCGGCGTCCATCGTGAAGGGCTGGTCGGCGAGGACGCCGTGCCCGGGCAGGTCGACGGAGATGCAGCGATAACCCGCTGCCGCGAACCGCTCGACCTGGAGGCACCACTGGCTGCGGGTCATCACGGCGCCGTGCAGGAAGATGATCGGCTCGCCCGTGACGGGGCCGGCGGCCTCCCAGCCCAGGCCGGCCGCTTCGCGAGCGGCGGCACCGCCGCAACTGGGGGCGCGGCGCGCGCCCGCGCGGACCCCACCACCGGGCGGCGGAGTCCGGGTCGGGCGGCCCGGGGTCGCGATCGCCATGTGGGCCATGGTAGCGATGGGGCGAGGGGCGCCGACTACGTCGAGTCGGTCTCCGCCGACACGTCGCCGCGTTCGACCCGTCCGATCGCCAGCCGCCGATTCGTGAACGGGATCCGGATCTCGCGGAAGGCCTCGATCGAGACGAGGAAGCCCGCGAAGATCAGGCTGATCCCGGCGAGCTTGCTCACCGCGAAGACCGTCGTCTCGCCACCGCGGACACCGAAGTCGATGCCGGTGATGAGCAGGGCGCCCAGGGCGATCAGGATGGTCGCGGGTACACGGCTGTGCAGCCGGCCCCGAGTGAGGGCGTTCAGCGCGCCGGGCAGGGACCACAGGAAGTTCACGACGATGGCCACCGGCGCGATTAGCAGGTTGAACAGCATCTGGTCGCCGGTCTGGCGGGGATCGAGCGAGTAGTCCAGCGGCCGCCGCTTCGGCATGAAGACGTACGCCGAGAACAGGGCCCCGAGGAATAGCGCGAGGCCGCCGGTGACGTTCATCAGCGGCGTCAGGAGGCGGAGGCTGCCCGGCAGCGGGTCGAGGACCGGGACGCCGTGGATGTCGAGTGGCGGCGGACCGTCGGGCAGGGCGGCCGTCACGACGAAGAACGTTGCCGCGAGCGTCACGGCCAAGACCTCGATCGTGGCGATCCGGGGCCAGCGGGCGTCCTGGAAGTACGTCTCGATCCCGATCGCCAGCGCCAGCACGAGTGCGCCGATCAGGTAGACGATCGGCAGCGAGCCCGCCCCGGCGTAGCTCTCCTTGACCTGGGTCAGCACGGCGATGATGCCGCCCATCGCCACGAGCAGGGCGTACAGGTAGCCGAACCGGGTGCGCCCGAGCAGGAACGCCGTCCCGAGGCCGAGCCAGCCGACGTTCAGGACGGCCCCGGCCAGGTACCAGGCCCGGAACAGCGTCGGCGTCCAGCCCGCTGCCGCCCCGAGGGCCTCGGCGCCGGCCGCGAGGCCGAACAGCAGCGAGCCGACCGCCCAGGCGAGCTGGTAGCTCCGGTGCCGCTCCGCCCACTGGTCGATGAGGGCCAGGCCCATGACCACGGCCACGAGGGCCGCCAGCCCGAGGATCAACGCGGTCAACCGGCCGCCCCCCGGCGCGGACGCCGCTCGCAGCGAGACGTCACATGTCGACGGTAGCGTCCGCGCGGCGCGTCCGCAGGACGGTCCCGGTGAACGGGATCCGGATGTCGCGGAAGACCTCGACCGAGACGAGGAAGCCGGCGAGCAGGAAGACGACGCCGAGCAGCTCCCCGACGAAGAAGCCGCTCGTGCTGCCGAACCGGTTCAGCCCGCTGGTGATCGCCGGGATGATCGCCCCGATCGCGATGAGGATCGTGGCCGGGACGCGGCTGTTCAGCCGGCCCCGGAGGAGGGCGTTGGCCGCCCCCGGCAGCGACGCGACCAGGTTGACCGGGAAGGCAATGACGGCCAGAGGCAGGTTCGCCAGGCGCCGGGTGGCCGATCCGCTGGAGATGTCGTAGCGGATCACCCGCCGCTTGGGCATGAACACGTACGCCGAGAAGAGCGCCCCGAAGGCGAGGGCGAAGGCACCGGTGACGTTGAAGAGCGGGGTCAGCAGCCGGAGGTAGCCGGGGAAGAGCGTCCCGACGGGGATGTGGGTCTGGGGGTCGACGAGCCAGCCCGGCGCGGCGAGGCTGGCGGTCGCCATCAGCACGACCGACAGGACGGTCCCGCCCACGATCCACGCCGCGACGACCGCGGCCCAGCGCGGATCGCGCCGGAAGGACAGCCAGCCGACGCCGATCGCGAGCCCGAGGCCGACGAGGGCGTACGCCGGCGAGGCGACGCCGGTGTTCGGGTAGAGGTTGGCACCGCCGAGGGCGATGAGCGCGAGCAGCAGGAACACCGGGACGAGCGCCAGACCGAACCGGGTCCGGGCCAGCAGCACGATCGTGCCGAGCCCAAGCCAGCCCGCGACCCAGATGGCGCCGATCAGGTACCAGAGCCGGTAGAGGGTCTCGTTCCAGCCGAAGGCGCCGCCGAGGAACTCGGTCCCGGCGGACAGCCCGTACCACAGCATGCCGATCGCCCAGATGAGCTGGTAGGGCCGTCGACGCTGGCGCCACTGGTCGAGCAGGAGCACGAAGAGGAAGAGCGAGAGGATCGACGAGGTCATCGGCAGGACCACGTTGAAGTTCACGGCGCGGGCGCTCCTTTCGGTGGCTGGAAGGCATCGACGAAGGCGAGCAGCAGGCGATCGAGCAGCGCGGCCGCGTCGTCGTAGGTCGCGGTCAGGCTGGCGACGTCCAGCGAGCGGCGGCGGCCGATCGCGGCGAGCTCGGTCAGGAACGGTCGACGCGCGGCGGTGAACGTCGCGATCGCCTCGCGGAAGTCCGCACCGGCGGCCTCGAGCCGAACGGCCGTGCCGCGCACGATCGCCTCGGCCTCGGCCTCCCAGCGGTCCCGGTCGCGCGGGTTCGGGGCGTCGAGGTAGGCCAGGAGGACCGCGACGAGGCGTCGGCCCTCGGCCCGGAAGGCTTCGCGCTCGGCCTCCCCGAAGCGGGCTCGGACGGTGGAGCCGGCGGACTCGTCAGCCCGATACGACCGGGCATACGCTCGGGCGAGGCGATCCGAGGTGGCGCCGAGGGCCGCCAGGTCGGGCCGGCCCGGGCGGCGGGTCGCGACGACCCGCTGGAGATCCGCGACGGCGAAGCGGCGATGGCCGCCGGGGGTCGAGTAGGCCTTCAGCCGGCCGTCGTCGGCCCAGCGGCGCAGCGTGTCGGGGTCGACGCCGACGAACCGGCTCGCGGGTCCCAGCGAGAGCCACGTCGGCGAGGGGCGCGCGGCCATCGGGCGACGATCTCCTTCCGCCGGTAGCGAATCCTGGGCAAATCTCGGTACGGCTCCACGTCCGAGGCCGGGCGGAGGATAGGAACGGCCCGGAGGCCTGTCAAACGGGCCGGTTCGAGGGTCGGGCTGGCCCCGGCGTCAGGCGGGAATCAGCTCGTGGTCGTCCCGATGCAGGCCGTCGCAGAGACCCAGTCTGGGTGCTCCCTCGGTGCCGTCGCCGGGCAGCGGGATCGGCCGCATGATCTCGCGGACCTCGCCCTTCCGACAGAACAGGTAGCCCTTGCGCCGCATCCAGGCGCGGACGTGAGCCGGGTCGCCGTGGAACTCGAACGGGCCTGGGTTGATCGGCGGTCGATCCGCCCAGGAGACGGGCGTCTCGGCCGCGACGGTGTCGAGGATGTTGATCCGCCAGGGCGTGCCGTCGATGACCTCGAGGCAGCCGTCGCAGCGGATCGAGACGTTGTCCTTGACGATCGTCGGGATCCGGACGCCCAGGTAGTCCATCGCCGGGATGGTACGCGGGGCGGGGAATCGGCCGCTGCTAGACTCGGGCGCCGCGATCGCCCCCATCGTCTAGAGGCCTAGGACGCCACCCTTTCAAGGTGGAGATCGCCGGTTCGAATCCGGCTGGGGGTACCAAGCGCGAGGGCGCGATGCGGCCTGCCGCCCTCGCGGGTCCCGTGTCTCTCCGAGGGTTTTCGGTCAGCTCGACTTCCAGAGCAGGGCCAGGACGATCGCGGCCGTGAAGCAGCCGATCGCGGCCATCCCCATCAGCCCGCCGCCGATGGCCATCCCGACGGCTCGGCCGAGGCGGGCCTGCGAGGCGGCACCCCAGAGGCGGACGAGCGCGCCGATCGCGATGGCGACGAAGGCGATCCCGAGGACGAAGAAGCCCGCGCTCATCATCGGGATCTGGGTCACGTCGCGGACGCGGATGATCGCGTAGGCAATGAACGCCGACGAGCCGATGAACGCCAGCGCGACGACGATCGCGATCGGGCTGAACCGGTAGCGGCCGATGTTCATCGTGTCAGGCCTCTGCCGCGCGGCGCGATCGGTGGTAGATCGCGACATTCCACGACACGCGCGGTCGCTTGAGCGACGCGGCGACCACCCCGCCGGCCTCGCCGAAGGCATCGAGCAGGAACGCCGTCGTCGCCTCGGGCGATTCGAAGTCCCACCAGCAGTGCAGGACCCGGACGCGGAAGCCACCGCCGAGGAAGGGTCCGCCACGGCGGCCCCAGGTCCCGTACTCGGGCAACGACCCACGGATCCGCGACACGTCGTCACGACCGTAGTCGTGGACCACGAGCAGGCGGCCGTCGGGCCGCAGGACCCGATCGACCTCGGCTATCTCCGCGTCGTCGATCCCGCGGAAGGCCGACCAGAGCCCGACCACCACGTCGGCCGACGCATCCGGGACGTCGATGTGGAGCGGCGAGGTCAGCGGCACGTGGCGTGTCCTGGCCCCGAGCTCCTCGAGCGTCCGACCGACCGGGCTGTGCTCGGCATCGATGAGGACGACGTCACGGTTCGAGACGGGTCCGAGGGCCTCGAGGCCGCGGCCGATCTTCCCGGCGCGGTCCATCGCCGCGACGAGGCGCGCCGCGAGCGGGGGTGCGAGGTCAACCGGCAGGTCCGACACCGGCCGGAGTATAGGGACGGCCGTCAGGGCACCCGGACCACGAGGCCGGACCGGGCGGGCAGGTCGGCGACCAGGTCGCCGTCATCGTCCACCGGCCGCGCGGTCGCGTCCTCGTGCCCGAGCAGGATCTCGGGCCGGCGGCCGGCGGCGGCCTGCCGAGCGACGACGATGGCGACCGGCGTCGGACCCGGATTCAGCGCGACCGCGAGGCGGCCCGACGGGTCGGCCCGCTCGAAGGCCATCGCCCGTCCATCGCCTGAGACGATGCCCGTGCCGCCGGCTCCCCGGAGGAGCGGCTCGGCATGCCGCAGGGCGAAGGCCCGGGCCGTCCAGTCGCGGAGCTCGCGGTCCCACGTCGCCTCGTCCCATCGGAATCCCCGCCGATTGTCCGGGTCCATCCCGCCGAGCGTCCCGATCTCGTCGCCGTAATAGACGCAGGGAGCACCGGGCAGCGTCGCCTGCAGTAGCACGGCGAGCTCGAGGGCCCGCCGGTCGCCACCGAGGATCGACAGCGCCCGCGGGGTGTCGTGGCTGCCCAGGAGGTTCAGCTGGACGGCGACGACGGCCGGGTCGTAGGCCTCGAGCAGGGTCTTCAGGCGGGCTCCGAAGGCGGGGCCGTCCAGGCGCTCGACCCGGCTGTACTCGTGGTGTGCGCGGAGCAGGGCCTCGTTGAGCGACTCGCCGGCGACGAAGCCGAGCACGGCCTCGGCGAGGGGATAGTTCATGAGGGCGTCGAACCGGTCGCCCGAGACCCAGTCCGGCGCGACGTCCCAGATCTCGCCGACGAGATAGGCCTCTGGGTTCATCGCCCGGCAGCGGCGCCGGAACTCGGCCCAGAACGGCGGGTCCTGGATCTCGCCCGGGACGTCGAGCCGCCAGCCGTCGATCCCTCGGCGCAGCCAGTGCTCGGCGACGCTCCAGATGAGCTCGCGAACGGCCGGCTCGTCGAGGTTCAGCTTGGGCAGCGCCGGCATGTCCCACCACGCCTGGTAGCCGAGGCGGGTCGTCGAATCGCCCGTGCCGCCGGGCACGGTCGAGTGGTCGCCGGGATGGTCGCCCGGGATGAGCTGGGCCCGGACCCGCGCCTCCGGATAGGCGTCGATCGGGACCCCCCGGTCGAGCGCTGCCTGGTCGAAGTGGAACCATCCGCGATAGGGCGAGCCGCCGCCGTTCTCGAGGACGTGGTGAAACGGCCAGAAGCCTCGACCCGTGTGGTTGAACACCCCGTCGAGCACGACCCGGATCCCTCGTGCGTGGGCGGCGTCGAGGAGCGCGCCCAGGGCCTCGTCGCCGCCGAGCAGCGTGTCGACCGCAAGGTAGTCGTACGTGTGGTAGCGGTGGTTGGAGGCCGACTGGAAGATGGGGTTGAGGTACAGGGCGTTGCACCCCAAGGCGGCGACATGGTCGAGGTGCTCGACGATCCCGAGCAGGTCGCCACCCTTGAAGCCATGGTTGGTCGGCGACGCGTCCCATGGCTCGAGGGGGCCGGGCTTCGGCACCCGTGGGCTCGCTGCGAAGCGGTCCGGGAAGATCTGATAGAAGACGGCGTCGCGGGCCCACGCCGGGGTGTCGACGGGCATGCGGCTCGGCTACCTCCTGGCTCGCTGCTGGCGCTGGGCCGATCCTCGCACGCGGCCAGGGAGCGCGCTCAGGTCCCGCGCGCCTCCGCCGCGGGCGGCTCGGTCGCGATCGGGTTGGTCGCGGTCGGCTCGGTTCCGGCCGGCGCCGGGCCGGTCGAGCCGCGGACGATCAGGCGGGTCGCGAGGCGCCGGTGCTCCGGCCGATGCGCGCCGGTGGCGTCCAGCTCGGCGAGCAGCAGGCGGACGGCCTCACTGCCCTTCTGGCGGATCGGCTGGTGGACCGTGGTGAGCGGCGGATCCACATGGGCGGCGAGGTCGAGGTCGTCGAAGCCGACGACGCTGAGCGCGTCCGGGACGCGCAGCCCGAGCTCGCGGGCCGCCCGCATCGCGCCGATGGCCATCGCGTCGCTCATCGCCAGGACAGCGGTCGGCCGGATGCCGCTGGCCCAGGCCCGCTGGAACGCCGCGGCGCCGCCCTCGATCGAGGTCCGGCCGGCGACGACGGATACGGCCGTCCGGTCGAGGCTGGCGGCCGTGAACGCCGATCGATAGCCGCGCAGGCGAAGCTCGCTCACGCCGGCGGTGTTGTCGTCGGGCCCGGAAGCGGGCCGCTCCACCGCCACCACGAGGACCCGCCGATGTCCCAGCCGAATGAGATGCTCGGCCGCCGCCCGGGCCCCGGCCTCGTCGTCGACCACGACGGAGCCGTGCTCCGGCAGGTCGTCGCTGTCGACGAGGACCATCGGCAGCCCGGCCCGGCGGACCTGCTCGACCTCGGGATGGTCCGCCGACAGCCCGATCGCGACGACGCCGTCGACCGTCGCCCGGCCGATCGCGAGGGCCAGCGAGCCATGCATCGGCGAGATGAACTGCAACCCGTAGCCATGGGCCTCGGCGACCTGGGCGACGCCTTCGCTGAACACGGCGAAGAACGGGTTCGAGAAGATCACCGCGAGGGCCTGCGGGGTGAGCACGCCCAGGGTCATCGTCTGGCGCTGGGTCAGCATCCGGGCGACCGGATGCGGCCGATAGCCCAGCGAGTCGGCCACCTCGCGGATCCGCGTCGCGGTCTCGGGCGCGAGCCGCTCCGGGCTGTTGAACGCGAACGACACCGCCGTCTTCGAGACGCCCGCCTCGCGGGCCACATCGGCGATCCGGGGCCGGCTCGGGCGCTGCTCCACTCGGGTCCTCCGCCGGCCGCGACTAAACCGGTTTAGCGAACCGTAGGCGAGCGCCGCCGGCGCGGTCAAGCGCCGGGGGCCCCAGAATGCCGCCGGATGACCGTTCGCTTCCGAGGCATGCCCTGGGGCGTGGCCCTCTTCCTCGTCTACGGCTTTCTCATCCTGGCCGGGATCGGTCTGTCGCTGCCGTACGTCATCGACCTCGCGATCGACACGCCGGTGAGCCTGCCCGGCCTCGTCGTCATGGCCCTCCTCGCCTACACGATCTTCAGCCTGACCCTGGCCCTCCAGCGCAAGGCGGCCGCCCGGACCCTCGCCCTCGGGCTGGCCAGCCTGGCCATCCCGCCGATCGCGATCGCCCTCCTGTACGGTCTCGTGGTCCCAGCCCTCTTCATGGCGGCGCTCGCCGCCCTGCTCTTCCGGGGCCTCACCCGGCCGGCGGTGACCGCATGGCTCGACGAGGTCTAGCCCGAACCGGTACGCTTTCCGGCGCTCCGATCGGGCTCGACGCCCGTCCCCCCATGCACTGCTCGAGGTCTCTGCTTGATCACGGCCCCGCGCCGGACGCCCCCGAAGGGCCGCTCCGGTCCCCGGTCGCGTCGCGTCCCGCCGCCGCGCCGAACGTTCGCCCAGCGCAATCGCAACCGCCTGATCTACGCGGCCCTGGCCGTCGTCGTGATCGTCGCCGGCGCGATCCTCTACGTGAGCTTCACCCAGAAGGGCTACACCTGCCTGACGGAGTGGACGCCGGGTCCGACGCCGACGACCGCCCCGAGCGCGACCCCCCACATCGGCTACTACCAGGACGACATGGGCCGCCAGCACGTGGCCGTCGGCACCAATGTCAAGTACACCTTCTGCCCGCCCGCCAGTGGCTATCACTACAACGTGCCCGGGGTGTCCGGGCCGATCATCCCGCGGCTCTACGGTCCCAACGAGGTCACGGTTCCCCAGAACTGGATCCACAACATGGAGCACGGCGGCCTGGTGGTCCTCTACCGCTGCGATTCGAGCCAGGGCGACAGTTGCGATTCGAACCAGCAGGCTGCCCTCGCGGCCTTCGTCGCGTCGTTCCCGAACAGTCCCATCTGCCACGTCCCGAAGGGCGTGATCAGCCCCGTCGTGGCCCGCTTCGACGACATGAAGTTCCCGTATGTCGCCATGCTCTGGGACCAGATCCTGCCGCTGCAGCAGTGGGATCCGACCCAGGTCCTCGCGTTCTTCAACCAGAACGACGAGCAGACGAACCCCGAGCAGCTCTACTGCGCCGGCCCGACCGCGTCGCCGAGCCCGACGGACACGCCCGCCCCGACCGACACGGCGGCCCCGACCGACACACCCGCTCCGGCCGGCTCCCCGGCGCCGACCTCGAGCTAGCGGGAGGCCGAGGCCCGGGATGCTCGCGCTCGTGAAGACCGAGGCGGGACCGGGCCTGCGCCTGGAGCGCGTCCCGAAGCCCGTCCCGGGCATCAACGACGTCCTGATCCGGGTCCACAAGACCGGAATCTGCGGGACCGATCTGCACATCGATGCCTGGGACGGCTGGGCGGAGAAGACCATCAAGCCGCCGCTGGTCGTGGGCCATGAGTTTGTCGGCCACATCGTCGAGGTCGGCAGCAACGTCTCGGACTTCCACCCCGGCGACCTCGTCAGCGGCGAGGGCCATGTGACGTGCGGCCGCTGCCGCCACTGCATGGCCGGCCAGCGCCACCTGTGTGCCTACACGGTTGGCCTGGGGGTGGGCCGCGACGGCTCGTTCGCGGAGTACGTCGTGCTGCCCCATACGAACATCTGGCACCACTGGCCGGGCATCGACGAGGACGTCGCGGCGATCTTCGACCCGTTCGGCAACGCCGTCCACACGGCCCTCTCGTTCCCGGTCCTGGGCGAGGACGTCCTCGTGTCCGGCGCGGGGCCCATCGGCCTCATGGCGATCGCCGTCGCCCGGCATGCCGGCGCCCGCCTGGTCGTCGCGTCCGAGCTCAACCCGTTCCGGCGCGAGCTGGCCATGAAGCTGGGCGCCACGCTCGCGGTCG
Source organism: Candidatus Limnocylindrales bacterium (assembly GCA_035308445.1). Classification (GTDB taxonomy): domain Bacteria; phylum Chloroflexota; class Limnocylindria; order Limnocylindrales; family CSP1-4; genus UBA5189. The sequence continues at coordinate 130,775 of DATGGQ010000025.1, read as the reverse complement.
ACCCGCGGGAGCGGCCGCTCGCCGACGTCCAGCGCGACCTCGGGATGGTGGAGGGCTTCGACGTCGTCCTCGAGTGCTCCGGCAGCGCCAGCGCCCTCCGGACTGCGCTCGACAACATGGCCCACGGCGGCAACATCGCCCTGCTGGGGCTGCCGACGGCGGAGATCTCGCTCGACCTCAACGAGATCATCTTCAATCAGCTGACCCTGCGCGGGATCTATGGCCGGGAGATGTACGAGACCTGGTACAAGATGGCGGTCCTCGTCCAGTCGGGCCTCGACATCAGCCCGGTGATCACCCACCGGTTCTCGTATCGAGACCACGAGGCGGCCTTCGCGGCCGCCCGGTCGGGCGGCTCCGGCAAGGTCATCATGAGCTGGCTCGATTCACCGGGGTGATGCCATGACCGCGACCACGTCCCACGACCCCCTCGCCTTCATCGCCGACGAGCTCGAGGACCTGCGGGCGAAGCACCTCTATCGGCCGCTCCGGGTCATGAGCGCGGCCCAGGGCCCCGTGACCACGGTCGACGGCCGCGAGGTGATCAGCCTCTCCTCGAACGACTACCTCGGGCTGACCCACCATCCCCGGCTCCGCCAGGCGGCCCTGAAGGCGGTCGAGGAGTTCGGCGTCGGATCGGGCGCTGTCCGGACGATCGCCGGCGACATGGTCCTCCATGAGGCCCTCGAGTCGGAGCTGGCCGAGTTCAAGGGAACCGAGGCCGTGCTCACCTTCCAGTCGGGCTTCACCGCCAACACTGGGGTGATCCCGACGATCACCGGCGAGGCCGACCTCATCGTCTCGGACGCCCTGAACCACGCCTCGATCATCGACGGGATGCGCCTCTCGAAGGCGCCCCGCAAGGTCTTCCCGCACAAGGACGTCGCCGCGCTGCGCGAGGTCCTCCGCGAGGCGACGGAGGGGGGCAGGCCCGACGGCTCCGGACCCTACCGCCTGATCCTCGTCGTGACCGACGGCGTCTTCTCGATGGACGGCGACATCGCGCCGCTGCCCGGCATCGTCGAGGCGGCCGAGGCCTACGGAGCGGCGGTCTTCATCGACGACGCGCACGCGTCTGGCGTCCTCGGCCACAACGGCCGCGGCACGGTCGACCACTTCGGGCTCCATGGCCGTGTCGCGATCCAGGTCGGGACCCTGTCGAAGGCCGTCGGGGTGCTCGGCGGCTACGTCGCCGGCTCGCGGAACCTGCGGGACCTCCTGATCCAGCGGGCGCGCCCATTCCTGTTCTCGACCTCCCATCCGCCGGCGGTCGCGGCCGCGTGCCGCGAGGCGATCCGGGTCATGGAGGAGGAGCCATGGCTCATGGAGCGGCTGTGGGCCAGCACGAAGCGGTTCAAGGCCGAGCTGGCCCGCCTCGGGTTCGACACGGGCCGCTCCGAGACGCCGATCACGCCGGTCATCGTCGGCGACTCCGAGGCCGCGATCCGCCTCTCGGGCCGGCTGTTCGAGGAGGGCATCTTCGCGACCTCGGTCGTGTACCCGACCGTGGCCCTCGACCAGGCCCGCCTCCGCACGATCGTTACGGCGGCGCTGACGGACGAGCACCTCGACCGGGCCGTGTCGGCCTTCGATCGCGTCGGCCACGAGCTCGGCCTGATCTCGGGGTGACGTCCGCGCCCACCGGGCCGACCGCGCCGCTCCCGCTCGACGCCCACGTCCACACCGACCAGTCGCCCGACTCGCGGGTCCCGATCGATGTCTACGCTGCGCTGGCGATCGAGCAGGGCCTGCCCGAGATCGCGATCACCGACCACGTCGACTTCGACCGGCGCGACCCGGCCTGGGGCTACGTGACGTATGCGGATCGCGAGCGCGTCGTCCGCGAGGCCGCCGAGCGCTGGGGGCCACGCGGCGTGACGATCCGGTTCGGGGTCGAGATGACCTGGAACACGAGCTGGGCGGACGCCTTCCGGGATCATCTCGGCCGGCATCGCTATGACTACGTGATCGGCTCGGTCCACGATTGGCCGGGCTCGCCGTATCGGACCAATGTCGGGTCCTGGGTCGCCGGTCGACCCCTCGACGAAATCGTCGCCCCGTATTACAACCAACTCATGGCGGGGGTACGGGCGGGCGTCTTCGACACGATCGGCCATCTCGACGTTCTGAAGAGATATCTCCACCCGTTCGTGACCGCGGCCGACCTCGCCGCGCGGCCCGACCTCCTCGAGCCCGTGCTGACGGCTCTCGTCGAGTCAGGGGTCGCCCTCGAGGTCAACACGAGCGGCCTGTACTACCCGGGCCACGAGACGTATCCGTCGGCGACGACCGTCGCCCGGTTCCGCGAGCTGGGCGGATCCCGCGTCGTTGCCGGCTCGGACGCCCACCGGGCGGATCGCCTGGCCCACCGCTTCGACGTTGCCCGCCGGATCATCGCGGAGGCCGGCTTCGAGGCCCTCGCCTTCCGTCGCGGCGAGTTGCGGACGCTCATCCCGATCGAAACCCCCGCGTAACGGAACGGCCCGAGGATCGTTTCCCCGATGGACGGCGACGCGCTCGATCGACTCGTGGCGGACGCTCAGGGCGGTGATCCCGAGGCGTTCGGTCGAATCTTCGACGAGTTCCATGGGGCGATCTTCCGCTTCGTCGCCAGCCGCGTCGGCCCGAACGACGCGGAGGACCTGACGCAGCTGGTCTTCGTCAAGGCCCTGGAGGCCCTGCCTCGATATGAGGCGCGGGGCATCCCGTTCGGGGGCTGGCTCTTCCGGCTGGCCAGGAACGCATCGATCGATCACGTCAGGACGAATCACGAAGAAGCCGATCTGACGGAGGTGTCGAGCCGGCCGAGCGAGGACCGAGGGCCCGAGGGCCTGACGATCCTCCGGACCGACCTCGATGCCGTCGCCGGAGCCCTCCAGCAGCTCACCCCCGACCAGCGCGAGGTCATCACCCTCCGCTTCTTCGCCGGGCTGACGCCGCGGGAGACGGCCCGGATCATGGATCGGAACGAAGGCACGATCCGCGGCCTGCAGTTCCGGGCGATCGAATCGCTGCGACGGGCGCTGGGGATCAAGGCAAAGGACGAGACAGGCACGGGATGAACGAACCGTTCGAGCACGGCGGCACCGGGTACGAGGAGCTGGATTGGCGGCTCCGGACGTACGCGGCTGCCCGGCTCGACCCCTCGCCGGACGCCTCCCGCCGCATGCGCCGGGCCGTCGTGGCCCGCGCCGCCGACCTCGCCGCGATCCAGGCGTACGAGGCTCGCCGCCTCGTCGACCAGGAAGCCGAACGGCGCCGCAGCTGGCATCGCGGAGTCTTCTCGTGGCTGCAGGTGCCGACCCATCGGCGCGGCGCGGCGGCCTTCCTCGCCCTGTCGATGACGTTCGGCGGGACGATGGGCGTCCTCGCAGCGACACCCGGCAGCCCGCTGTACGGCGCCCGGATCTGGCTCGAGAACGCGTTCCTGCCCAGCCAGATCGATGCTCGGGCGGCGGCTCGCGTCGACAACCTCGAGCAGCGCGTCGAGGACGCGGAGCACGCGGCCGGCGCCGACGACCCGTTCGGGGTGGCCGAGGCGCTCGCGGCCTACGAAGCCGAGATCCAGCAGGCTCTCGCCGACGCCAACGGCGATCCGACGGCGCTCGCCAACCTCCATGCCGCGCTGGACGTCCACACCCTGCTGCTCCAGCAGCTCGCCGCCGACGCGCCGAGCGGGGCCCAGAACGCGATCCACCAGGCGATCAACGCCAGCCGCCAGGCCGCCCAGAGCATCGCCCACGCGAACGGCGGCACTGGCGGCAACGCCGGGAACGGCGGCACCCCCCCGACGCCGCCAACTGCTCCCACGGCGCCGCCCGCGCCGGCAGCCACGCCGAGCGGCAACGGCGGCAACGGCGGCAGCGGCGGTGGCGGCAGCGGCGGGAACGGCCCGCAGGGCAGCACGACCAGCAACCGCTAGCCGAGTCGGAACGCCCGAGCCGGGCAACTGCTCGCCAATACCCGACCGGCACTCCGGTCCGCCGCGCGTCCCGTCCCGATCCGCTGGTTCCTTCGACCGACGGCTGGGGCTGACCGGAGTTCAATTGTCGACATTGTCGACACGCAACGGGTCGATTCGATCCTTCCGAACGACGGCCGAGATGAGCTCCCGGAAATAGAACGTCTGTACGATATCGACCCTGGCCGAACTGGCTCCCGGGACGGCCCGGAGGCCGGTTGACACGGTCTTGCCGATGACGATCATGGTGGGCGACGTACCGCTCCAGAGCCGCGGTGAACGCCGCGCCGAGCGTCGTAGAGAGGACCGTTAATCCAGCCGAACCAGGACCACGAGGCCTTCGTTTTCCTCCCGCCCGCATCGACGCGCGAGGTGCCAAGCCACCCGCCCGACGAAGGCCCGGCGACCGGCTCCCCGGCCGACCGCGACGTCGCCGACGGTTCGCTCCTCCCGATCCCCATCCGAGCCACGAACTCGCCCGCGGTCGAGGTCGTGCCGGTCCAGCCGGGCCAGATCGCCACCATCGGCCAGCCGATCCGGGGGCGCCGGCGCAAGGCCTGGCGAGCGGCCTTCCTCGAGGCGATCGCGACGACGCTCGACGTCCAGGCCGCCGCTGCAGCCGTCGGGGTCGATCGGACGACGCCGTACCTGACCGCCAGGCGCGACCCGGGCTTCCAGGCCGCGTGGGCCGCGGCCGAGGCCATCGCCGCCGCGCAGCTCAAGGCCGAGGGCTACCGGCGGGCGTTGAACGGCAGCGACACCCTCCTGCTGGCGTACCTGAAGGCCTACTTCCCGGAGCAGTTCGGCGACAAGCTCGGGGTCCAGGTTGACGTCCGGCGCGAGGCCGAGCGACTGGCGGCGGAGTTCGACATGCCCGCCGACGAGATCCTGTCTCTCTACGAGAAGAGGCTCCGGGAGAGCGGGCGATGAGGCGGCGCGGACCATCCCCCGAAGATCGACACAAGCGCCTCATCCTCGCCGCGCTGGAAGCCGAGCTCAGACGCACGCGGTCACTGGCGGCGGCCGATGCCTGGACCGCGATCGCCCGCCCTTCGCAGCGGCCACCCGCCGGCCCGTTCCGGACGTGGCTGATCCTGACCGGCCGCGGCTGGGGCAAGACCCGGACCGGCGCCGAGACGATCGCCGCCTGGGTCCGAGACGGCTCGGCCCGCCGGATCGCGGTGGTGGCCAGGACCGAGTCGGATCTCCGCGACGTCGCGATGGCCGCGCTGCGGACCGCCGCTGGCCCCGACGCCCTGTACGTTGAGTCCCGCCTTCTGCTGCGCTGGCCGAACGGCGCGGAGGCCATCGGCTTCAGCGCCGAGCGGCCTGACAGCCTGCGCGGCGTCGAGTGCGACACCGCCTGGTGCGAGGAGCTCGCGGCGTGGGCCTATCCCGACGCCTATGACCAGCTCCAGTTCGCCCTCCGGGTCGGCCTCGCCCGCCAGATCGTCACGACGACGCCGCGGCCCGTCGCCCTGATCCGGCGGATCCTCGATGACCCGAGCACGATCACGACCCGCGGCCGGACGTTCGACAACGCAGCGAACCTGACCACCGCCGCCATCCGCTATTGGCTCTCGCGGTACGGGGGCACTCGGCTCGGCCGACAGGAGCTCGAAGGGGACCTTCTCGACGACCTCGAAGGGGGCCTCTGGCAGCGCGACCTCATCGACCGCAGCCGAGTCCGGGAGCTGGCCGAGCGCGGCCGGACGATCGTCGCGGTGGATCCGGCGATGACCAGCGGCGAGAACGCCGACGAGACCGGGATCGTCGTCGTGGCCAAGGGTGCCGACGGGCAGGGCTACGTCCTCGCCGATCTGTCAGGCCGGTACACGCCTGACGGCTGGGCGCGACGGGCGGTCGAGGCCTACCGCGACTTCGGGGCCGATCGGATCATCGCCGAGGTCAACCAGGGCGGCGACCTCGTCGCGGCAACCCTGCGAACCATCGATCCAACGGTCCCATACGCGGCTGTCACCGCCTCGCACGGCAAGCGGATCCGGGCCGAGCCGATCGCCGCCCTGTACGAGCAGCGCCGGGTCCACCATGTCGGTGGCTTTCCTGAGCTTGAAGACCAGATGTGCGCGGCGCTGCCCGACGGCGGAACCGGGCCGGACGACCGTCTCGACGCCCTCGTCTACGGCCTGACGGAGCTCGATCTCACGAACGCTGACTGGGACGCGTTCGAGGAGTTCCACCAGAGGGGCGTCTGGCCCTGCGAGTGCGGCGATCGGGTCATGTGGATCGCAGGGCGGTCATGTCGCACGTGCGGGCGGCCAGCACCGCTCACGTACGACGCGCCGGTCGCGCGGGCGAGCTAGCTGCGAATTCCCACAGGAGCGGCTGGCACGCCGCGGGCCGGTCGCTTCACGGGCCCCGGGCTTGGAGGTTGGCGACCGACGGCATGGAGGCCGGCGCGAGGGCGGACCAGAAATAGAGAGAGGGCCCGGTCGCCCGGGCCCTCTCTGGGGTTCCGAAGGTCGGTCCCTGTCGGGACTCCCGACTAGCGCCGGGTCTTCGACCGCGCCGGGGTCAGGACGACGATGCTCGCGAGGAGCACGCCGAGCGCAACCACGAGCAGCCAGGCCGAGCCAGCTGGGCCGCTGGACCCGGTCGACCCGATCGCGTCCGTCGACGGCTGGGTCGGCTGGTTGGTATCGCCACCGCCGCCACCGCTGAACGACGGCTGCGGGGTGCCCGTCGACTCAGGCGCCGTTGGGCTCGGGCTGGACGCGCTGCCATCGCAGTGCGAGAGGGTCAGCGTGCCGGCGTCGCCGGTGTAGTCGATCGACGCGCTGACGGGCGGGTAATCCGTGCCGTCGACGGTCGCGACGAAGTGATACGACGACGACCCGCCGCCGTTCTTGACCCACGAGCCGCTCTGGACCTCGCCGTTGATCGTCAGGCTGGTCGGGCTGTCGCCCGTCCAGATCCAGTACATCGTGGCGGGGAGCGAACTCTCGTCCGTGCTGCACTTGTCGTTCGGCCAGCCGTTGCCCTGCCAGTCGTACGTCGTCGCGAGGGCGACGCCGGCGACCGCCAGGCTCATGACGGCGGCGCCGAACAGGGCCGCGAGCTTGCTTCGCTTGTTCATGTGTCTTGCGATTTCCCTCCGCTATCCCGACTTGCAGGACCGACCTGTGACGAGCCCCCCGCGACCCCGAAGCGACCGGGTGCCGGTGGGTTACCAAACGACCGCTACCGATCGAATGGGCCCGTAGTGTGCATGAAGGTCATGCGCGAGTCTAGTACTTCCGCAAGCACCAAAAATGTCACTTAATCGACAAGAGCGCACCGATCCAATCAAAGATTCGGTGCGCTCCGTCGAAACCCGCCCAGCGAGTCACATGACGTTGGGGCTAGCGATGGCGACCCGTCTTCGACGGCCGCAGGATGACCAGGCTGCCGAGCAGGGCGCCGAGCGCCGCGATGAGCAGCCAGGCGCCGTCGGCCGGGCTTGACGTGCCGGTGGGGACCGCGTCGGTCGGTGGCTCGGTCGGGGCGTTCGTGTTGCCGCCACCACCGCCCGTCGGAGCTGGCGTCGCCGCAAGAACCACGACCTGGGCGTCGTTCGACGTCGCCTCGGCGGCGTGGCTGCTGTTGTTGCATTCATCGACGCTGCCGTCAGTGCAGCCGTCCGCCGTGGCGGTGTTGTCGTACGTGCCCGGGTCGGTCAACGCGCGCGTGCACGTGAAGGTCCACGAGTCACCGCCGTGGAGGAACGCGGCGGAGCCGGTGCCGCTGGGTCCGGCCGTGCTGGACCCTGTCCCGGACTGCCACGCCAGCGTCGAAGTGTCGCAGTTGGCGTCCGTGACGTTGACGACATGGAAGTCGCCGGTACCGGTGTTGTCCACCGTGATCGTGTAGGTCGTCGTCCCGCCACCGAACGGCAGCGTTGCCGGGTCGGCGGCCTTCGTGACCGTCAGCGTATAGGTCGGTGCGGTCGCTTGGACCGTTCCAACCGCCGCAAGTGTGAGCAGCCCGGCGCCCGCCAGGACTCCGAGCCATCGTCCTTTCCGCATCCCTTGTTCCCTCGCCCCCTTGGTCGACGTCCGGGCCCGACATGAGCCCGGCGATGAGTGCGCTCCCGGGCACGCGCCGATTCGCGCGCGAGAGTCCTAGGACCGTACGCATCTGACAGCCCGGTGTCGCGAGGCTGATGGTCCACCCACCGCCCCGTACTTCCCGGTCTGCTCCAATCCGGACTGTACTGCACCGGAGCTCCCTGAACCAGACCTGCGAGCGGTGCATTCGGGCTCCGAATTGGTCGGCCGCGCGGGGCTCGGAGGCTTGCGTACCAGGTGCGTGACGGCAGCGCTCGGGCGTCACGCCGACCGGAATCGCCAGACTCGGCGGGTACCATCGGCCCACCGATGACCGATCCAGGGCAGCTGCCGCCTCCACCGCTGCCGCCCGCTCCGCTCCGCGACCAGGTCCGGGCCGCGATCGCCCGGGCGTGGGACCGCGGCGTCGGATCCGGCGCGCTGCCGCGCGACGAGGGCGCGGGCGGGGGCGAGATCGCCGTCGACCGGCCGTCCAACCGCGAGCACGGCGACTTCGCCACGAACCTGGCGCTGCGCCTTGCCAGGCCCCTGAAGATGCCGCCGCCGGCGATCGCGTCGGTCCTGGCGGGCGCCCTCAACGCCGATCGCGAGCGCCACCCGGACACCCCGATCGCGGGGGCGTCGGTGGCGGGCCCGGGCTTCGTGAACATCCGGGTCACCGATGCCGCCCTCGAGCACGTGGTCGGCGGCGCGCTGGCCGATCCGGCCGGCTGGGGCCGGCTGCCGGCCGGCGGCGGACGCCGGGTCAACGTCGAGTTCGTCTCGGCCAACCCGACGGGGCCGCTGACCGTCGGCAACGCCCGCGGCGCGTTCGTCGGCGACCTCCTCGCCCGGGTCCTCGCGGCCGGCGGCCAGCGGGTCACGCGGGAGTACTACTTCAACGATTCGGGCGCCCAGGTCACGAACCTCGGGGCGTCGGTCCTGGCCGTCAGGGCCGGCACGGCGATCCCCGAGGACGGCTATCACGGCGACTACGTGGCCGAGCTGGCGGCGGCACTCCCGGCGAGCGTCGCCGTGGGTCCCGAGCCGGCGCGGGCGGTCGGGGCCTGGGCCACGGCTCGCATCCGGGAGGGCATCGAGGCCTCGCTCGAGCGCCTCGGAGTCCACTTCGACGTCTGGACGACCGAGGCGAAGCTGCACTCGGAGCGCTGGGTCGCCCAGGCCGTCGAGCGGCTCCGCTCGGCCGGCCACATCTACGAGCAGGACGGCGCCACGTGGTTCCGGTCGACCACGTTCGGCGATGACAAGGACCGGGTCGTCTACCGCTCGAACGGCGAGCCGACGTATTTCGCGGCCGACATCGGCTACCTGGTCGAGAAGTTCAGCCGCGGCTTCGACCACCTGCTGTTCGTCTGGGGTGCCGACCACCACGGGACCGTCGCCCGGGTCCGCAACGCGGCCGAGGCGATGGGCTTCGACAAGGCGGCCGTCGAGATGATCCTTACCGGCTGGGTCCGGTTCGTCCGTGACGGGCAGGAAGTCTCGATGTCGAAACGGGCCGGCACCTTCATCACCCTCGACGAGCTCCTCGAGGAGCTCGGCGTGGACGCGGCCCGCTGGTTCTTCGCGAGCCGCGGCGCGAACGTGAACATGGACATCGACCTCGAGCTGGCGAAGAAGCAGTCGAGCGAGAACCCCGTCTACTACGTCCAGTACGCCCATGCCCGGATCGCCTCGATCCTGCGGAAGGGTGCCGAGGCCGGGCTGACACCGGCTCCCGATCTCCCGGGCGCGCTCGACGGCGCGCCCGAGGGCCGGTTGGCCCGGGTGGTGGCGCGCTACCCCGAGGTCGTGGAGGACGCGGCGACGGCCCAGGAGACCCAGAGCATCACCACGTACGCGATCGAGCTCGCGACGGAGTTCCACGCCTTCTACCGCGACGCCCGGGTCGTCGACCCGGCCGAGGCGGAGCGTTCGGCCAGGCGGCTGGCGCTCGTGTCCGCCGCCCGGATCACGCTCGCGAACGCGCTCGACCTGCTCGGGATCTCGGCGCCCGAGTCGATGTAGGCGAGGGCGCCCGCGGCCGATCGCCCGCGGGAGCCGTTCAGCTCGGCAGGAGGCCCAGGATCTGGTCGACCTCGGGCCCGATGACGATGGAGGCCGTGCTCGAGCCGGCGGTGTGGGCGCTTCGTGCGGATGGGATGCCGCCGCTCTGCGCATAGCCAGCGAGCGCGGTCGTCACCGCCGCGGCGAACTCATCGGCATCGGCCGGCGTGTCCCACGCCGTGACGATCGCCAGCTCGGTGGCGCCGGACGGCCCGAACAGCTCGACCAGGCGATCGCCGCCCCAGCCCGCCGCGGCCGTCGTTGCCTGGGCGGCCGGCACGCCCCCTTGAGCCAGCCAGACGCGGAGCTGGAACTCGCCGAGCGTGTCGCGCGATTCCTCGGTCCAGCCCGTCCCGAGGTGCTGCGCAACGTTGCCCGGCACCGAGACGGTCACCGGCATCTCGTGGGCGAGGTACTTCGCCGGGTGGAGGATCTGCTCGGTCGACGCCGGCGGATCGCCGAACGCGGCGTTGACCGCGGCCTCCCCGCCCTGGGCGAGGAGGGTCTGCACGAACGCCAGGCCCGACGTGTACGGGAACAGCGAGGTCTGCTGGAGGATGACCGGCGCACTCTGGAGCGCCTGGAGCGCGACCGGGTCGAGCGAGGCCGCGAGCACCTGGGTGAGCTGTTGCTGATCGAGGTTCGTCGACATCCAGGTCGACTGGGTCGCGACGGCGTCACCTTCGACGAGGGACAGCCGGGCCAGCGACCGATCGCCCTGGTCGGTGGCCTGGAGATCGAGCTTCGAGAGGCCGAAGTTCTGGTCCTGCAGCTCGTGCGTGAACTCGTGGGAGTACGTCACCTGCTGGACCGGCCCGACGCCGCCGGTCTTGCTGACCACGAAGAGCTGCTTGTCGTGCCTCGAGTAATAGCCGGCGACCTGGCCGGCCTGCAGGGCGAGGACCAGCGTGCGCAGGCTCGAGCCCGCGGGAATCAGCCCGAGGGCGATGAGCTCGCGCTGGCTGTCCTCGACGAGCTGCGGCGGGTTCGACTTGTCGAAGTCGGCGGTCAGGTTCGCCGTCAGCTGGGCCTGGTCGAGGAGCACGGGCGTGATGTCGGACTTCGGCATGAGGCCCCGGATCGCCTCGACCTGGCTCGCGATCCGGGCGTAGACGGCCTGCGGATCCTCGGGCGTCGGCGATGGCCCGGCGGTCGGCGGTGGGGCGATGGCTGGAGTCGGGGTCGGCGCCGGGGTCGGGCTCGGACCGATCGAACTGCAGGCGGACAGGAGGAGCGTCGCGGCGGCGAGGAGCGATCGGAGACGTGGTGGCTGGGGCCCGGCGAAGCGCATCGGAGCGCGATCCTACAGGGGGTCGAACGGGCCGACTGTCGGGGCCCGGAGCGCGTATCCGTTTCTTAATCGGATGACCGCTTGGCTCTGAACCGCACCGGACTAGCGTTCTCCTCGGACCGAACCCTCGAGGTTCCATCCTCCCTCCCTCCGACCGGGGGCGCCGATTGGGCAGGCGCCTCCGGTCTCTTTTTGCCTCCGACCCCGGACGGCCGACCACTCGGGACCTTCCCGGCCTCCCGGCGCTTCGCTGATGGTCGGGCCGATCGGGCGCCTGCGCCGCCGGTACCCGCTGGCTGGCGGGCAGGCTCGATCTGTCAGAATCGAGGGGATGGAGATCACCTGGTATGGGCGCACGTGCGTGCGTCTGCGCGGGCGGGATGCGGTCGTCGTCGCCGACGCGTATCAGTCGGTCGTCGGGCCGACCGGACGCGGGATCACCGGCGACATCGCGACGTACAGCCACCCGGACGATGACCCGCCGAAAAAGGCCAGGGGTCGGCGCTCGCGGGATGGCCAGACGCTGATCCCGTCGAGCCTCGAGAACGCGTTCGTCCTCGACGGGCCGGGCGAGTACGAGGTCCGGGACGTGCTCCTGACCGGCGTCCGCGTCGACCGCGACGACGAGAAGGGCGCGCGGCGCGGCCGCGGGACCGCGTTCGTCGTCGAGCTCGACGGGATCCACACGATCCACCTCGGCGACGTGGGCCACCTGCTCACCGAGGAGAAGCTCGGCGACATCGGCTCGGTCGACATCGCCTGCGTCCCGGTCGGTGGAGCGCTCACCGCGACGAAGGCCGCCGAGCTCGTGGCCCAGCTCGACCCGAAGCTCGTGGTGGCGATGCCGGTCTGCGTGGAGGAATCGGACTGCACGGAGGCCCTCGCCCGGTTCTTCCACGAGATGGGCGGCGAGCCGACCCCGCAGCCGAAACTCTCGGTCTCGATCTCGACCCTCCCGCAGGAGACGACGACAGTGGTGTTGGAGAGTCGCGGCAAGGCCTAGCGAGCCGAGGCGAGGCCCGGGTCGAGCCGGCCGTCCGGGTGGGCAACCCGGCCGTCGGGGCCTAGATCTCCGATCGGTCGAGGACGACCCGACCCCGCTTCACCACCGCCCGGACGAGATCGGCGCCCGGCCAGTACGGGATCTGCCGGTGGGTCGGCACGTTCCAGATGGCAAGGTCGGCCTGGCGACCCGGCTCGATCGATCCGATCTCGTCGCCGAGGCCGAGGGCGTGGGCCGCGTTGACCGTGACGCCGGCGAGCGCCTCGGACGGCGTGAGCTTGAGCTCGAGGCAGGCGACGGTCATCACGAGCGGCAGGGACGGCGTCGGCGAGGTGCCGGGATTGAAGTCCGTCGCCAGCGCGACGGGCACGCCCCGATCGATGAGCGTGCGGGCCGGCGCGTAGTCGTCGTGCATGAGGAACCAGGTCGTCGCCGGCAGCAGCGTCGCCACGACCGGACGGCCGGCGGCCGCCGCGGCTGCCAGGGCATCGATCCCGGCAGCCGACGGGGTCGCGAGGTGATCCGCGGACAGCGCGCCGATCTCCGCCGCCAGCTCGGCGCCGCCGCTCGGCGCGATCTCGTCGGCATGGAGCCGTGATGCCAGCCCGAGCGGCGCGGCGGCCCCGAGGATTCGGCGCGACTGGTCGACGCTGAACACCCCGCTCTCGCAGAAGACGTCGGCGAACCGGGCCCGGCCCTGGGCCGCGACGCCCGGTAGCTGTTCCTCGATCAGGTACCGGACGAACGCCTCCGTCCCGTCGGGTCGCGACCGGAACTCGGGCGGCACCGCGTGCGCACCAAGCCACGTCGTCAGGACCTCGATCGGGCCCTCCCGACCGAGGTCGTGGGCGACCGCGAGGAGCCGTAGCTCGGTCGGCAGGTCCAAGCCGTAACCCGATTTCGCCTCGACCGTCGTCGTCCCGTGGCCGAGCATCTCGGCCAGCCAGCGCCGGCCGTGCTCCATCAGGGCCGCGGCGGAGGCGGCACGCGTCGCCGCGACCGTCGACAGGATCCCGCCACCGGCCGCGAGGATGTCGAGATAGGCCGCGCCGCGCTGGCGGAGCTCGAGCTCGGCCTCGCGGGTGCCCCCGAACAGCAGGTGGGTGTGGGCGTCGACGAGCCCCGGGGTCACGGTCCCGCCGGCCGCATCCAGGGTCTCGAAGCGCTCCAGCGGGTAGCCGCTGCCGTCGAGGGCCGCGAGCAGCTCGCTGCGCGGTCCCGCGGCGAGGATCTGGCCCTCCCAGCAGGCGACGACGGGCCGGCTGCCGGCCGGCGCCCCGGGTGGCGCCGCGAGCACCGACGGATCGGCCTGGGCGGTGCCCATCCGGATCCCGCCGGCCATCGTCACGATCTCCGCGGCTCCGTCGACGAGCAGGCCCGGGAGGTTGCCGGCGCGATCGGGCCCCCGGCCGCCCTGGATCAGGCGGAGGCTCACCTGGGTCGGGTCGAGCCGGGCGCGCTCCTCGTCGCACCGGTCGAGCCCATCTCCGCGGCCAGCCGGAGCTCGAGCGCCATCTCGGGCCTCGCGTCGCGCAGGCGGAGGTAGCTCGCGGCGGCCGCGAACCGCCGCTCCACGGGCAGGTCGCCACCGACGCCGGCGTGGCGCGCGACGTCATCGAACGCCGCGAGGGGCGCGAGCCCGATCAGCTCCGATTCGCGCAGCTCGATCCCGGACTCCCGGGCCAGCGCGCCGACCTCGTCCCAGACCCGCCACATCGAGGTCGTCTCGAAGTCCAGCAGGTTCATCGAGACCTGGGCGCACTCGAGCTCCTCGATCATGAAGCCGTTCGCCTGGACGGCGGGCAGCCCGCCGCCCGACTCGCGGACGGTCCGGGCGATTCGTTTGGCAAGGTCGAGATCCGTCGATTCGAGGTTGATGTTCCAGGCGATGAGGAACGGCCGGGCGCCGACGGCGACCGCCCCGGCCCGCGGATGGACCCGCGCGGGTCCGAAGTCCGGCTCCCGGCCGGGCTCGTGGATCGTCTCCCGGAGGCCCTCGTAGCCGCCCCGTCGCACGTCGGCCAGCCGGACCCGATCGGGGTGGAACGCCGCCCGCGCGTACAGGTAGACCGGCAGCTCGAATCGGTTCGCGATCCGCTGGCCGAAGGCCCGGGCGAGGCCGATGCAGTCGTCGAGCGTCGTCGTGCCGAGCGGCACGAACGGGATGACGTCGACGGCCCCGATCCGGGGGTGCTCGCCGGTGTGGACCTCCATGTCGATGGCCTCGATCGCGATCGCGATCGTCGATTCGAGGGCCTGCTCGACGGCCCAGGCCTCGCCGGCGATCGTCAGCACGGAGCGGTTGTGCGAGGCATCGCTCGTCCGGTCCAGCAGGTACGCGGCAGGCGTCGCCCGGACCGCCTCGGCGAGCCGGTCCACGACCCCGAGCCGGCGGCCCTCCGAATAGTTCGGGACCGACTCGACGAGCATGGGGCCATCGTGTCACGCGCGCCCGGGGGTCGCGGGCTAGACTCGTCCGCCTGTGACGACCGCCAGCCCCGAGGCGGCCCGGCGCCGGAGCCTCATTCGCCATCGCGACTTCCTGAAGCTCTGGTCGGCCCAGACGATCAGCGTCTTCGGCTCGCAGGTCAGCGCCCTCGCCATCCCCCTCGTCGCGGCCCTGATCCTCAAGGTCGATCCGTTCTCGTTCGCGCTGCTGGGCACGATCGAGTTCCTGCCATTCATCCTGTTCGCGCTGCCGGCCGGTGCCTGGGTCGATCGGCTGAGGCGGCGGCCGATCCTCATCTCGGGCGACCTTGGACGGGCGATCGCCCTCGCCACGATCCCGGCCGTCTACGCCCTCAATGCAGCCTACCTGACGATCTGGCAGCTCTACCTCGTCGGCTTCGTCACCGGGACCCTGACCGTCTTCTTCGACGTCGCCAACCAGAGCTACCTGCCGTCGATCGTGGACCGCGACCAGCTGATCGATGCCAACTCGAAGCTCCAGATCAGCCAGTCCGCCGCCCAGATCGCCGGACCCGGTATCGCCGGCTTCCTGGTCGGAATCGTGACCGCGCCATTCGCGATCCTGCTCGACTCCGCGTCGTTCGTGGCGTCGGCGATCCTCGTGTTCTTTATCCGCCGCCCGGAGCCACCCGTCGAGGAGCCCGCCGACGGATCGGGCCGGCGACCATCGTTCCTCGCCCAGGTGCGCGAGGGCATCGGCTTCGTCCTCGGCAATCGGGCCCTGCGGGGAATCGCCGCGGGAACGTCGACGTCGAACCTGTTCGGGAACATCGGCGGTGCGATCGTCCTCCTGTACATGGTCCAGGGGCTGAACCTGCGACCCGAGCAGATCGGGCTCGTGTTCGCCCTCGGGAACATCGGCACGCTCGTCGGGGCGGCGATGGCCAATCGGGTCGCCGGCTGGTTCGGGCTCGGGCCGACGATCGTCGGCTCGCTGTTCCTCGGGAGCTTCTTCCCGCTGCTCGTCGCGATCGCCCCGGCCGGCAACCCGATCCCGTTCCTCGTCGCGGCGGGGATGCTCGGCGGGCTGTCGCAGATGATCTACAACATCAACCAGGTCTCCTACCGGCAGGCGATCTGCCCACCCCGGATGCAGGGCCGGATGAACGCCACGGTCCGCTTCTTCATCTGGGGCACGATCCCGATCGGCAACGTCATCGGCGGGGTGCTGGGGTCGACGATCGGCCTCCACGCCACGATCTGGGTGAGCGCGATCCTCAGCTTCACGCCCGCGATCTGGCCGTTCCTGTCGCCGATCCGCCACGTTCGGGTGATGCCGGCCCAGGTCGTCGACGAGCCCGGACCGAGCCCGGCGACCGCCTAGCCCTCGAGCATCGGGATCCGGACGCCCCGCTCCTTCGCGACCTCGATCGCGTGGGGATAGCCGGCATCCGCGTGGCGCAGGACGCCCATCGCCGGGTCGGTGGTGAGGACCCGCTCGAGCTTCTCCGCGGCGAGGTCCGTGCCGTCAGCGACGACGACCATCCCGGCGTGCTGCGAGTACCCGATCCCGACGCCGCCGCCGTGATGGATCGAGACCCAGGTCGCGCCCGCGGCCGTGTTCACGAGCGCGTTCAGCAGCGGCCAATCGGCGACCGCGTCGGTCCCGTCGCGCATCGCCTCGGTCTCGCGGTTCGGTGACGCCACCGAGCCCGAATCGAGGTGGTCCCGGCCGATGACGATCGGGGCGCTGACCTCGCCCGTGCGGACCAGCTCGTTGAAGGCGAGGCCGGCCTTCGCCCGCTCCCCATAGCCGAGCCAGCAGATCCGGGCCGGCAGGCCCTGGAACGGCACCTGCTCCTCGGCCAGCGTAAGCCAGCGGCGAAGGCCGGCGTTGTCGGGAAACAGCTCGAGGATCGCCCGATCCGTGCGAAGGATGTCGGCCGGATCGCCGGACAGCGCGACCCATCGGAACGGCCCGCGGCCCTCCTCGAACTGGGGCCGGATGAACGCCGGCACGAAGCCGGGATAGTCGAAGGCGTTCGCGACGCCGGCCTCCCTGGCCTGGGCCCGGAGGTTGTTGCCGTAGTCGAAGGCGACGGCTCCGGAGGCCTGGAAGGCCAGGATCGCCTTGACGTGCTCGGCCATCGACAGCATCGACATCCGGACGTATCGACCGGGCTCCGAGGCCCGCAGCGCCAGCGCGTCCGAGAGCGAGATCTCCCACGGCACATAGCCCTGGAGCGCGTCGTGGGCCGACGTCTGGTCGGTGACGACGTCGAACCGCTCGCCGGCCTTCGCCCAGGCCGGCTCGATCTCAGCGGCGTTGCCGACGAGCGCGATCGAGCGGGCCTCCCCGGCTGCAGCCGCGGCCCTGGCCCGACCGAGGGCCTCGGCCGGATCGTCGGTCAGGTCGTCGACGTAGCCGATGTCGTGGCGGCGCTTCGCCCTCGCCGGATCGACCTCGATCGCCAGGCAGACGCCCTCGTTCATCGTGACCGCGAGGGGCTG
Source organism: Candidatus Limnocylindrales bacterium (assembly GCA_035308445.1). Classification (GTDB taxonomy): domain Bacteria; phylum Chloroflexota; class Limnocylindria; order Limnocylindrales; family CSP1-4; genus UBA5189. The sequence continues at coordinate 113,487 of DATGGQ010000025.1, read as the reverse complement.
GGCGCCGCCCATGCCGCCGAGGCCGGCGGTCAGCACGACGCGGCCCTTCAGGGTCCCGCCGAAGTGCTGGCGGGCCAGCTCGGCGAACGTCTCGTAGGTGCCCTGCAGGATCCCCTGGGTCCCGATGTAGATCCAGGACCCGGCCGTCATCTGGCCGTACATCATCAGGCCGGCCCGCTCGAGCTCCCGGAAGTGGTCCCAGGTCGCCCACCTGCCGACGAGGTTCGAGTTGGCGATCAGCACCCGCGGCGACCACTCGTTGGTCCGGAGGACGCCGACCGGCTTGCCGCTCTGGATCAGGAGCGTCTCGTCGTCGCCGAGCCGGCGGAGCTCGCGGACGATCGCGTCGAACGCCGCCCAGCTCCGGGCCGCCCGGCCGGTGCCGCCATAGACGACCAGCGCGTCGGGGTCCTCGGCGACCTCCGGGTCGAGATTGTTCATCAGCATCCGGAGGACGGCCTCCTGCGGCCAGCCCCGGCACGAGAGGTGGGTCCCGCGAGGCGCCCGGACCGGGCGGGCGCCGGGCAACGCGGTCACCGCCGCGCGACCCCCGTCAGACGGGGGCCGGCTGCGCTCACGGCCGTCACTTCCGGAGGTTCCCCACGATCACGAGCCCGAGATGGCGGTCGCCGTACGACGACAGGGCAATGAGGATGCCCTTGTCCTTCAGCCACAGCTGGTACGTCCGGAGGCCGTTCTGGCACGTCCCGATGTAGACGGTGTTGCCGCCGACGCTGGCCGAGGCCTCACCCGAGACCTGGGTCTCGTCGCCGCATACGCCCGCCTCGTAGGACGATCGCCAGCTGCTGAACTCGTTGTCGGAGAACTTGCCGGGCAGCAGCTTCACGACGAAGCCCGAGGCGATGTCGGTGGTCGTCGGGTCGGCGGCCTCGAAGCCGACGGCGGCGGATGCGATCATCGGCAGGACGTCATCGGCGAGGGCATCGGAGTCACCCTCGGGCGATTCGATGATCTGGACCCCGTCGGCGGTCCGGGGCAGCACGGCGAGGAGCGCCGGGTCGATGGTGATCTGGCTGGGCTGGCTGGTATCGCCGGTATTGCCGGTATCGGGCGGTCCGAGGGTCCCGACGCCGCCGCTCGTGTCCTGCGGGGCGGCGGATGGCAGCCCGGTCGAGGTCGAGCAGCCGGCGACGAGGACGAGGAGCAGGGCGGCGCCGAGGAGTCGCATCGAGGTCACAGCTCCGAGGTCACTGACTCCGAAGTCACAGCTCGCGGCGGACGACCGGGAAGCGGTCGTCCGCGACCGCGACGCGGAAGCCGCACTCGACCCAGAAGCCGGGTGTCGCGGCGCTCGTCGCGTCAGGTCGCGCGCCGGGCTCAGGGTAAGCCTCCACGGCCGAGAAGCCGCGGCTCGTCAGGTCGTCGACCACCGCGAGCACCAACCGCCGGGCGTGGCCCGCGCTGCGGGCCGCGGCCGTCGTGGCGATGCACGTCACGACGGCCGGCAACGGCGATCTCGGCAGCTGCGGGTACAGGTCGCGGACCCGCTGGGCCCGCCGGTACGCCGACAGCGGCCCGAATTGGCAGTACGCGACGGGGTGGCCGTCGACCTCGAGGAGCTTCGCGTACGAGCCGAACACACCGAGGCCGCGACCGAGCAGCTGGAGCTTGTGCGGGGCATCGGCCGGGACGGTCGGGCGCGCCTCGCGCCGCGGGACGAACGGGTTGTCGATCGGCTCGCCATCGTCATCGTCGCCGAACGGATTGGCGGTCCGCCCCTGGGCGCGGATGCTCCCTTCGGTACCGGCACTCACCGCGGCACCGGCACGCGGGTCGAACGGGTTGAAGTTCGGGCTACGGGTCGGCGCGAACGGGTTGTCGACCGCAGCGCGGGGAGCCGGGGCCGGAGCCGGACCTGTGAGCCAGGAGCGACGCGCGGTCTTCGAGCCGCGCTGATCGTCCTCCCAGTAGTCGCACGATCGGTGATCGAAGGCCGGATCGGCGCACGCCGGGATCCGGTCGAAGCCCGCCTGGTCCGTCACGTCGACGATCCGATAGCCCATGTGGATCCCTCAGGCCGGCACCGCGAGATCGGCGAAGGTCGCGCTCCGGACGAGACGCACCGCGGCGGCGATGTCCGGCCCCGATTCCCGATCGGCAGTCCACGCCGGCACGACGGAGCGGACCATCTCGTGGGCGATCGCGACGCCGCGGCCCGGCGCTCGGTTGCCGCCGGTCATCGAGGTCCGGAGATCGAGCGCCCGGGCGGCGCACACGAGCTCGATCGCCAGCACGTGGGTGACGTTGTCGAGAACCGCCCGCGCCTGACGACCGGCGATCGTGCCCATCGAGACGTGGTCCTCCTGGTTCGCGCTGGTCGGGATCGAGTCGGCGCTCGCCGGATGGGCCAGCACCTTGTCCTCGGAGACGAGCGCCGCCGCGGTGTACTGCAGGACCATCAGCCCGCTCTCGAGGCCGGAGTCGGTCCCGAGGAACGCTGGCAGGCCGCCGCTGAACCGGTTGTCGAGGAGGAGGGCGGTCCGGCGCTCGCTGATCGACCCGAGCTCGGCGATGGCGAGCTTCGCGAAGTCGAGCGCCAGCGCCATCGGCTCGCCATGGAAGTTGCCCCCGGAGATCACGCGGCCCCCGCCGGTCGCGATCGCGCCCTCGTCCACTCCGCCGCCGCCGGCGAAGACGAGCGGGTTGTCGGTGGCCGCATTCATCTCGATGGCGAGGACGCGGCCATGGTGGTCGAGCGCATCGCGAACCGCGCCGTGGACCTGCGGCATGCACCGGAGCGAGTACGGGTCCTGGACCTTGTGGCTCGAGCCGTGGTGATAGTGCTGCAGCACGCTGCCGCGCAGCAGCCAGCGCAGCTCGGCCGCGACCTGGCCCTGTCCCGGATGCGGCCGCGTCGCCTGGTACGCCTCCGCGAACGCGACGTCGGTCCCGAGCAGCGCCTCGACGCTCATCGCGGCGGTGACGCTGGCGGATCGGAGCAGCCGCTCCGCGTCAACGGCGAGGAGCGCCCCGAGAGCGGTCATCAACTGGGTCCCGTTGAGGAGCGCCAGCCCCTCCTTCGCCCCAAGGACGATCGGCTCGAGGCCCGTCTCCTCCAGGGCGATGAGCGCGGGGACGGTCTGGCCATTGAGCTCGACATCGCCCCGACCGATCAGCGGCAGCGCGAGGTGGGCGAGCGGCGCGAGATCGCCCGACGCACCGACCGATCCCTGGGCGGGCACCACGGGGTGGATACGGAGGCGCAGGAAGTCCAGGAGCCGCTCGGCGACGGCCGGCCGGACGCCCGAGTGGCCGAGCCCGAACGTGTTGGCCCGGAGCACTAGCATCGCCCGCACGACCTCGCGGGGAAGGGGTTCCCCGACACCGGCCGCGTGGCTGAGCAGGAGGTTCTCCTGGAGGCGGGCGGCCGCGCTGGCCGGGATGCGTCGGTCGGCGAGGGCGCCGACCCCGGTCGTCACGCCGTAGACGACGGCGCCGTCCGCGACGAGCTGCTCGATGATCGCCCGGGACTGCGCCATCCGCTCGATCGCCGCCGGATCGAACACTGCCGTGGCGCCGTCGCGGGCCACCGACGCGACCTGCCCGGCGGTGAGCTCCGAGCCGGTGAGCACCACCTGCGGGTCGGTCACGCGGGCAGGATAGTCGGCTATCCTCGGCCCGGTTCCCCACTTGCGACGCCGGGAGGTGGCGTGCTCGCCTTCATCGACACGTTCGTCATCCCATTCCTGCATTCGCTCTACGGCGCGGTGGGCTACGCCGGCGTCACGGTCGCGATGGCCATCGAATCGGCGATGGTCCCGCTGCCCTCCGAGCTGATCCTGCCGTTCGCGGGATTCCTGGTCTCCGATCCGACCCAGGTCGAGCCGCTGACCGGCGGGCCGTGGTCGTTCTGGCTCGTCGTCGTCGCCGCGACGATCGGCAACACGATCGGCTCGCTGATCGGTTACGCGATCGGCGCTTGGGGCGGCCGGCCGTTCCTCGATCGGTGGGGCCGGTATCTGCTCATCCGGCCGCACGAGCTCGAGGCCGCCGATCGCTTCTTCCAGCGATACGGACCCGCCACGGCGTTCTTCAGCCGGCTGCTACCGCTCGTCCGGACGTTCATCTCGTTCCCGGCCGGCGTGGCCCGGATGCCGCTCGGGACGTTCATCGCCTACTCGACGGCCGGAGCCTTTCTGTGGTCGGCCGTCCTCGTCTACGCCGGGGAGCAGCTCGGCTCGCGCTGGGAGGACATCCGCCACGCGCTGCAGCCGTTCGACACGCTGATCCTCGTCGTGGTCGTGGTGCTCGTGGCGCTCTTCGTCTGGTTCCGGCTCGGCCGACCGGGCTGGCCGAAGCGCGAGCGGGCCGCGAGCTAGCAGCCAGCTCAGGCTCTGCGCGCCTCCTCGGGTGTCGGTTGGGCCCGGAACGCCCGGAATAGCAGCAGGTCGTACGCGATCTTGAGGCCGCCGGCAATGATGAACGGCAGCCCGGCCACGGCGGCGGTCGACATGAGCGGCGCTGCCAGGAGTGGCGAGATCGCGGCGCCCGTCGTCCGGGCGACACCGGTGACGCCGGCCGCGGCCGATCGCTCGTCCGGGGCGACCACCGCGATCGTGTAGCTCTGGCGGGTCGGCACATCCATCTGGCTGATCGAGAACCGGGCGAGCAGGACGAGGATCGCCAGTGGCAGGTTCGGCATGAGCGGCACGAGGATCAGCAGCACGTTCGACGGCAGGTGGGTGAACACCATCGTGTTGATGAGCCCGATCCGGCGGGCGATCGAGGCGGCCGCGAGCGCCGAGACCGCGGCGAGGATGTTCGCGCCGAAGAAGATGACGCCGAGCACGGGCTCGGGAACGCCGAACCGGGTGTAGAACCAGAACGCGATCAGGCTCTGGATGACGAAGCCGCCGGCGAAGGCGTCGAGCCCGAACAGAGCCGCCAGCCGGAAGACGACGGCTCGCGACCGATGGAGCCCGAGCCGTCGGGCGATCGAGGTGTCGACCGGCGGCACCTCGACGGCCCTCGAGATTGCCAGGAACAGCGGCACGAGCCCGAGGCCGACAGCGGCGTAGGCCAGCAGGATCAACCGGTCCGCGGCCAGCTCGGCCATGCCCATGCCGCCCCGCAGGGCGCCGACCGCCAGTCCGGTGATGAGGGCGCCCACGGCGGTCGCGACGTAGCCGGCGAGGTTGTACCAGGCGAAGACGTTCGTCCGTCGACTCGGGTCCGTGACCTGGGCTAGCGACGCCTGCTCGACGGCCAAGAACGGCCCGACCTCGTTGCCCGACGGGCTCAAGACCCCGATCGTCGCGGCGACGAGCAGGACCGCGAACGCCGTCTGCGAGGCGAAGACCAGGCCCGCGGCGATCATCAGGACCGCGCCCGCCAGGAGGGTTCGCCGCCGCCCCAGCCGATCGGCATGGGTGGTCAGCCAGAGGCTGACGAACGTGTCGCCGACGAGGGTCAGGCTGAGCAGCAGCCCGATCGCGGCGCCGTCCAACCCGGCCGCCGACAGGTAGAGGACGAGGATGACGGCGAGGGACCCATACCCGAACATCCGGACGGCCCGCGCCGCGAACAGCAGCCGGGCGTCCCGGGTCACCCGCCGAGTGTAGGATGCGGCCGATGGCCTCCGAACCGAACGCCACGACCCACGCCGGCGACGGGATGGTCGGCGCGCACGGCTCGATGGCCGATCACGGCGATGCCCACGGCCACGACGACCACGCCCACGCGGGGGCCGCGCTCGGGCCCCTCGACCTCCGCGCCTGGGGCGCCGGCCTCCTCGGGATCCTGCTCGGGCTGGCGATCGCGCTGTCGCTCGCCCTCGCGGGCGGAGTCCTGCACTTCTGAGCGAGGCGGCGCCGGCCCGCGAAGCCCCGTCCCCGGCCGTGCTGGCCTGGCTCCTCGACGCGGATCCGTCGATCCGCTGGCAGGTCATGCGCGACCTGACGGACGCGACGACCGACGTGGTCGACCGCGAACGGGCATTGGTGGGCACCCATGGCTGGGGCGCCTCGGTCCTGCGCCGACAGGCACCCGACGGGACCTGGGCGCCCAACCCGGATGACCACGAGTGGACCTCGACCCCGGAAGGCACCGCGTTCGTCAACCTCCTCTGGCTCCGGGACCTCGGCCTCGATCCGGCGAGCCCCGAAGCGCGCCTGGCCGTGGGCCGCGTCCGCGACCACGTGACCTGGCACTGGTGGGACGAGCACCCGTTCTTCGTCGGGGAGGTCGAGCCCTGCATCAACAGCCGGGTCGTCGCCCTCGGTGCCTATTTCGGCGAGGACGTGTCAGGGCTCGTCGACCGCCTGCTCGGCGAGCAGATGGCCGACGGCGGTTGGAACTGTGAGCAGGAGAACGGCTCGACCCGCGGCTCGTTCAGCACCTCGATCAACGTCCTCGAGGGCCTGCTCGAGTTCGAGCGCGCGGCGGGCGGGAACGCCGACGTCGTCGCCGCTCGCCTCCGCGGGCAGGAGTACCTGCTCGAGCGACACCTGCTCCGTCGCCTGTCGACCGGGGAGATCGCCGACCGGCGGTTCACCGCGTTCGTCTTCCCACCGGGCTGGCACTACGACGTCCTGCGCGGCCTCGACCACTTCCGTCGGGCCGGCGCCCCTGACGCGCGGATGACCGAGGCAGTCGAGCTCGTCGAGCAGAAGCGCGGCGAGGACGGCCGCTGGCTGCTCGACTGGCGGATGCCCTCGCATCTCATCCCGGAGGTCGACGAGGCCGAGGACGAGCCCAGCCGCTGGAACACGCTCCGCGCGCTCCGGGTCCTCGGCTGGTGGAACGAGGCGGCGCGCTGAGCGGCGCCGGACGCTGAGCGGGGGCCTGTTGTTCAGGCGCCCGGCGGGATGTTCACGTTCGAGTCGAAGACGTTCGACGGATCGACACGGCGCTTGATCTGGCGGAGGCGCGTGAAGACGGGTCCCGGGTAGGCCGAGCGGGCGCGATCGGGCGGCTCGTCGGGTGCCGTGTAGTTGACGTACGTCCCACCGACCCCGAGGGCCTTCATCCGCCCGGCGAGCCAGCGGACCCAGTGGATCTCGGCGTCGTCGTCCTCCGGCCGCTCCCAGATCCCGAGGCCGCTGACATGGAAGTGGGCCTGGCGCTGGGGGAAGCAGGAGTGCTCGAAGCCGTAGCGGCGGGCTTGGCCATGGATCGGCTCGATGAGGATCCCCGACAGGCCCGCGGGCCGCTGACGGATGAGCTCGACGACCTCGTCCACGATCGGCGCCGAGAGGTCGCTCACGAACGACGACTTCCAGTAGTGCCGGTACGTGGGCGGCAGGATCCCGGCGATGCCCTGGATCTCCTGGTACGTCGCCGGCCCGAACGAGCCGGCCAGCACCGGGGCGTCGCCGAGGATCGCGTTTGCCAGCTCCGTGCCCGTCGCCGGCGTCCCGAGCCAGGCCATCTGGATCGAGACCGCGTCGCCGAGCTCGGGTGAGTTGGCGACGTAACACATCGCCACGAGGCCATCGGGCGCCCAGACCTGGGCCTCTGCGTAGCGCCGGAGGACCGAGCCGTCCCCGAGGGCGACGACGACCTCGCCGCCGAACATCCGGCCGACCTCGTGGAGCCGGTAGTCGAGCCGGGTGCAGATCCCGAAGTTCCCGCCACCACCCCGGAGGGCCCACAGCAGCTCGGCGTCCGTCTCGGCGGTGACCTCGAGCGTCCGACCCTCCGCGTCCACGACCTGCGCTCCGATCAGGTTGTCGCAGGTGAGACCGCACAGGCCCATGAGGAAGCCTATGCCGCCGCCGAGCGTCAGGCCGGCGATCCCCGTGTCGACGAACGTCCCGCCCGTGACCGCCAGGCCGTGGACCTGCGTCGCGCCGTCGAACTCCTCCCAGTTCGCCCCGCCGCCCGCGCTCGCGCGGCGGCGCATCGGATCGACGACGACGCGGCGCATCCGACGGAGGTCGATGACGACGCCGTCGTCGACCAGCCCGTGGCCGGCCACGGAGTGCCCGCCGCCCCGGACGCCGATCGGCAGGTCGTGATCGCGGGCGAAGCGCACGGCCCGGCCGACCTCGGTGTCGTCGGACGGCTGGGCGATCACCGCGGGGCGGCGATCGATCATCGCGTTGAACGAGCGACGAGCGTCGTCGTACGCGGCGCTGCCGGGCTCGATGACCTCGCCCGTGAACCCGCGTCGAAGCTCGTCGATCGCGCTCTGCCCGACGATCATGCCTCTCCCTGGTGTCTCGCTCCGCGTCGCGCGTGGGCCAGCCCGGAACGCCCGACGGGACGACCGATCAGAACAGCCCGACGATCTCGCCGTCCGCGTCGATGTCGATGTTCTCGCCCCCCGGGCGCGAGGGCAAGCCCGGCATGGTCCGCATCTCGCCCGCCAATGGGGTCACGAAGCCGGCCCCGGCCGAGAGTCTGACCTCCCGGATCGGGACGCGGAAGCCGGTCGGACGGTTCTTCAGCGCGGCGTCGTGGCTCAGCGAGTACTGGCTCTTGGCCATGCAGATTGGCAGGCCCCCGAACCCGAGCGCCTGGTACTGGGCCAGCTGCTTCGCCGCGGCCGGCAGCAGGTCGACCCCGTCCGCGCCGTAGACCTTCGTCGCGATCGTCTCGATCTTCTGGGTCAGCGGCGCGTCGTCCGGGTAGAGCAGCTGGAAGTTCGGAGCGCCCTCCGAGGCTGCGTCCCAGACCGCGGCCGCGAGCTCGCGGGCCCCGTTACCGCCCTCGGCCCAGTTGTTCGCGACCTCGGCCGCTCGCGCGCCGGCGGCCAGCGCGACCTGGCGGACCGCCTCGACCTCGGCGGGCGTGTCGGTCGGGAAGGCGTTGATTGCGACGACGACCGGGACGTTGAACAAGCCGACGTTCTCGATCTGCTTCGCGAGGTTCGCACCGCCCCGAGTGACGGCCTCGACGTTCTCCTCCTGGAGGGCCGGATCGAGCGGCTTGCCGGCCACGATCCTCCCGACGCCGCCGTGCATCTTGAGCGCCCGGATGGTCGCCACCATCACGGCGGCATCCGGCCTGAGCCCGCTGGCCCGGCACTTGATGTCGAAGAACTTCTCGGCGCCCATGTCGGCCCCGAAGCCGGCCTCGGTGCAGACGATCTCGTTCGTCACGAGCGCGATCCGGTCGGCCAGGACCGAGTTGTTGCCGTGGGCGATGTTCGCGAACGGCCCGCAGTGGACGAACGCCGGGCCGCCCTCGAGGGTCTGGAGGAGGTTCGGCTTGATCGCGTCCTTGAGCAGGACCGTCATCGAGCCCGCGACCTTCAAGTCCTCGGCGGTGATCGGCGTGCCGTCCCGCGTCGTCGCGAGGACGACCCGGGCGAGCCGCGACCGGAGGTCCTGGAGGTCCGAGGCCAGCGCCAGGATCGCCATGACCTCGCTGGCGACCGTGATCACGTACTCGGTCTCGCGGGGAACCCCGTTCTCCTTGCCGCCCAGTCCGATGACGACCTTCCGGAGCGCCCGGTCGGAGATGTCCACGACCCGCGGCCAGAGGATGCTCGAGGCGTCGATCCCGCGCTGGTTGCCGTGGTGGAGGTGGTTGTCGATGAACGCGGCGGCGAGGTTGTGGGCCGCCCCGATCGCGTGGACGTCGCCGGTCAGGTGGAGGTTGAAATCCTCCATCGGGATGACCTGGCTGTAGCCGCCGCCGGCGGCGCCGCCCTTGATCCCGAAGACCGGGCCGAGGCTCGGCTGGCGGATGCAGACGGCCGCCTTGCGGCCGATCCTGTTCAGCCCCTGCGCGAGCCCGACGGTCGTCGTGCTCTTGCCCTCGCCGAGCGGCGTTGGGGTGATCCCGGTCACGACCACGTACTTGCCGCGCGGTCGCTCGGCTTCGAGCCGCGTGATCGCCTCAAGCTTGATCTTCGCCTTCGTCGAGCCGTAGGGCTCGATCTCGTCATCGCGGAGGCCGAGATCGCGGGCGACGTCGACGATCGGCCGCGGGGTGACGGAACGGGCGATCTCGAGATCCGACGGCACGCGGTCAGTCCTTTCGGGGTTCGGCGGTGGTGGTGGCACGCGGCCCGCTCGGTGGCCCCGCGGCCTGGCGCTGGGCCGCCCGGACGAGATGGGCGAGCAGGAGCGAGTTGGTGAGCGGCCCGATGCCGCCCGGGACCGGGGTGATCGCTCCAGCGACCTGGCGGGCGCTGGCGAAGTCGACGTCGCCCACGAGGTGGCCGTCGACGACGTTGATCCCGACGTCGATGACGACCGCCCCGGGCTTGAGCATGGCGCCCGTCACGAGGCCCGGCCGTCCCGCCGCGACGACGACGATGTCCGCGCGGCGGACCTTCGACGCGAGGTCCCGGGTCTTCGAGTGGCAGACGGTGACCGTGGCGTTGGCCATTGTCAGCATGAACGCCACCGGCATCCCGACGACCGGCGAGCGGCCGATGACGACGGCATCCGAGCCTTCGATTCGGACGCCCGACCGGCCGAGCATCTCCATCGCCGCGTGGGCCGTGGCCGGGACGAAGCCCTCGTAGCCGAGGCGCAGGAGGCCGGCGTTGAGCGGGTGGACGCCGTCGATGTCCTTGGCCGGATCGATGGCGTCGACGACCGTTCGCAGCGGGACGCCGGCGGGGAGCGGCATCTGGACGATGATCCCGGCGGTCTCCGGGTCCTGGTTCAGCCGCCGAATGGCCGCGGCAAGCTCGTGATCCTGGGTCGCGGCGTCGTCGCCCGGGACGTCGACCATCCGGGTGGCGATCCCGGCGGATTCGCAGGCCCTGAGGATGCGGTCGAGATAGACCATCGACGGCGCGCTGCGGCCGCACACGACAACGGCGAGCCCCGGCGGCCGGCCATGGGTCGCCGCGTAGGCCGCGACATCGGCCGCGACGCCCGCCCGGATCTCGGCCGCGATCGGCGCACCTTCGAGGAGGCGGGCGGTGGGCCGGACTCCGGCGTCACCGCCGCTGGATGCCGACTCGGAAGGCTTCGGAGCCGGCTTCGTCGCGGCTCCCGGCACGGTCACCTCGGCGAGTCGTCGATCGTGCCGGCTGGCACGGGGCCCCGGAGCCCGCCCGACCGGACGACCTCGCGGCAGCTCGACGACGTGTCGGCGATGTCCTCGAGCAGCTTGTCGACCCGCGCCTCGGTCTCGACCGCCCACGCCTCGTTACCGACCGACGGGAGGTTCACCCGCACGTTCGCGGCCGCGCCCTTGGCGGCGGCCTCGGCGAGCAGCGTCGCGACGGTCAGGTCGGACGACGCGTTCTGGTTGCAGCGGCCCGCGAGGAGCTCGGCCGCGAGGACGACCTCGAAGCATGCCTGGAGGCAATCCAGCGGCACCTCGGACGCGCGTCGGGCAGCGGCGCGAATGGCGGCGGCCCTTGCCGCCCGCTCCTCGTCGGTGTCCTTCGGCATCTTCATCGCCGTCCCGAACGCGGCGTAGCTCTCGGCGTCGTCGTCCGCCAGCTGGAGCAGCCGGGTCGTCAGCTCGCGGCCGCGATCCTCGACCGCGCCGTGCAGCGACGCATGCTCCATGTAGCGCGGCCGCTTCGACAGCTCCGCGACCATCGTCACGAGCGAGGCGGCCAGGCTGCCGGCGATCGCGGATGCGCTTCCGCCGCCCGGCACGGGGTCGGACGACGCGAGTCGATCGTTGAACTCGCGGAGGGTCAGCCCCGCGAAGGGTGTGGCATCGGGCACAGCCCCGAATTATGCGGGTCCGGGCGGGCGATCGGACGAGGGCGGTACCGGCGCCCTCGTCCGTGCCCGAGCTGCCGGCTCGGGGAGGAGCCTCGCCGGCACTCGCGACGGGCTCGTGGGCACTCGCCGTCGCGATCAGGTGATCCGGGTCAGGCGGCCCGGTCGATCCGGTCCAGGCCCTCGATCGTCCAGCGCCGGGACCGGTGCCGGAACGAGAGGCTGAAGGTCGCGACCTCGGTGCTGACCTCGAAGAGGGTTCGCGGCCCGGTCATGACGGGGAACGCCGCCGTCTCGTCGCGGACGGAGACGATCTCGCGGACGGGCAGGCGCCGGCCGGCCCATTCGACTTCCCGCGGCCGACCGTCGAACCAATCGGCGCGCACGTGGACCTCTACCGGCTGAACTCGTGTCATCGCCATCGCTGGCTCCTTCCCGGGGGGCGGACTGGCTGTTGGGCTCCGTCGGCCGGGCACTGACCGAGAGAACGTCTGTTCGATTACGGCGAGAGGCTAGATCGAACGCCTGTTCGGTGTCAAGAGGCCCCGTCGCCGTCTTCGACCGGAGCATCGACTTCGTCCGTGCCACCTTCGGTGTCACGACCGATGCCGCCATCTGGGCCGCCGGGCGCCCGAGTCGCCCGGCGCCGGCGGCCGGTCCCGCTCGCGCCCTCCGCATGCAGCCCGCGCTGTTCGACGGCCGTTCCGAGGTCGCGCTCGAACGGCGCCGGGATGCCCGTCCGGAGCAGGCGCGCCCGAGTCACGGCCCGGGTCCCGAATCGTTCGCGCAGCTCGTCGGCCGCCTCGACGACGCGCCGCTGGCGATCGTCACCGCCGAACAGCCCGAGCTGCTCGCGCTCCCCGAAGTTCGACGCAGTGACTCCGACAAGGCGGATCTTCCTGCCGCGCAGGTGCGGCCGGGCGAGGTCGAGCGCCGCTCGCCAGATCGGCTCGGTCATGTCGGTCGGCTCGATCAGCGTCCGCTGCCGGGTCAGGGTCTCGAACGACGAGTCGCGCACCTTCACCGTCACCGTCGACGCCTTGACCCCGGCGTGGCGCAGGCGGCCCGAGACGCCCTCGGACATCGCCAGGAGGGTCCGCTCGAGGACCTCCGGATCCGACGTGTCCTCGTCGAACGTGTGCTCGTGGCCGATCGACTTCGCCCGGTCCGGATCGTCGACCGGGTCGGGGTCGACGCCGTAGGCCCGGGCAATGAGCGACGGTCCGTGCGGCCCGAACCGCCGCACGAGCGCCGACGGGTCGAGCCGCTGCAGGTCGCCGATCGTCGCCACCCCGAAGTCCCGCAGCGCCGCCGCGGTCGACGGCCCGACGCCCCACAGGCGCGAGATCGGCAGCGGCTCGAGGAAGGTCGCCTCGTCGCCGGGCGCGACGACCACCAAGCCGTCCGGCTTCCGGAGATCGGAGGCGATCTTCGCCACGAGCTTCGTCGGCGCCACGCCGACGCTCGCGGTCAGCCCGAGCTCGTCACGGATCGTCTGCTTGATCCTCGCCGCGATCGAGGCCCCGTCACCGAACAGCGCCCGCGACCCCGTCACGTCGAGCCACGCCTCGTCGATCGAGATCGGCTCGACAAGCGGCGTGAACCGCCGGAGGATCGCCATGACCTCCCGGCTGACGCGCTGGTACTGCGCCCCGTCGACCGGCACGAACAGGCAGTCGCGGCAAAGCCGCTTCGCCGTCCGAATCGGCATCGCCGAGTGGACGCCGAACCGGCGCGCCTCGTACGACGCCGCGCTGACGACCCCGCGATCATTCGCCCCGCCGATCCCCACGACGACGGGCTTGCCGCGCAGCTCGGGGTGGTCGCGCTGCTCGACGGCGGCGAAGAACGCGTCGAGGTCGACGTGAAGGATCGTCCGCGGCTCGTTGCCCGATCCCGGGCGTGCGGCGCTCGTCACGCCCCGATGATGCGCCGCCCTCGTGCCACGTCGGCCGTCAGGCCCGTCGCCACGACGGTGTCGCCGGTGGGGCCCCCGTCACCTGCCGGGTCGTCAGGTCGTCAGGCCCGTGTCAGGCAGGACCGCGGCGCCTCCGTCGTGACGCCGTCGTGCGCCCCGGCCGTGAGGTTCAGTGTCACACGGACCCCACCGACTCTAAGTCCGCGTTGCTTCGTCAGACAGGCACGTGGGGCCGATTCTGACTGTTCGCATCCGGAACGAGTCCGTCCACCACGCACGGACCGTAGGGTCCGATCGCCAGGTGTCCAGCCGCCGAGTCGCCCCATGACTAGATGGCGGAAACCGTCCCGTGGCGCGAAACGGTCCCGCCGCGACTGCCGCCGAGTCGCCCCAGGAATAGATTGCGAAAACGGCGCTGTGCCGCGGGACGCTGCCCGCCCCGGGCCTACGCGGGATCGTGCCCGCGCGTCAGCCCTTCGGTTCGACGACGACCGTCACCTCGGGCGTCAGGCCGGCGAAGACCTTCACCGCGACCTTGTACGTCCCGAGCGACTTGAGCGGCTCCTCGAGCTCGACCTTGTGGCGGTCGACGACGATCCCGCGCCGGCCGAGCGCCTCGGCGATCTCCTTGGCCCCGATCGAGCCGTAGAGCTTCCCGGCGTCGCCGACCTTCACGCCCATCGTCAGGGTCGTCGAGGCGATCCGGTTGGCGGTGACCTCGGCGTCTGCGCGCTCGCGAACGCGCTTGTCCTCCCGCGAGGCGATGTCGTGCTGCCAGGCGCGATAGGCGCCGCCCGCGGCGGGCACGGCGAGCTGCTGGGGGATCAGGTAGTTGGTCGCGAAGCCGTCGGCGACGGTCTTCATCTCGCCCGACTTGCCGAGCTTGGCGACGTCCCTGGTCAGGATGACCTTCACGCGGGTGATTCCTCCATGTCTCCGGCCTCGGGCTCCCAGGCGGAGCCTCGTTCGAACAGCGATCGGATGCGGGGTCCGAGGTTCGCCTGGCCGACGGCCTGGCCGGCGACCTCGAGCGCCCCGGGGATGCGGCGGATCGTGCGGCGCACGGGCCCCGGCAGCATCCGCCGGATGCGGGTCACGTCCTCCTCGTACGCCGAGCGCGGGATGCCCATCAGCACGAGCTTCTCGGCGAGGACGTCCTCGTCGACCCCGTCGAGGAACAGGTCGACCGCGATCGCGACCACGACGAGATCGTCGAGGCCGCCGAGGAGCGGCACGTCGTCCGGGATGAGATCGCGCCCGAGGAGCACGTAGCCGAACGCCCCGGCCAGGATTGCCTTGCGCGAGGCCGGGACCCGGTCGTCGAGCAGCAGCGCCCAGATCAGCCGCGCGTACAGCGGGGCTCGCCCGGCGAGCGGCAGGAACGCCAGGATCCCGAGCAGCCGGCTCATCGACGAGCCGCGCCGCCGGCGTGCCGGCTTGCGACCGCGGCCATCGGCCGCTTCGCGCTCATCGCGATGAAAGTCGTGGCGCGCGGCTCGGGCGGTCCGGCCCTCGCGCGTGGTCGCGGGAATGGTCGATCTCCTGGGCTGACCCGATGGGGACCCGGAGTCTAGCAGCCCGCCCTCGCACGACCGCCCCGACGCCTTGACATCGAACACCCGTTCGGTATGATGGGATCGCCCCAGCCGCACGGGAGTCGCGAGTGACCAGGCACGATGCCGATCGGAAGCTGAAGATCCTCACCTACATCGCGGCGACGCTCCGCGCCCGGGGCTATCCCCCATCGGTTCGCGAGATCGCGCTCGCCGTCGGCCTCAGCTCCACCTCGGCCGTCCATCACCACCTGATGATCCTAGAGCGCGAGAACTACCTCGAGCGTGGGGCCGCGCAGTCGCGCGCGATCCGCCTAACGCCAACGGCCGCGATCCAGTTGGGCCTCACGAACGAGCTCGTGCCCCAGGCCGTCACGGCCGAGGCGCACGTCCTGCCCATTGTCGGCGAGATCGCCGCCGGCGGCCCGATCGAGGCCTACCAGGACGCCTCGGAATCGATCGCGGTGCCGGACCTGCTCGCCCCGTCGGGGGACGCCTACGTTCTGAAGGTCCGGGGCAACTCGATGATCGAGGAGCACATCGCCGACGGCGACTTCGTGCTCATCCGCCCGCAGACGACGGCCCGCAACGGCGACATCGTCGTCGCCCAGGTCGAGGAGAACGCGGTCACCCTGAAGCGCTTCTTCAAGGAGAAGGACCGCATCCGTCTCCAGCCCGCGAACCCCGACTACGCGCCGCAGTTCTACGACGACGTGCGGATCCAGGGGAAGCTGATCGGGGTCATCCGGCGGCTCGACTAGGTCGGCCCTGCCGGACGCACGTTGGGTGCGTGGCGGGGTTCGGTTGTGACGGACAGCTGACACGGCTTATCCACACGATGGTCCACAGCCCGCCGACAGCGGCGGGAAGTTGGTGGAGAACCGGATCACCGCCCAACCGCCTTCGTTGATCGCTGCCGCCGCCCCCACGGCACAGTCAGAGACCCCTCGATCGGAGTCCCTGCCGCCGTGATTGATCGACTCCCGCCCCAGAGTCTCGAAGCCGAGCAATCGGTCCTGGGCGCGGTCCTCATCGACCGTGAGACCATCATCGAGATCGCGGAGTTTCTCCGGCCGGAGGACTTCTACCGCCAGGCCCACGCCAATGTCTACAAGGCGATGCTCGAGCTGTTCGAGCGGCGCGAGCCCGTCGACCTCGTCACCGTTGCCGAGACCCTCGAGCGGAACGGCGAGCTCGAGGCGATCGGTGGGCGCGCCTACCTCGCCACCCTGTCGAACCAGACGCCGACCGCGGTCCACGCCGTGCAGTACGCCCGGATCGTCGAGCGCAAGGCCGTCCTCCGGAACCTCATCGGGGCCGCCGGCAAGATCGCCGGGATCGGCTACGAGGACCCGGCCGAGATCCAGGAGGCGATCGATCGAGCCGAGTCGGAGCTCTTCCAGGTCTCGAGCCGGCGGATCACCGCCGGGTTCAGCGTGCTCAAGGAGCTGCTGCACGCCGCTTACGACCGGCTCGACTACCTCCACGCCCACCGCGGCGAGATCAGCGGCATCGCGTCCGGGTTCCTCGACCTCGATTCGCTGACGACCGGCTTCCAGAAGAGCGACCTGATCGTGGTCGCCGCCCGGCCGAGCGTCGGCAAGACGAGCTTCGCCCTGAACGTCGCCGAGCACGCCGCGGTCCGGGAGGGCAAGAGCGTCGGCGTCTTCAGCCTCGAGATGAGCAAGGAGCAGCTCGTCCTCCGCCTGCTGTCGAGCGTTGCCAACATCGACTCCAAGCGCCTCCGGACCGGCTTCCTCGAGGAGCTCGACTTCGCCCGGATCGCGCCGGCGATGAACGACCTGTCCGAGGCAGCCCTCTACATCGACGACACGCCGAACATCACGACGATGGAGCTCCGGACGAAGGCGCGCCGCCTCCAGGCGGAGTCGGGCCTCGATCTCGTGATCGTCGACTACCTGCAGCTCATGCAGGCGACCTCGACGAGCCGCGATGCGAACCGGGTCCAGGAGGTCAGCGAGATCAGCCGCGGGCTCAAGGCGCTCGCCCGCGAGCTCAGCGTCCCGGTGATGGCCCTGTCCCAGCTGTCACGCCAGCCCGAGATGCGCGAGTCGAAGGAGCCGCGGCTGTCTGACCTGCGCGAGTCCGGCGCCATCGAGCAGGATGCCGATCTCGTCGTGTTCCTGTGGCGCGAGAAGGAGGGCAAGGCGGGCGAGGAGGAGTCGCCCGACGGCGAGGTCATCAACGTCAAGCTCGCCAAGCACCGCAACGGCCCGACCGGCGAGATCCAGCTCTGGTTCAAGAAGTCGCAGACGCGGTTCCAGAGCTATGCCGGCCAGCGCTACGCCGAGGTCTGACGCCGCCTGATCCCGCGCCGGGCGACGTGTCGGCGGCTCACACGTCGGCGGCGAGCTCCCCGAGGGCGGCCTTCGCGGCCGCCGCGTCGTCGACCCCGAAGACCACGACCGTGTCCTGGCCGCGCATGGCCATCGGGGCCACGAACTGGACGTTGACGCCCGCGCCGGCGAGCTTCCGCGCCGCTTGGGCCAGCCCGCCGGCCGCGTTCGGCACCATCGCCCCGACAACCGGAACGGTCTTGAACATGATCGAGGCCGCGTTGAGCGCCTGCCGCGCCCCGTTCTCGTCGTCGGTCACGAAGCCGAAGCCGCCCGAGTCGGAGAGGCCCAACCCGGCGCCCGTCGTGATGTTGACGCCGGCACTACCCAGGGCGGTCACGATCCGCGACAGCTGGCCGGCCCGGTTCTCGACCTCGACGATGAACACGTTCATCTCGAACCTCCTTGGGCAGCGCCATCGCCCTGCCGCACGGCCGAATCTAGACCGACCGGCAATCGAAGCCCGGTGCGGCGAATGACTAGGACATCCGCGGGTTCCCAACGCTTGACTCCGGGCCTATCCTGCCCACCAGTTTCCGGGGCCGTCGGGGGGCGGATGCAAACGGTCGCATGACCCTCGAGCGGAGGAGGACCCGGTGTTCGAAGACCGCACCCTCAGTTGCCGCGACTGCGGCGAGTCGTTCCTCTTCACGAGCGGCGAGCAGCGGTTCTTCGCCGAGAAGGGCCTCCTGAACCTGCCGCAGCGCTGCCCGAACTGCCGGGCCGTGGCCAAGCGCGCCCGGACCGGCGGCCCGCGCGAGTACCACGCGGCCGTCTGCAATGCCTGCGGCAACCAGGCCATGGTTCCATTCGCACCGCGGACCGATCGGCCCGTCTACTGCAGCAGCTGCTTCGACAAGGTCCGAGCCGGCCTCATCACGCCGGCCGCCGCGCCCGCCAGCGCATAGCTCGCCCGCTCGCGGCCTGACCCCGCGCCCGGGCACCAGCCGGGGAGGTCCAGCACATGGGCGTGATCATCATCCGGGAGATGGTCGGGACAAGCCCGCGCTCGTGGTCCGACGCGGCCCGCCAGGCCGTCGCTACCGCGTCCCGAACGGTCCGCAACATCAAGACCGTCGAGGTCGTGAAGTCGAGCGCGATCGTCGAGGACGGTGAGATCGTCGAGTACCGGGTCGAGCTGAAGATCGGCTTCGAGTACGAGGGCTGACCGGAGGGGACGCCGCCGTCCGACCCGCGACCTCGTCGGGTTGTCATCAGAATCGACACCCGTCTCGCCCCTCGACACGGACGTTAACGCGGGCACGCCATCCGGATCGACGTCCCGCGGGTCGCTGATCGGATCGCCAACGAACTCGGAACGCGCGATCTCGGTCGGGTCGGGTTGGCAGTCGCGCTTCCGCCCTGCGCCGCCGGAAACTGGGCGCGTGACCTTGACGACCGGCGGCCCGTCCGTACGCTGGCGTCCAGATGATCGGGGCGGGAGAGCGAATCGTGTCCTGCCGCCGATGCGGCGCCGCGAACGGGCCGGGACGGCGCTTCTGTCTGGAGTGCGGGGCTGCGCTCGAGCACGGCTGTCCGGTGTGCGGGACACCGAACGAAGCGGAGGCGAAGTTCTGCGGGCGGTGCGGTTCGCCGCTCGGTGGCACGCCCATCGCCAATGGCGTAGACGGCATCTCCCCGGTCGGGCCGGTCGGCTCCGATCGGGTCGAGGTTGGGGGTCGTCCCCGATCGGGCGACCTGCCGGTCGCCGAGCGCCGACTCGTCAGCGTCCTTTTCGCCGACCTCGTGGGCTTCACGACGTTGTCGGCGGATCGAGACCCGGAGGCGGTCCGAGAGTTGCTGAGCCGCTACTTCGAACGGTGTCGCGAGATCATCGCTCGGTACGGCGGCACGATCGAGAAGTTCATCGGCGACGCGGTGATGGCCGTGTGGGGAGCACCCGTCGCCCGAGAAGACGACGCAGAACGCGCCGTGCGAGCAGCCCTCGAACTGGTCGACGCCGTGCCGGCGCTCGGCGCGGAGGCAGGCGCCGAGCTACAGCTTCGCGCCGGGGTGCTCACCGGTGAAGCCGCCGTGACGCTAGGTGCACACGATCAGGGCATGGTGGCCGGCGACCTCGTCAACACGGCCTCCCGCCTGCAATCGGTCGCGGCGCCCGGCACCGTTCTCGTCGGCGAAGCGACGCGAATCGCCGCCGAGTCCGCGATCGCCTTCGAGCCCGCGGGGGAGCGAATCCTCAAGGGCAAGCCCACACCCGTGCCGTCCTGGCAGGCCCTCCGGGTGGTCGCCGAGCGGGGCGGGGCTCGCCGAGCCGACCGCATCGAACCGCCGTTCGTCGGGCGCAACGATGAGCTCCGGATGCTCAAGGAGCAGTTCCACGCCACGGGGCGGGAACGACGCGCCCGCCTCATCTCGCTCGTTGGACAAGCCGGCATCGGCAAGAGCCGTCTCGCCTGGGAGCTCGAGAAGTACCTCGACGGGGTGGTCGAACCGGTCTGGTGGCACCGCGGCCGCTCGCCGTCGTACGGCGAAGGCGTCACCTTCTGGGCCCTCGGCGAGATGATCCGCCGCCGGGCGGGGATCGTCGAAGGCGCCGACGAGACGACGACGCGGCGAGCGATCGGCGAGATGCTCGAGCGGCACGTGCCTTCGGCGGAAGAGCGGGCGTGGATCACACCCCGCTTGTTGGCGCTCCTCGGCCAGGGCGAGACCCCGAGCGGTGGTCGTGAGGAGCTCTTCGCCGCGTGGCGAACGTTCTTCGAGCGTCTCGCTGTTGATCGAACGGTGGCCCTCGTGTTCGAGGACATCCAGTGGGCCGACGACGGCCTGCTTGACTTCCTCGAACACCTAATGGACTGGGCTCGAACCCATCCGATCTTCGTCCTGACGCTCGCCCGTCCCGAGCTTCTCGACCGCCGGCCAGGCTGGGGTTCAAACCGACGCGGGGCGATCTCGATGCGGCTCGACCCGCTCTCGGGCGCCTCGATGCGCGAGCTCCTCGAAGGCATGGCTCCTGGCCTCGATGCCGCCACCGTCGATCGGATTGTCCAGCGCGCTGATGGCATTCCCCTCTATGCAGTCGAAACGGTGCGGATGCTGGCGGCCAAGGGCGTGCTCACCGAGCACGAGGGCCGGTTCATTCTGTCCGGCGAGCTCACCGACTTGGAGGTCCCGCCGACGCTCCGGGCCCTCGTCGGGGCCCGGCTCGACGCCCTCGACCCCGATGACCGAGCCCTCCTCGAGGACGCCGCCGTCCTCGGGCAGTCGTTCTCCTCGGCCGCCCTCTCCGCGCTCGCCGGCCAGCCCGAAGACGTCTTGGCGCCGCGCCTTGCGGCCCTCGTCAGCCGGGAGGTCCTGACGATCGAGACCGACCCGCGCGCTCCGACGCGGGGCCAGCACGCGTTCGTCCAGGCGCTCGTTCGCGAGGTCGCCTACGCGACCCTTGCTCGTCGCGACCGCCGGGCCCGGCACCTCGCCGCCGCTCGATACTTCGAGGCACTGGGCGATGACGAGCTCGCCGGTGTATTGGCGACGCACTACGTTGCCGCCTATCACGCGGCGCCGGAGGGAGCCGAGGGTGAGGCCGTAGCCGCGCAGGCCCGAATCGCGCTCCTCGCCGCGTCGACCCGGGCGGAGGCCCTCGGCGCCCTCGAGCAGGCGACGGCGACGGCGCGGGCGGCCCTCGAGGTCACGCCCGACCCGCAGGCCCGGGCTCAGCTCCTCGAGCGAGTCGGCGCGCTCGAGCTGGCCACGAGCCATCTCGATGACGCCGTGCAGACGCTGACCGCGGCCGTCGAAGGGCTCACCGCCGTTCAGGATCGTGCTGGTGCGCTCCGCGTCGGCACCGCATTGGCTCGCGCCGAGCTGCCGGTCGGCCGCATATCTCGTGCGCTCGAGATCCTCGAGCGTTGGCATGTTGAGGCGGACGCTCTGGCGGACGATCCCGCTGCGGCCGCGGCAGTGGCTGGGTACTGGGGTCTCGTCGCGAACCTCGACTTCCGACGCGCGGCCTTCGATGCCGCCGTCAATGGCGCTGACCGAGCGTTGCGCCTGGCTGAACCGCTCGGCCTGGACGAGATCGTCGCCGATGCACTCGTGACCAAGGGCAGTGCGCTCGCCGGCCTGGGTCGCGCCCGAGAGAGCGTTGCAATGCTCCGCGGCGCGATGGCAGACGCGCAGGACCACGGGATCCACCGGGTGGCTCTGCGGGCGGGTGTCAATCTCGCGGGCACGACGATCGACGTCGACCCGCGGACGTCGCTCAACCTCACTCGACAAGGCCTCGAGCAGACGCGTCGCCTCGGAATCCGCTCGTTCGACGGCTATTACGCCGGGAACGCGACGGCGGCCGTCCGCGTCGGCGAGTGGGATTGGGTCCGAACGACGATCGATGAGCTCATCGCGCTCGATCCGGGTCGCGCCGAGGCGGGCTGGATGCGTTCGGTGCTGAACGACCTTGAGGTCTGGACGGATCGGGCCGATGCCGGCGAGGCGCGTCGCCTGCTCGAGCAGGCCCGTGCCGAGAACGATTTCCAGAGTCTCAGCAACGCCCAGGCCTTTCT
Source organism: Candidatus Limnocylindrales bacterium (assembly GCA_035308445.1). Classification (GTDB taxonomy): domain Bacteria; phylum Chloroflexota; class Limnocylindria; order Limnocylindrales; family CSP1-4; genus UBA5189. Next base: position 91,530 of record DATGGQ010000025.1, on the reverse strand, counting down.
CGTCAAGGACGCCTACGCCCACGGCCGACGCGAGGAGGCCCTCGAGATTGCCGCACCGCTCATCGAACGCCGAAACGGCTGGTTCTTCGAAATCGGGCTCGCCGCCCGGGCTGCGGTCGTCCTGGCGCGACAAGATGTCGCCAACGACGCGTTGTCGGCGTTGGCCGGCGTCCCGAGCGGTGCGATCCGGGTCGAGGCACAGCTGATCCGAGCGATGCTCTCAGCTGTCGCCGGAGATGAGCCCGGGGCGCTCGTCGCCTTCCGCGACGCTATTGCGGCATATCGCGATTTGGGTCTGCGGTTCGACGTCGCCCTCGCCGGCGTTGCGATGGCTGAGGTTCTGCCCGACGCCTTGCCGGCGGTCGCTGAAGCGGTCGCGGAGAGTGAGGTGATCGCGTCGGACCTTGGCGCGACCACGATCTCGCGGCTCCTGCAGGCAGCGCGGTCGAGACAGACGTCGTCATCCCGGCCGTCGCTGCCGGATGCGTCAGTGGTAGAGCCAACGGTCCCGGCCTGACGTCGGTTCGGGACTGCGGCGGCCGTCCAGGACGGCCACCTCGTCAACCACGAACCGCGACGCGCGCGCCCGGCGAAGCTTGCACGGCAACACGCTTCAGGCGATGGCCGGACTCCCCGAGCTGTAACCCGGGGGTCCGATCCGCCGGTCGATAGCGCAACCGTGCAACCGTTCGGGCCAGTGGGCGCTGGCGTGGCCCACGATCTACATCAGGCATCCGCGCCCGCAGCTCTTCGGCCACAGTGCCCCCGCAGGACCGGCCTGCCGATTGGATTGCCCAGTCAGTGGTGCGATGAGCCGGGTCTAGTTGCGGTCGGAACGGTCCGTCCGGCTCAGGTCGTCGAGCGCAAGTTGCGCCCCCCGCCGCGCGGCGCGTTCGAGCAGAGCCTCGAGGTCGGGGTCAGATAGGACCCGCGGCCTCGGTGACGGCCCCTCGATCGCCTGGATCAGATCGCCGAGATCGACCCCGAGCTCGTCGGCCACGAGCTTGAGAGTGGCTTGGTCGGGGGTGGTGCCCTTCGCCCACCAGTTCGTCATGGTGTTCGGCCGGATGCCGATCCGCTTCGCGAGTCCCGTTGGCGACCGAGTATCGCCAAGCGGCAATCGAGCTTCGATGTAAGCCCGGAGCCGACGTCCCCGGGCCATCGCCTGATCGCGATCCATTCCGGAACGATATTGACGTATCGCTCTGTGTGATATACCGTTCTAGCGGTACAAGCACACTCACCTAGGACACATTGCGATGACTCGCACGGTTCCCGCCACCCTCCCGCGCCCGACCTCGACCCAAGTCGGCCTCGTCCGCGACAGCCGTCACCGGTACAGCTGGAACGGGGGGACGCTGATGCCGTCCGTAACCACGATCCTCGGCGTCAAGGACAAACCCGGCCTTGTCGGCTGGGCCAAGCGCGAGACGGCGGCCTGCGCCGTCCGGAACCTCCCGATGTTGGCCAGAATGGCCGAGACCGGCGGGCCCACGGCCGCTGTCGAGTGGCTCAAGCGGATCCCCGACTTCCGGCGCGACGCGGCCGCCGATCTCGGGACGCGGGTTCACGCGGCGGCCGAGGCGCTGGCGAAGGGCCAGGCGGCTCGGATCGATCCCGAGGTCGAGCCATTCGTCGCCGCCTACGTCCGCGACTTCCTCGAGCGCTTCGAGCCCCGGATCCTCGGGTCCGAGACCCTCGTCGCGAACCTCCGCCACGAATACGGCGGGACGGCCGACCTGTGGGCCGAGATCGATGGCGAGACCTGGCTGCTCGACCTCAAGACGGGGTCCGGGGTCTATCCCGACGTGGCCCTGCAGCTGGCGGGCCTTGCCCGGGCCCAGTTCATCGGCCGACCCGGTGACCCGGAGCAACATGCCCTGCCGGTGGCGACTCGGTTCGGCGTCGTCCACGTCCGGCCCGAGGGGGCGAGGCTCGTCCCGGTCGTCGTCGATCGCGCCGCGGTCGCAGCCTTCCTCGACGCTCGCCGGCTGTTCGCCTGGGACGCCGGCCCCGCGCGGATGGCGGTCGGCGAGCCCGTCGCCCCGCCCGAGCAAATCACGGTGAGCTCCGGTGCTCTGGCGCTACCGACCCCTGTCGAGATCGGCTAGGGCCGGACCGGTCCCGCCGGACGTCCGCGCCAGCGTCATCGCCCGCGACCGGGGCTGCGTCTTCAGCCACCTCGGCATCGCCCACGACTGCGGTCGCTGGGTCGAGCTCGACCATGTCCGGGCCTCAGGGGCCCTCGGCCGGCGGAGCCGGAGCACAGCCGACAACCTCGTGTCGCTCTGCCCGGCGGCCCACCGCGAGAAGACCCGCAACGGTCGGAGGTGGCGCCCGGTTCTGCTGGCCTGGATCGAGCGCAACGACGGTCGTTCCACCGAGTGAGCGCCGTCGGTTGGTGAGGAACGGCTGCGCCCTGATCGGCTCCGGGCTCGCCTGCCTCGTGGGCCTTGCCATCCTCGGTGCGGCTGTCGCCAACTTCGGGCCGATCCTGGCCTTCGCCGTCCTCTCCATCGGGCTCGCGTTCACCCGGTCGGGTCGCCGCGGACGACGCTCAAGACCCGCCAGCGACGAGTTCGCCCTCCGACGTCCTTCGCTGCCGAACGGGGCGCGAAGGCCCGTCCAAGCGCATTCGGCCGCCGGACTCACCGTTCAGCACGCGCCACAAGGAGGTCATCGAGGCCGCCAGCTCGCTCCGGTTCACGCCCGGTCGGTCATCCCGGCCGGACTCCGCTTCCACGTGCTCGCTCGGGACGGCTTCCGCTGCCGCTACTGCGGCCGCTCGGGGACAGACCCCGACGTGATCCTCCACGTCGACCACGTCGTGCCGGTCATCATGGGCGGACCGACCGACGAAGCCAACCTCGTGACGGCTTGTTCGAGCTGCAACCTGGGCAAGGGCCAATCCGCGCTCACGCCGGCCATCCACCACGGTCTCGGTGCGCCGTGAAGCTTGGCACCCGGACGTTCTTGCGAGGCGATCAAGCCCTCTGCCAGCCGACCTGGCAGCAGCGGGGCCGGGCTTGGCGCTTGAGGGCACAAGGCCCTGAGGGTGGGATCGGGGCGGTCCGCCCCGTGGAGGGGCAAGCGGGGGTGCATAGGTATACGTGCGTATTGACCGGTCTCGTTAAGGCTACCTATAGTCCGCCCCGCTTCCTAGTACTGCGGTACTGCGAAGACATATCAACAACGCTCGGACGCGCAAGCTCCACCTGAAATGGGCACTTGGGGTGGCAGCCAAGCAAGTAGTGCAACCGACCGACCAAGAGTCGAGTCGGTCTTCGTGTTCTTTGGGGGACGCGGAGACCGTCAGGAGGACGAGCGTGACCCCGGAATACAGCCTGAAGGGTTTCGAGCGATGACGAAGAAGGATCAGCTTCTGCGCGTCGTCATCACCCTGAGTGCACTCGCGGCGACGATCTTGGCCGGAGGGGCCAGCCTCAAGGGCTTCTAGTACCTTCGAAGCCCTGCGCCGAGTAGACGGGACGTTCTAGAGTCTGAGGCGCAGGGAGGTTCGAAGAGCGGTTGTCGAGGACCCTTCGCCTCTATCTCATTGGGCTCGTGGGGGCCGCGCTTGTTGCGCTGCTCGCCACGAGTCTTTTTGTCCCGGTTGATTCCCGGATCGCACTCTTTGTCGACGCGAATGCCGGGCGGGCGACCGAGCAGGGGATCGTCGGCGGCATCCTCTTCTGGACCGCGCTCGCACTCGTCGCCTCGTCGCTTCCCGTTCAGCTCGGCTCGGGCGTCTCCTTCGCCGTCTCGACAGCGCCGCTCATGGCGTCCGCCCTCCTTGGCGGTCCAACAGCAGCGGCCGTTGTCGGACTGATTGGCTCAACCGACCTTCGCGAGCTGCGAGGGCGGGTCGCCTGGTACGGCACGCTGGCCAATCACGCCGGGATCACACTGCCGGCGATCATTGCGGCGTTCGTCATCCGCTGGCTCGAGGGACCTGGAGACAACCTCGCGCGCCAACTCGGTGCGACGCTCTTCGGCACGCTCGCCTACTTCGTCCTGAACCTCATGCTCGTCTCGGCCATCGTGAATCTGCGGCGCGGCCTGAGCTTCCGGGAGTTCCTCGGGCAGGCCGAAACGGCCAACATCTGGACCAGCCTCCTCTCGCTCGCTCCCCTCGCCTGGCTCATGGCGCGGACCTATGAGCTGGCCGAGGGGTGGTGGGCGACCTTGCTGTTCGCCCTACCGCTGTTCACGATCCGGATCGCCTACCAGCGGTTCGTCCAGATGCGCGAGATGTTCACCCAGACGATCGGCGCGCTCGCCGAGGCGGTCGACAAGCGCGACCCGTACACGAGCAAGCACAGCCAGCGCGTGCGCCTCATCAGCGTGGACATCGGCCGGCAGCTGCGGGTGAGCGCCGCCGAACTCGAAGCGCTCGAGTGGGGTGGCCTGCTCCACGACGTCGGCAAGATCGGGGTGCCGGACAACGTCCTCCTCAAGCAGGGCAAGCTGACCCGGGAAGAGCGGATCACGATGAACGCCCATCCCGTCAAGGGCGCCGAGATCATCGGACCGGTCTCGAGCCTGGCGCCCGAGCTGCCGGTCATCCGACACCACCACGAGTGGTACAACGGCTCGGGCTATCCGGATCGGCTGATGGGCGACGAGATCCCGCGCCTCGCCCGGATCCTGCACGTGGCCGATGCGTTCGAGGCGATGACGGCGGACCGCCCGTACCGGAAGGCGCTCTCGAAGGATCAGGGCCTCGCCGAGCTCCGGAAGTTCGCTGGCGTCCAGTTCGATCCCGAGGTCGTCGACGCGTTCGTGAAGACGGCGTGGGCCGACGAGGCCCGCGACTCTGACGCCGGCATCCTCCGGCCGATCCCGCTCCTCGGGCAGGTCGCGGCCCGCAACGCCGCGGCCTACGACGCGCCCGCTCCCGGCTCCCCGGCCGCCGATCTCACCTGAACCGCGCGCCGGGCGCGCGCTAGGGTCCTAGGCGATGTTGATCGGCAGCCTCGTCGCGGGAATCGTCCTCGGGCTGATCGCCGGCGGGCGGATCGAGAACCTCGCGAGCGCCAGGCTCCGGCTCGTCCAGGCGCTGTTCTTCGGGCTGTTCCTGCGGTACGCGGTCGAGTTCGCCATCGAGAGCGGCAACGACATCGCCTCGGGCCTCCGGCTGCCGCTCTTTACGATCGGCTTCCTGTTCCTGCTCGCGGGCCTCTGGGCGAACCGCGAGCTGCCGGGGATCCCGCTGGCGTTCGTGGGCATCGTGCTGAACGCCGTCGCGGTGACGACGAATGCCGGCTACATGCCGGTCTGGCAGCCGTCGATCCTGGCGGCGGGCCTGCCACTCAGCGACGTCGGCACCGCGTTCCACAAGATCGTCGGGCTAGCGGCGGGAGGCGGCATCTCAGGCAGCTTCCTGACGGACGCCGGCCCGCTCGGCGACATCATCCCGATCCCGGTGCCGGGCCTCCGGAACGTCGCCAGCATCGGCGACATCTTCCTGGCCGCCGGCCTCGCGTTCTTCCTGTTCGCGACGACGGTGCGCTCCCCGGCCGAGCTCGAGGCCGCCGCGCAGGCGTCGATCAACCGGCGGTTCGCGTTCCTCGGAAGGCGGGGGCCCGTGCCGACGGACGCCACGACCGCCGTCGCAGGAGCTCAGGTCTCGGAGTCGACCCGGCTCGTATCGGCCAGCAGCCTCGAGCGGCCCCTCAGCTTCGGCGGATCGTCGCTCGGGGCGGAGGCCGTGCTCGCACCGGCGGCACGGCCGTTCATCCCGGGTCTGCCGCAGATCCTCGAGCGCGTCCAGCGGCACCCGTACGTCCGGCTCGCGCTCGACTCGTCGTTCTCGGCGCTGTGGACGGGCCAGCTCATCAGCCTGTTCGGCGACCGGATCCACCAGGTCGCGCTGGCCTTCCTGATCCTGCGGGCGACGAACTCGCCGATCGCCGTCGGGGCCGTGTTCCTCGTCGCGACGCTGCCGAACCTGCTGTTCGGGCCGATCGCGGGCACGCTCGTCGATCGCTGGGACCACCGCGAGGTGATGATCGTCAGCGACCTGCTGCGAGCCGGGATCGTGCTCCTCATCCCGATCGCGGCCGTCGTCAACCTCGCCCTCGTCTACCCGCTCGTGTTCCTCGTGACGACGATCTCGATCTTCTTCCGGCCGGCGAAGGGCGCGATCCTGCCGCGGCTCGTGGCGTCCGAGGATCTCGTGGCGGCGAACTCGGCGCTGTGGGTCAGCGAGACGTTCGCCGACATCGCCGGATACGCGATCGCCGGGCTCTTCGTCGCGCTGCTCGGCAGCCAGCTGCCGCTCGCGTTCTGGGTCGACTCGGTGACGTACGTCGGGTCGGCGATCCTCATCGCCTCGATCGCGGTCGCGCCGGTCGTCCGCGGGGTCGCGGCGGTGGCCGCGCGCCTGACGGACACCGAGGCCCGCGAGGCGGAGGCCGAGGCGGCGCGGGAGTCCGCGGCGGCGATCGATCTAGAGGCCCGGCTCGTCGGCGACACGGAGGTCGCTTCGCGCGAGGGCCACTCGCTGGCGGGTGAAGCCGACGTCGAGGTCGCGGCCGAGTCGCTCGGGTTCTTCGGCGAGCTCAAGGCCGGCTGGCGCTTCCTGCGCGGCGAGCAGGTCCTGCTGGCGAACACGATCCAGGCGACGTTCGCCCAGCTAATGATCGGCATCCTGCTGGCGCTGATGCCGGTCTACGCGTCGGACGTGCTGCGAAGCTCCACCTTCGACGACACGACGATCTACTCGTTCCTCGAGGCCGCGATCGGGGCTGGCAACCTGATCGGCGGGTTCGTGATCGGCGTGATCGGCGCGCGGCTCGCGCTGGGTCGGGCGGTGATCCTCGGCTATGCCGCGACGGGTCTCGCGGTCTTCGCCCTGGCGCTGACGAACAATCCGTACGTGGCGATCGGGTTGGCGTTCGGGACAGGGGTCGCGAACCTCGCCTTCGTCATCCCGAGCCAGACGCTCTTCCAGCGTCGCACGCCGCCGGAGCTCATGGGCCGCGTCCTGAGCTTTCGCTTCTCGCTCGTGTTCGGGGCGATGACGCTGGCGATGGGCGTCGGTGGCGTGCTGGGCCAGCTCTTCGGCTCGGCGCCGGTGATCGGGGTCTTCGGGCTGGTCACGGTGGCCGCGGGTCTCGCCGGCGCGCTCGTGCCGGCGGTCCGGGAGGCTTGAGCCCGGGGCCTTCGCGTACACTGCGCCGCGCGGCCCGACCGGGCCGTCTTTGATGGGAGACGATCGGACCGCATGACCGACGATCCGAACCGGCCGTTCGGCGACGAAGACCTCGTCGACGAGGGCTTCGGGGCCGAGGGCGAAGGGGCCGAGGACCTCGACGACGCCCAGCTCGAGGCGGCGACCGAGGGCGCCCGCGACGAGATCGAGGACGAGTCCGACGACACGACGATCCTCGGCCCCGGCGGGGTCGAGGCGGCATCCGTCCCGGGCATGACCCGGCTGGAGCCCGAGATCCGACATCGGGACCGCGGGCCGAAGCCCGCGCGTACCGTGTTCGCGGTCGATCCGGCGCTTCGGATCAAGGATCCGTGGTCGGCGGCGTTCGTGATCATCGCCGTTGCGGTCTTCGTGGCGATCGTCGCCAACGCGATGCTCTTCGGCATCGGCGGGGCGTTCACCCCGATCCCGACGCCGAGCCCGATCCCGACCCTCGGTCCGACTGAGAGCCCGTCGGAGGCCCCAAGCGGCTCGCCAGCTGCGTCTCCCTCAGCCGGCGAATCCGGCGCACCCAGCTTGACGCCGGCGGCCAGCCCCGGCTCGAGCCCGGCGGCCAGCTCCGGCTCAAGCCCGGCGACGAGTCCGACGGCCGCACCGAGCCCGGCCTCGACCTGAGCTCCGTCGGCCCCGGGGCCGCCCCGACCCGGTCGTATGCTCGGCCGATGGACGATCCCGCGAGCCGCGCGCGGGCACGGATGGTCGCGCAGCAGCTCGAGCGTCGCGGCATCCGCGACAAGCGCGTGCTTCGAGCCATGGCGACCGTCCCGCGGGAGCTCTTCGTGCCCGATGTCCCGGAGTCGGTCGCGTACGACGACCGGGCCCTGCCGATCGAGCGCGGCCAGACGATCAGCCAGCCGTACATCGTGGCCCGGATGACCGAGCTGCTCCGGGTCGAAGAGGGCGACCGAGTGCTCGAGGTCGGGACAGGCTCCGGTTACCAGGCGGCGGTGCTGGCGGCGCTCGGCGCGCGGGTGGTGACGATCGAGCGGCACGAGGCCCTGGCGCGCGTGGCGCGGGAGACGCTGTCGACCCTCGGGATCGAGGGCGTCGAGGTCCGCGTCGGCGATGGCAGCGTCGGCGATCCGGATGGCGCGCCGTGGGACGGCATGCTCGTGACGGCCGCGGCACCGTCGATCCCTGATGCACTCCGGGATCAGCTCGCGATCGGCGGCCGGCTGGTGATCCCGGTCGGCTCGCGGTTCGAGCAGGAGCTGCTCGTCGTGGAACGCCGTGCCGAGGCCGAGTGGCGCGAGCAGTCCGACGGCCCGGTCGTATTCGTGCCGCTCATCGGCCAGGAGGGCTGGCGCGAGGCCTGAGCGATCTGCGCCAGGCCTGAGCGATCAGCGCGACGGTGTGCTCGGCCCGCTCATTGGATGGTGACGGTGCCGTCGGCCTCGACGGTCGAGGCGCCGCTGGCCGATGTCGTGGAGATCCGGAACTCCCAGATGCCGGCGGGCAGCGGGCCGAACGCGCTCGTCGAGTACAGGCAGTCGCTCGCGCCCGACGCGACCTGGGTCTCCTGATTGGCCTGCGTGCCGTCCTCGAGGATCGTCAGCGTGATCGACTCGCCCTGCGAAACCTGGTCCCGGAGCACCGCCGACCAGTAGAGCGTGTCGCCCGTCGTGAACGTCGACGCCGCGCCACCCACCTCGCACGCGCTCGACGAGGCCATCGACGTGCCGAACAGCACCTGGCCCTGCACGGCGAGGGCTTCGTTCGCGCTGGAGATCCCGGCGTAGGCCAGCGCCCCGCCGTAGACCGTGCCGACCACGAGCAGTCCGACCATCGCGATGCCGACGATCGCTCCGCGGGTCGTGCCGGTCGAGGGCTGGACCATCCCGGGCTGGGCCGGCACGGGCGGCTGGGACAGGGCGAGGAAGAGCTCGGTCATCAGCCCGATCGACACGGGGGTGAAGAGCACGAGGCCGATGCCGAGGGCCGCCGGGCTGTACAGCGGGTTGGTCGTCCCGAACGCTAGCGCCAGGCTCAGGCCAAGCGGCGCCACCGTGAACAGGCCGCCGAGGCCGGACACCGCGAGCGACGTCCGCCAGCTCGATTTCACGAGCGCGGCGCTTCGACGGAACGAGTCGTTGATGCCGAGGCCCTCGACGATGACCGCCTGCAGCCCGAGCCCCCAGCGCGTCCCGACGTACCAGCCGAGGAGTACGCCCGGGATGGCGAGGACCGGCGACACGAAGTAGGCGGGAAATGCGAAGACCGCGACCGTGATGCCGACGATCGTGCCGTAGACGAGAACGGAGCCGAACACCCGGAACGCGGACCGGATGCCCGCGTACGCCTGCCGCACGTCGACGTGCCCGCCGGCCTGCGCCTGGGTGAAGGCGGCCACGAGCGCGGCGCCGGTAAACGCCCCGGCGATGCCGTTGGCGATGTTGCTCGAGAAGCTCCAGGTCACGACGAGGACGGGGATGTTCACGATCGCTGCGATCACGAGCAGCGGAACGAGGTTCGCGGCGTAGAGCTCGAACGTCTGGCGGACGATCGGCCGGAACGCCGGTACCGGACCGTGAACGACCTGGGGTGTCGCGGGCTCGGCGGGCTCGGCGGGCTCGGCGGGCTCGGCTGCCGCGGGTTCGGGGCCGTCAGCCGGCGGCGGCGTGGGCTCGTCGTGCGGGTTCATGGCTCTCCCCAACCGGGCCCTGGGCCGGCCCGAACGTCGAGCAGGATGCCCTATCCTCGGACGCGTGGCGCATGTCTTTGTCGCACCCCACCCCGATGACGTGGCCCTCTCCTGCGGCGGGCTGGTCGCGAGCCTGCGGGAGCTCGGTCAGAACGTCACGATCATTACGGTCTTCTCCGGCTCGGGCGGCGGCAACGGCTCGCTGAGCGCGTACCAGCGCGAGGCGCTCGGGTTCGGCAACAAGACCCTCTGGCCCGACACCGAGGCCTTCAACCGCTCGGACATCGAGGCCGACGTTCCGGCATCGCTGATGATCGGCGTGGGCGCGGGTCCGGACGGCAGCGACGGCGACCTGCCGCCCTGGGCGGCGACCGAGGACCGGCTCTCGGCGACCCAGGACGACGCCGATGCGGCCGCGAAGCGGTTCTGGCAACGCTCGTCGTGGTACCGGCGGGCGAGCATCCGGAACCAGCCCCTCGCCGGGCAGGCGCTGATCGACACGATCCCCACCGACGGCGCGATCTACACCGACGACGTGGTCGCGGCGGCGGGCGCCGGCCAGGCCGTGGCGAAGCGCCGCGTCGAGGACGAGCGCTACGCCTATTTCTCGGAGGCTTCGATCGTCTTTCTCGATCTCCCCGACGCGGTCTTCCGCGGGTACGAGGGCGACGACGAGCTGCTCGGCCCGATCCGCGACGGCGACCTCTCGCCGGCATCGGTGGCCGAGATCCTCGCCCGGGAGATCACCCGGCTCGAGCCCCAGAACGTGTACTTCCCACTGGCCGTCGGCAACCACGTCGACCACCAGCTCTGCCGCGACGCCGGGATCGCGCTGCTCAACCAGGCGACGCGTTGGGTCATGCCGGGCCCGCGCTGGGCCGGCAACGTCGTGTTCTACGAGGACTTCCCGTACGCCTGGTGGCGCTCCTTCGAGTCGCTCGACGACCTGCCGGCGGGGGCGCTGGCCGGGGTGCCGGCAGACACGCTCCTCACCCCGCGCTACGCCGACACGACCGAGCAGATGGAGAAGAAGATCCAGGGGATCGGGCTGTACGACAGCCAGATCGACCGGCTCTTCGGCGACCCGAAGTCGATGATGGCGACGGTCCGGCAGCACGCCGCGCGGATCGCGGCCCTCGGCGGCATCGGCGGCTCAGCCGAGCGGTACTGGCACAGCTACCAGCCGTAAGCCTCGCTCCGGGTCGACGGTTTCCGCCTGGGCAGGAGGAGGTCGATGCGTCGGGTCGTGACGGGCATCGCGGTGGCGCTCGCCGTGTCCGCCGCCGTCGCGACGGCCCGTGACGTTCGCGCGGCCGCGCCGGTCGACATCCGGGGCACGTGGAGCGGCAATTACGTCGCGTCGATCGGGACGTTTCCGAACACGTACACGTTCACTAGCGAGGACTTCGGCACCGGGGCCGTCTCGGGAACTGGCAACGGCGGCACGTACGTAGCAACCGGCACCGTCACGGGATCGTCGCTCACGTTCACCGCGAGCACGAGCGGCTACTCGGCGACGCTCACTGCGACGATCTCGGCCGACGGGCTGACGATGTCCGGGACGGGCCACGACACGAATGGCCGCACTGGCACCTTCACCTTCACCCGGTCGAGCGGTCCGGTCCCGAGCGTCGCCGCATCGGCGGTCCCGGCGCCCGCAGCCGGCTGCACCTTCGGCGGCGCGGGCGGGAACCTTTCTCCCTTCCCCGCCGCGGCGGCCGTCGACCCGAGCGTCGTCCGCGTGGTTCCGGACACGGTGGCCGGCCAGGCACTCCTGCCGGACGCGATCGCGATCGACACGGGCGATCCGCGGGGCCGCGTCTTCGTGACTCACTTCCTGTCACGCTCGATCAGCGTCATCGGCGGACGGCCGCTGGCCGCGGGCGACATCGCGGTCCAGACCAGCGTCGACGTCGGGGGCTCGAACACCGCGCTTGCCGTGGATTCGGCCACGGGCCGGGTCTTCGTTGCGGACCAGTCGCAGTGCCAGGTCGTCGTCCTCGATGGCCGGGCGGCGACGCCGACGGTCACTCAGACGATCAGCGTGCCAGGCAATCCCGACGACGTCGCCTTCGATCCGTTCAGTGGCCGACTGTTCGTCACGATCTCGCTCAGCGATGCCGTCCTCGCCTACGGGCCAGACCTCAGTGCCGCCCCGACGACGATCTCGATCCCCGGTGCGCCGCGACGACTCGCGGTGGATGGCGCTCGAGGATTCATCTATGTCGCCGCAACGACCGTGGCACTCCCCGGGGCGACCGCCACTGGGACGATCTCCACGATCGACGACCGCGGTGCAACCCCGGTGGTGTCTGGCGCCGTCGCGGCGAGCACACCCACCGCGCTGGCCGTCGACCCCGTCGGCCATGGCGTCGTGGCCGTCGAGCTGGGGTCCGGCGTCCTGACCTGGTTCGCCGCGGGCGCTGACGGAGGTCTCGTTCGGGGTCAGAGCACGCTCGTCGATCCGGATCCGACGGCGCGCTCGGTGGCCGCGATCGCCGTCCTGCCGGACAGCCGCGAGGTTTTCCTGCCCCTGGCGACGGCCACCCGAGCAAACCTGTACGCGATCGGCTCGGGCGGCGGGCTCACGTTCAACCGCAGCCTCGAGGGCGTCGTCGGTGGCGTCGGCGTCGCGGTCGATCCGTCGACGGGCCGGGTCTTCGTCGCCGAGCTACGCCAGCGGAGCATCGCCGTCGTCGAACTGGGCCAGCCGGTGGTGGCGGCAGTCCCCGCGCTCGCAGCCGCGCTGCCGGGGCCGCTCGACGTGTCGCTCGCCCCCCAGGACGTCGCCCGAAGTGTCGGGATCGTGGCGATCCTGATGCTCCTGCTCGGAGCCCCCACACCGCTGTTCAACAGCACCCTCTCGGCCAAGCGCCGCCTCATCGAACGCTGGTTCCGCCGGAAGCTGCCGCGTCGCGTTCGGTCGATGGCCTCCGGCGGCTCTGCCGCTCGAGGGCTCGCTCGACTCTCGAAGAGCTGGCCCGGGTTCGCGATCTACCTGGCCCTGGTGAGCGTCCTGTACGCGTTCCTCGACCCGGGGTTCCCGTCGGCGAATGCGGTCCTTGTGCTCGGGATGACCCTGGCTGGCATCGCGATCGGGACGGCCGTCTCGCAGGTGCCCGCCGAGCTGTATGTCCGGCGGCGCTACGGTCAGGGTGGACGGATCTCGATCGCCCTCTGGACACTCGGCCTCGCCCTGGGGTGCGTCCTCGTCACGCGGGTCGCGAGCGTCCAGCCCGGCTACATCTACGGGATCATCGGCGGGTTCACGTTCACCGTCGCCCTGACGGCCGACGATCACGGTCGAATGGCCTTCCGCGGCACCGTCGTGCTATTGGGCGTCGGGTTCGCCGCGTGGTTCCTTCGAATCCCGTTCCAGCCGACGGTCGGGCTGATTGGCGGGGAGGTCGGGACCGTTGGCAACAGCGTCCTGGCGGCGGTGTTCGTCAGCGCGGTCCAGGGCACCGCGATCGGTCTGATCCCGCTGCGCTTCCTGACCGGCGAGACGCTCTTCGCCTGGAACCGGCTTCGATGGGCGATCCTCTGGGCTCTCGCGCTGCTCCTGTTCGCCCACGTGATCCTGTATCCGGTGAGCAGCTTCGAGCCACGGCCGAGCGCAGCCGGGTTGTGGACGGTCGCGATCGTCGTCGCGGTCTACGGTGGCGTGGCGCTCGCGTTCTGGGGGTTCTTCGCCCGGCGCGACCGGCGACGGCAGCATCGTCCCCCGGCGAAGCCCAGCGTGGCGACACCGTGACCACCTCGTCGCGGGCTGCGGTCGTGCCGGATACGGGTGGGTCGTCAGCCGCCGACGCGGGTGTCTCGGTACCAGACCGTGCCGTCGGTATCGGAATAGAGCTGCGCGAACTCCGCATCCGCCCGAACCGCGGCATCGAGCGGCGTGCCGGCGGTGGTCACGACGACGCCGACCTGATCGCGGAGCAGGACGTCCTGCCAGCCAGGGCGGGCGCCCTCGACGGTGTCGTAGTCCGCCCAGACCGAGGACGGGAAGATCTCGATGCGGGAATCGACCCCGTAGGAGCTCATCGGCGCCTCGAGCTCGAGCCACGAACCCCAGACCTGCGGGGCCCACACACGGCCGAAGCCGAGCGGTCCTCGAGATGTGCGGAACCGCAAATCAGCCAACGTGGAGGCGATGCCCGTCGGGGCATAGGAGAGCGTGCCGGCCGGGACACCAAGGGATGACGTCGGCTGCCAGAACGGAAGCCGGACGATCCCGACGAGGACGATGACGCCGATGATCACCGCGTTGAGCGGTGAGCGACGATCGGCCGAGGATTTCGCGGGTGAGCCCCACTCGAGCTGCGGGTCGATCAGGCTGCCGTCGGCGTCGCGGCGGACGCGCAGGAGCGGCGTCACGACGAAGAGTGCGGCCGGCGGCCACCAGGCGAGCCCGCGGCCCGTGTAGGCGGTGAGCGCGGCGAAGAGCAGGAGGGTGAGCAGGGCGGGCGACGCGGGGAAGGGTCGGGGATGTCGAAGGGGCGGGCGCCCCGGCTCGTCGGGTCGGAACGGGCCGGCGCCGCGGCGTCGAGCGCGGACGATGAGCCATACCACCACGGCCGCGACCGACAGGTAGAACAAGATGCCGGGCAGGTCGGTCAGCCCGGGCGGACGCCACTCGCTGACCCGCGACGCGATCGTCGAGTTGGTGCCGATCTGGACGACGTACGCCCAAACCCCAGAGCCGAACGGGGTGATGCACGACGCGACGATCGAGGCGAGGGTCGGGCCGCCCAGCTCGACGACTCCGTTCCCGCCGAGCGCATCTGCGAACAGGGCGAGCGCGAGGAGGACGAAGACGAGCGGAAACGACCCATGCAGGTTGGCCCATGCGAGCGTGATGAGCGGGATCGCCCAGATCCAACGGGAATGGACGCGTGAACCTCGGGGCCGGGTCGCGAGGATCAAGAGCACGAGCACGAACAGGGCGATCGCGAAGAGCTGCGGCCGCAGGGCGAGGGTCGGCAGCATGACGACGAACGCCGTCAGCACGAGGAGCGCTGCCACGCGCCGGTTCAGCAGCGGGTCGCGGCGCAGGACGAGGGCGAGAATCAGCCCGAACGTCAACGCGACGAGCGCGGCACGGAGCAGAAAGAGGCCGCCCCACCCGGTCGCGCGATAGACGAGCGTGAGCAGGACCTGCGCGCCCCACTGCTGGTCGGTCCACGGGGCGCCGAACGCGGTGAAGGTCCACGTGTCGGTCGAGGGAATCTGTCCGGTGTCGAGGATCATCCCGCCGGCACGGAGCTGGTAGGCGAGATCCACGGCCGGTATCGGCACGAGGAGTGCGGCGAGCGTCGGCAGCGCGACCGCGAGGAACAGCCAGACCGTGCCGAGGGTCGGAGCGCGGTACCGCAGCGCTGGGCGGGCCTCGCTGACCGCGGTCACCCGGTCATCGTATCGGGCGGCGATCGGTCCTCAGCGCCTGTGGCGCCCCCTCGCGCGATGGATCAGGCGGGGATCAGGCGTGGATCAGCCGAGCTCGGGCCGACGAACGAAGATCGGGCGAGGACGGCGGAACCGGATCCGCTGGGCGAGCCATTCGCGCGCCGGGGTCAGGCCCGGCTCCTCGCGGAGCGGGATCACGCCGACAAGCAGCGAGAAGACGTTGACCCAAAGGATCGGCATCGCCATGAGCACGGCCACCGGGACCACCCAGTAGCGGTCGGTTCGGGCACCCCAGAACAGGACGCCGACGGCGACGGGCACCCGCAGCAGGTACGGGATCGTGATGTACCAGCCGACGACCGGCTGCGGCTCTGTGACGCTCCGCCGCAGGAGGTCGAACCAGGCGTGCCACGCGTCCGGGGCGAAGAATGCGGAGATGGCCGCGATGCCGACCGTCGCCGCGACCGCGATCCCGAGATTGCGCCACTCGCGCCGGAAGGCGAACCACAGGAGGCCGATCCCGGGGGCGACCTTCGTCAGGATCGGGAAGGCCCATGCGGCCGGGTACCGGAAGCCGATGACGATCGCCGCGACGATGAGGATGTCGATCTGGCCGAGGTAGAACTCCAGGGCGACGGCGATCGACAGCAGGATCGGGGCCGCCCAGCGGCCGGTCAGCCAGGCGTAGGTGACCACGAGGATTCCCGTCCAGAGGCCGGCGAAGATCGGCCAGCCGAGCGCGGTGAGGGGCGCCAGCAGCTGTGCGAACACCGGCGCGTACAGGTACGCCCCGATCATGAACGGGTTCGCGCCGCCGTAACTGATGCCGAACCGGGTGTCCCAGTAGGCGTGCAGGTCGAGGATCGAGTTCGTCCAGGGCTGGACGTTGTAGAGCCGCAGCACGACCAGGGCGATGCCCAGCGCGAGGAACAGGTCGAGACCCAGCCGCTGCCGGAGCATGGCGGCGGCGGGCTCGGTGATCCGATCGAGTCGGCGCTGGATCCGTGCGGGGAATCGGCCGACCAGGCGATCCACTGGTCTGGTCATGGGCGCCTAGGGTATGACAGGTCGGATTACAGCCCCGTGAGAGCCATCCGGCCCGAACGTGCCGTCCGGCTCGCCTGTAAAGCGTTCTTGACATCGCAGTTCATGTCAAGGTAGCTTTCCATCGTGCGCAATGACGTACGCGAGCTTCGATCCGAGCGGGGTCTTCGGCAGGAGGATCTCGCGAACGCGCTGCGCGTGTCGCGCCAGACGATCAACGCGATTGAGACCGGCAGGTACCTACCGTCGCTGCCGCTCGCGATCGCGCTTGGACGGTTCTTCGGCAAGCCGGTCGAAGCGCTCTTTCATGGAGATGACGATGAACGCTAGATGGACCGTGCCGGCGACGGGGATCGCGCTCGGGGGCCTCTTCTTCGCCGCGTCGGCCGCCGGCGGCCAGCCCGCGCTCGGGTTCGCGATGCTGGCCGTGATGGTCGTCTACAGCGGCCTGCTCGTCGCGCTCGGTGGTCGAAGCGAGTTGATCGGCGTGCTCGCGGGTCGTCCGGCAGATGAGCGCCTGGCCTCGTTCAACCTCGTCGCGACCGCGGTTGCGGGGGTTGCGGCGATCCTCGTCGCGCTCGCCGGTTTTCTATGGTCGATCGCCCGGGGCGAGAGCGGCATCGACTTCGCGGCCGTTGCCGCCGTGGCCGGAATCGCCTACCTCGCGGCCGTTATGTGGCTGCGCTGGAGGCATTCCTGACCGGTCCTCGCAGCCCGAGTTCCCCGCTCCGCAAGCGGCCCGATTCGTAGCGGTGGAGATGTCGCGGGAACGGCACGGGAACGGCGGAGGGTCACCATCGTCCGCAGACGCTGATGGCTCGCGTCGCGCGCAGGACAACCAGCGACAGCGGGACGTCCCGGCGGAACCGCGTCGCTTCGGGGATCGCTTGGTGTCGGTTACGTCCGTTCGCCTTTCGCTCGACGCCTCGCCGGACGAGCGCGCTGATGGTGCTCGACGTCTCTACGGTGGATCGACTCAAACCTTACCGATTCGGCCCGCGATCCGCTTCTCCGAACCTGCTCGATGCTCCCGAAAAGGTCGACCCGGTCACGGCCTGAGGACCCGGCTGTCAGGACGCCGCCGGGATCGAGAGCTCGCTCGGCTGGGGGCCTCCGGGCGGGCAGGCGACGGGCGGGTTGCCGGTCGTGCAGGTCAGCGTGACCGGAGTCGTCAACGCCACGAACAGGACATAGAGGGCGACGACGATGGCGGTCGTCACGACCTTCTGGCGCGTGCTCCAGACCTCGGAGAGCCAGACGAAGATGAGGCCGACAGCGCCGCCGCCGATCCAGAACCACCCTCCGAACGGGAGGAAGAACAGCGCCGGCCAGGCCAGGGTAAGCAGCAGCAGGGCAATGACCTCGATCGGGCCGAGCCTGGGTCGGGCGGCCATCGCCGCCGGGCCACCCGCCATTGGCGCCACGCGGGCCGCGTTCGCGGCAGGCGCGGCGGTGCCTGCCGCGGCGACCTCCGCGACGACGATCTCCTCCGGCGACCCGAGTCGATCCAGGACGTTTCGGACGGTCACCTCGTCGGACTTGCCCGCTTCGCCAAGGGCGGTGTCGATGTGCTCGCGGACCTGCATCGTGAGCTCGGCCCGGCGTCCGACCGGTAATGCTGCCGCGGTGGCGTCGAGCCGGGCGAGGTAGTCGTGGATCAGGGCGTCAGCGTCCATCGGAGTCCCTCTCATCGGGTCGGGCGGCGAGCACCGCATCGACCGCGTCGCGAAATCGCGTCCAGTCAGTGACAAAGGCGTCGAGCGCGTGCTGGCCGTCAGTCGTCAATCGGTAGTAGCGCCGCGGCGGACCTGCGTCCGACTCGCGCCAGGTCGTATCGACCAGGCCGTCGCGACGGAGCCGCGAGAGCAGCGGGTAGATCGTCCCCTCGCTCGTAACGAGGCCGCCCGCGTCGGACAGGACGCGGACGATCTCGTACGCATACGACTCCCGGTCGCGCATGACCGCGAGCACGCAGTGCTCGAGGACGCCGCGCCGGAGCTCGGTCATCGAGTCTCGTGTCTCGCCAGCTACCATGCAACGCATCATAGACGCGGGAGGGCGATTGTCAAGCGGCTAACAACATGCTCCTGCTGTTCCTTGTCCCGGACTTCGGCAATCAGGTCAACGCGATCTTCGTGATCCCGCCGGTCGCGGAGGCGTGATGCGCTCTATTGCTCGTGAAGGGGGTCGGGTCTTCGTCGCGAGAGGCCCGCGCGACTGCTGTGGCTCCAAGCCCGGGTCATCGCCTCGGCGTAGGGGCGGTCGATCGAGAGTGGTAGGCAGGCCAACCGGCACTAGCGGACCGTCCGTCGGACCCTGAGCATTGCAGTAGTCCCATGCCACAGCCACTGCATCGGAGGGCGCCGCGATAGTGTTTCTCGGGTACACGGTGAGGCGTCTGAGCCACGGACCGGATCATCCAGAAGCTGTCGGCCAGGCTCCGCCGCACGAGGGTTCGATGCCTAAGGGCGTTGGTCAGCTCGTCCTGGCCTTGAGCGGCGCTGGATTCCCCCTGACACAGCTCGCGATCCGACGCCTCGGACGCTCCGGTGCGATCGTGGTCGAAGGGGTCGCAGTCCTGTTGCTGACGCGCGACGCCGCGATGATCGCGGGCGGGACGCCGAGTCGTCTGGGCCGTGGGCCGGCGATCCTGCTGTGGCTCGAGACCGCCGTGGCTGCCGCGGCCACGCTGTTCGGCCTCCGACTGGTCTTCGATGCCACCGCGAGGCGGCATGCCGCCGAGAGCCGACCAACCCGCTTCGAGGCGGTGCGCCGGGCGGCGGTCGGTGGGCTGTTCGGCCTCCATACGCTGCGGTTCCGGATCTACCTCTCGCCGGACCATGGCCGGCGATCCGCGGCCTGAGCGAGGGAGTCCCAGATGACCGACCCGACGTCTCGCGCGGGAAGATACGTGCCATCGACCTTCGTGATGAGCCGCATCGTCAACCCGCTGATCTTGCTGCTCGGCGGCCCGACGGTCGTTGTCCGGGGTCGGCGGACGGGCCGTGAGATCAGCACGCCCATCCCGACGTTCCCATTCGAAGGCTTGCGATACCTCGTGTCCGGCGGAGGGGAGACGCATTGGGTCCGCAATCTTCGAGCGGCAGGCCAGGGAGACCTGCGACGGGGCCGCACTCGAGAGCCGTTCCGCGCCGTCGAGATCCTCGGCGAGGAGCGCGACCGGATCGTTGCCGCCTATCGCGACGCCATGGGGATCCGGGCACGTTCCTTCTTTTCCGCCCTGCCCGACCCAGCCGACCATCCGGTCTTCCGGATCGAGCCCGCGATCGCGAAGCCCGCGTCCTAATGGCCCGCGAGCCCAGCCAACGAGGAAGGAGACCATCGCCATGAAAGTCCTCGTCGCCTACGCGAGTCGCCACGGCGCCACGCAGGGCATCGCGGAGCGGATCGCCTCGACGATCCGACAGGCGGGCCTCGATGTCGAGCTCGAGCCGGCGTCTGGCGTCAGGAGCCTCGACGGCTACGACGCGTTCGTCATCGGCAGCGCCGCATACATGTTCCACTGGCTGAAGGACGGGGTGGACCTCGTCCATCGCAACCGGGCGACCCTGGCGGGCAAGCCGGTCTGGCTGTTCAGCAGCGGTCCACTAGGCACCAAGCGGATCGACGCGAAGGGCCGCGACCAGATGGTGACGGCGATCCCGAAGGAGATAGACGGTCTCGTGGCCGAGGTGCATGCCCGCGAGCACCGGGTCTTCTTCGGTGCCTACAGCCCTGACCAGAAGCCGGTCGGCCTCGCCGAGCGCTTCCTCACGTGGATGCCGGCGGCCCGCGAGGGCATGCCGGCCGGCGACTTCCGCGACTGGCCGGAGATCGAGGCGTGGGCCAGGTCGATCGCGACGGTGCTGAACGCTGCCAGCGCGGCCGGCGCGAACGCGCCGAGCGTCGTGACCTCCGTCCGATAGGCTCAGTCGTCCGCCTTCAAGTGGCGGTCGAAGAACGAGGTGATCCGGCGACGGGCGTCGCCGGCCGCGGCCTCGTGGTACGAGACGCCGCCGATCAGGCGGCCCATGACCTCGAACAGCGGCGGCGTGTGCTCGTCGCGGTGGTCGTTCAGGAAGTTGTGACCCGCCTCGGAGTACTCCCTCACGGCATGATCGATCCCGAGCGTCGACAGGATGCCGTCGAGGCGGACGGCCGCTCCGCGGAGGAAGCGATCCCTGGCGCCGTAGCTCGCAACGATCGGGCAGGCATCCCGCAATGCAGCGAGCGGCTCGGGTGGGATCGCCCCGTAGTTGACGCTCGCCGCGCCGAAGCCGTGGGCCGGCGCGAGGGCGAGGGCGAATCCGCCGCCGATGCAGAACCCGATGACCCCGATCCGACCCGTGCAGTCAGGCTGGCGCGCCAGCCAGCGCCGCTCGGGCAAACCGACAGTCGCCCCGCTGGCGGTCAGATCCGGCCGATGTCGCGCCGCCGCAGCCCAATCAGCCCGATGAGCGTGAGGCCGGCCGCAACGGCCGACATCACGACCAGTGGCAGCATGGTCAGACTCGCAGCAGGCAGCTGGGGCACGCGCTGGAAGGGCGAGAGGTCCTGGACCCAGGATGGGAGGCCGAGGACCCCGCCGAGGAATCCCACGACGAGGCAGGCGGCGAGGATCGCCCACGACGCACCGGCCCAACGCGGGACCAGCCCGTCGAGCGCGATGGCGAGCCCGACCATGATCCACATGGCCGGCGCGTAGACGAGGGCGGCCTCGAGCAGCCCCGGAACGCTCTGCAGGCCGCCGCCCGCGAGGCCGTAGGCGAGGCCGGTGGCGAGACCGATGACGGCGAGCAGGATCACGCTGCCTGCAAATGCCACGGTGAGGTGACTCGCGGCGAACCGCCAGCGCGAGACGGGCGTCGCGAGGACCAGCTCGGCGTGCATGGACGTCTCCTCGCTCCGCACCCGCAGGGCGGACTGGACCGCGAAGCCGGTCGCGATGAGCGCCATCACTCGGAAGGAGGTCGCGAAGAACAGATCCGTCAGGCTCCCTCCTCCGGTGCCGGCCAGCAGCTCGGCGAGGGCCTTGTTCTGGCCTACGAACGTGTCGACGGTGGGCCCGATCCAGCCGTACGCGATGCCGATGACCAGGACCCCGACGCCCCATCCGATCAGCGATCCCCGCTGCAGCCGCACGGCCAGACCCAGGGGGTGCCCGAGGCTCGGCGCTGCCGCCGGCCGGCCTGGCCGCGGTGCCGCGAGCCCGGCGCCGAGGTCGCGCCGCACGGCCACCGCGGTGGCCGCGGCTGCTAGGAGCACCGTCGCAACGACCAGCAGGAGCAAGGGCCACCATCGTTCACCGGCGAACGGCCGCGCCTTCTGGGCCACTCCGATCGGCGACAACCAGGAGAGGGTTCCGTCGCCGATGTCGCCAATGGCACGCAGCAGGAACGCCGCCCCGATCAGCGCCACGGCGGCGCCATAGACGACTCGGGTGCTCTCGGTGACCTGCGCCACGAGCAGGGCGATGCCGGCAAAGAACAGGCCGACCAGGATGAACGACAGCCCGAAGACGACCGACCCCGCCGTCGGCAGGCCCTGGGCGATGAGGACCGCCGCGGTGAGCACGCCGACGACCAGGTTCATGCCGGCGACCACGAGCGCAGCGGCAAGGGTGTTGGCGTGGATGCCGACCGGCAGGGAGCGCACGACCTCGAGCCGGCCGGCCTCCTCTTCGCCCCGCGTCAGCCGGCCGAGCATGAAGGTGCTCATCAGGGCCACCAGCACCATGCCCGGGGCGCCGAACTGGAACGCCACCTGCCCGCCTACGGTGTTCAGGCCCTGGGGGGCTCCATTGAAGGCGATGGCTGCCGCATTGTGCTCGGTGGCCGCGGCCGTCTGATCGAGAGCGGCCTGCGTTGGGAAGAGGCCCGTGATCCCGACGACCGTCAGGGCCGCCAGCGCCACGATCGCCACGATCCAGACAAGGACCCGGATGCGGTCACGACGGAGGATGAAGCGCGTCAGCGCGAGGGTTCCCTGGATCGAGGTCATCGACGCGTCACGGGCATAGGTTCGCGCTCCCGGGCGGCACGTTCGGGTTCCTGGGCCAGCTCATCGCCGTAGTGCCGGAGGAACAGCTCCTCGAGCGTGGGAGGATGGCTGACTAGGCTCCGGACCCCGAGCTCGCCAAGTCGGCGCACCGCGGCATCGAGATGGTCGGTGTCGATCTCGAAACGCACCTGGGCGCCGTCGATCTGGAGGTCGTGGATACCGTCGAGGTCGGCCAGACCGTCCGCCGGACGCAGCGTCTCAGCCGAGATCGACGTTCGGGTGAGGTGCCGCAACTCGTCGAGCGTGCCCCCTTCCACGACCCGCCCCAGCCTGATGATGCTCAGCCGGTCGCACAGCGCCTCGACCTCGGCCAGGATGTGACTGGAGAGCAAGACCGTCCGCCCCTCGGCCTTCACCTCGCGGATGCAGTCCTGGAAGACCGCCTCCATCAGTGGGTCGAGTCCCGAAGTCGGCTCGTCGAGGAGGAGGAGCTCGGCGTCAGATGCAAGGCCCGCGATCAAGGCGACCTTCTGGCGGTTCCCCTTCGAGTAGGAGCCGGTCTTTTTGGTCGGGTCGAGCAGGAACCGCTCGAGGAGCTCGTCGCGGCGGCGCCGGTTCAGATCGCCCCGCAGGCGACCGAACAGGTCGATCACCTCACCGCCGGTCAGGCTCGGCCACAGGCTGACCTCTCCGGGCACGTAGGCCAATCGGCGATGCAACGCGACAGCGTCGCGCCACGGGTCCTTCCCGAGCAATTCGACCTCGCCGGAGTCGGCGCGAAGTAACCCGAGCAGGACGCGAATGGTCGTGGTCTTGCCCGAGCCGTTTGGACCGAGAAACCCGTGGACGTCGCCGGTCTTGACCGACAGGTCGAGACCGTCGAGAGCGCGCGTCGACCCGAAGCTCTTGGTGAGACCGGAAGTCGAGATCGCGACGGGCACGTCGCCATCATGGCACCCTACGATCACCAGCTAGGAGCACGTCGAGCGGCCGCGGTGGGTGCCGATGGCGGGTCACTCACGGAGAGTCCCATCGGTCGTCCCGGGGGCCACGGCTGCGACCCCCGGGATCGCGCAAGAATCAGCTGGCGACCCGGCGCTCCTCGGCGACGGCCTCGTCGTAGATCGTCTCGATCGAGCGGACCATCTGCTCGACGCAGAACCGTTCGTGGACGAGATCGTGGCCGGCCCGCGCGAGCATGTCGGCCAGCGGGTGGTTGAGGAGCAGCCGCGAGATCGCACCGGCGAGCGCGCTCGCGTCGTGGGACGGGACGAGCAGGCCCGTCCGACCGTCGTCGATCATCTCCGGGATCCCGCCCACCCGACTGGCCACGACCGGACGGGACAGCGCCATCGCCTCGAGGATCGACAGGCCCTGGGCCTCGCGATACGACGGCAGGACCGCGACGTCGAGCGCGGCGGTGACCGCCGGAATGTCGTCCCGTCGGCCGGTGAACCGGACATTCGGGATCGCCGCGGCCATGACCTGGGCTTCGAGGGTCTCGCGTTGCGAGCCCTCTCCGACGATCAGGAGGTGGGCCGTCGGGACGGCGGCGAGGACGTGGGGCCACGCCTCGAGGAGGGTCGGGTGGCCCTTCTCGGGCTCGAGCCGGGCGACGACACCGACGATCGGCGCGCCTTCCGGGATCCCGTATTCCTCATGGAGCGTGCAGCACACCTCCTGGTCGACGTAGCGCTGGAGGTCGACGCCGTTGTAGATGAGGCTAACCGGGGCGCCGATGCGGCCTTCGTCCTCGATCTTGCGGACGATGGCCCGCGAGACCGCGATCAGGTGATCCATCCTGGGCGTGAGACGCCGCAGGAGGGCCCGATCCTCTTCGGACCGGATCCGGCTCGAGTGGACGGTCGAGACGACGAGGGGCCGATGCCCGGTGGTCGCGAGCCGCCACGCTGCCTGCGTGCCGATGACCTCGGCCCGGTACATGTGGTTGTGGACGACGTCGGCCTTCGCGGCTCGCAGGTGGGCGGCCACCTGCTCGATCGCGAGCTCGTCGTCGGGCTCCTCGATGACGCAGACCGGCAGGCCGGTCCGCTCGAGCCGGCGCACTGCGCTGCCGCTGGTCAGGCTGACGAGCGAAACCTCGTAGCGCGCCCGATCCACCCGGCTGAGCAGGTTGAAGACGTGCTCCTGGGCGCCGCCATTCGAGCCGGTCGCGAGCAGCTCGACCACCCGGATCCGGCGCCGGCCACCGGGGAGCGGCAGCCGGGTGACGGGCTGGAAACAGGGGTCCGTGCTGACGGGAGGCGTGGCCGGCATCACGCCACCGACCGGCGAACGAGCAGGCGCTGGATCGGCTCGTCGACAGCGCCCCACTCGTACTTGTAGCCCTCGTCGCCACGGAGGAAGTCGAGGCGCGTCCGGCCGGTCTCGAGGGCCCGCCGCACGAGCGACCAGACGAGCAGGACGCCCGGCGACAGCTCGAAGGCCGCGGGATCGACCCCGGCGTTGTAGTAGAGGATCGAGTCGGACGTCTCGAAGTGGATCGACGAGGCGACACGACGGTCGCCGATCCAGAGGAAGCTCAGGCGGATCGGACTGCCGGGGACCGATGAGCCGGCCGCCGCATCGCCGCCGGCAACGTCCACCGCGGCGACTACGCCGAACTCCTCGAACAGGCGCCGGATGAAGGCCCGGCTCTCGACGCCGCCGAGCGTGTCGGGGAACAACCCGCTTTCGCCCCAGCGGGCCTGGTGCAGGTCGATGAAGACATCGAGGTCAGTGCGCCCATCTGGGCCGGCGGCCAGCGGGTCCCGCGACTCGTCGAAGCGGACCTCGCCGGCGGCCTCAGCGCGGCGGACCTTGCGGCGGATCTCGTGGCGATCCTTCTTGCCGAGGGTGCCGAGGTAGTCGTCGAGGGTCGCGCCGGCCGGCAGCGTCGCCACGGGACAGACGTCCTCGCGCTCGAGGTTGAGCGTCCAGCCCTCGTGGATCTCGCGGGCGCCGAAGGCGGCAGCGAGCGCTTCGATCGCCGGGTCCCCGCGTCGCAGGCGGCGGAGGTCGACCACGTCCCACTCCGCGGGATGCTCGGGATCGACGTGGCCCGCCGCCCCGAGCGCCTCGGCGACCGCCTCGGCGACGGCGGGGAACTCGGCCGGATCGCCGAGGATCGTGGCGTAGTCGGCGTGGTACGAGGCGCCAAAGTAGACGGCCTTCGCCGACGGCGGGACCGAGGTGAGCGCCGCCTCGGTGCCGCCGTGGCGGATGGTCGTGTGGGTCGTCGCGTCGGCCGCTTCGACGACGTGCCGATGCATGAGCGGGACGATCGCGACGGGCTCGGGGCCGGAGCCGTCGGGCGAGGCCGGTACCGTCGGATCGACGATGACCAGGTTCTGCTCGTGGGCGCTCTCGCCGTAGCCATCCCACCAGGCGCAATGGAACGCCCACGCCGAGAACGGCGTGGCCCACGGGTTGCGCGCCCGCAGGCGCTCCCATGTGGCGCGTGGGATCGAGTGGAACGGTCGCCGCTCCGCGACCAGGTGCCGAGCGGGACCGGGGCCGGAGGTGCGGACAGGAGCGCGTTTAGGCGTGCGCAGGCTCGGCCTCTCGAGCGTGGGGATTGTCACCGGGCGAGCCTACACCGAAACCGGGATTTCCTTGATCGCGCAACGTCTCGGACGAGGCGCCCGCCGAGGCGGCCGCGCGCTCGAGCATCCCCTCACGGAGCACGGCCAGGATCGCGAGCCAGAACACGATCGGATAGGTGATCGACGGCGCAGCATCCGAGATCGGGATGCTCAGCGGCACGAGGAGCAGGAGCGCCCACCATCGGCCGCGGCCCAGCAGCCAGGCGACCGGCAGGAACAGGATGACCGCGTAGTGCGCCCAGACGACCGGCGAGACCATCTGCGAGGCGATCGCGGCGACGACGTACGAGGCCACCGGCGACGCCCAGCGGACCGCGGCCAGGAACGCGAGCCCGACGGCGACCAGGCTCGCGACGTACAGGGCTTGCGCCAGGCTCGCCGACGCGCCGAGCTCGAATGCGACGCGGGCAATGCCAACGCTGTGCGGCGTCGACACCGGGTTGTTCGTGTTCGCGAGGACCGCGACGAGGTCGGGCCAGGCAGCCGCGCCGACAATGAGCGTGGCGATCAGCGCGAGCCCGCCGGCGACGACGATGGCGACGATCGCGACCCAGAACCGGCGTGTCAGGATGGCCCAGGCGATCGAGATCGCCGGCTGGATCTTGATCGTCGCCCCGAGGGCGAGCACGACGCCCAGCACGGTGTCGCGTCGAGGTTCACGCGCGGCGGGTGCGACGATCGCCCGCCAGCCGATGACGAACAGCAGCAGGAGGACCGGCCCGACCTGGCCCTGGGCGAACGCATCGAGGAACGGATACGACAGCCCGAGCGCCAGCGTCAGCAGCCAGCGCGTCACCCGCGAGACGGGCATGAGCCAGATCGCGGCGAGGCCGACGAGGACGAGGAGCACGAGCCAGATCGGCGCGGCGACGGTCGACGGCACGATGGCCACCGGCAGCATCAACACCGCGAACGACGGCGGGTAGAGGAAGAGGCCCAGGCCGCCGGTCGCGGTCGCGGTCGTGTCGTACAGCGGCTGGCCGTCGAGGAGGTGCCGCACCGCGCCGTCGTAGGCGAGGAAATCGTGTGGCAGGTACCCCTGGCCGATCGCGACGAGCAGCCGGATCACGAGCGTCAGTTGGACGACGATCGCGGCCGCGACGAGGACCGCGAGCCCAACCCGACGGCGGCGGCGTCCGGCCCGATCCACCGCCGTCGAAGCCGAGCGCTCCGGTGAAGGCCCTGCGGACACGCGACGGCCTCGCTCAGGCGCCCGCTGGGGCCGTTGCCGCCGAGGCCGGCGTCGGGCCGGCACGACTCGCGAGCCACCGGCCGGTGGCCTCGCGGAGGAAGGGCAGCACGCCGACGAGCATCGATGGGCTCAGGAAGAAGAACACCGGCAGGGCCAATGTCCCCGCCACGACCACCGGCCAGCGCCAGCCGCGCCAGGCACCGAGCAGGACGAACCCGACGGCGAACGGCAGCCGCACCCAGATCGACAGGTTGTATGGCGGGACGGCGGTCGACCCCGCGCCACCCGTGAGGAGCCCTAACCACGCGAACCAGCGGTCCGGCCAGATCGCGAAGGTCAGGATCGCAACCGCGCCCGTGACCCCGATCGCCCAGGCGAGCTTGCGCCATTCGCGCCGGAGGGCGAACCACAGCAGCCCGATCCCCGGCGAGACCTTCGTGAGCAGCACGAACGCCCACGTCGAGCCCCACCCGTCGCCACTTCGGAACGACAGGACGATCGCGGTCGCGAGGAGGAACTGGATGTTCCCGGCGTTCACCTCGGACGCGACCGGCGGCAGGAAGAGCACGAACAGCGTGAGCGGCCCCGCGAGCCAGACGAGGGCGACGAGGATCACGGCGCGGAAGATCGCGACGAACGTGGCGAGCGGCAGCAGCCGTCCCCAACCGATCAGCAGCTCCCACGCGGGCGAGTAGTTGTAGCCGTTCTGGAGCGCCGGGTTGGCGTAGAGGTTGTTCGGGTCGGCGGCCCAGTAGGCCTGGGCGTCGACCGGCTGGCCGCCACCCTGCGTCAGCAGGAACCAGTAGGTGGCCGCGAGCGCGATCCCGAGCCCGAGCAGGACCCGGCTCCCGATCCGGGCCCAGCGGGCGAGCCCGTCGGCCGACGTGGCCGGCGATGCCGTCACGAGGGCGCCACCCGCATCCGCGGCGCCAGCAGGACGAGACTCTCGTCCGCCCGACGATCGGCCCGGCCGAGCCAGACGACCGCCACCAGCACGAGCCAGTAAGAGATTGGGTAGGCCACGGGTGGCGTCAGCCCGGCGTACACGGCCGGCCACGACGTCACGAGCGGCACCAGCAGCGCCCACCACTGACCGCGGGACAGGAGCCAGGCCACAGGCAGCAGCAGCATGATCGCGTAGTGGTCCCAGAGGATCGGCGAGATCAGCTGGGAGGCGATGACGAACGCCAGGTAGGCCGACACCGCCGAGGCCCGGAGCGCCGCGTAGAGCAGGACGACGGCGACGAGCGCCCAGTTCAGCAGCTGCGCCGCCCAGGCCAGCGTCGTCGAGGCGGTGAGCTCGAACACGAGCCGGCCCGGCGTGTAGTTGTGGGGCGTGTCGATGGGCTTCGAGAGCCGGGCGAGGAGCGTCGCCTGGTCGACCCACGAGGACGGACCCGCGATCAGCGTGGCGGCAACCGCCAGCATCAGGAACACGGCGAGCGTCGTCCAGATGAGCCGCCAGCGACGCGTGAGCAGCGCCCAGCCCAGAAGCAGCGCCGGCTGGATCTTGATCGCGATGCCGATCGCCGTCGCGATCCCCCATCGCCAGGGGCGGTCCATCCAGCGCCAGCCGACCGCGAAGAGGAACAGCAGGATCGGGCCGACCTGGCCGAGCTTGATCGCGTAGACGAGCGGCCAGGAGATCCCGCCGATCAGCAGCATGACCCACCGGATCCGCCCCGGGACCGGCAGGATCGCCACCGCCGCGACGTACGTCACGAGGAGGACCCCGGTGAACACCACCGCCGCGAGCCACGCGGGCAGCAGCGTCAGCGGCACCGCGAGGAGCACGAACGGCGGCGGGTAGTAGAAGAGCCCGAAGCCGCCCGTGAAGTCGTAGCTCTGGTCGTACAGCACGCCGCCCGCCAGGAAGCGGCGGACGGCGCCGTCGTACGAGAGGTAATCGAAGCCGAGCGTGCCCTGGGCCGCGGCGGCCGACGCCGCCAGCAGGACCGCGGTCACCAGCACGACGATCGAGACGACCGGCAGCGCGGCGGCGGCCAGCCGATCGACCCTGATCACGACCGCGGCTTGTCCCGGAGATGCAGGTACGGGATCCGGAGCAGGTCCCAGGCGACCCGCAGGGCGAGCCCGGCGCTCGGCTGCATCCGCGAGCCGCGCCGGTCCTGCCAGCGGATCGGCACGATCGCGATGCGGTAGCCGCGCTTTCGCGCGACGTAGATCAGCTCGACGTCGAACACGATCGAGGTCACGAGCTGCCGCCCGAAGATGTCGAGCGCGGCCTCTCGGGTGAAGCCCTTGAACCCGCACTGGGTGTCCTCGACCTGGCCGACCGCCCAGATCGACGCCAGCCGGTGGAAGACCCGACCGAGGCTCTGGCGGAACGGCGGCTGCGAGGCCCGCATGTCGGTGCCATCCGGCTGGATCCGGCTGCCGAGCGCCACGTCCGCCGTCCCGAGCGCCGCCACGAGCTTCGGCAGCTGGTCCGGCGGGGTCGCCATATCGGCGTCGGCGAAGATCACGGTCGCCCCGCTCGAGGCGAGCATCCCCGTTCGCACGGCGGCGCCCTTGCCGGCGTGCTTCGCCCGGACGAGCCGGAGACGGGGCGGCTCGGATGTCTTCGTCGGCTGGGCCTCGAGGCGGTTCGCGACGATCGCCGCGGTGCCGTCGCGGCTGCCGTCGTCGACGACGAGGACGTCGACCTTCGCGGGCAGTCCGGCGACCGGCCCGACGTTCGCGGCGTCATCGAGGAACTGGAAGAGCTCGTCGAGGGCCGGCCCGATCCGCTCGGCCTCGTTGAAGGCGGGGAGGACGACGGTCAGGCTCGCCGGCAGGGTCGGGGTCGGCGGCGGATCCGGGGCCGGGGGCTGGGCCGGCGCCGTCACAGGCGACCCGGGTGGCGCAGTCGCCGGGGCGTGCTGGGACTCCGCTGGGCTCGGCGGCTGCATCGGGGGCGAGTCTAACGGGCGCCAATCTCCCCTTCGACGCTGCGATGGTCCTGTTCGGCCACGAGCAGGCCCAGGAGCAGCAGCGCGCCGAGCGTCGGCAGCGCCCGGCGGACGACCCACGACCAGTCGCCGAGGGCGTCCTGCTGGCCGCCCCACAGGAGCAGGTACGAGAGGCCGAGCCAGCCGAGGCCGATCCCGGCAGACAACCCCAGGATCAGCGGCACGACCAGGACCGTGAGGTAGCTCGTGTACAGCGCTGGGGTCATCAGAACCGAAAGGGCAATCGTCGTCGAGAAGCCGATCCGGTCGTCCGAACGCCGACCCAGCACGACGTAGGCCAGGATCGCGAGGCCGGCGACTGTGACGACCAGCCGGGCGATCGTGAAGCCGAGGTACGGCGCGAGCCAGAACGTCGGCGCGAGCGCGTCGACCGCATCCGGGGTCAGCGAGAGGTTCGCGAGGACCGTCGGGTAGTCGAGCCAGGGCTGGAGCCCGGTGACCGGCAGGCTGAGGACGGCGAGGCCGACGACGGCGACGATCGACCACGCGGCGGCGCGCCAACGGCGGGTCAGCAGGAACCACAGCACGAGGAGCCCGGGGAAGATCTTCACGATCGTCGCCGCGCCGATCGCGATGCCGGCCATGGCATCACCGCGCGAGTCCGCACGGCGGATCCCGATCCAGGCGGCCACGAGCAGCCCCACCAGGAACAGGTGAACGTTCCCCACGACGAGCTCGTCGATGACCGGCGGGAAGGCGACGGCGGCGACGACCAGCCACCACCGGCCTCGACCGCGAAGGAGCTCGAACCGCTCGTCGAGCCGTTCGACCCGGGCGAGGGCCAGCACCGCCCAGACGAGGACGGCCGCCCCGAGCCCTGACCAGAGCCAGTTCAGGGCGTGGAAGTCGATCGGCAGGGCGGCGAACGGCACGAGCAGCGCCGCCATCGCCGGCGGGTAGAGGAAGCCCTGCTGGGCCTGCGGGGCGTACGGGCCCGCAAGCTGCTGGGCCGAATAGATCGGCAGGCCGTGGAGGAGGTTCGAGGCGGCCGTCCAGTAAAACGAGAAGTCGTAGGCCCACTGCGGCTGGCCGGTCCAGTAGACGAACTGGCCGAGCCGGAGCAGGAGCACGGCCGTGGCGACGGCCCCCAGGACCAGGCGCTGGACCCTTGGCTTCGCCAGGAGCCGGAGCCCGTAGGTGTGCTCGAGGTCGAGGGTCACGCGGGCTCCGGCACGGCCCTCATCCGGGCGGCGACCGCCGGGACGCGGAGCAGGGCGACGAGCAGCAGCAGCTCCCCGACCGTGGGGACCGCCCGCGACAGGATCCAGGCGTAGCCGCCGAGCGCGGACTGGGCCTCGGCCGACAGGAACAGGTAGTCGAGCGCGAGGAGCACGAGCGACACCCCCGAGGCGAGCGCCATCACGAGCGGCATCACGATCAGCGACAGGTAGTGCGACCAGAGCGCCGGCGTGATCAGGACAGAGGCCAGAACGGCCACCGCGAAGCTCGTCCGCGGGTCCTGGCGCGCCGCCGACCAGGCGACGACCGCGACGCCGGCGAGCGTCACGAGCACGCGGGCGACCGTGAACCCGAGCAGCGGCGCGAGCCACATCGTCGGCGAGAACGAGGCCGACGGATCGAGCGGGGCGGCCATGTTGGCGAGGACCGTCGGGAAGTCGAGCCAGGGCTGGATCCCGGTGAACGGCAGGGTCACCAGGGAGAGGGCGACGGCGCCGACGACCGTCCAGCCGAGCGCGGCCCATCGCCGGGTGACGAGGAACCAGAAGACGACGAGGCCCGGGAAGATCTTGATGACCGTCGCGACCCCGATTGCGAGGCCCGCGGCGGCGTCACCCGCCCTACTAGCGCGGCGAACGCCGAGCCAGGCGATCGTGAACAGCCCGAGCAGGTACAGGTGGACGTTGCCGTTGATGAGCTCGTCGATGACCTCGGGCAGGGCAAACGCGGCCACCAGGAGCAGCACCACCCGGCGACCGCGGAGCGTCGCGAACCGCTCGCTCAGGCGGCCGTCGCGGGCCAGGGCCAGCAGCGACGCCGCCGCGATGAGCGCGGCCAGGAGCGCCCAGATCATCCAGGCCGGGATCGGATCGGTTGGCGAGAAGAGGTAGAACGGCGTGACGAGGGCCGCCAACGGTGGTGGGTAGAGGAACCCCTCCTGCCCCTGCGGCGCGTAGGAGCCAGAGAGCTGCTGGGCCGAGTAGATCGAGCCGCCGTTCACGACCGCGCCGGCGGCCGTCCAGTACCACTTGAAGTCGAACGCCAGGCGTTCGCGCCCGACATCGAGGAGCTGGATCAGCCGGGTCGCGAGCAGGACCACGGCGATGACGGTGAGGCTCGCGTCCCGCACGGCCGGCCGCCGCAGGAGCCGGAGTCCGTACACGTTCCCCGCCACGGCCGGACGGTAGCATGCGTCCGTGGGGCGGCTGCTGGCCTGGGTGGGGGTCGCGCTGGGCGCGGCCTACCTCGTCTTCATCGGCGGCGGCTGGCTCGGGATCTACACCCCGGATCTGCGGATCGCCACCGACTCGCTCGCAGCGATCGTCCTGGCGGCGTGGGCCTGGATGGCTTGGCGGAACCCCGAGTCGCGACCCCGCAGCGTTCTGCTACCAGCCATCGTCGCGTCCCTCGCGAGCCTCGCCATCTCAACGGTGTTCGCGCGCGACCAGCGTGTGAGCGTGGAATACCTCGGCTACGCGATCCTTCTCGCGGCCCTGTATCTGTTCCTCGTCCGGCTCATGGCGAGCCCATTCTTCCGGTCTCGGCTCGTAACCCTGAGCGTCGTGCTGTTCGTGGCGATCTCGGTCGAGTTCACCGCGTTCGTCTTGTACCTATGGCTGGGTTGGTGGGCCGACGTCGGCCATGTGACGATCCCGCCGCTGCGCCCGAACTTCATCGGCCTGAGCTGGGGCAATCCGTCGGCGATTCTCACCATCGTCGCCCTCCTTGCGGTCCCGACGGCGGCCCGCTTTGTCTCGTGGCGGCGGCGCGGGCTTGTCACGCTCATCGCGATCGGCGTCACGGTGGCGGTCGTTGCGGTCTTAACGGCCTCCCGGACCGGGTGGCTTGGACTCGCGATCGCCGGCCTGCTCGGCGCCATCGTGTTCCTTGCCGGTCCTGATCGGCGCGCTCGCTTGCGGATGGCGATGGGGAGCACTTTGGAACGGCCGATCGGCCGTCCTGCAAAGATCGGGCTCGTCGTCGTGGGTGCCGCGGTTGTAGTCGGGCTCGTCATCCTCATCCCGTCGGTCGCGTCGAGGCTCCAGGAAGGCGGCGAAGACAACCGGATCGGTTTCTACGTCGCCGCGATCCGCATGTTCTCCGCCTCCCCGCTCTTCGGAACCGGCCTTGGCAGCTGGGTCATCCAGCGGCAGGCATTCATGACCCCGAACCAGATCGATGAGTACGTTCCATATGCGCATGACGTTCCACTGCAGACGCTTGCGGAGCAGGGCCTCGTCGGCGCGCTTGCCGGGGCGATATTGCTTGCGAGTCTTGCGTGGCTTGTCATCTCGGCGGCACGTTCAAGCGACTCGACCAGGAGCAAGTGGGGCTGGCTCACCGGCCTCGGGCTGGTCTACTTCGGGATCAACAACCTGCTCGACGTCTACACGAATATGCCCGCTGTTCTTCTTGCTGCTGCCATCCCGGTCGCGTGGCTGGACGCAACGACCGAAGGCTCGCCCCAGCTTCGGGGCATTCCGTGGCCGACAGCGCCGAGTCGATGGGCGTCGATCGTCGCCGCTGCACTGGTGGTCATTTCGCTCGTTGGCGTCCTCTCTGCCGAGGTGCCCGCCATGCAGTTCGAGCAGGCCGTCGCACTCGCCGACAAGGGCGATTGGGCCAACGCATACCCGCTGGCTCGCCAGGTTGCCGCCAACGACCCCGCCATTGGGCCCTACCAGCTTCTCTCCGGACTCGCCTCAGCTCACGAGGGCCACCCTGCGGATGCGATCGCCGCATTCGAAAAGGTGGCGAGCCGCGATGATCTGCCGGAGGCGTGGATCGATCTTGCCGCCGAGCAGGCTGCCGTCGGCGATGACGGGGGCGCCCGCGCCTCGATCGTCAATGGGCTCCGGCTCGGAAGCCAGCATTCGGAGGTCGCCTTGCCGGCAGGCGACCTCGCTCTGAAGCTGGGGCTGACCGACGTGGCCGTCGATGCCTTCGCGGCGGCCATCAGCGCCGACACGACACTGGCAGGCGACCCGTGGTGGCACGCCGATCCAGCACGAGAGGTTGCATTCAATGCCGCCGTCGAGAAGGCCCTCCCGGTCATGGGACCCGACGGAGCCTGGAGGGTGACCCTCGAGATGGGCGATCTCGCCCAAGCCCAACGGGACGCCGCGGCGTCGAGCGATCCAGCGACGGCGATGACGATCATCGCCGCCTGGGCGGGCGATCCGAGCGCGATCCAGCGCGTCTTCGCAAACTGCACGACGCACCCCCTCGACCTCGACGCCGTGATCTGGTGCGCCCGATTCGAATTCCGTCAGGGCAATCCAGCCGCGGCTAAGCGATGGCTCGACGTGGCCGCGGCGATCAATGCGGGATCCCCGGCTACTGGGCTGGAGCTGCGCGTGGTTGGCGGACAACCAGGTTTGCTCTACGAGGCCGCATACAGCTGGTCGGTCTACACATACCGCACCTATGGGCCGCTCGACATGCTCGTACCGTCGCTGGTCCACGTTCACCTCGAGTAACCCGCCCGTACCATTGCGCGGACGCACCGGGGGTACCTAGTCTCCGTAGCGATGCTCCGCCGTCACTGGTTCGGGTTCCGAACCCTGCTCATGTTCACAGACGGCCTCCTGGCGGTCGGTCTGCTGGTCGAGCTGTCTGCGGTGCGCTTCGGGCCGGGTTGGCTCGATGTCTGGAAGCCGCTCCTTGATCAGCCGGCCGTATTCGCCGTCGGGTACGCCGCCGCCTGGGTCGGGGTCCTCTGGTATCACGGCCTGTACCGGCCACGAGCACGATGGACCATCCGCAGCGAGGGCCTCGCGATCGCCCGAGCAGCGGTTGTGATGGCCTTGATTACCGGCACAGTCCTCTTCGCGATCAAGATGCCGGACGTCAGCCGCCTTTTCCTCGTCGTCCTGTTCCCGTCCCAGTGGGCGTTGACCCTTGCCACACGCGTGGCGCTCCGGATCGGTTTCGAGTGGCTACGGGCCCGTGGGTTGAACACGCGCTACGTCCTCGTGGTGGGGGCCGGGCCACGGGCCCAGGCGTTCGCGGCCAAGCTGGAGGCCCATCGCGAGCTCGGACTGCGGATCGCAGGCTTCGTCGACGACGAACCGCATGGGCTGCCTGCTCACTGGCGCTTCCTCGGCGGTCTAAGCGAGGTCGAAGCGCTCCTTCACTCAGCGGTCATCGACGAAGTCGCGATCGTCCTGCCATTGAGCCGGTGGGAGGAGACCAATGCGATCGCACACCTCTGCGAGGAAGAGGGCAGGATCGTCAGGGTCCCGATTGACCTCCTAGACCGGGCCTTCGCGGCTGGCCGCGTGGAGGACCTCGATGGCACGCCGGTCTACTCGCTCGTCAGCGGGCCGGACCGGGTCGCCGCGTTCGTCGTCAAACGGGCGTTCGATGTCGTCGTCGCCTCATTGGCGCTGATCGTCGCCTCGCCATTCCTGTTGCTCGTCGCCCTCTGGATTCGGGCAAGCGATGGCGCACCGGTCCTTTTTCGCCAGACCCGCGTGGGCCTGCACGGCCGCCGATTCACCCTCCTGAAGTTCCGGACGATGGTGCCCGACGCGGAGGCTCGCCAGGATGAGCTCGCCCATCGATCGGAGGTTGCCGGCGCGGCGTTCAAGATGACGGACGACCCTCGGGTCACGCGCACCGGCCGGTTCCTCAGGCGCACCTCGATGGACGAGCTGCCGCAGTTGTGGAACGTCATCCGCGGCAACATGTCGCTCGTTGGGCCGCGCCCGGCGCTGCCGAAGGAAGTCGACGACTATGACCTCTGGCACCGCCGCCGGCTCTCGATGAAGCCTGGCATGACTGGCCTGTGGCAGGTGTCCGCTCGCCGTTCGTCGAACTTCGACAACTGGGCCCAGCTCGACTTGTCATATATCGACCGCTGGTCACTTTGGCTCGACCTCAAGATCCTCGCCCGAACGGTCCCGGCTGCGCTCGAAGGCCGGTAGGCCCGACTCCTCAGTCACCCGAGGTCCTCGGACGAACCGAAGCGCTGCAACCAGCTCACCAATCGCCCGGAAGACGAGGACAAGATCAGAGCGGCGCGGAATCATCAACTCGCCAATTCGGAATGCTCCGAGTCTTGCGGTTACAGCAACAGTCAACACCGCCGTCACCGAATATGACAACGTGCTCGCGATCGCGGCACCCAGACCTGCGAGCGATGGGATCAAGGCGAAATCGAATGCAAGTGTCGCTACTAGAGCTGCCAAAGATACGTACAAGTTGAGCCGCTGTCGACCTATCCCTCCAATGTATGCAGCAAGAACATTGGCTTGGCCGAAGACGGCCACCCCAGGGAGCAACCACAGGAGTTGCGCTCCAGACGGCGCGAATGCGGACCCGAAGACGAACTGCATGAATGGAGGGGCAGCCAGTCCGATTCCAACAGCGATGACGACAGAGATTGCGAGGCTAACCCGAGCTAGCCGCGGCAGATCTGTCGCGGACTGGCCAGCCTCGGTCTCTGATGCGACTCGCGGCAGCACGGTAAGTGCTAATGCTCCCGGTGCGAGCCAGACGATCTGGGCGAACGAGACAGCTAGCGCGTAGATACCGACTGCCGCAATGCCGGCAAAGGCAGAGACCAGGAAGAGGTCCAATCGGTAGTTGAGAAATTGCACGAGATTGCCGAGATGGGCCGGTATGGCGAATCCAAGGATCGGTCGGACTCCGCGCTCTACGGCACCCGGACGAGCGGCTGGAAGGTTGATCCAGAAGAGCAAACACAGCGCCAGGGCTGCCGTCGCAGTTGCCCATAGGAGGGCTTCGAAGCCCGGCTCGTCACCCAAGAACCGCCCAATCCAAAGTACACCTGTAATGGCCCCTGCCCCAAGGACTCTCCCAGCGATATCGAGCACAGATGCCGTTCCTATTCGTTGGAGACCTACGAGCTCGGCCCGGAGATTTAGTGCAAGGCTCGTGAGGCCCGCGATGGCGGATATCGCCAGAGCTGTGCTCATAGTTAGGTGCCCGAACAAGCTAGGCGCCGCGCTCATCCCAAGGGCGAGTACGGCTAGGCTGAGCATCACTTGGCATGCCGCTGTCGCGATGAGCACGGGCCGCAGTCGAGCCGGATCCGCAGCTCGGCGCGCGACCGCGTAGGCGATGCCGCCTGGTAGGGACAGACCGAACCCAAGTCCGAGCAAGCCGGCGGTCGCGATTGCCAGATCGTACGAACCCTTTCCGGTTGGACCGAGGCTGCGGGCAATCACGGCGCTAACGCCGACACCTATGAGGACACCTCCAACGTTGGCAACGAACGCTGCGGCCGTTCCGGCCCTGATCGACTGCGGTCTATCCCTATCCATCAGCCGGCCGCTTCAACAGAACAAGCTTCTCGCTCGGCGCAAAGCCGAACCGAACGAGCACCGGATCGATCAGGTAGATCGCCCCGCCGAGGAGTGGCACGAGCGGCGGGAACCTTGCTGAGACGCGATTTACCATCGACCAGGCCCAGCGCCAGAGAAGATCCGACCTTCGGCCTGATTCGATCGGATCGCTACCGACCACCGTACCCGCCTCGATCGCGACGAGCCGCAGACCGCTATTGAGAAGGGGCCCCAGGTAGAGCGCTGCTGGGCGGGCAAGCGAATTCGCATGTGGATCTGCCGTACCAACGAACGCGGCACTTCGCGTTGTGATTGGCTCGAGCAATAGCAGGTGCCCACCTGGAGCGACGGCTGCCGCCAGATTTGAAAGGGCGTTCTCGAATCGTTGCGGCTCAATAATGTGGAGCAAGACATTCATCGCCTCGACGAGGTCGTAAGTCCCCGGAATGGCTTCGTCGGCGATGTCGAGCGCTGCGAACCGTGGGCCATACTTCAAGTTCAGTCGTTCGACCGCGGTTGGCACCAAGTCGCAGCCGGCGACGTTATGAACCCCCGTTGCTCGCCACCACGATACCCAGAAGCCTGTTCCAGCCCCCACGTCGTATATGCTGGTTGGGCTCACTCCGTTTCGCTGCACGAATCGACGTACGTTGCGAGACCAGTTCCTATAGAACCACTGATTGAGGGATTCGGGAACCGTTGGGTTAGCAACCGCCGCAAGCCCCCCGATTCGATGTAGTCGGTCCCAGTAAGACACCGGGTCGTACGGCTCACCGACTTTGGAAGCGCGCTCCTTAACCAGCGAGTTGTAGACGTCACGCATCTTTGAGACGAAGGAGAAGGTCCCGAACCTTGCTTTGACCGAAGTGCGGGCCACGTCCGGCCGGAAGGCTCCCAAGAACTCAGGCAGGCGTTGGATCGCTCTAGCCAGGGCTTCTGGCTCACCGCGTGGTACGGTAATGCCCAGCTCATCTCGCATGAATAGTTCGGGACCTCCTGATGCCGTCGTCAGAACGGGCCGGCCGGAGGCCAAAGCCTCCGCGATCGTCAGGCCGAACGACTCGTGGTCGCTGGATGAAACAAGTGCGTCACACCAATCTAGCCATCGAACAAGCCCATCGCGGTCCGTCATCGGTTCGAACCGAACGTGCTCGCGGAGCCCTAGGCGGGCGCTTTGGGAAGACAAGGACGCGCGCTCGGGCCCTTCGCCGATGATGACGACCTGAAGATCCAATCCGAAGCTCAGCGCGGCGGCGACCGCATCTAATAGGACGTCGAACCGTTTTTGTCTCGTGAGATGTCCTACAGACAAGAGCCTCAACAGTTGACGATCACCACGAGCAGTCAGCTCCGACTCAAAGAAGACATGGGGCACGAGATTCCCAACTACGTCAACCGGTCGGTTGACGATCTCGAGAATCTCGCGACGAACTGGCTCACCGACTGCTAGCACTCGATCAGCCCTATTCAGCACCTCCGCGACCCTGCGGCGCGCGCCAGGCGTCTTCAGATGCATTGATAGAGGACTCGAGTGCTCGGTCAACACGACCGGCACGCCTAACCGACGCCCGATGCGGACAGCGCCAAGCCCAGCTGGGAGAACCACGTGCGCATGGATGAGATCGGGGTGCTGACTCGGCCAGAGGCGGTCGATCGCGCGTGCGATGGCTTCCTCGTAGAGATAGTCGCTCAGCCGCGGCGACCACCGCGAGGCAGGGGCAAGCGGTCGGAGCGTCGGCACGATGTCGCGACCGTCTGAGGCGAGCTCTCCCCACTTCGCTGCGCCTCGCGGGAAGCTTCGCGGATACCAAACCTGCGGGGCGACCACGCCGATGTCGAACCCCGCCGCGAGGGCTTCGGCCTGGTCGCGCACAAAGACGCCGCTCGTCGGTTGGTCTCGCGTTGGATACCACGACGCGACAACAGCGACGCGGAGACGTTGGCCATGGATCGGTTCGGTCTCGCCGGTGGCGGCCGTGCTACGAGGTAGGCTCACGCTGTGGTGAGGTGGCGACCGGCACGATCTCGTACCCCCCGGCGCCGAACTGATGACTGCCTCATTGCAGCCATCGTAGCCACCGCTCCGCCCCGCGACCCGAGTCTCGAGGGCGACCGTTGATCCGAGGTTCTTGGCTTACCTCACCATCGTCGCCGGCAATGAACCAGGACGTCGACCTCAGACCGGCCCCGATCCGTGGGTTCGCCGGCGCCCCATTGTGCCACCGGGCTAGGGGTCGACAGCCGGGCTCAAGAACGCCCCGTCGGGAGTCCCTGCGTCGTAGTTCGGATCGATGATTCGACCGACAATTTGCATCTTGGCGATTTCTCCAATCGCCATCGACGCAAGGGTGCTGAGGCAGATCGACTACCTAGCCCCACACTTCGACTTGGTGGTGACAGGTCTGGGCGAGCCACCATCAAGCGTTGCTAATCGACCTGGCCTGCGCTGGGTCGAGATGAAGTTGCGCTATCGCCGCCTGGCGAGTGTCATCAGGCTACCGCTCCTGTTCCTGAGTCGATTCGGGTCTGAGCGCATTCTTGAAGCTTGGTACTGGTCGTCGCCCACGCATCGTGCGGCGTACCGGAATCTCTTGGCCGCACTCCCAACGGGGGTTATCGGAGTCCACGCCAACGACTGGATCACGCTGCCGATGGCGTTGCGACTGCGCCGTGAGCGCGGAGCGCGAGTCGTCTTAGACCTTCACGAGTACGCCCCACTTGAGTTCGAGGAGCGCCGCATGTGGCGACTCATATACCCGAGACCGATCACCGTCCTCCTCAAGCGCAGCGCTCGTATGGTCGATGCTTCGATCACGGTTGCGCCGACCATCGCTGAACGGTACGAGCGCGAATTCGGACTCCATCCGGTCGTTGTCCTGAACGTGCCCGAGTCTGAATCACTGCCCAACCATCGACCCGAGGCCGCGCGCATCAGGCTCATCCATCACGGAGTCGCGCAGAGGCAACGTCAGCTTGAGCTCGCAATCGAGGCCGTCGCACGAGCGGATGCCCGTTTCACGCTTGATTTCATGTTGATTGGCAACCCTGCCTATGTTGCCGAATTGAAGGCGCGTGCGGCCGCTAGGGCACCGAACCGCGTGCACTTTCGCGAGCCCGTTCCGCCGGCGTTGGTCCCGACCACCATCGCCGCATATGACCTAGGAGTGTTCTTTCTTCCTCCAACCGGATATAGCAAAGCGCAGGCCCTACCTAACAAGCTCTTCGACTTCATGCGGGCCGGCCTGGGTGTCGTCGTCGGCCCGACCCCGGCAATGGCGGCCTTCGTGAGGGAGC
Organism: Candidatus Limnocylindrales bacterium; assembly: GCA_035308445.1. Lineage (GTDB taxonomy): Bacteria > Chloroflexota > Limnocylindria > Limnocylindrales > CSP1-4 > UBA5189. The sequence goes on along the minus strand of DATGGQ010000025.1, from coordinate 50,670 downwards.
ACCAGATCGGCACGGTGGCGAGAAGCTTCGATCCCACGGACCTTGCCGCCGCCCTGTCGGAACTTTCCGAGGCGGAAATCGAGGCAATGCGAGACGCGTCGCGACGAACTGGCGAGACATTCACGGCGGCCAAGGAGATGGCGAAAGTCGTCGACCTATACCAGGGACTGCTCGCCCCCCCGTGACCTGAGCTCCCCGACGAGGATCGCCACCGAACCTGCGCCCTCTCACGCACCAGGCTCTGGGCTATCCGAACAACCGCTCATGCCCAAAGGCTTCGGCTCGGCTGAGGTCCCCCATCCTTGGCTTAGTCGGAAGGTGCCGCGGGCTATCCTCGAGCCCATGTGTGGCATCGCGGGCGTCCTCAACTTCGCGGGGGAGAGCGAGCCGCACAGCGTCGATCCCTTGATCGAATCGCTCACGCACCGCGGCCCCAACGGGATCCGAACGGTCGATCTCGGGCCGCTCCAACTCGGTCACGCTCGGCTGAGCATCCTCGATCCGTCGGATGCTGCTGACCAGCCGATGACGACGGTCGACGGGCGATACACGGCCGTCCACAACGGAGAGATCTATAACTTCCTCGAGCTGGCAGAGAACTTGCGGCAGAACGGACACGTGTTCCGCACTGCATCGGATACAGAGGTACTGCTCGCGGCCTATCGGGAATGGGGTACAGCTTGCGTAGAGCGCTTCAACGGGATCTGGGCGTTTGCAGTCTGGGACAGCGTAGAGCGGCGACTGTTCCTTTCCCGGGATCGGCTCGGTGTCAAGCCTCTCTTCATCGCTCGCACTAACGGGACGCTCGCATTCGCAAGTGAGATCAAGGCACTCCTGCGCCTGCCCTGGGTCATGGCATCACCTCAGGCATCCGCAGTCCGCGACTTTCTCTTGGATGGACGAGTTGATCACGGACGCGAGACATTCATTGCTGGAGTCTGGCGAGTCCCCGCCGCACACAACGTAGTCGTCGAGGGGAACCACCTAACGGAGCACCGTTACTGGTCACCGCCTCGCCTTTCTCGCGATGCAGGTAGCCGCGGCCGAACCGACGATCTGCTCCTGATCAAGCGATTCCGCGAGGCCCTCATCGACAGCGTGGCCTTCCAGCTCCGGTCGGACGTGCCGATCGGATCGTGTCTGTCCGGAGGGCTCGACTCGTCGACTGTCGTGTCCATCGCGAGCGCACTCAGGAGTGGCGCGATCGGCAGTCGCACGGTCCAACGACACGAGCGCGACCGTCCTCCTCAACTTGCATTCTTTGCTGACTTTCGAGACCCCGGCATCTCCGAGCGTCGCTTTGTGGACGAGGTCGTTGCCTCTGCGCGCGTCGAGCTCCGCACGACCTCACCGACCAGCCAACAGGCGCTCGCGTCGCTCGAGGCAATCGTGCGCGCGCAGGACGAGCCCTTTGGGTCAACGTCGATCGTGGCGCAGTATCACGTAATGCGACTCGCCCACGAATCAGACGTCTCGGTCCTCCTCGACGGGCAAGGTGCAGACGAGCTTCTCGGCGGTTACACCACGTACCGGCCTTATCGGGATAGCTCAATGTTGCTGTCCGCGAGTGGGCCGGCGCTACTCGCGCATCACCTGAGAGCGAGATCGTTCGGTCGCATCGCGCGACTCGCTTGGGGAGCCGCGACTCGAGGGGCTCCGGGACCAAGTTGGCTGCGACCGTCGCGGCGCATGCGAGTTTTGCTCGGCGAACGCGTTGCTTTCGCGGATCGGGTTGCGCCGGTCACGGTTGCGTCCGCCGGCACAACCCTAAGCAACGCGCTATGGCGTGACGTATCGTGGGGGAGCTTGCCAGGCCTGCTTCGCTTCGAGGACCGAAACAGCATGGCATTCGGCATCGAGGCTCGCGTGCCCTTCCTCGATCACCGGCTTGTCGAGCTCGGGCTTGCGCTGCCCGACCGCCTCCGCGTCGAAGGCGACGTACAGAAGGTCATCCTGCGTCGCGCCTTTACGGACTTAGTCCCCAAAGCGGTCGTCGGAAGAGTCGACAAGATCGGCTTCGCGAGCCCCGAGGCCAGATGGCTTGTCGGCTGGCTCCCGGCCCTCAAGGAACTCACAGTACGTCCAGTCTCAGAGAACCTGGGCCTGGTGAAACCGGGCGGGGTCACAACTGCCTTCTCATGGTGGGCTACTGGTCGAATCTCGCGCGAAGTCTTCTGGAGACTGCTCAGTCTGGAGATGTGGGCGAGAGTCACGATCAGTGGCGACAACCTGCCATGGAGCGGCACCGCCGGCTAGGTTGACAAGTCAACGCCGCGCGGTCCTTGTTACCGCGCACTACGCCGGGTCGCGACGACGCGCGGGATTCCACTTCATCGCCGATGCCTTGCGCCGTGCCGGATGGCACGTGACGTTTCTGACGGTCGGATTCAGCCACCTGTCGAGGCTTCGCAAGGATCACCGATTCGGTTATGGCGCCCATCGAGAATCGGGTCGGGTGCTAAGACTTGCAGAGGATCTGGATAGCTACGTGTGGTTCACGCCATTTCATCCGATCAGCAAGTTACCTCGGCCTCTCGCGACCGCGATGACACCACTGTTCAGCCGATACAGCGCTCTCGATATGCCCGGCGTCGAGTCAGCTATTACCTCGGCGAATCTTCTAGTCATCGAGAGCTCGACCGCCCTGATGCTTGTGCCACGCTTCCGCAAGTGGAACCCGACAGCTCGCCTGGTGTACCGCGTATCCGACGATCTATCGGCACTCAGATCGCACGCGGTTGTGCGGGCCGCCGAAGCACGAGCGCTACCCGAATTCGATCTGGTTAGCGTTCCGTCTGAGGCCATCCGGAAGCGACTCGCTGATAAGAACCCAACCGTGATCCTTCACCATCACGGGATCGACAAGACCCTTTTCGATGCTGCCACCGAGTCCCCTTATCCCGAGCGCGGCACTACGGCAATCTTTGTCGGCACTGCCTACCTAGATCGCGAGTTCATAAGAGTCGCCGCGACCGAGCTCCCGTCGTGGTCATTCCATGTCGTCGGGCCATTTGCGGGATTCGCGAAGCTTCGCAACGTCATGGTCCATGGGGAGTTGCCATTTGCCGAGACCGTGCCGTACATCACGCACGCGGACATCGGTCTTGCGACCTGGTCGTGGGTGCCGAACCCGGAGGTGTACTCCGACTCGCTCAAGATCATTCAGTACACCTATGCCCGACTGCCAATCGTCGCTCCGGACTATGTTCGGGCAGAGCGGCCCAACGTAATCGCGTATCACTCAGCCGATCGCCTCAGCATCCGGAGTGCCCTTGAGCGAGCGGCGGCGTTCGATCGCTCGACGGTCTCCCGCGACGGCATCCAGTCTTGGGACGAGCTCGCCGGGGAGCTGGCAGGCGGAACTCCGACGTCTAGCTGACTCGGTCCGTGGAGTTCGGTCCGAGAAAGAACACGGTCTCGAGCGTCTGCTCCAACGGCCATCGAAGATACGACCCCTCGTACGGCCGCTCCTTCTCGAAGCGAGCGAACAGCCCCCAAGCGCCGCCGGGCCACACGCGCGCAACAGGTCTCGCCAAGGGTCCCGGCAGGGGGTAGAAGTTCGCTCCGGCGAGGTAACGAAGCACAAGCCCGCCCGGGAATGGCTTGCCGATCGTCTCGACGAGGTCGGCCTTGGTGAATCCCCGAACATGGGCGGACCAGTTCTTCAGTTGACTCGGCTGCCTGCCAACGGCAAGGAGCACGCGGTTGTGGAACGCGGCCAGGTTCGGGATGCCGACGATGAGGCTGCCTCCGACCCGCAAACTCGTGCGCACTCGTGAAGGACCCAGAAGATCTCCTTGATGTGTTCGAACAATTGGTTCGCCACGACGAGATCCACGGCCGAGTCCTCGAACGGCAGTCGATCCCGTTCGACATCGGCTGAAGCCACCTCGAAGCCTGCCGCTCGGAGGCCATCGGCAGTGGGGCCGAATGCCTCGATGCCGACGATCCTGGCGTGGGGATGGGCTGAACTGACGATCCGCATGTCATCGCCCTGACCCGGCCCGAGATCGACGGCGACCTTGACGTCGAGCCCACGCACGAAGCGAGCGATGAGAGGCCGCCCGTAATTCATCGAGCGATCGACCATCGGCCGCAGCCTAGCCCGCTACAGTCGCCCGAGATGGCAACCGCGGCGATTGCGCACGATTGGTTCGTCGTCGAAGGCGGTGCCGAGCGCGTTGCCCTGGAGCTCGCCGACCTGCTCCCAACGGCGTCGATCTACACGAGCTTCTTCGATCCGTCGGCATTCCCCGGCGTGAATGAGACGCGAGTTCACTCGTGGCCGCTCCAACGAATCATCGGCCCGACGCGACACTTCCGTTCGTTCCTCCCGTTGTACCCGTTGTACTTCGGCGGACTCGACCTACGCCGGTACGACCTCGTCGTCAGCAGCTCGGTCGCGTTCACCCACGCGGTCAGGACCGCCCGAGGCGCCATCCACCTTTCGTACGTCCACACGCCCCTCCGCTACGCGTGGGACCTCGATGCATACCTGCGTCGGTCCAGCTTCTCGGTCCCGGCACGGCTGGGCGGCCGGCTGCTACGGCCTTGGCTGCAACGCTGGGATCGATCGACGGCAAACCGACCGGATGTGCTCGTCGCGAATTCGGAGGCAGTCCGGCAGCGGATCCAGCGGTTCTGGAATCGCGATGCAGAGGTGATCCATCCACCGGTCGATGTCGACGCCATTCAGCTGTCCACACGCGACGATGGGTTCCTGCTCATCGCCGCCCGGATGCTCGCCTATCGCAGGCTGGACCTCGCCGTCGCCGCCGCCACGAGGCTGAACCGCCAGCTCGTTCTTGTCGGCGATGGCCCCGAGCGGGCTCGGCTCCAGTCGATCGCTGGACCGTCGGTCCGGTTTGTCGGGCGGGTCGACCGCCCTGTGTTGATCGATCTCATTCAGCGGAGCCACGCCTATCTGGTGCCCGGGGAGGAGGACTTCGGGATCGCGCCGGTGGAAGCGATGGCCGCTGGGAAGCCGGTCGTCGCGCTGGCTCGCGGGGGTGTGACCGAGACCGTGCTCAATGGCCGTACCGGGATCCTCTTCGAAGAGCCGACGATCGAAGCCTTGTCACATGCCATCGAGGCGCTGGATACCGTGCCGTTCGACGGGTCGACGATCCGCGCCCAGGCGGAGCGGTTCAGCCCGCACGTCTTTCGGGCAAAGTTCCGTTCCGTTCTAGAGCGCCTCGGAGTGGATCCTGCCGGAGGGCCGCGGTAGGCCGGACGTACGGTGGTCGCCGCACAGCCGCCTCGCGTAGCCTCGCGCGATGAACGACCGCCGAGCCGTCGGGCTCGACCTCGTCCGGTTCGCCGCGGCGATGATGGTTGTGCTCGCCCACGTCGGCGTCTCGAATGGCCTGTCCTTCGCCCTGCCCGACGCCTTCGCTGGTCTCGGCGGCATCGGCGTGTCACTCTTCTTCGCCCTCTCGGGCTACCTGCTCTGGCGGCCCCTCGTGACCGGCAAGCCGGGGCTCGGCGCCTACGCGGCCAATCGACTGGCCCGGATCCTGCCGGCCTTCTGGCTGGCGTGCCTCGTGCTCGTGCCGCTGCGCGGCGGCAACCTCCTGAGTTACCTCGTGATGCTGCCCGACCGCGGCAGCCCGCTCGGCGTGATCTGGACCCTCCAGGCCGAGGTGATGTTCTACGTCGCGCTGCCGTACCTCGCGCGGATCGGGCGACCCCTCGCGGTGCCGATCGTCGGCGGCCTCCTCTCGCTGGCGCTCGAGCTCGCGATCGCGGGCACGCCGGCCCACGCGACGGTTGTCGAGTCGCTCCTCCCCGTTCGCTTCTGGGCCTTCGCGCCCGGGATGGTCCTTGCCGCGTGGCGCCCGAAGACCGATTGGCGCTGGCTCATCGCCGGCGCCGCGTTCCTCGTCGTCGGCGTCGCGTATCTTCCGTTCACGCCGGGTGGCGGCCAATACGCCGATGTCCCGGCCGTGATCGGCGCCGGGTTCATCGTTGGCTGGGGCATCCAGGCCCGACCGCGCGGCGCGCTGCTCTGGTCGGCCGGCGCCGCGATCTCGTACGGCCTGTACCTGTGGCATCTCGACCTGTTCCGCCAGCTCGGCGACCTCGGGGTCCCGCTGACGATCGCGGTCGCCTCGCTGTCGTACGTGCTCCTCGAGCGGCCGATCCTCCGCTGGGTGAAGGCGCGCACTTCGGGGATCCGTACCCCGTCGGAGATCCTGGAGCCCGGCCCGCGAGCCATCGCCGCAGAGGCCGTCGCCGGTTAGCTCGACCCCGCCGACTCCCCCTCGAGCGCCGTGGGATCCGAGATAAAGAGCGGGAAGTAGCTCTCCTCGAGCTGCTCGCCGAAGGCGTGCGGTGGCCCGTCGAAGCCGTGGTCGGCGAACGGGATCGTGATGAGCGTGACGTCGGCGCCAGCCTTCCGGAGCGCGTCGACGAGGACGGTCGAGCGGATCGGGCGGACGAGCGAGTCGTTGTCGGCGACCAGCATCAACGTCGGGGGCACGTCCGGGCGGACGAGGCCGAGCGGCGAGGCGGCCGCGTAGCGATCGGGAAACTGCGACGGCGTCCCGCCGATGTAGCCCTCCGGAAACCGATCGCTGCCGTTGACGAGCGTGCCATCGGCCCAGATACCGGCGAGATCGACGGTCGGGGAGATCGCGATGACCGAGGCGGGCGGCGCCGGCGTTCGGTCGCAGCTCGAGGTCACGGTCGTCTGGGCTGATCCGGGGGCATAGGCCGCCATGAGGGCGAGGTTGCCGCCGGCCGATTCGCCGATGACGACGACCTTCGACGCGTCGAACCCGTAGTGGTCGGCCTCCGATTCGACCCAGGCCAGGGCGCACAGGACGTCGCCCGGTGCCTGGTCCCAGCGGGCCGGCGGCTCGAGCCGATACTCGACGTCGAAGACCGGGTAGCCGTCGTCCGATAGCGCCGCGAGCAGCGCCGGCCGGGCGTCGAGCCCGCCGCCCCAGAACGCGCCGCCGTGGACGAACAGGATCGCGTGACCGTAGTCGGCCGGCACGAGCCCATACGGGATCGGGGTCGGCCGCGGCTCGAGGTTGTAGGCCCACCAGACGTCGGCCTGGAGCGGCTGGCCGTCGACGGTCGCGAAGGTCACGCGCTCGTTCGGCTGCTGCGCCGGGCGCGGGCGCGGGAAGACCTGCCCGAGCAGCGAGAACGAGGACGCGTCGCTCGCGGCCGTGCCCTCGAGACCGCCGTAGATCAACGTCGATCCGATCACCGCGACCGCGGCGACGACCAGCAGGGCCTGCGTCCGTCGGCCACCACCCAGCACGAGCGCGACCGCCGTGAGGGCCGTTGCCGCGAGGCTCAGCCCGCCGATCAGCGGCAGGTGCTCGATGACGAGCCGCCCGAACCGCCCGATGAGCGGCAGGGCCGGCGCGAAGGCGCCGGCGAGCGGGAGGCTCGGCGGCAGGAGCAGGACGAACGCGATCGCGGTGAGGACGGCCCGAGCGATCCAGTTCGGCGAGCGAGGCGCAGGGGTCGGCGGTTCGGCCGGCGCGCTCACCGCGTCAGCCGGCGGGCGCTTCGATCGCCGGCCCGGTCGAGCTCGTCGGCTCCGTCGGAGCTCGGCGGCCCCAGCTCTTCGCGATCCCGTGGGCGCGATCGAGGATCGGCCGTTCGACGAGCGCCCAGGAGGCGCCCGCCGCGACGATCGCGAAGGCCGCTCCAACGGCGCCGAAGGCGATGATCAGGTCCTTGTGCCAGAGGTACATCGCATAGGACGCGCCGCCGAGGAACACCAATGGTCGCGCACCGGGCACGCGATGCTGGAGCAGCCAGCCCATGAGCAGCGGGGTGCCGATCCCGGTCCCGAGGGCGAACGGCAGCACCGACGTGATGCAGCCGAACGCAATGAGCGCGGCGCCGACCAAGGGCACGGGAGTTGCCGCCAGCCGCCGGAAGGCCGCCGGGTGCTTCCGCTCGACCACGGCCAGGAGCATGCCCGGGACGAACGCGTACACGACGAACGGGTACGAGCCGCTCAGCCATTCGGTGCTTGAGTTCAGGTTGAGCCGCAGGAGGATCGCCAGCACCACCGACCCGAGCGCCAGCCACGCCAGCGTCGCGATCTCGCGGCCTCGGGCGGCCCGGGCGATGAGCGGCAGGGTGACGTAGAAGAGGAGCTCGGCCGAGAGCGTCCAGGCGGACCCGAGAAAGCCGCGCAGCGGAATGCTGTAGGTGGCCGTGAAGGTCAGGTACTGGAACAGGTGGCTCGTCGGGAGGGCGCTGCCGGTGAGGATCGTCAGCCCCAGCAGCGCGACGTAGTAGCCCGGCAGGATCCGCGCGGCGCGCTTGATCGCGTAGCTCCGCAGGTCGACCTCCCGGTCGATGAATGGCCGGTACAGCAGGTAGCCCGACAGGGCGAAGAAGATGTAGACCCCGTCGTCCCCGCCCCGGATGAGCGGATCGAGCGGCCCGAAGCCGATGCCGGCCACCGTGTCGAGGTGGAAGGCGACGACGAGCAGGCAGGCGACCGCGCGCAGGAGGTCGAGCCCGGCCGATCGTTCGGCGGTGGCCCGTGCAGACCCGGCGGTCATCGGGCGCTCGACACGTAGGCCTCGGCCGCGGTCGGCAGCCGGTCTGGCTCGGGGTCGCCCGAGATGTGCGGCGTCCGGACGGCAGCGAGCAGCCCGGTCAGCATGTAGACGAGCAGGCGGGGCGGCGAGAGCGTGCCCAGGAAGACGGCCGCGGCCCAGCCCCAGCGGGTTCGGGCGAGCGCCACGGTGACGAGCATCCCGACGAGGAGGAACGCCGCCCACGCCTCCGGCGAGGCCCACGCGTACGGCGAGATGTTCCGGACGTCGCCGAGCTGGCCGAAGCCGATCGCGCCGCGGAGGAAGGCGAGCGTGCCGGTCGGCTCGAGGACCAGCTGGACGATCCCGAAGATGAGCAGCCAGCCCGCGAAGGCGATGACCGACTGGAATTCCTTCCTGCCCACCCACCACAGCGCGATGAGGGCCGGGAACAGCTTGATGTTCGTGGCCAGGGCGATCGACCACGGCTGGCCGATGGCGAGCAGCAGCGTCATCGGGATGTGGGCCTGCGCGACGCCGAGGGCCCAGCCGATCGGGATGCCGAGGATGCCGATCGCGATGTACACCCGGGAGCCGCCGCCGAGCTGCCGGATCGTCAGCAGGAACGAGCCGACGACGACGATCTCCCAGGTCAGCGCGAACGCGTAGTAGGGCAGCAGGGCGAGAGGCCGGAAGACGATGGCCAGGAGCGGCGGGTACAGGTAGATCGTGTTGTGGGTCGCGTCCGCGTTCGCCGGGTAGAGCGGCTGGCCGTGGTTCAGGCGGTCGGCCGCCTGGTAGTAGGCGTTCGCGTCGGCGAGCGGGTCGCCGGTGATGTGCATCCAGAGGACCCAGGCGCCGAGCAGGCCGCCGATGACGGCGAGCGCGAACGCAAGCAGCCGCAGGGCGTGCCAGGCGCGCGGGTAGCGCTCGATCTGCCGGTCCAGGAGCCCCCGTCGCGCCTGCTGAGCGAGCGACAGGTCCCCGACGCCGAGCCGCGTCCGGCTGGTCACGCGGGCTCCGGCACGGCCGGCTCGGAACGTGCCAGCGGCGCGGGCCGTTGCCGGCTCGGGGTCCGCTCCCGGAGCTCGGGTCGATCGAGCGCCGGGATTGCCGCGAGCACCGACAGGGCCGAGAACCAGAGCACAGGCATGGCCAGCGCGGCGGCGGCCGGCACGGTCCAGCGGCGGTCGGTCCGAGCGCCCCAGATCACGACGATCGCGGCGGCGGGCAGCCGGAGGAGCAGCGGGATCGGCAGCTGCGGCTGGTCGGGCGGCCGGTTCAGCGAGACGAGCAGCTCCCTATCGATCCACTGCGCCCACAGCCCGCCGTCGACGGTGAGCGAGACGGCCACGAGGACGGCCGTCAACCCGAGGGCGATCGCGAGCGAGCGCCACTCGCGGCGGACGGCGAACCACAGCAGGCCGACGCCCGGCGTGACCTTCGAGAGCAGCACGAACGACCAGGTCGCCGGCCAGCGGAACCCGAGGGCGATGGCCAGGGCGATGAGGAGGTGGACGTTGCCGTGGTACAGCTCGACGGCGACCGGCGGGAAGGCCAGGACGTACAGCCAGCCGAAGCGTCGCCAGCCCGTCCCGCGCCAGCCACCGAGCCAGACCACGGTCGCGAGGAGGGCCGCCGTCCAGAAGTACAGGAACGTCCACCAGTCGAGGCTCGAGAACGGCGCGAACAGCCGGGCGACGACCGGCGAGTACACGAACGAGCCGAGCGTGCCGTGGGTCAGGGCATACGGGTCGGCCATCGTGTAGTCCCAGTACGAGCGCGCGTCGAAGCCGAACGTGCCCGCCGCCGGGGCGATGACGAGGAACAGGTAGACGGCGAACAGGAGCCCCGCGATGAGCAGGCCATCGCGCAGCGCGGCGACGCGTCGGGACATTTCGGCGAAGCGTACGGCCCGTCCCGGCCCGTTTCCACAGGACCGACGCCGATCGATGCTGGGAGCAACGGGGGGTGGGTTGGGCGGTGCGTCCGCGCGCCATACTCCCGCCCGATGCAATCCCGAGGCGTGCGGACGCCGGTGGCGCTGTACCTGCTCGCCCTCGGGGTCCGCGCCGCGCTCATGGTCTCGTTCCCGGACCCGGCCTACCCCGACTCCTACTACTACGCCGACGTCGCCCGGCAGATCGCCTCGGGCCACGGCCTGACCGTCCCGTTCATCTGGATCTTCGCCGAGGTCGGGAACCGGCTCCCGAACCCGGCCGTGCTGCCGGTCCCGTCGAACGCCCACTGGCTGCCGCTCGCGAGCTTCATCCAGGCGCCGTTCGTGTCGCTGCTCGGCCCGACGGCCTACGCCAACGACATCCCGATGATCCTCATCGGCGCGCTGGCGGCACCGCTGACCTGGCTCATCGCCCGGGACGCGGGGGCGCGGCCGCTGGTCGCGGCCGCGGCCGGCGTACTGTCCGCGGTCCCGGGCGCGGTGGCCGTCTTCCTCGCCCAGCCCGAGAACTTCGCGATCCTCCAGCCGCTCGTCGCGGCGACGCTGTGGCTCGTCGCCCGGGGCCTCCGCGGCGACGGCCGGTCGTTCGCGGTCGCCGGGTTCCTGGCCGGCCTGGCGTCCCTCGCCCGCAATGACGGCGTCCTGCTCGCCGGCGCCGTCGGCCTCGTGTGGCTGGCCGACCGGGTCCGCTGGTGGCGGGCCCGTCGCGGCGGCCGGGGCTGGAGCCACGTCGACGATCGCCAGCCGATCTCGTGGTTCGCCGGGTTCCTCGCGCTCGTCGGGTTCTTCGTCGTGATGGGCCCCTGGTGGGCCCGCCAGCTGGCGACGTTCGGCTCGATCTCCCCGACTTCCTCGAGCGGGGCTGCCCTGTGGCTCCGGAGCATCTCGGAGTGGAACTCGATCACCGCCCACCCGACACTCCAGTCCTGGCTGGCCCAGGGCTTCGCGACGATCGCCGCCCACGATCTCAGCGGGCTCAGCTGGGCGCTCGGCAACTTCGTCGTGTTCATCTGCGGCGTCGTGCTGCTGCCGTTCCTGATCGTCGGCGCGCTCGCCCGACGCCACTCGTTCGACTTCCAGCCGTGGTTCGTCTACGCGTTCGTCGCCTTCGCCGGCGCGACGTTCATCTATCCCCTGCACGTCCCGGGCGGGGCCTTCATCCACACGGCCATCGGCCTGGCGCCGCACGCCGCGATCCTGTCCGTCGAAGGCGTCCTCCTCGTCGTCGGCTGGGTCTCCGGGCGGCGACGGCGGTGGGCCGAGGGCCAGGCGGGCGCGGTGCTGGTCTGGGGCATCGTCGGGATCGTGGCCCTGAGCTCGGTGCCATTCGCCCTCCAGGTCGAGGCCGGCTGGGATGCCGTCCGGCAGCCGCGCGAGGCGCTCGCCGCGAAGCTCGACCAGCTGGAGGCCGATCCCTCGACGGGCGCCACCGCCGCCGACCGGATCATGTCGATCGACGCGGCGGGGATCTGGTACTTCACGGGTCACCCGGGCGTCGTCAGCCCGGATGATCCCATCGACACGATCCAGGCCGTGGCCACGGCCTACGACATCCGCTGGCTCGTCGTAGAGCGCGACGACGCGGCCCGGGCCCTGGGCCCGGTGCTGGCCGGGCAGCGGCCGCCCTGGATCGGGCCGCCGGTGTTCACGGTGCCGGCCGCCGACGGCGGCCTGCCACGGCTCGCCCTGTTCCCCGTCTGCACTTCGCCGGGTGATCCGCGATGCAGCGGCGGATGAGTCGGCGATGACGCGGAGATGACCCGGCGATGAGCCGCCGCGAAGCCTGGCTCTCGGCGGTCGCCGTCTTCGGCGTTGCGCTGGCGATCCGGATCTGGGCCGCCAGCTTCGTCGTGTTCCCGCGTCCCGAGGACGCTGCCTACTACGTCTCCGTGGCCCAGAGCCTCGTCCAGGGGCACGGCCTCTTCAGCCAGGCGATCTGGAGCTATCAGACGCCGCCGCTCACCTTCCCACGGCCGGCGTTCGAAGTCTGGCTGCCGCTGCCGAGCTTCCTGATGGCGATCCCGATGCTCGTCCTCGGGCCGACGCTCATCGCGGCGCAGGCCGCCGCCGTCCTCCTCGGATCCCTGACGGCGGTGCTCGCCTGGCGCCTGGCGCTCGACGTCGCCGAGCAGCAGGCGTTTCCGCGCGGGCGTGCGCTCGCCCTAACGCTCGGGGTCGGGCTCGCCAGTGCGGCGTACCTGCCCCTGGTGCTCGCGTCGGTCGAGCCCGACTCGACCGCCCCCTTCACGGCCATCGTCCTCGGCGCGTTCGTGCTGACCGGGCGGATCGTCCGGGCGCCGTCGAACCGCCGGCTCGTCGCCCTCGGCCTCCTTATCGGCCTCGCCGGGCTCACCCGTAACGAGGCCGTCTGGCTCGGCCTCGCGTGGGCGGTGGTGGCGCTCGGGATCGCGCTGCGCGAGGTGCCCGGGCACGGCCGGCGGCGCCTGACGTGGGCTCGGCTCGTGGCCGTTCCGGGGGTGGTCGCCCTGGCCGTCTACGCGCCGTGGGCGATCCGCGACTGGCTGACGTTCGGGACGCCGTTGCCCGGCCAGGCCCTGGCGAACGCCCTCAGTCTGCAGGGGACCGACATTTTCGCCTGGTCGAACCCGCCGACCCTGTCCCGGTACCTTGGCGCCGGCCTCGGGACGCTCCTCGATCTCCGGGTCACCGGGTTCGTCCACAACCTGGTCGAGGTTCTGCTGCTCCTCGGGATCCCAGTCTCGGCGGTCGGCCTGCTCGCGCTGCCGTGGACCGTCCGGGCGCCGACGATCCGGCCGCTCCTCCTCTTCTCGATCCTCGTCTTCGCCGAGACGACCCTCATCTTCCCGGTCGCCACGACGTGGGGCACGTTCCTCCACGCCGCCGGTCCCGCCGAGGTGCTGCTGCTCCTCTCGGCCGGCCTCGGCCTCGACCGGCTGATCGATCGCGTCCGCGCCGCCCGTGGATGGACGCGACCGGTGGCCTGGCTCGGGCCCGCGTTCACGATCTCGGCCGCGGCCGTCCTGACGCTCGCGCTCCTGCCGTCGGAGGGCGCCACGGCGAAGGCGTCCGAGGCCCGCTATTCGGCGCTCCCCGTCGCCCTCGCCGACGCCGGCGTCTCGCTCGACTCGCTCCCGGGCCCGATCATCACCGACACCCCAATCTGGTTCGCGACGACGACCGGCCACGCGGCCATCGCCTTCCCCCACGAGGACTCGACGAGCGTCCTCGACCTGGCCGACTACTTCGGCTCGACGCTGCTGGTACTGGACAGCCAGACCGCTGCCGCGTGGGCCGGCCCGCAGGGGCCACCCGCAACGTGCTTCACCCCACTTGTCCTGACCCATTTGGGGGATGACCCGGACCCCCTCGCGGGTGTCACGGTCTACCGGATTCGGTGCCCGTGAGCATCGGCTGGTGGGCCAAAGACGGCCCATATACTCGCGTGCGGAGTGAGGGACCGGCTTGGATAGTCGAACCAGCGTGAGCGCTCCGGGGGCCAGGGCAGCAGCCGCGCCAAGCTCGACCAGTCGCCGGACCACGCAGCCAGCCACCGACGGGGAGGCGGCCGCCCGCGCCCTCCTCGAGGAGGCCAAGGCCGCGGTCTCGACCGGCGCCAACGCGCTGCGCGACGTCCGCGAGCGGTACCGCGCCGCCCACACCGCCCAGCTCGCCCGCTGGGAGGGCCTGCGCTCGCGCGTGGGCAAGTCGGGCCGCCGGAACGGCACCGCGAGCGAGGGCCTCCGGCGCGAGGAGGCGGTTGCCGGCCGCGAGGTCGGCACGGAGCGCTCGGGGCTCGCCCGGATCGATCTCGCTGTCCGCTCCCTCGAGAACGCCTGGCTGTTCCTCAACCGTGAGGACGACAGCCTCGTGATGGATCCGACCGACCCGGCCTCCGCGACCGACGCCCAGATGCGGATCGTCGAGGCCCAGGAATCGGAGCGCTCGCGACTCGCCCGGGAGGTCCACGACGGGCCGGCTCAGGCCCTCGCCAACGGCATCTTCCAGGTCGAGGTGGTCGAGCGCCTGCTCGACCGGGACGAGATGCTGGCCCGGGCCGAGCTGCGCCTGCTGCGCGACATCCTGAACCGCGAGCTCCGGAGCGTCCGGGCCTATCTCAGCCAGCTCCGGCCGCCGCTACTCGCCGATCTCGGCCTCTCCGGGGCCATCTCCGATGCCGCCCAGCAGGTAGGCAACATCATCGGCGTGCCGATCGCGGTCGACCTCGACGACGGCCTGGACGAGCTGTCCGAGACCGTCCAGATCGTCATCCTGCGCGTCGTCCAGGAGGCCCTCCAGAACGTCCGCAAGCACGCCGGCGCGACGAGCGTCCGCGTGCGGGTGACTCGCGAGGGCCCGCTCTGGACGGTCGAGGTCCGCGACGACGGCCGCGGCTTCGATCCGGATGCCACCCCGGTGTCCGGCCGTCGGAACTTCGGGCTCCAGTTCATGCGCGAGCGGGCGGACCTGATCGGCGCCCGATTCGAAGTACGATCGCGTCCGGACCTCGGCACCGTCGTGCGCATGGCCATCCCAGCCCAAGTGGAGGACAGCTGATGACCGACACGGAGACCGCGGAGCGTCGCCGGGGGGCCGTCGCCGACCGCATTCGCATCCTGATCGTCGACGACCACGCCCTGTTCCGCGCCGGCATCTCGAACGTCCTCGTCCACGAGAAGGACTTCGAGGTCGTCGGGGAGGCCGCCGATGGCCGCTCCGCGATCGAGGCGGCGAACGCCCTGTCGCCGAACATCGTCCTCATGGACCTGTCGCTGCCCCAGCCGGGCGGCATCGAGACGACCCAGCGGATCCGGCGCGAGCTGCCGGCGACCGCCGTCGTCGTCATGGCCCAGGACGAGGACGAGGAGTCGCTCTTCGCCTCGATCAAGGCCGGCGCGGCGGCGTTCATCATCAAGGACGTCAGCCCGGACGATCTCGTCCAGATCATGCGCCGAGTCTCCAAGGGCGAGTTCCTCATCAACGACAAGGTCTTCGCCAAGCCGGCCGTCGCCTCGCGCGTCCTCAAGGAGTTCCGCGAGCTCGCCGTCTACGGCCAGGAGGCCCAGCCGATCTTCGCGCCGCTCTCGCCGCGCGAGGTCGAGATCCTCGACAACATCGCTCAGGGCATGACCAACAAGCAGGTCGCCTACGCCCTCTCGATCTCCGAGCAGACCGTCAAGAACCACATGAGCTCGATCCTCCGGAAGCTCGCCGTGAACGACCGGACCCAGGCCGTCGTCTATGCGATGCGCCAGGGCTGGATCAAGATGCCGGAGGACTGAGGTCCTCAGGAGCGCGCCCGCCCAGGCTGCACGCACGCCGGAGGAGCTGACCGGTCGTCTCGTCGCGGAAGCGGAGGCCGTCCAGAGCGAGATCGACGAGATCGAGCTCCTGATCAGCCAGGCCCGGACGGAGGCCGCTCGTCACGAATCCCGCCGCCAGGCCGCGTCTGACAAGCTGGCCTCCGCCGCCGAGAAGCTGGCGATCGCTGCCGGCGGGAATGGGGGCACGGCCAAGGAGGTCTCCGACGCGGCCAACACCCTGGTGAACGTGGCTCGCAAGGCGGCGCTCATGGAGGCCCAGATCGACCTCCTCGAGGGCAAGCGCAAGAGCGTCGGGCGCCTCCACGCCTCGATCCTCGAACATGCCGCCAGCGTCCGCGCCCTCCCCGGCGGGGGCTCGGCCGGCAAGTCCGGGCTGGACGGCGATGGCGAGGCGACGACCGGCAAGCAGGCCCTCGAGAACCTCGGCCAGATGGTCGAGTCCGGGGCCATGCCGCCGGCGGTCTCGCGCCTCGTGCTCTCGGTCCAGGAGGACCTCCGCCGCGAGATCGCCCGGCAGATGCACGATGGGCCGGCTCAGAGCCTGACGAACATCGTCCTGCAGGCCCAGATCGTGGAGCGCCTGCTCTCAAAGGACCCCGACAAGGCGGCCCCCGAGGTAGAGGCCCTGGTCTCGATGGTCCAGCGGACGCTCGAGGCGACGAAGACGTTCATCTTCGACGTCCGGCCGATGGTCCTCGACGACCTCGGGCTCGTGCCGACGCTACGCAAGTCGAGCCGCGATCGCGGCCAGCGGGCCGGCGTCAAGGTCGAGTTCGAGTCGGTCGGTGTCGACCGGCGCCTGCCGATGGAGCTCGAGTCCGGCCTGTTCCGCATCATCGACGATGCGATGGCGGCCCACCTTGCCGGCAAACCCGAGACGCTGGCCCTGCGGATGGATTGGAGCGACAAGCTCGAGGTCGAGCTCACCGCCGGCAAGAGCGCCGTCGCCGTGGAGGCGCTCGACCTGCCGGCTGACGGCGCCGAGCTGCCGCCGGCCCTGGCCTCGATGGTCGAGGAGCGCCGGGCCGCCCATCGCGTCGCGATCGAGGAGGCCCGCCTGGCCGGCCTGGCGCGGCTGCCGGAGCGGATCTGGCGCGAGGTGTCAGGCCGGGCCGAGACGCTCGGCATCCAGGCCGAGCTGCTCGACGAGGGCGCCCGCCTGCGGCTCATGGTGGTGCTGCCCGACGCGGCCCATTCCGCGGGCCTCGGGCACCCCTCACCCGAGGCGGTCCTGGCGGGTTCCGGGAAGAAGTAACAACGCCATTTCGACCGGTCCTAATTCGACCCCGGACCATCGGGCCATACAGGAGTTACAGCTCCCTGCAATACCGTGTTCGACGTACCTGCCCAACATGGTGGGTGGGGCGGTCGTTTACCGGAGGACGGTCCACATGGCCCTCATCTCGACGCTCCTCGCGGCGCTCCGGCGCGACGACGAGGAAGGCCAGGGTCTCGCGGAGTACGCGCTGATCCTCGCCCTCATCGCGATCGTCGCGATCGTGGCCCTCCTGTTCCTGGGCGGCGCGATCAGCGGCATCCTTTCAACGGTCGGCTCATCGATCTGACGCAGACCCGCACCGAGCTCCCCTGGGCCCAAGCCGGGGGAGCGCTCGGGGGGTCGAGCGGCCCGTCGGCCCAACGGCACCTGTGGTTGACAGGCCCCCGATGCCCCGATTACGGTCTGCGCCCGACTCCTCAGGGTTGAGGAGATCTCCGAAGAAAGGAGGTACCCAAGGGAATGTCGTTCATCACTGCTCTCATCCATTCTTTCAAGCGTGACGAGGAAGGCCAGGGTCTCGCGGAGTACGCGCTGATCCTCGCCCTCATCGCCATCGTCGCGATCGTGGCCCTCCTGTTCCTGGGCGGCGCGATCAGCGGCATCCTGAGCACGGTCGGCTCGTCCATCTGACGACCCTTCCACCGTTCCAGCGGGCAACCGCCGGCTGCCGAGAGGCGCCGGCGGTTGCGTTTCCAGCGGCTGTCAGCCACCTTGCAGAATCCCTTGCGGCGTGCAGGAACTCTTGCATTTTCTTGCCACCGGTCATGGGCCATTCGTATAGTCGTCGCTCGTAGGACGGGTGCTAGAGTGGTGCCACCTGTCACCCAGACAGGTCACCCGCCAGCGCCCCCGGGAGGGTCCACATCTTGCGTCGCACCAGTCGGCTTGTCCTGCTCGCCGGCGTGTTCCTGGCAGCGCTGACGTTCATCGTCATCATCCTGCTGCTCCAGAACCCGGGGAACAATGGCGGGGTCGTCGGCCAGTCCGCCGCCCCGACGACCCGCACTGTCGTCGTCGCAGCTGTCGACATCCCGCTCGGGACCACGATCACCGCCGCCCAGGTGTCGACCAGCACCGTCCCGATCAGCGTGGCCCTGAACGGGGCCTTCCAGGATCCGTCGCAGGTCATCGGCCAGCGGAACGTCGTGCCGATCACCTCGGGCGCCCAGATCACGAGCGACATGTTCCAGGTTGGCCAGCAGAAGCCGATTCCGCCGACAGGGATGCGCGCCTTCGCGATCGAGGTCAACGAGCTGACCGGCGTCGGCAACCTGGTCAGCACCGGCGACTACGTCGACGTCCTCATCAGCGAGAACGTCACCGTGGTCCAGAAGAACCCGGACGGCACCGTGTCCACGATCCCCGGCATCCAGAACGCCCTGACCGTGAAGATGCCGCTCCTCCTCGAGAACATCCAGGTCATCGGCGAGATCGACCAGGCCGCCGCCGCTCCGGCGTCGGGCTCCAACGGCCAGCCGGCGGCGTCCGCCGCACCCACCCTGACCGGTGCCAGCAAGCTCCTGATCCTGGCCGTGACGCCCGAGCAGGCGGAAGTCCTGCTGTTCGCCCGGACCAGTGGAACTATCGACGTGGTCTACCGGGCGCCGCAGGATACGGCCACCGTCACGACCGACGGCGTGATCCTCAAGACCCTCATCGACAAGTACGGCGTGCTCCCGCCCAGCGTGATCCTCGCTCAGACCGGCCAGTGAGCCCCCGGAGACCTCGAACCGCCCATGGCTGATCGCATCAAGGTCCTGATCGTCGACGACATCCCGGAGACGCGCGATCACCTCTCGAAGCTGTTGGGCTTCGAGACGGACGTCGAGGTCGTCGGGGCCGCCGCGGGCGGGCTCGAGGCCATCGAGATGGCGACGAAGCTCCATCCGGACGTGGTCCTGATGGACATCAACATGCCGGGCATGGACGGGATCACCGCCACCGAGCAGCTGGCGGCCCAGGTCCCGACCACGGCGGTCGTGATGATGTCCGTCCAGGGCGAGGCCGACTACCTCCGCCGCTCGATGCTGGCTGGCGCCCGCGAGTTCCTCGTCAAGCCGTTCAGCTCGGACGAGCTGACCGCCTCGATCCGCCAGGTCTACGCCCGCGAGAAGGAGAAGCTCTCGCGGATGGCCCCCGTCGTCGCCCCGGGCGGACCGGCGGGCGCGGCGTCCTCGGCCGACGGCACGGGCCCCCAGCCGGCCATGGTCATCGCGGTCTTCAGCCCGAAGGGCGGCGTGGGCCGGACCACCGTGGCGGTCAACATGGCCGTGGCGGCGGCCACGCTCGGCCGGAAGGTCGCCCTCGTCGACGCGTCGTTCCAGTTCGGCGACGTCGGCGTGCTCCTCAACCTGAACCCGCGCAACAAGTCGATCGGCGACCTCTCGGCGGAGCTCCAGGCGGGCGAGGCCGAGTCGCTCGACACGTTCATGATCACCCACTCCTCCGGGGTCAAGGTCCTGCTGGCCCCGCCGAGCCCGGAGCAGGCCGAGCTCATCGGGCCGCTCGCGGTCAAAAAGGTCCTCCAGCGGCTCCGCCAGGACAACGAGCTCGTCGTCGTCGACTGCCCGGCCACGTTCAACGAGCCGACGCTCGCGGTCCTCGACGAGGCCGACGTGATCCTCACGCTCCTCAGCCTCGAAATCACGAGCGTGAAGAACATGCGCCTGTTCCTCGAGGTCTCGGACCAGCTCGGCTACGGGGCCGACAAGATCCGCCTCGTCCTCAACCGGGCCGACTCCACGCTCGGCATTCGGGTCGCGGACGTCGAGCACTCGATCGGCCGCAAGGTCGACCACACGATCGTCAGCGATGGCCGGAGCGTGGTCTACGCGCTGAACCGGGGCGTGCCGTTCTTCCTGAGCAACCGCGAGGCACAGGTGTCGCAGGACATCCTGCGACTGGCCCAGGCGATGACGGGACCGGCCGCGGCGGCCGTCCCGACCCGCGTCGGCGAGAAGGTCGCCAAGGGCCCGGCTGCCAAGAAGTCGCTGTTCTCGTTCCGGTCATGAGGGGGAACCGCTAGATGTCCCTGCTGAAGCGCATCGAGTCCGCCCGGCCAGGCGCCGCGCCGGCCGAGGAGCGTCTGCCCGTCCCGACCGGACCCGGCGGCAGCGGCCGCGACATCGTCCCGCCGACCCAGGACGTCACGCGGACCCCGCCGACGCCGCGGCTCATGACCCAGGCGCCCGCCCGGGAGTCGTTCCGGGACGTCAAGTTCCGGATTCAGAACCGGGTCATCCAGGACCTCGACCCGAAGCTCGACCTGTCCAACCAGGTCGAGGTCCGGCGTCAGATCGAGGAGATCTTCAGCCGGGTCATCGACGAGGAGGGCCTCGCCCTCACCCGCGCCGAGCGGGTCCGGATGCTCGAGCAGATCACAGACGAGATCATCGGCCTCGGTCCCCTCGAGCCGCTCCTCCGTGACGACTCCATCTCGGAGATCATGGTCAACGGCCCCCGCCAGATCTACATCGAGCGGGCCGGCAAGCTCGAGCTGACGAACGTGGTCTTCCAGAACGACGACCACGTCATGCGGATCATCGACCGGATCATCGCCCCGATCGGCCGGCGCGTCGACGAGTCGAGCCCGATGGTCGACGCCCGCCTCACCGACGGCTCCCGCGTCAACGCGATCATCCCGCCGCTGTCCCTCGTCGGACCGGTCATCACGATCCGGAAGTTCGCCGCAAGCCCGTTCACCGTCGACGACCTCGTCCGGTTCGGCACGGCGACCCCGGACATGTTCGAGTTCCTCCGCGCCTGCGTGGAGGCCCGCCTGAACATCTTCGTGTCCGGCGGCACCGGCTCCGGCAAGACGACGACGCTCAACGTCCTGTCGTCGTTCATCCCGAACGACGAGCGGATCGTGACGATCGAGGATGCCGCCGAGCTCCAGCTCCGCCAGGAGCACGTGGTCACGCTCGAGGCGCGGCCGCCCAACATCGAGGGCCGCGGCGCCATCCCGATCCGCGAGCTCGTCCGGAACGCCCTCCGAATGCGCCCCGACCGCATCGTCGTCGGGGAGTGCCGTTCGGGCGAGGCGCTCGACATGCTGCAGGCCATGAACACCGGCCACGACGGGTCGCTCTCGACGGGCCACGCCAACAGCCCGCGCGACATGCTCGCCCGTCTCGAGACGATGGTCCTCATGGCCGGCGTCGACCTGCCGGTCCGGGCCATCCGCGAGCAGATCGCCTCGGCGGTCGACCTCATCGTCCACCAGTCGCGCCTCAAGGACGGCACCCGCAAGATCACCGCGATCACCGAGGTCCAGGGCATGGAAGGCGACGTCATCGTCATGCAGGACGTCTTCCAGTTCGAGCAGACCGGGGTCATCGACGGCAAGATCCAGGGCCGCCTGAAGGCCACTGGCATCCGCCCGAAGTTCGTCGAGACCTTCGACCAGCAGGGCATCCATCTGCCGAACGGCATCTTCGGCTTCGCGTTCTAGGACCCGGGGAAGGACACCATGGGCGTCACACTGATCGTCGCCGCCGCCGCCGCGATCTCGATCGTCCTGATCGCGTTCGGCATCGCGAATGCGGGCGGCAGCCCCGTGACCATCGAGCGCCTCGAGCGCTACGCCGCGACCGCGCGGAGCGCCGTCCCGGGCCAGAAGGGCGACGGCATCGCCGAGCTCGTCGCCCAGTCGGCGGCGTTCGCCGCGGTCAACCGGGCGGTCGAGAAGCGCGACTTCGGGGCGAACCTCCTGCGCGAGCTGGGCGCCGCCGACCTCGCCCTGAAGCCGTCCGAGTACCTCGCAATCTGGGCCGGCGCCATCGTCGGCCTGCCGATCGCGTTCTACGTCGTCGGCTTCGTGTTCACCTCGCTCCAGAACCCGCTGATGCTGATCTTGGCGGCCCTGCTCGGGTTCCTCCTGCCGCGGTTCTGGCTGAACCGCCGCAAGTCCTCGCGCCTGAACGCCTTCAACAAGATGCTGCCGGACACGATCACCCTCATCGCCAACGCGCTGCGGGCCGGCTCGTCGTTCCTGCAGGCCATCGAGCTCGTCGTCCGCGAGTCGCGGCCGCCGGTCACCACCGAGTTCGGCCGGGTGATCCGCGAGGTCAACCTCGGCCTGCCGTTCGACACGGCCCTCGAGAACATGGTCCGCCGGGTGAAGTCCGACGACTTCGAGCTGATGGCGACCGCCATCTCGATCCAGCACCAGGTCGGCGGCAACCTCGCCGAGATCCTCGACTCGATCGCCTTCACGATCCGCGAGCGCGTCCGCATCAAGGGCGAGATCCGGACCCTGACGGCCCAGCAGCGCCTGTCCGGCTACGTCGTCGCCGGCCTGCCGATCGGCCTCGCGGGCATCCTCTTCATCATCGCGCCGACGTTCTTCCAGCCGATGTTCGACAAGCCACCGGATGTCCTCGGGATCCCGCTCGGCGTGATCTTGCTGGCCACCGGCGGGATCGCGATGTTCACCGGCTTCCAGGTCATCCGCAAGATCGTGGACATCGAGGTCTAGCGATGGCATTCGCAATCGTCGTCGGCCTCGTCGCCGCCATCGCCGTCGTCCTCATCGTTCTCGGCCTCGCCGGCTCCGGCCGGGAGGATCCGCTCCGTGCCCGCCTGAATCAGCTGGGCGCGATGACGGCCAAGGACCTCCAGGAGCTGGAGCTCCAGCAGCCGTTCTTCGACCGGACCATCCGGCCGGTGGCCGTGCGCCTGTCTGGCGCCGTCGCCCGGATCACCTCGAGCTCCTTCACGGAACGGACCGAGAAGCGCCTGGCGATGGCCGGCAATCCCGGCGACATGCGGGTCAGCGACTGGCTCGGCATCAAGGCGATCGGCGCGGCCGTCGGCGGGGCGCTCTTCTTCCTCGTGTTCGGCGTCCTCGGCAAGGACATCGTCCTCGGTGTCCTGCTGGCGATCGTCGGCCTCGGGATCGGCTACATCGGGCCGGAGTTCTGGCTCGGGCGGCGCGTCCGCGGCCGGCAGAAGAAGATCCTCGTCGGGATCCCCGACGCGCTCGACCTCCTCACGATCTCCGTCCGGGCCGGCCTCGGCTTCGATGCCGCGCTCGGCAAGGTCGTCGAGAAGATGAAGGGCCCGCTCGTCGACGAGTTCCGACGCGCGCTGGCCGAGGTCCGGGTCGGCAAGACCCGGCGCGATGCCCTCCGGGACATCATCCCGCGGACCGAGGTCCAGCCGCTCACGAACTTCATCGGGGCGATCATCCAGGCCGAGCAGCTCGGCGTGTCAATCTCGAAGGTGCTCCAGGTCCAGTCGGAGCAGCTCCGGATCGAGCGCCGGCAGCGCGCCGAGGAGCAGGCCGCCCAGGCGCCGATCAAGATGCTGTTCCCGCTCGTCGGCTGCATCTTCCCGTCGCTGTTCATCGTCATCCTCGGGCCCGCGATCATCCTGATCGTCGAGAACCTCGCGGTCTGACCGTGGCTGCGGGCCGCGGGGACGCGGGCCGCGTGGTGGCCCGCAACGAGACGCGGGGGACGGTCCTCGCCGAGCAAGTCGAGGTCGGCGACTCGTTCTGGGCCAAGTTCATGGGCCTGATGGGCCGTGCGTCGCTGGCCGATCGCGCGGCCCTCTGGCTGCCCGGCGACAACGGCATCCACATGTTCTTCATGCGCTTCGCGATCGATGCCGTGTTCGTCGGGCGGGCGGCGTCCGATGGCGCGCGACCCGTGCTGTCGGTGCACCGGGCGCTGCGGCCGTGGACCGGGATGGTGCCCCTGGTGCGGGGCGCCGACGGGGTCCTGGAGCTGCCGACCGGCACGCTCGACGCCACGGGCACGGAGCCGGGTGATGTCGTCCGCATCGGCTGACCGGCGGCCCGGATCGGGTGGTCCGGGGCACAGATCTCCTGGCTCGGCGCCGTCCCCCGCCGACTGGCGGTCCAGGGTGTCTGACTGGCTGTCGGACGCCTTCAGCCGTCCGATGCAGATCGGGCGGCGGACATTCCCGCCGGTCGGGGTCGTCCTCCTCGCGGTCGTCGGGCTGACCCTGCTCCTCGTCGTCGCCCAGACGTCGTGGCAGGTGGGCAGCGACGAGCTGTCGTACTGGGGCGGTGGGCAACGACTCGCGGCGGGCCAGCCGCTCTACAACCCGCTCCAGGCCCCCAACACGCCCTACGCCTACTGGTACACGCCGGACGTCGCTCAGCTGTTGGCGCCGTTCACGGGCCTGATCGCGCCGAACGTGTTCACGGTGATCTGGACGGTCTTCCTGCTCGGCTGCCTGTGGTGGCTGGCCGGGCGGGACGTCGTGGTCGCGCTCGCCCTGATCGCGTTCCTCCCGGTTGCGGTCGAGCTCCGGACCCGGAACGTGCACCTCGTGCTGGCCGTGCTCGCCGTGCTGGCCCTGCGTCGATCGTGGGTCTTCTGGGTGATCGGCGCGGCCATCAAGATCACCCCCGTGCTCGGCGCGGTCTACCTCGTGGCCGCGCGGCGATATCGCGAGGCGCTGGCGGTCGTCGTGGTAGGGGCGCTGATCCTCGGGGTGAGCGTCGTACTGGCGCCCGGCGCCTGGCACGACTGGCTGGCGGTGGCCGTGCCGAGGATCACCGCCGAGAACGGTGGTGTGGTGCCAGTGCCGTTCGGGTTGCGGTTCGCGGTTGCGTTCGTGATGGCCGCGGTCGCCGGGCGGATGAGCGGCCGACGCGGCGAGGTGCTGATGATCGTGGCGCTGACGGTGGGCAATCCGACTTGGTGGGTCACGGCGTTCAGCCTGTTGATCGCGATCGTCCCGATCTGGAGAACGGCGCCGCGGGTAGTACGGCACGCGACGGCGATTCCAGGCCCGGGCCCGGTCGCGTCGGAGGCGCCCACCGCGGCGTACGCTCGAGGGCAGCCATGAAGATCGCGATCATCGGCGCCGGGAGCGTCGGCGGAGCGCTCGCGGCGGCGCTTTCCGCCGTCGGCCACTCGGTCGTGTTCGGCGTCCGCGATCCCGACAGCGATAAGTGCCGGACGGCGCTGGCCGGCGCGCCGGGATCCGCGGCCATGCTGCCGGCCGAGGCTGTCGTGGGCGCGGACCTCGTCGCCTTCGCCCTCCGGCCCGACGCCGTGCCTGAGACCGTGGCCGCCCTGCCGTCCATGGATGGCCGCGTCGTTATCGACGCGATGAACCGGCTGGGTGGCGATCCAGCTCGCAGCACGAGCCAGGACCTCGTCGAGTTGCTGCCGGGAGCCCGAGTCATCAAGGCCTTCAACACGATTGGCTTCGAGAACCTTGCGACCGCACGGGGGCGCGCGGTCCCGGCGGCGATGTTCGTCGCCGGCGACGACCCCGAAGCGAAGGCGACGGTCCTCGCCCTCGCTGCTGAGTTCGGCTTCCGGGCGGAGGACGCCGGCCCGCTCGCCAACGCCAAGGCGCTCGAGGAGATGGTCCGGATCTGGCTCGCCCTGGCGCGCCAGCACGGCCGGCGGATCGGGTTCGCGATCTCGGACGGCTAGCCGGCGACGGCGCGGTCCGCACGACTGCCCATGGGGCATGTGCCCCAACAGCCCCTGGCATGTGCGCGCTAGGTCGGGGGCGAATCCGCAGCGAGGAGCATCGCCTTTTCGCGCACTTCGGGTGAACGCGAGTCGCCGCGTCGATGCGGCCGAGGCCGGTTCGAGTTGGGATCGATGACGCTCATCCGGTGATCTCGGCGCGGTCTGCATGGACCGCCGCGACGAGGAGCGCGCCGACGAGCCAGACCGCCACGAGCACGAGCGCCTGATTCTGCGGGAGAGTCGTCTGGACCGGCCCGAACCCGCCGCTGCCGGCCCCGGTCGCCGCCCGGGCGACGGCGAACGGAAGGTACTTGACGACGTCGGGGAGGAAGGCCCCGGCGAATGTCTCGCCGAAGAAGAAGGCGAGCCCGATGCCGATCCCGGCGAGCTGGCTTCGGGCGAGCGAGGCGATCGCGAATCCGATGGCGCCCACCTCGAGGATCCCAAGCCAGCCCCGGAGAGCCTCCAGGGGCAGCTGCGAGAGCGTCGCCTGGTCGCCGATGCCGGCGGTCGAGATCCCTGCCACGTGGGCGGCCGCGTACGCCGCAGCCACCCCCACGGCGAACGTGATGGACAGACCGACCGCGATCACGACCGCGATCGCCGCGTACGACCCGAGCACGTAGCGCCAGCGGCTCTCGCCTCTCGATACGGCGACCTTGAACGTCCCCCAAGTCCACTCCGAGCCGGCGATGGCGGCCCCGTACACGACCCCGAGCAGGCCGCCGAACCCGAACATGAACGTGAGGATGCGGTCGTAGGCGCCGGGGAAGGTCAGGAGGGCGCGCCCGGGCGGCTCCGCGCCCGCCGGGGCGACGCCCTGGTTCGGCGCCGTCCCGACCGCACCGATGATGAGCACGAGCAGACCGGTCAGGAGTGCGCCCGTGACCCAGGTGGCGGGCCGGCGCGCCAGCTTGCGGAGGCTCGAGCGGAGGATCCTCATCGGGCCCCGTCACCCCGCGGGCGCGGAGCGGCAGCAGCCGCGCGCTGACGCCCGAACGCGCCATCCTCGGCCGCGGTCTGACCCGCCGTGAGCTCCAGGAACAGCATCTCGAGGTCCGTGCCGGCTTCGAGCTCTGAGGCGTAGATGCCCTGCCCGGCGAGGACCCGGCTGACCTCCTCGGCGCGATGCGGCTCGACGTGGACGAGGAGCCAGCCAGGCCCGTCGTCGCCGGAGGGGAGGGCCTCGGCCGGGGCGAGCGTGGAGGCGGCCGCCACGGCGCTCGAGACGAGCTCCGGCCTGACGCGCACCCTCACCGTCCCTTCGACGGTGAGCATCTCCCTGAGGGGCCCCTCGCGGACGAGACGCCCCGCGGCGATGATCCCGACGACGTCGGCCACGGCCTGGACCTCGGCAAGCAGGTGGCTCGAGACGAAGACGGTCCTGCCCTGGGCGGCCAACTCGCGAAGCGTGTCGCGCACCGCCACAATCCCGGCCGGATCGAGGCCGTTGGCCGGCTCGTCAAGGAGCAGCAGTCGGGGATCGCTCAACAGCGCCACGGCGATCGCGAGCCGCTGCTTCATCCCGAGCGAGTAGTCCTGCACCCGGTCATCCGCTCGGTCCCGCAGGCCGACGAGCTCGAGCAGCTCGTCGCTTCGCCCCGCGCCCACCGGGGCGCCCGCGGCCGCGAACTCGCGCAGGTTCGCCCTGCCGCTCAGGTACGGGTAGAACGAGGGCGCCTCGATAAGCGCCCCGATGTCGAACAGGCGGCGACGATCTCCGCGCCCGAACGGCCGTCCGAGCAGCTCGATCCGACCGGCGTCAGGGCGGATCAGACCGGTGAGTAGGCGCATCGTCGTGGTCTTCCCGGCGCCGTTGGGCCCGAGAAACCCGTAGACGATGCCCGGCGGGACCGAGAGGTCCAGCCCGTCGAGGGCTCGTCGCGACCCGTAGCTCTTCGTGAGTCCGCGGGTCGCGAGCGCATAATCGGCGGGTTCGGACATCGCGCGATTGTCGCATCGTGCGTGGGCTGTCCCGCCGAGTATCCGGGTGCCGCGATCGGCGCATCACGCGCTCGCGAGCCACTCGCAAGGCACGGGCGGCTCGGCGAAGCGCATGGCTACAAGGTCGAAGGTCGCGGGGCAACCCCAGTCGGACCGCCGCTACTCATCCTTCGCGCCTTCACCCTCGGGCTCGGGCAGCCGCGGGCCGAGGATCCAGACGTCCAACGTCGCCGACCAGACCAGCCGAGGCGGTGGATGCGCTGGCAGGCCGGGCAGCAGCTGCCCATCACCGCCATTAGGTCGTTGACTGCATGCAGCCCGTACCCGGGGCCACAGGCGGTGGTCGAGCCCGGGAGCCGGTGTGGATCGGACCAGCGCGCCGTCATGGCCTCAAGGGTGACGGCGGCGAACCCCAGTTCCTAGTTGGCCGATTGGGCCATGTCGCCTAGTGGCGCCGAGGCTCACTCCCGACGACGCGCTTGGATGCGACCGGACTGTGTCGTAGACCGGCGATACGAACCGATGGCATCACACGACGGCGAACGCGGCGGCTGTCAAGGACCCCGCGTCACACCTTGCGGCGGTGTGCAGATAGGAACTCCCAGCTGACCCGGGTGGCGTCGATGGAGCGGCTCACACGGCCGAGGTGCGGCGGCAGCCACACGCGGGCCCCGGGCCAGGTGTGTCCGCCGCCCTCGACCCGATAGAAGGCGAGGTCGGAGGCGGCGGACGGCCCGGTCGCGGCCGAGATCGTCGCTTATCTGCGGCTTACCCGGCTCGCCTTAGACTGCGGCGAGCAAGCGGCACCGAGGAGCGACCTGTGGGCGCGACGCACGGGCAGGCACCACTGATGAGCAGCCCGGCCGGGCGCGGTGGTTCACTCCGCGCCCTCGCGTGGCTCGCCGCCGCCGTCGTCGTCCTGCTCGTTGGCGCCGCGTTCACGGCGGTGCCCACCGGTGACCCGCTCCAGGTGCTCGGCGTGGTAGCAGCTCTCGTGGCAGGGCTGACGCTGACCCTCACTGGCGCGGTGCTCGTCAGTCGCCTGCCCAGCCATCCCATCGGCTGGTTGCTATCGATCGGCGGCCTGCTGTTCACGTTCGCCAATAGTGGGCTGGCGCTGGCGGCGACCTTCTTCGACCGCGGAATCCCCCTTGCGATCTGGATGGCCTGGCTCGCCGGGCTGTGTTGGGTACCGGCGGTCGTCTGCGTGGCGGCGCTCACCCCCCTCGTGTTCCCGACCGGGCATCTGCCATCGCGCCGGTGGCGCATCGTCGTGGGTGTTGCCCTGGCGTCGATCGTCCTGAGCACGATCCAGAACGCCTTCAGCGCCTATAGCCCGGGCTCGGTTCCCACGGGGCTCTCGAACCCCCTCGCCGTGACCGGCTCAGTCGCGGACGTCCTTGGGCTCCTCGGCGGCCTGTCGAGTCTCGGCGGCGTTGTGTGTCTGCCGCTCGTCGCCGCCTCCCTCGTCAGCCGCTATCGACAGGCAGCCGGGATCGAGCGAGCCCAGCTCCGATGGTTCGCCGCCGTCGTCGCGATCATCGGACCGGCGTTCGCCATCGGGATCGCGCTTGGCCAGCCGACCACCGAGCCCGCCATGACGGTTGCCGACTTCGCCTTCGTCATCACGTTCGTGGGCTTCGCCCTGCTACCGGTCGCGATCGGGATCGCCATCCTGCGGTATCGCCTCTATGACATCGATCTGATCGTCCGTCGGACGGCCGTGTACGTGCCGCTCACGGCGATCTTGGCGGGTCTCTACGCGGCGTCGATCGCGCTCCTGCAGCGCCTCTTCATCGCGGCAACCGGCGGGCCGTCCGATGGCGCGGTCATCCTGAGCACCCTGATCTTGGCAACGACGTTCACCCCGATCCGGAGCTGGCTCCAGGGCAACGTCGATCGCCGTTTCGGGGACGCCGGCGACGGCGAGCACCTGCTGCAGAAGTTCGTGGCCGACACTGAGACGGCCCCGTGGGCGCTGGATCCGACTCGGACGATGCGAGCGTTTCTTACTGTCTGCGTCAGGGCGGTCGGCGCGGGGGGCGGGACCGCGTACGTCGGTGCCGGGGAGGGCGAGCGCGGAGCGGGCCGCGTCGGAACCTCATCCGATGTCGGTGTGCTCACGGTCCCCGTCGAGACCGCGGGCCACCGAGTCGGGCGGATCGAGTTGGCCGAACGTCCGGGAAAGCGGGCCTACAGCGATCGGGACGTGGCAATGCTCGGTCGAACGGCCGCCGAGCTCGCCGCGGTCGTCGAGCCCACGGGCTTGCCCTGAATCGGGTGCAGGCCTGGACTGGATCACCGCATCGTCCACGCCATCTCCCTCGCCTAGCGGTGTGGGGCACGCCAGTAGAGCGTTACGGGCCAGCGCGGGGTACGGGCCCCGGTCGCCCGCCGCTCGTCTGGCCGGAAGACGCTCTCACGCGGACCGCCGGGATCGAGTGCGACGGCGCGTTGCCGGGGCCGTGGCGAGCCTCGCTAGATCGATCGCTCCTGTCCGGTTCGCCCATCCGGTCGGGACCCTGGATCGCTGGGTCGTCCTCGTCGACGACGTCGTGACGACCGGCTCGACGCTCGCGGACCGCGCGACGCACTACTGGAAGGAGGTGCGGCCGCGGTCGCGGCGGTGAAGGTCGCCAGGGAACGCTAGGCGCGGGTAGGATCGACGCCCAGGGGGAGTCGATCATGCGGATCCTCGTCAAAGGGAAGAACTACGAGGTCCCCGAGCGGGACCGGGCCTACGCGGAGCGGAAGCTCGGCCGCCTCGAGCGTCTCGACGAACGGGGCGACGCCACCGTTGAGCTGTCCGTCGAACAGCACCGGAACGCCTCCGACTCGCACATCGTCGAGGTGACGCTCGTGATCGACGGGCGGACGCTCCGGGGCACGTCGGCGGCGCCGACCCATCGCGCGGGGATCGACGACGTGCTCGACAAGATCGAGCGGCGGACGGTCCAGCTCAAGGAGACGAGCCGTGTCCGGAAGTCGGCGGAGACGGTGCGGCACGCGGGCGAGGCGCTCGCGGCGGGCGAGGCGCTCCCGGCGGGCGAGACGGGTGCGGCCGGGCCTGGCATGACGGCCGCGAGTCGGAAGGTCGCGGCCGCGAGTGGGAAGGTCGCGGCCGCTGGGACGGCCGAGGCGGACGACGCCCGCGGCCGGGTCGTGAAGCTCAAGCGGTTCGGGATCGAGCCGATGTTCGAGGAGGACGCGGTCTCGCGGATGGAGGAGCTCGGCCACGCGTTCTTCGTCTTCGTGAACGCCGAGAACGAGCGGATCGCGATCCTCTATCGGCGCGATGACGGCGATTACGGCCTCATCGAGCCCGTGGTCGGCGGACCTTATGCGAAGGGCGGCGCCTCGTCGCCCTTGTCGCCCTCGCGCCGCGCGGGGAGCGGCAGCGCCCGGCGATAGCGCTGGCCCTCGCGGATGACGAAGCCGGCGTCGACGAGGTAGCGCCGGAGCGCCGAGACGTCCGGGTTCCAGATCGCGAGTCGCATGTTCACGTCGCGCTCGTCGAGCGGATCCATGTCCGGGAAGGCATGGTCGAGGAGCCAGCGCAGGATCACCCGCTTCTTCCGCTCGCGCGCGGGGATGCTGACGAGGCGCCCGCCACGGACGAAGGCGCGGAGGACCTTTTGCTCATAGGCTGGGTCCTCGATCGGCGGGATGTCGTCCATGTTCCGCATCGTACGATGGCCCGGTGCTTCCCCCGGCTCCGCGTCTCGGCGTCCACCTGCCCCTCGCAAACGGGCTCCTGAAGGCGGCGGACCGGGCCGGCGCCATCGGCGCGGACACGATCCAGGTCTTCGTCGACAACCCGACGGCGTGGAAGCGCCGGGCGAACCCGCCCCGCCACCTGGACGAGTTCCGGAACCGACTCGGCGAGCTCGGGATCCAGCCGGTCGCCGTCCACGCCTCGTACCTGGTGAACCTCGCCGGGCCTGACAAGGCCTTCCGGGCGGCCTCGATCGACGTCCTCGCCTCGGACCTGCGGGCGGCGTCCGGCTATGGCGCCAGCGTCGTGAACGTCCACACCGGCTCGCATCGCGACACCTCCGCCGATGCCGGGATCCGGCTCATCGCCTCGGGGGTCGCCAAGGTTCTTGAGGAGGCCGGTGAGGACGCTGACGGCGTCTCGCTCGCGCTCGAGAACGCGGCGGGCGGCGGCTGGACCGTCGGTGTGACAATCGACGAGCTGGCCCGGATCGCGGACGCGGCGGCCGCGCACCACGTCCTGGCGGAGCGGCTCGGCTTCTGCCTCGACACCGCCCACGCCTGGGGCGCGGGCACGGCCCTGAACAAGCCCGACGACATCGACGGGTGGCTTCGCGAGTTCGACGCGAAGGTCGGCCTCGGGCGGCTGCGGATGGTCCACCTCAACGACTCGCGATCGGAACGCGGTGCCCGCCAGGATCGACACGAGCACATCGGCGCCGGGATGATCGGCGAGCGCGGGCTCCGACACCTGCTGCTCCACGAACAGCTCCGGAACGTCCCGTTCATCCTTGAGACACCGGGCATGGACTCGGGCTACGACGCGATCAACCTCGCCCGCTGCCGCGCCCTGATCGCCGGCGAGCCGCTGGAGACGCTCCCGCCGGAGGCCTTCGACGTGTCGAGCGGCGGTCACCGCAGCGCGGCACCCGACTGATGGCGGCCGAAGGAGCGACGCGCCCGGCCGAGGCGCCGGCAGCCGGGGCGCTCGCAGCCGACGCCCCCGGAGCCGTCACGCGAGACTCGGATCAGGCGTCCGGCGCCGGCCTCGCGGGACTACTCGCCGGGCTCCTGGCCCGTGACTGGCTGGTCCTCGGCGCTCTGCTCGTGCTGGCCGCGGCGGTTCGCCTGCCCGGGTTGCCGAATCGCGGCGACTTCAACGGTGACCAGGGCCACGACATGCTGACCCTCCTCCGTTTCACCCGCGATGGGGTGTTCCCGCTGCTTGGTCCGCCGACCTCGATCGGCGACTTCCACCACGGCGCCTTCTACTACCTGCTCCTCGCGCCAGCCGCCGCGATCTCGAACGATGACCCGGTCGCCGTCGTGACCTGGATCGCCCTCCTGGGGATCGCTGCGGTCGGGGTCGCCTGGTGGCTCGGCCGGTTGATGTGCGGCCGGCTCGCCGGCCTCCTCGCGGGCGCGATCCTGGCCCTCTCGCCCGCGGCGATCTCCGAGTCGACCTTCATCTGGAACCCGAACCCGATCCCGCTGTTCGCCGGCCTCGCCCTGGCGACCGCGTGGCGCGCCCGCCAGACCGGCCATGCCCGGTGGTGGCTGGCGGCGCTGCTCTGCGCGGGGATCGTGTTCCAGCTGCACGTCCTCGGGATCGTGTTCCTGCCGCCGATCCTGGCGCTCCTCGTCGTCGAGTGGCGGGCGGCCCATCGCCGGGGCGACACGGGCCTCGCCGATCGGACGATCTGGGCGTTCCTCGGCGGCCTCGCGCTCATCGCCCTCCTGTTCGTGCCGCTGCTCATCCACGAGCTGCAGTTCGACTGGAGCGAGACGCGCAACGCGATCGCCTACTTCACCTCGGGCTCCTCGACCCCCGGCGAGCTGAGCCTGCCCGGCCGGCTGCTGTTCACGCTCCTCCGGGTGGTCGGGTGGCCGCTCGTCGGCCTCGTCACGAACGCGCCGGCTGGCGCTTCGATCGCCCTCGCGCTCGTTGTCATCAGCGCGATCTGGGCTTCGATCGTCGCCCAGGGCGACCAGCGCGTCGCGATCCGCTGGCTCGCCGGGACCGTGGCCTGGAGCTCGATCGCCCTCGCCATCCTCGCACCGTCGCTCCAGACGGTCGTGGCGGGCCTGCCGAACGACCACTACCACGCCTTCCTCGACCCAGTCGTGGTCGTCCTGCTCGTCCTCAGCCTGATCGCGATCGCGGGCCCGAACAGCTCGATCGCCGCCCGCGCAGCCACGACTGACCCCGACCAGGCATCGGCGCAGCGGGTCCTGCCGGTCGTTCGTGTGGCGTTCGGCGTGGCCCTTCTCGCGGTCGTCGGGATCGGCGTGACGCAGTGGCCCGCTCCCGACCCGAACGGCGGCTGGCCCGCCGCCCAGGCCGCCGGCGCCAGGGTCGTCGCGATCACCGGCACGAACCCGGTCTGGACGTTCGACGTCCCGACGTTCAAGACGGCCGATCTGATCGGCTTCCCGATCGCCTACGCCGGCGGCACGGTGGTCGGCACCAGCGCCCCGGCGCTCGACCCGGCGAACGGCAGTCCGCTCAACGCGACCTACTGGGTCGTCGCTTGTGACCGGCTCTTCGAGCCGGTCGTCGGCAAGGCGTGCGGGGGACCCGCCGAGGACGCGACCGTCGATCCCATCGGTGCCGATCTCCTGATGCCGACCCCGGCCCGGACACTGGTCACCCGCTTCGACAGCTCGCCGCGGACCGCGATCTCGGTGTACGGCCCATGACCGGCATCGAGCTCGCCGTCGAGCGCGCGATCCATCACGCCCTGGTTCCGATCCTCGCCCTCCGCGACCGGGTCCCGAAGCGCCGACGCCGAGCGATCGACCTCGGCGCCCGGGCCGGCTTCGTCGTCGCGCTCGTGCTGTTCGCCATCTACCGGCCCGTGCCGGCCGCCGACGCCCACGCCTACTGGGTCGTCGACCTCGCAAACCCGTACACCCGGCCGATCTCGACCGCGGACGCCTTCACGTATACACCGCCGGCGGCGATCGCCTTCTCGATCCTCGGCCACCTGCCGTGGCCGGTCTTCCAGGCCGGCTGGACCCTCCTGATCGGCGGCGCGCTGCTGTGGCTCGCCGGCCCCTGGTCGATCCTCTTCCTCGCGCTGCTGCCCGTCTCCTCGGACCTGTACCTCGGCAACATCCACATCCTGCTCGCGGCGGCGATCGTGGCCGGCTTCCGGCGTCCCGGCTGGTGGGCGTTCGTCCTGCTCACGAAGCCGTCGGTCGGGCTTGGCCTGCTGTGGTTCCTTTTCCGCCGCGAGTGGCGCCAGCTCGGGATCGCGGTGGGCGTCACGGCCGCGCTCGCGATCGTGGCCGCCGTCCTGCAGCCGACCCTCTGGCCCGCCTGGATGGGCTACATCCTCGACACCGGGATCTCGCCGACGATCGGGCCGCTGGCGTCGTGGATCCCGATCCCGATCCTCGTCCGGTTCCCGGCCGCGATCCTCCTCGTCGGCTGGGGCGCGCGGACGAACCGCGCCTGGACCGTGCCGATCGCCGCGATGCTGGCGCTGCCGGTCCTTTGGACGGTCGGCCTGTCGATGATCCTCGGCTCGATCGCGATCCTGCGGCGGCCGGGCCTGATCACGGGCGTGCCCGCGCCGAGCGCCGCCGCGGACCCAACGGCGGGCACGGTCCGAACGGCGGGCACGGTCCCGACGGCGGGCACGGTCCCGACGGCGGGCACAAATCGAACGCCGGCGCCTCGGACGCCGGCGTTCGATGCCCCTGATGACCGAAGCGTGGAGGTCGCTTCGGATCAGCCCGTGTGAATCAGCTGGGGCTGACGTGCCCCGTGACTAGGTGCGGTCGTCAGCGTGCGTCATCGCATCTTCCTCAGTAGCCGTTCTGGTTCCGAAGGGGCCGGAGCGCGCGCGGCACCGGGGTGACCATCGCGACGCGGCCGCCCGAGGCGGCCATGGCCTGGCTCTGGTAGGGAGCCCCGTTCGCCCGGACGACCGGGGCGGGCTCGACGCGCCGGAGCTGGCTCGGCTCGGTCCCGTACGTGCGGGCGAGACGGCGCATCCGGACCGCGAGGTAGTACTCCATGACCTGGCGGACCTGCGGCTCCGACAGCGCATCGTCGGCGCGGAGCGAGTACTCGACGCGAGCGGTCGGGTTCTGCGTCGCGCCACCGAGCAGGCCGATGTACTGCGGCCCGTCGTCGGTCTCGCTGATCTCGCGCAGCCCGCGAGCGAGCTTCGTCGCAGTACCCAGGGATGGCATCCGGTCGCCGCGAACGAGGCGGGAGATCGTCGAGTGATCGACACCCGACTGCTGCGCCAGCTGGCGCTGCGACATCTTCTTCGCCTTGAGCTGCGCCCGCAGCCACTCGTTGAACGCGCGACCGTTGGTCGAGGCCATGAGCGAACTATCAGAAATCGGGCCCGCTGGCCATATCCCTCGTTCGTCCGTGGGACCGCGCCGACCCCTCGCGCGCGCCCAACGCGCGAGGCCCGCGACGGGGTGGGGTCGGGTGCGGAGGAGTGCGGTCCGTGGTCATGTCGGGCGGTGGTACTGCCCCTCAGGTTGCGATTTCGATGCCTAACGGCGACCGCGGCGGATCGTTAGACAAGCGTTCCACCGTCTCCGAACCGGAGGTTCCGTTCCGTCATGCTGATCACGAAGACCCGCGTCCGAGCGGCCCTGCTCGGCACCGGCGCGGTCGCCCTCTCGGCGTCCGTCGCCCTCGCCAGCCAGTCATCCACGGCCCTCTCGACGGCGAGCTCGAACATCCAGACGAAGCTCGCGGCCGCGTCCGGCCACGTCAGCAGCTCGACCGCCCAGGCGGCCATCGGGCGGGCGGCCAACCGGGCCGCCAGCGGCATCGGGAATGCCGCCGCGCACGGCAATGCCCCGACGTCGAGTCACCCGACCGGCGCGTCGACCGCGCTGGCCAACGCCCTCGCGGCGGCCGACGCCGGCCTGGCCAAGGCGTCGAAGGCCTTGGCGAACAACCCGACGTCCGCCGACTCCGGCGGGGCCGCGGGCATCGCCACCGCCCTTGCGGCGGTCGCGGCCGGGATCGCAAAGGCCGAGTCGCACCACTGATCCGCGGGGGCATCGCCCCCGCCCTCCTGCCCACCGGACGACCCCCGCTCACCGGGGGTCGTTCGATTCCTGGCCGGCGCTCTCGCGCCCTCCAGCCGCGACCGAGGCTACGTCGCGGCCGTCTCCGGGTCGTGCGTCAGGCCCTGGCCGCGGCGCTTGCCCGAGATCGCATAGGCGATCGAGCCGAGGATGATGATCGACAGGACGGAGATCGCCCGGTCGACGAGGGTGATCGCCAGGGCGTCGGTCTGCGGCACGCCGTAGACGATCGTCAGCAGCCCGACCACGCCGCTCTCGACGAACCCGATCCCCGCCGGCGTCAGCGGCACGGCTGTCAGCAGCGACGCGGACAGGGCCACAAAGAACGCGCCGCTGACCCCGATGTGGATCGGGAAGCCAAGAGCGTTCACGACCAGCAGCAGGCGCGTCGCCTCGGTGCTCCAGGCGAGGCCCGTGATGAGCCCGAGGACCGGCAGGGTCCGCAGGTCGATCGACGAGAAGACGCCCTCCTCGAACCGGTCGTACAGGTCGAGGACCCGGTGCGGCAGCGGCAGGCGGAGGATGATCCGGCGGCCGAAGTTGCGGAGCGTCAGGAGCCCGAGGGCGAGGAGCCCGACGAACCCGATGCCGACCGCGAACACGATCTGGACGTCGGGCGGCAGGCCGTCGCGAAAGGACCAATAGCCGGCCGCGAGGCCCAGCACGACGATCGCGAACAGGTCGAGGATCCGCTCGATGAACACGGTCCCGAACGTCTTCGAGAGCGACACGGAGCTGTTGATCTTCAGGAGGTACGCCCGGTAGACGTCGCCGAGCTTGGCCGGGACGAGGCAGTTGACGAGCCACGACAGGAAGATGATCTCGGTCGAGTCGCGGACGCCGAGGTCGAAGCCGGTCTTGCGGACGAGGATCGCCCAGCGCAGGCCCCGGAGCGGGAAGCCCAGGTAGAAGATCGCGAACGCGGCCAGGAGCAGCCAGAGATTCGCCCGGGCGATGTCGCCAGGGAGCTCGTCGAGCCGGAAGCCGGGGAGGCTCCGGACGAACAGGACGAGCAGGCCGATCGGCAGGACCAGCGAGATGATCGTTCGCGGCTGGCGCAGCCGACGACCGAGGGAGATCTCCTCGGCGACCTCGCTGTCCTTGTCGGCCTGGGCCGCCGTCCGCAGCTCGGCCGGCGTGTCGACGTGGTGCCTGGGCGGCTCGGTCATCCGCGTACCCGGGTCACGCGTGGACCCGGCCGCGGCCACGGAGCCCCTGGACGACCTTCGCCGCCGGCGTGACGAGCCGGGCGTAGACCGAGCCGCGGCCGGTGATCAGCTCGCGTCTCCCGGCGAGCGCCTCGCGGAGGCCCTCGGGGGTCGAGGGGTCGCCGATCAGGACCGTCGCCGCGATCCCGACCTCGAGCGTCGTGTGCGCGTCCGAGACCGCGACCCCGGGGACCCCGACCTCGATCGCGAGCTCGGCCGCCCGGGCATTGCCGTTGCCGAGCATGACGCGCGCGTTCCAGGCCTCGATCCAGTCGACGGACGCCGCCATCTCCTCGAGGGTGGTGTCGCTGGATGAGGATCGGCTGAGAGACGTCGGCCGGCCGCCGTCGAATGGATGCGGGATCCCGACCAGCCCGCCCTGGGCGTGGACCGCGGCGATCGTCTCCGGGCCGGACAGGCCGGGCGGGACGGCGTCGGTCAGGAAGACGCCGATGAGGTCGCCGTCGCGGCTCTTGATCTCCTCGCCGACCAGGACCGTCAGGCCCAGCGACTCGCGCTCAGCCGCCGCACGGGCGGCGAGCGCGCCGGAGATCCGGTCGTGATCGGTGATCGCGAGATGGGTCAGTCCCCGGCCGGCGGCGGCCCGGACGACCGCCTCGGGCGAGGCCAGCGAGTCGAAGCTCGCGGAGGTATGGCAGTGCAGGTCGACGAATGCCCGGGGGGAGGCCACGGCGGGCGGCGTGGCCTCGCCTAGAAGCTCTGCACGAGCGACTTCTTGAAGAAGTCGTAGTGCTTGAGCGCTTCCCCCGTCCCGAGCGCGACGCAGTTCAGGGCGTTCTCCGCGACGTGGCACGGGACGCCGGTGACCTGGGTCAGCAGCTTGTCGATGTTGCGCAGCAGGGCGCCGCCGCCGGACATGACCATGCCCTTGTCGATGATGTCGGAGGAGAGCTCCGGGGGCGTCTGCTCGAGGACGCTCCGGACCGCCGCGACGAGCTGCTGGAGCGGCAGCTCGATGGCCTCCATGACCTCGGACGAGGTGATCGGGATGGTCCGCGGCAGGCCGGCGATGAGATCGCGCCCGCGGACCTCCATCGACAGCTCGCGCTCCAGTGGCAGCGCCGTCCCGATCGTGATCTTCACGTCCTCGGCGGTCCGCTCGCCGATCATCAGGTTGTACTTCTTGCGGATGTACGAGGTGATCGCCTCGTCGAAGCGGTTCCCGCCGACGCGCAACGAGGTCGAGACGACGATGCCGCCGAGGGCGATGACCGCGATCTCGCTGGTCCCGCCGCCGATGTCGATGACCAAGTTCCCGGACGGCCCGGAGATCGGGACGTTGGCCCCGATCGCGGCGGCCAGCGGCTCCTCGATCAGAAATGCCTCGCGGGCCCCGGCCTTGAGCGCCGCGTCCTTGACGGCCCGCTTCTCGACCGAGGTCACGCCGGCGGGGACGCTGATCATGACGGCCGGGCCCTGGAGGCGGAGCTTCATCCGGCCCTGCATCGCCTTGGCGATGAAGAACCGGAGCATGGCCTCGGTGATGACGTAGTCGGCGATGACGCCATCCTTCATCGGCCGGATCGCATGGATGTTGCCGGGCGTCCGGCCGATCATCTCGCGGGCCTCCTCGCCCACGGCCCGGATCCGGCCGTCATCGTCGACCGCGACCACGGACGGCTCCTGGATGACGATCCCGCGACCCTCGACGTGGACCAGGACGTTGGCCGTGCCGAGATCGATGCCGATGTTCATGCGGGTTGGGCCGACTCCCCTTCCTGGACGCGCTCGATCCTGGCGCCGAGGTCCAGGAACTTCCGTTCGATGTTCTCATACCCCCGCTGAACGTGGTGTGCGCCCCGAATCGACGAGGTCCCGTCGGCGACGAGCGCGGCGAGGATCAGCGAGGCGCCGGCGCGCAGGTCGCTGATCTCGACGTCGGCGGCGTGGAGCCGGGCCGGGCCGCGGATGATCGCCCGCTGGGGGCCCTTCAGCTCGAACGTCGCGCCCATCTTCCGGAGCTCGCCCATCCACTCGAGGCGGTCCTCGAAGATCGCCTCGTGGACCCGGGACGTGCCGTCGGCCTGGGTGAGCAGGACCGCCGTGGGCGGCTGGATGTCCGTGGCGAGGCCCGGGTATGGGCCGGTCTCGATGTCGACTGGGGTGAAGCGGCCCGGTCCGACGGCCCGCGCATCCACCTCCATCCGGCCCGGTGCGCAGCTCACCGCGAGCCCGGCCTGGCCGAGGACCTGGACGAGCGCGTCCATCGTCTCGCAGGCCGCCTGCTCCAAGACGACGTGGCCGCCGGAGATCCCGCCCGCGATCGCGAACGTGCCCGCCTCGATCCGGTCCGGCAT
This sequence comes from Candidatus Limnocylindrales bacterium, assembly GCA_035308445.1. Classification (GTDB taxonomy): domain Bacteria; phylum Chloroflexota; class Limnocylindria; order Limnocylindrales; family CSP1-4; genus UBA5189. The sequence continues at coordinate 10,896 of DATGGQ010000025.1, read as the reverse complement.
GACCCGATGATCCGCGCCGCGGAGGCGCTTCTTGCCCTGGACCTCGATCGTATCGGGGTAGGTCCGGACCACCTCGGCGCCCATCTTCTGGAGGAACGCGATGAGGTCGTCGGTCTCGGGCTCCTGGGCCGCGGGCCGGATGACGGTGTGGCCGTCGGCGAGCGTGGCCGCGAGCATCGCGTTCTCGGTGCCCATCACGGACACGGTCGGGAAGCGAACCTCCGTCCCCCGGAGGCGGCCGGGCGCCTTCGCGTAGTAGTAGCCGTAGCGGTACTCGATCTCCGCGCCGAGGGCCTTCATCGCGTCGACGTGGAGGTTCACCGGCCGCCGCCCGATCCGGTCCCCGCCCGGGTTACTGATCACGACCTCGCCGAAGCGGGCGAGGAGCGGGCCCAGGAGCATGAAGCTGGCGCGCATCTTGGCCGCGGCCTCGAGCGGCACGAACAGCCAGTCGACGTCGCCCGCCGAGACCTCGTACGTGTTCGGCTCGGGATGGTCGACGACGACGCCGAGGTCCCGGAGCGTCTCGGCCATGACCCGGACGTCCTCGATCTCGGGCATGTTCGTGAACCGGCACCGTTCGCCAGTCAGGGTCGCCGCCGCGAGGAGCTTCAGGGCCGAGTTCTTCGCCCCGCTGATCGCGATCGTGCCCTCGAGCGGCACGCCGCCCGTGACGATGTAGCGCTCCCGCGGGACTGCGGGGGCGTCGTACTCCCAGTGGAACGGCCGGGCATCAGCCATCGGGCAACCTCGGGCCGATCCTAGGCCCGATGGCGGGGGCCTTCGCGGTGCCGCCGCTCCGCCACGCGGATCCGAAGGAGCGCCTGCTGGAGCGCAGCCCGGGCCAGGCTCAGGTCGGCGCCCTCGTGGTAGCCGGTCTCGAGGGCCCGCTCCGCCTCGCGCCGGGCCTCCTGGGCCTTCTCGAGGTCGATGTCCGAGGCCATGTCGGCCTCCTCGGCCATCACCACGACCTTGTCCGGCCGGACCTGGAGGAACCCGCCCGCGATCGCGAACGATTCCTCTGTCCCGCCCTTCTTGATCCGCAGCTCCCCGACGCCGAGCGTCGAGATGAGGGGCGCATGGTGGGGCAGGACCCCGAGCTCGCCGTCGCCGCCGGGGACGACGACCTCGTCGACGTCGTCGCTGTAGGCGAGCCGCTCGGGCGTGACGATCTCGAGCCGGAGCGGCACGTCAGGCGCTCAGCTTCGAGGCGTTCTCGCGGACGTCGTCGAGGGTGCCGGCCAGGAAGAACGCCTGCTCCGGGAGGGTGTCGACGCTGCCCTCGAGGATCTCCTTGAACGACGTCACGGTGTCCTTGATCGGCACGTACTTGCCGGACCGGCCGGTGAAGACCTCGGCGACGAAGAACGGCTGGCTCATGAACCGCTGCAGGCGCCGGGCCCGGGCCACGGTCGACTTGTCGTCCTCGGACAGCTCGTCGATCCCGAGGATCGCGATGATCTGCTCGAGGTCGCGGTAGCGCTGCAGGACGCGCTGCGTCTCGCGGGCCACGTCGTAGTGCTCCTGGCCCACGACGAGCGGGTCGAGGACGCGCGAGGTGGAGGTCAGCGGGTCGACGGCCGGGTAGATCCCCAGCTCGGCGATGGATCGCTCGAGGCGGATCGTCGAGTCGAGGTGGCCGAACGTCGTGGCCGGGGCCGGGTCGGTGTAGTCGTCGGCCGGAACGAACACGGCCTGGAGGGACGTGATCGAGCCCTTCTTCGTCGAGGTGATCCGCTCTTGGAGGGCGGCCATCTCGGTCGCGAGGTTCGGCTGGTAGCCGACCGCCGACGGCATCCGGCCGAGGAGCGCCGAGACCTCCGAGCCGGCCTGGGTGAACCGGAAGATGTTGTCGATGAAGAGGAGGACGTCGCGGCCTTCCTCGTCTCGGAAGTACTCGGCCATCGTCAGGGCGGTCAGGCCGACCCGCAGGCGGGCGCCCGGCGGCTCGTTCATCTGGCCGAAGACGAAGGCCGTCTTGGCGATGACGCCCGAGTCGGTCATCTCCTTGATGAGGTCGTTGCCCTCGCGTGATCGCTCGCCGACGCCGGCGAACACCGACACGCCGGCGTGCTCCTGGGCGACGTTCCGGATCAGCTCCTGGATGATGACCGTCTTGCCGACGCCGGCGCCGCCGAAGATCCCGATCTTGCCGCCCTTGCGGAACGGGCAGATGAGGTCGATGACCTTGAGGCCCGTCTCGAAGACCTCGACGTCGGTCGACTGCTCGTCGAAGGCCGGCGGCGCGCGATGGATCGGCAGCGTCTTCTCGGCGTCCACGGCGCCCTTGCCGTCGATCGCCTTGCCGAGGACGTCGAACACGCGGCCGAGGGTCACGTCGCCGACCGGGACGCTGATCGCGTGGCCGGTGTCGCGGGCGGCGCCGCCGCGCGGCAGCCCGTCGGTGGTCGTCATCGCGACGGCCCGGATCCAGTTGTTGCCGAGGTGCTGCTGGACCTCGCAGACGAGCGGCTCGTGGCCCTCGCGGAGGATCTCGACGGCGTTGTAGATCGAGGGCAGCTCGCCAGCCGGGAACTCGATGTCGACGACCGGTCCGGTGATCTGGATGACCCGGCCGATGCCGGGAGCGGTGGCGGTGGCCATGGTCTGTCGGTCTCCTATTGGGCGTTCGCGCCGGTCGCGATCTCGATCATCTCGCGGGTGATGTTGGCCTGGCGGACCTTGTTGTAGGCGAGGGTGTAGTCGGCGATGAGGTCGTCGGCGTTCTCGGTCGCATTCTTCATGGCGACCATCCGCGACGACTCCTCCGACGCCTTCGCCTCGAGGACCGCCTGGAAGAGCTGGGTCGCGACGTAGCGCGGCAGCAGCTGCTCCAGCACCGTCGAGGCGGTCGGCTCGAAGATGAACTGGTTGCCGGGGATGCCCTCGGTATCGGCGGCCGGCTCGATCGGCAGGAGCTGCTCGATCGTGGCCCGCTGGACGAGGGTCGAGACGAAACGCGGGTAGATGATGTCGACCCGGCCGAAGTCGCCGCCGACGTAGCCATCCGTCACGAGCCGGGCGAGGGGCAGGACGTCGGCGAACGAGGGTCGGTCGCCGAACCCGGCAAAGTGGGCCTCCATCGGGACCCGGGCCCGGCGCATCGCGTCGCGGCCCTTGCGGCCGACGGTCACGACGGCCAGGTCGCCGGGGGCCTCGGTGATCGTCCGGGCGGCGAAGCGGATCGTGTTCGTGTTGAGCGGGCCGGCGAGGCCGCGGTCGCTGGTCACGAGGATCAGGAGCCGCTTGCCGCCCTCGCGGACTGCCAGCAGCGGATGATCCTCGCCGTTCAGGACCGAGGCGAGGTCGGCGAGGACCTCATCGATCTTGTCGCTGTACGGCCGGGCCTGGAGCGTCGCGTCCTGGGCGCGCTTGAGCTTCGAGGCAGCCACGAACTGCATCGCCCGGGTGATCTGCTTGATCCGGCCGACGTCGCGGATGCGACGGCGGAGATCCCGGACGCTCGCCACGGCTCAGGCCAGGAACGACTGGCGGAAGGCGTCGATCGCCTCGTCGAGGGCGTCGGCGATCTCGTCGGAGAGGGCCTTCGTCTCGGCGAGGGTCGTCAGGATCTTCGGCCGCTCGGTCTCGAGGAACCGGTAGAACTGCGCCTCGAAGTCGCGGACGCGCGGCGTCGGGACGTCGTCGAGCTTGCCCTTCGTCGCGGCGTAGAGGATGGCGACCTGCTTCTCGACCGGCATCGGCTGGTACTGCGGCTGCTTGGTGACCTCGGAGAGCTTCTCGCCGCGGGTCAGCTGGTCGCGGGTCGCCTTGTCCAGGTCGGAGGCGAACTGGGCGAACGCCGCGAGGGCGCGGTACTGGGCGAGATCGAGCTTGAGCGGGCCGGCGACCTTGCGCATCGCCTTCGTCTGGGCCGCCGAGCCGACGCGCGACACCGAGATGCCGATGTTCAGCGCGGGCCGCTGGCCGGCGTTGAAGAGGTCCGTCTCGAGGAACAGCTGGCCGTCGGTGATCGAGATCACGTTCGTCGGGATGTAGGCCGACACGTCGCCAGCCTGGGTCTCGATGATCGGCAGGGCCGTGAGGGAGCCGCCGCCGTTCGCCTCGTTCAGGCGGGCGGCCCGCTCGAGCAGGCGGGAGTGGAGGTAGAAGACGTCGCCCGGGTACGCCTCGCGGCCCGGCGGCCGGCGGAGGAGGAGGGCCATCTCGCGATAGGCCCAGGCGTGCTTCGACAGGTCGTCGTAGACGCACAGCGCGTCCTTGACGGTCTTCCCGTCGATCTCGACGCCGTTCTCCATGACCTCCTCGCCCATCGCCACGCCCGAATACGGGGCGAGGTACTGGAGCGGGGCGGCATCCTCGGCACCGGCGACGACGATGATCGTGTGCGCCATCGCACCGTATTTCTCGAGCGTCGCGACGGTGTTCGCGACGGTCGAGAGCTTCTGGCCGATCGCGACGTAGATGCAGACGAGCCCCTGGCCCTTCTGGTTGATGATCGTGTCGATCGCGATCGCGGTCTTGCCGGTCTGGCGGTCGCCGATGATCAGCTCGCGCTGGCCGCGGCCGATCGGGATGAGGGCGTCGATGGCTTTGATGCCCGTCTGGACCGGCGTGTCGACGCCCTGCCGGACGATGACGCCCGGGGCGATCCGCTCGGCGGGGCGGGTCTTCGTGGCCTTGATCGGGCCCTTGTCGTCGAGCGGCCGTCCGAGCGGGTCCACGACCCGGCCGAGGAGTGCCTGGCCGACGGGCACCTCGACGACCCGGCCGGTCGTCTTGACGGTGTCGCCCTCCTTGATCGCGGTCGCGTCACCGAGGATGACCGCGCCGACCGTCTCCTCCTCGAGGTTCAGGGCCATGCCCATGACCCCGCCCGGGAACTCGAGCAGCTCGGAGGCCAGAGCACCCTCGAGTCCATAGACCTGGGCGATGCCGTCGCCGACCTCGATGACCGTGCCGACGTTGCGGGTCTCGGCCTCGGCGTCGAACGCGTCGATCTGGCTCTTGATGATGTTGACGATCTCGTCGGAACGAATGGCCATCGGATCTCCCGGTTATCTGGCGGTGGCGAGGAGCTGCTCGCGCAGCCGCTCGAGGCGACCGCGGACGCTGGCGTCGTAGAGGGTGTCGCCGATCCGGACGGTGAGGCCGCCGATCAGCTCGGTGTCGACCGCGGTCCTGAGCTCGACCGAGGCGGAGGTCATCTGCTCGACCTTGTGGCGGACGGCGGCGACGTCGTCCGCGGCGAGCGGCGACGCGCTCGTGACGAGCGCCTCGACGATCCCGCGCCGCCGGTTCAGCAGCCGGTGGTACTCCGACGCGATCGGCCCGAGGCGGGCCGCCGCGCGCCGCTGGGCGAGCACCTTGGCGAGGCGGACGACGCCGTCCGGCCGTCCATGCAGGACGCGTTCCACAGCCGCGAGGCGATCCTTGAGCGGGACCGCGGGGTTGTCGAGGAAGGTCGCGACCTGGTCGTCGGCGACCGCGGCCGCGGCCGCGTCCAGCCCGTCGGCCCACGCGTCGAGCGCGCCGTCACGGTCGGCCAGCTCGAAGGCCGCCTCCGCGTAGCGGCGCGCTGCGGTCGTGGGCCGGGCCATCAGTTCTTCCCGTCGCCCGTCGCCGGCGTCGCGAGGAAGTCCTCGACGAGCTTGCGCTGGCGGGCGTCGGTCATCGACTCGCCGAGGACCTTGCCGGCCGCGGCGAGGGCGAGGTCGGCGACCTCCGAACGGAGCGTCGCCAGGGCCCGGGCCTTCTCGGCCTCGATCTCCTGGGTCGCCGTGGTCCGGAGCCGCTCCAGCTCGGCGCGCGTGGCCGCGATATCGGCGTCGCGCGTCTCCTGGGCGACCTTCTGGGCCCGGGCGAGGATGTCGTTCGACTCGCGGCGGGCCTCGGCCAGCGTCGCCAGCCGGTCCTGCTCCGCCGTCTCGCGGTCCTTACGGGCCTGCTCGGCGTCGGCCAGCCCCTGCTCGATCCGCTGGCGGCGGCTTTCGAGCATGGTGCTCACCGTTCGGCCGAACGCGAGGTACAGCACGACCGCGAACACGATGAAGTTCAGCGAGGCGACGATGATCCAGAACAGGTTGATCGCGAGGCCGCCGCCCTCGGTCGTCGCCGCGAGCACGTGCCCCGCAGCGACGCCTGCGACGAGTGCGTGGAGCGTCGTGGCCATGTGAATCCGGATCGCCCTACTTCAGGACGATCGCCAGGATCGCGACGACGATCGCGAGCACGCCGAGCCCTTCGGCGAATGCCGCGCCGAGGATGAACTGCGCACGAATTGCGGGAGTCGCGTCGGGGTTGCGACCGATGGCCGTCGCGGCGAGACCGGTCAGTATGCCAATGCCGATGCCGGGGCCGATCACCCCGAGGGCCGCGAGACCAGCGCCGATGTGATCCATGGAACCTGAACCCTCCTGTGCCTCGTTGCTTTGTGGCTAGTGACCCGGTGAATGCATTGCCTGGAGAGGCGGCCCGAGGTTGCCCTCAGGGTCGCTGGAATAGGCGGGCGCCGCATGCTCCTCGGCGCCATGGCTTTCCACGGCGATGATCGTGTACATGAGCATGAGCGTCGAGAAGATCAGGGCCTGAACGAAATTCAGAAGGCCCTCGAGCAGCAGCATCGCCGCCGGGACGAGCGCGATCGTCAGTGCCGTGATCACGCCTAGCGCGACCTCGCCGCCGAAGATGTTGCCGAAGAGACGCATCGCCAGCGTGATGGGCTTGATGAACTCGAGCATGAACTCGATCAGCCCGACGAACAGGTCGATGGCGCCGGACGCGAGCCCGTGCTTGAACCCGCTGAACACGAAGAACTTGCCCAGATAGCCTCTGATGCCGAGACGGCGGAAGCCCTGGTAGTTGAAGTAGACGAACACGACGAGTGCGAGTCCGATCGTGACGTTGACGTCGCTCGTCGGGGCCCGGAACAGCTCGATCTTGCCGAAGAACGGCAGGAGCCCGCTCCAGTTCGAGAACAAGATGAAGAGGAAGAAAGCGACAAACAACGGGACGTGCTGGCGGGCCCCTTCGCCCCCGAGCGACGTCGCCCAGTTCTCGAGCGACTCCCACGCAAACTCGACAGCGTTCTGGGCTCGGCCAGGGACCATCTTCATTCCGCGCGAGGCCAGGAACGCGACGATGACGATGAATGCGATCACGAACCACATCGTGAACAGCGGCGCCGAGATACTGGGATGGAAGAAAACGATCGCGCTGGTGTCGACCGGGTGGCTCGGGTCGAGGTCGGCCACGATGTTCGGTGAGGGGAACTCGAGGTTCGCCGCGATGAGGTCGCCGATGCTCGAGGCCGGTTGCGACGGATCGGTCGGGTTGAACGGCGGGACGACGAAGTAGGCGGCGGCGTCGAGGACGAGGACCGCGACAATCAGCAGGATGACGTTCCGACGACGGTTGGATTTCGTCGCCGGCGCCACGTCACCAGGCGCGGCCGCGGGCGTCGCGGGCTCGGGCGGCTTGGTCACCGCCGGGTCGGTCGACACGGTCCCTCCGAGGTCCTGGCCACGGCGCGGGCTAGCGCGCCTTGTTCGTGCGGTCTGTCTCGTCGTCGAATGTTGCGAGGAACCGGGTGATGAGTCGATAGACGGCCACCGCGCCGGCTCCCATGCCGAGCAGTAGCCCGACGAGCAGGAGCAAGGGGTTCAACCCGAGCTGCAGATCGAGCCAGTGACCGGCGAGTGAGCCTCCCAGAGTCGTCGCGAGGAGGATGAGCCCGATCTCCGAGAATAGGGCGAGGTATGCCCCAAACCGGCCGGGTTCGATCACACGCGCCCTGGCAAAGCCACGGGAGTATAGCCGACCGGCATCTCGGCCGGCCATTGCGTCAGCGGAAGGCGAGGAAGCAGTCGAGATCGATCCGAGCTCCCCCGACGGCCACGATCTTGATCGTATGCGTGCCCAGGCTCGAGTAGTGCCGCTGCCATAGGACGCGCCGGTACAGGGTGCTCGACGTGCGCTCGCTGATCGTAGCCACGAGGACACCATCGACGTAGATCCGGAGGCTCCCGCGGGTGCTGCTCGTCGGTGAGACGAACGCGAAGTCGCGACCGTAGAAGGCGAACGTGGCGTACCGCCCGGCCGTCGACGTGTAGTGGGTCGTGCCCCCCGAGTTGTTCACGTTGGAGGACGAGGTCCAGGTCCCGCCGTAGTGGACAGCGGTGTTCGTGTCCTGATACAGGTAGGTGTGGAACGCCGGCCCGTAGATGATCGTGCTGACGTTGCCGTTGAAGTCCGTCGCCCGAGCGCGGTAGCGGTAGGTGTGCCCGAACGAGAGTGACTGCGAGACCGCCGCGGTCGTCGCCGTCGGCAGCGAGAGCAAGGTCCACGAGCCCCCGTCGACCTGGCGCCAGACCTCGTACTTCACGACGCCCGTCCCCGGATCCACCGCACTCCACGAGATGCGTGTCGCGACCGTCGACGTCCCGATGGACGTCCCGGTGTAGATCTGCTCGACCGGCGCGGCCTCGACGGGCGGCGTCGCGTCCTTCGACACGGTCACGACCACCGTGGCGTCGGCCGTCAGGGCGCCATGCGTGATTCGGTACGTGAACAGGTCCGATCCGAAGTACCGCGCACTGGGTTTGTAGGTAAGCCCGGTTCCGCCGCCTGTGATGGCAACGGTGCCGTGAGTGGGCGCCGTCGGGATCGCAGTGATGGTGAGCGTCACAGGAGGGTTCAGGCTGGGGTCGTCATTTGCCAAGACAGGGATCGCCGTTGCCGGTGCTCCCTCGGGAATGGTCGCCGAGTCGTTGTGGGCCGCAAGATTCGTGACGGTGATCGTGAACTGCTGGGTGGCGCTCGTGTCGACCCCGCCGTTGGCCGTCCCGCCGTTGTCCTGGATGTCGAGGGTGACCGTGGCTGATCCGGTCGTCCCGGCGATCGTATAGCTCAGGGTGCCGCCGGCGGCGACCGCCGGCGCGACCGAGAACAGACCAGGATTCGAGTTGTTCGTGACGTTGAAGTGGACCGTCTGGCTCGACTCGTTCGAGGGACCGGGTGAGATGGCGGAGGCCCACGCAGGGACGGAGACCGCTGACGCATCCGTGAGCACGACCTGGTCGGCGCCCTTGCTGAAGCTCGGCGCGTCGTTGACGAAGTTGACGGTGATCGTGAACTGCTGGGTGGCGCTCGTGTCGACCCCGCCGTTGGCCGTCCCGCCGTTGTCCTGAATGTCGAGGGTGACCGTCGAGGAGCCGCTCGTGTCGGCCGCCGGGGTGTAGCTCAGGGTGCCGTCGGCCGCGACCGCGGGCGCGACCGAGAACAGGCCCGGGGTCCCGACGTTGGTGATGTTGAAGTGGACGGTCTGGCTCGACTCGTTCGAGGGACCGGGGCTGATCGAGGTCGCCCAGCCCGGGACCGACTGGGCCCCGGCGTCCTCGTTGATCGTCTGGTCGGCGCCCTTGCTGAAGCTCGGCGCGTCGTTGACGAAGTTGACGGTGATGGACACCGTCGCCGCCAGGGAGTCGACCGAGCCGTCGTTGGTGGTGTACGTGAACGAGTCAGACCCAGAGAAGTCCGCGTTCGGCGTGTAGTCGACCGTCTCGGTGCAGGACGAAGGGGTGTTCCCGTCGCAGAGGGGCGTCCCGAAGTTCGACAGGCTTCCGTTTGTGGGACCCGTTCCAATGTTGAAGGTCAGCGCGGCGCCTTCGGTATCGCCCCCCGACATCGTGATCGTGACGGGGGTGCCCTCGAGCGTCGCCTCGGACGGTTTGTCGTCGGCCGTCGGGGCATCTGCAAAGACAGACGCGGGAAACACGAGCGCAAGGGCGAATGCGAGCGGTGCTGCCCAGCGGACCACTGCGAGTGCTCGCGGCATTAACAATTCACCATCTGTGTCGGCGTGACGTAGAAGAGTCCGCTCTTATCCGTCACTTTCACGAACACGTTCCAGGGTCCCGCGGTCAGGAAAGTGTGGTCGATCGGGTTCGTCGTCCCAGTCGATCCGTCGTCGAAGTTCCACTCGTACAGTATCGGCCCACCTGCTGAACCCGCGGTCGCGGTGGCCACGAAGTGCGCCATCGCCGTGCCCGTGCAGGAGAAGGTGAACGTCGCGTGCGGCGGCGTTGGCGTAGCGCTCGTCGTGGGCCTGGGCGTTGGCTTGGGTGTTGGCTTCGGGGTCGACCCGGGGGCGGTCGTCGGGGACGCGGTCGGGCGCGGCGTCGCGGGCGGCAGGGTGATGAGCGGCGGCAGTGTTGGGGTCGCCCTGAGATCGATGCTCGGATTGACGATCCCGCCGATCGTTGGGGCAGCCGAGAACTGGATCCCGGTGACCGCGGGCTCGGACCCGATGGCGACCTGCGATTCGCTCACGATGGGCGTGGCCGTCGACGTAGCCGCAGACGGGCTGGTTGGAAGCACGAAACGAAACACGAGCAGCGCCAGCACGACCCCGATCAGAATCGTCGCCGAGTCGCGCCATAGGATCATCCGACGGTTTCCGGGCACCGGTCGGACGCGCTGAACCGGTGCCGCCGCCCGTCGGCCCGAGCGTGACCGCTCGCGAGCGCCGATGCGTCGCTCGACGTCGGCGAGGGACATCTCCGGGACGTCGTCGATGACGTCCGTCACCTCGCCGTGCGGATCGATCAGCCCGGCCGGAGTGATGAGCTCGGCCGGCACCGACTCGTCGAGCGACAGCTGCTCGGGTGCCTGAGCCTTGGGTTGCATCGGTTGGGCGTCTTCGTCCAGGTGGGCGTCCTCGGCCGGCTGGCCCATCTCACCGGAGGGATCGGAGCCGCGCGGGTTGCGCGGCGGCCGACCGTTTCGAGGCCCACTCACGATGCAGCTCCGTCACCGTTCGGCCCCGCCGTCACGGCCCGCCGCCCAAGCAGGAAGACGAGCAGCCCGAAGCCAACGAGGGCGGCCACGAACGTCAGCAGACCGGTTTCGACCGGCACGGCCAGCGACATCAGGCCG
>DATGGQ010000024.1:0-3310 GCA_035308445.1 Candidatus Limnocylindrales bacterium | reverse complement strand
GCGACCGCTATGCCCTGTCAGCGGCCTACGCCGACCTCACGATTGAAGCGATCGCCGCCGATCGAACCGTTGCCGGCGAGATCGAGATCGACCTGGGCTCGCCGGTCCTGCGTTCGTCGCGGATCAGCTACCTCGAAGACGGACGGCCGCTGGAGCAGACGATTGGCTGGTTCCTGTCAACCCGCTATTCGTACGTCTTCCGGCAAGGCCTCGCTTCAAGCTCCTGACCTCCCAGGGCGATGACCCACCGCGCGACGAGCCGGCGCGCCAAAGAACCAGGCCAGCGGCCCTCCGGGCCAGCTCCGGCTACTCGTCCTCGGCCTTGATGATCCGGCGCAGATCGCCGGCCCGGCTGCGCAGGTCGCGGAAGAACTCCGACTCGGTGATCTCGGCGACCTGGCGCGCCTCGCGGACGTGGTCGATCTCGATCCGCAGCTCGCGGACCTCTTCGCGCAGGCGCGCCTCGCGGGCCTGGACCTCGCGGGTCATACTCATGAACCGCCGGGCGAGGATGCCCAGGGCGTCGGTTCGCTCGGCGACGGCGGCCAGGCTGCCCAGGTCGACCTGGCCGGCCTCCAGGGCGGCGGCTGCGCCGGTGACCCGCGAGACCTGCTCCAGGTACTCGAGCTCGAGGTCGCGCAGCCGCTTGCCGGCGAGCGAGGCGTCGACCCGGGCCCGCAGGATCGCCGGCTGGAACGGCTTGGGCAGGTAGTCGGTGGCGCCCATCTCGATGCAGCGGACGATGCTGTCGAGCTCCTCGACGCTGGAGATGATGATCACCGGCAGGTGGCTCAGCGCCGGGTCGGCCTTGATCGCGGCGAGGGTCGCGTAGCCGTCGAGCTCGGGCATCACCAGGTCGAGCAGGACCAGATCAAGCGGCCTGGCGGCCAGCCGTTCGAGGGCGATCCGGCCGTTCTCGGCCTCGTCGACGGTATGGCCCTGGCTCTCGAGCGCCCGGCGCAGGATCATCCGGTTGAGGCGCTCGTCGTCGACGACGAGGACCCGCCCGCCGGTGCTCACGACGCCGGCCGAGCTGCGCCGAGGGCCACCCTCACGGCCTCGAACTCCGCCTCGGCGGCCGCCACCCGGGCCACGGCGTCGTCGACCGTCCCGCCACGGGCGGCGAGCTCCAGGCTGCGGCACATGGCCGATAGCGACAGCGCCCCCATGTTGGCGGCATTGGTCTTGAGCGAGTGCGCCGGCCGGACGAGATCGGCGGCGTCACCCGAGGCGGCCGCGGCCCGCATCGCATCGAGCTGGACCGGCGCGTCGGCCAGGAACGTGTCGATCAGCTCGGCCAGGAAGGCGGTATCGCCACCGGTCGTCGCGAGCAGGCGATCGAGCGCGGCCCGGTCAACGGCCGTCGAGCCGGACGCGGCCGCCGCCCCGACCGGGGCCTCGGCAGTGGCGGCGGGCGGCAGCGTCGGTACCACGGTCAACGCCGGCGCAGCCGTCGGCGGCGATGCCTCGGCGACGCCCGCCCCGACCGGGACCGCGTCCAGGGCCAGGGCCAGCTCCTCGGGCCGGATGGGCTTCGAGAGGTAGTCGTCCATGCCCGCAGCCAGGCACGTCTCGCGGTCGCCCTCCATCGCATTGGCCGTCATCGCCACGATGCGCAGGGCCCGATCGGGCCAGCGGCTCCGGATCTGGCGGGTCGCCTCGAGCCCATCGAGCTCGGGCATCTGGACGTCCATCAGGACGACGTCGTACGACGCGCCTTCGAGGGCCGCGATCGCCTGGAGACCGTCGGCCGCGATGTCGGCGCGGTAGCCCATCCGCTCGAGCAGCCGGATCGCAAGCTTCTGGTTCACCGGGTTGTCCTCGGCCAGCAGGATCCGGAGCGGATGGCGGACGCCGAGCTCGCGGTCGACCGCCAGCCGGGGCTGGGTCCGGGACGCCGCGTGGATCGGGACCCCGGTCAGGACCGCGACCACGGCGTCGCGCAGGGCTGCCGGCTTGACCGGCTTCGAGACGAAGGCGGCCACGCCTTCGGCGTCGCGGTCGCGATGGCCGGGCGTGGACAACAGCACGATGGCCGGCGGCTGCGGCAGGCCGGCGGCCCGGATCGCGGCAGCCAGCTCCAGGCCGTCGAGCTCGGGCATGCTCAGGTCGGTGATCACGGCGCCGAAGTCGGCCGGCGCGACGGTCGCCAGGTCCCTGGCCTCGAGCGACGATCCGGTCGCGGTGACGTCCAGTCCGAGGCGCTCGAGCTGCCCGGCGACGATCCCCCGGCTCGTTGCGTTGTCGTCGACGACCAGCACCCGCCGCCCGGCGATCGCGGCTCGGCTGGGGTCGTCGGTCATTCGGGCGGCCACGTCGTCGGCGGCGACCGGGACCCGGATCACGAGGCGAAACGTGCTGCCCTGCCCGGGGACGCCGCTGCTCTGGGCATCCAGCGAGCCGTCCATCAGCTCGGCGAGGCGGCGGCTGATTGCCAGGCCCAAACCGGTCCCCCCGTAGCGCCGCGAGATCGACGCGTCGGCCTGGCTGAACGACTGGAAGAGACGGCCGATCCGATCCGGCGGGATACCGATTCCGGTATCCCGGACGGCGAGCTGCAGCTCCCAGCGGTCGGCCGCGTCGCCCGCGTCGGCGCTCGGTGGCGCCTCGATCGGCCGGCCGCTGACCGACAGCTGGACCTCGCCCTGCTCGGTGAACTTGACTGAGTTCGAGAGCAGGTTGAGGACGATCTGGCGGAGCCGGCCGCCGTCGCCGATCACCGTGGATGGCAGCGCCGGGTCGATGTCGTAGACCAGCTCGACGCCCTTCGCCGCGGCAATCGGGCCCATCACGTCGAGGGCACCTTCGATCGTCTCGGACAGCCCGAATGGCTGGGCGTCGAGCTCGATCCGGCCGGCCTCGATCTTCGAGAAGTCGAGGATGTCGTTGATGATCGTCAGCAAGGCCTCGCCCGACGAGTGGATCGTCTCGGCGTAGTCGCGCTGGTCCGGGTCGAGCGGGGTGTCGAGGATCAGGCCGCTCATCCCGATCACCGCGTTCATCGGCGTCCGGATCTCGTGGCTCATGGTCGCGAGGAAGGCGCTCTTAGCCCGCGTCGCTGCCTCCGCCTCCTCCTGGGCGGCGCGCGCGTCCTCGAACAGACGCGCGTTCTCGATCGCCGTCGCCGCCTGCTGCGACAGGCCGACGAGGAAGCTCAGGTCCTGCTCGGTGAACGGGGCCTTGTCGCCGTAGCGCCACACGGCCATCATCCCGATCAGCCGCTCGCGCGCCAGCAGCGGGGCGACCATCAGCCGCTCCTGATCTTCGTCCGACGTCCCGGGAATCGTCCTCGCTCGGGGGTCGCTGTTGG
>DATGGQ010000023.1:0-100520 GCA_035308445.1 Candidatus Limnocylindrales bacterium | reverse complement strand
CAACCACCCGAACGAGATCACCCCCGAGGTGTCGCGGGCGGTCGACAAGCTGACCCGGGCCGGGATCCCGGTCGGCAACCAGAGCGTGCTGCTCGCCGGCGTCAACGACTGCGTTCACATCCAGCGGGCGCTCGTCCATCGCCTCGTCGAGAACCGGATCCGGCCCTACTACCTGTACCAGTGCGATCTCGTCGCCGGGTCGGGCCACTTCCGGACGCCGGTCGGGAAGGGCCTCGAGATCATGGAGGGCCTCCGCGGCCACACGAGCGGCTACGCGATCCCGACGTATGTGATCGACGCGCCCGGCGGCGGCGGCAAGATCCCGGTGATGCCCAACTACCTGATCTCGTACTCGGACCACAAGGTCGTGCTCCGGAACTACGAGGGCTACATCACGACCTACGAGGAGCCCGAGACCTACACGCCCCACGACAAGCTGGCCTGCAGGTACTGCAACCACGAGCGGCCCGAGCCGGGCCAGTCGGGCGTCCTCGGCCTGCTCGAGGGCGAGCGGATGTGGATCGAGCCGAAGGGCTTCGAGGAGATCCACACCCGCGGCAACACGGAGCGCCACCGGCTCCAGGACCCGTCGAAGTGGGTCCCGTTCGGGGTCGGGGCGATCGAGGGCAGCGCCCGCAGCCCGCTCCGCGTCCTCGACGCCGGCGAGCGGGCCGCGACCGACACGAACGCCGGCCTCGTCGAGCCCTCGGACCTCGAGCCGGCCGAGCGTCGCGCGGCGCCGAAGGCCGGCGCGAAGCCGTCATACGGTCCCGGCGAGGAGCCGCGGCCCCGCGAGGGCGAACCGACGGCGTCGGCCCACGGAGAGCTGCTCTGAGCTGATCCCTGGCAACGCCGAACCGCCCGCGGATCGCGGGCAGTGGCGGGTTCCGGATCGCTCGATGTCAGGCGCGGACGGCGAGGCGGCCGAACCGGACGCTCTTCGCGAGCCTGGCGAGCTGGCGGAGGTTCGACAGATCGAGGCTCGGGCGGTCCTCCGGACCCCGTGTGCGCACGGCGCGCTCAGCGGCGGCCCGCCGCTGCTCGTCCGAGATGTGTGCCTTCGATACCAGGTACATCGCTTCGCCGAACATCGAGGTGACTCCTTCATGTCGATGTCGTCAACCCGACGACATCGATCACGCTGGGCCTAAGGCGGCCTGCGTCCATTGGGCTGCGGCCTCGAAATGCGACACTCCGGCCGTGTCCGACCCCGATCTCGGCCTCGATCCGCTGCGACAAGCCCCGCCGGGCCTGCCGTCGGGCGGCGACCTCCGCCCGCCGGTGGTGGCCGAGTCGGGCGACCCGTTCGCCGCCCTGCGGGTCGTCGACCTCGTGGCACGGCTGCCTCGCGGTCGGGCCCTCGCCGTCGCGGCCATCGTCGATCGGCTCAATGCCATTCACGTCGACTGGCTGTTCGACCGGCGGGTCGTCGCCGACGCGCTGCTCCAGCTCGAGGCGAACTGGATGAGCGACTACCGGAACAGCGCCGGGTTCGCGCTGTCGGACGACGCGGGCGGGCCGACCCTGACGATCGAGGACTCGACCCGGGTCGACCCGTGGATCGTTCGCCAGTCCGAGCGCGAGGCCGCCCGATGTCGCGAGGCGCTCGTGGACTTCAGCCGCCGCGACCGCGTGACCGGCGGGGACTGACGCTCGCGCCTCCTATGATCGGGCGGTGACCACCACCCTCCGGGCGCGCGTCGAGAGGCGCGGGGCCGCGGCCCAGGTGCGCGTGGAGCGTCTGCCCGAGCTCGACGGCGCCGCCCCGATGGACGTGGCCGAACGCCTCCGGCCTCTCGGCGGGCTGACCCTCCTCGAGAGCGCTCGGCCCGGCCGGAACGCGATCTGGAGCTACGTCACGGCCGCGCCGAGGCTGGTGCTCGACCGGGCGTCCGGGGGCTCCGATCCGCTGCAGGCGGCGCGCCGGGCCATCCGCCGCCTGGCCGCCAACCCGGCGGCCGGAGGCGCTGGTCCGCGCTTCCTCGGCGGGCTCGTCGGCTTCCTCGGTTATGACCTTGGGCGAACGCTGGAGCGGATCCCGCAGGTCGCCGCCGACGACCAGCCGCTGCCGGTGCTCCGGCTCCAGCTCCACGACTGGGCGCTGGCCCACGATCGCCGGGACGGATCCTGGTGGCTCGGCGGCCGGGCCTTCGATGGCGACGCGCCCGAGCTGGACCGGCGACTGGCGGCCGTCCGCGCGGCGCTCGCCGACGATCCGGTGCCGCACTGGGAGCCAAGCGAGCAGGTGCCCACGCTCGCGTTCCGGTCGGGCCTCGATCGGGCCGCGTACGAGTCGGGGGTCGAGGCGGTTCGCGACGCGATCGCCCGCGGCGAGGTCTACCAGGCGAACCTGACGCGGCGGCTCGAGGCGCCCTTCGGCGGCGACCCGTGGGCGCTGTACCGGCGGCTCCGGACGGGCGATCCGGCGCTGTTCGCGGCGTTCCTGCCGCTGGATGCGACGGGCCGTCGGGCGATCGCCTCCGCCTCGCCGGAGCCGTTCCTGTCGGTGACCTCGGATGGCCGCGTGGCGACGGATCCGATCAAGGGGACGCGGCCCCGCGGCCTGGATCGCGAAGACGATCGCCGCCTGGCGCGCGAGCTCCTGGCCTCGGCCAAGGATCGGGCCGAGAACGTGATGATCGTCGACGTCCTGCGCAACGACCTCGGGCGGGTGTGCGTCCCGGCGACCGTCCGGGTGCCGCGACTCTGCCGCCTGGAGCGGACCGCCACAGTCCAGCACCTCGTCAGCACCGTGACCGGCCAGCTCGCGCCCGGGCGCGACGCGTTCGACCTGCTCCTGGCCTCGTTCCCGGGTGGCTCGATCACCGGGGCGCCGAAGATCCGGGTGATGCAGCTCCTCGAGGGCCTCGAGCCCGTCCGGCGCGGCCCCTACACCGGTGCCGCCGGCTGGATCGGGCCGGATGGCGCGATGCAGACGAGCATCCTCATCCGCTCGTTCGTGGCCGACGGCCGGCGGCTGACGCTGCACGTCGGCGGCGGCATCACCTGGCGCAGCGACCCGGCGGCCGAGTGGCAGGAGACCATCGACAAGGCCAGGGGCCCGCTCGGGGCGATCGGGGCGGTCGAGGTCGAGGCTTGACGACCGCCCGCCCCGGCGACGTGGGCCCGCGGCATGTCTGGGTCGACGGCTCGGTCCGCGACGCCGACGCCCCCCAGCTGACGGTCTTCGACCGGGGCTTCCAGCTCGGCGACGGCGTCTTCGAGACGCTCCGAGCCCGCGCCGGCATCGCGACCGAGCTGGCCGAGCACCTCGCCCGGCTCCGGACATCGGCCGACGGGCTCGCCATCGAGCTGCCCGCCGACGTCGAGGTCCGGCTTCGCGACGGGATCGCCGCGCTGCTCGCGGCCGAGGGCCTGGCCGGGCCCGACGGTGACGCCTCGATCCGGATCACGGTGAGCCGTGGCGACTACCGGGCCCGCGGCCTCCTGCCGCAGGGCGGCGGGCAGCCGCCCACGATCGCGATCCAGGCCTGGCCGGTGCCGCCGACACCGGAGGATCACCTCGGGCGTGGACTCCACCTCGTCGCGAGCACCGTCCGGCGCGACCCGGAGAGCCCGCTCGCCGCCCTGAAGACGACGAGCCGGGCCGACTACGTCTTTGCCCGCCTTGAGGCCCGCCAGTCCGGCGCCGACGACGCCCTCTTCCTCACGATCGACGGCCACCTGTCCGAGGCGACGAGCGCGAACGTGTTCCTCGTCCGCGGCCGCGAGCTCGCCACGCCGGCGCTGGCCTGCGCGATCCTGCCCGGGACGACCCGGAGCTGGATCCTGGGCTGGGCGACGAGCGCCGGCCTGGACGCGACCGAGGGCTGGCTGACGACCCGCGACCTGGCCGAGGCCGATGAGGCGTTCCTCTCCTCGAGCGTCGCGGGCATCCTGCCGGTCACTCGATTCGAAGGCCGGCCGGTCGGGACAGGCGTGCCCGGGCCGTGGACGCTCCGGGCGCGGGCGGCCCGCGAGGCGTTCATCCAGGGCGGCGGATGAGCCGCTCCCCGGGGAGCGCCCGCCGGTGACCCGCGACGAGCTCGTCGAGCGGACCCGCCGGCTCATTGACGAGGGCGAGCGGCTCGGCGCGAGCGCCGACCCCAGCCTCGCCTCGCTCCAGGTCTGGCTGCAGCTGTCCGACGACCTGCTCGCCGCGGCGTGGGGCCGGATGGACCGGTACCACCTCGCGTGGCTGCAGGTCGGCCGGCCGAAGGCGATCGTGCGCGGTCGGCCGATGTCCGGGGACGAGGAGCAGCGCTATGTCAGGGAGGTCGCGATGGCGAAGACCGCCGTGCTGCGGATGAGCCTCGATGCCGCGGCCCGGCTGCGGATGCCGTTCGTCGGCGAGACCGTCAGCCCGACCTGACGGTCGCCTCGGACCGGCGCGTCAGCCCTTCTTCAGCGAGCCGGTCATCGGGCCGCCGTCGGCCCGGGTCGCGTAGCAGGTGACCTCGCGATCGCCGCTCGACCAGCCATCCTGGGTCGGCTCGAAGTAGCCGAAGTCGGCGCCCTCGGTCGTCAGGACATCGTTGCCCGTGTAGGAGGTGTAGGCCGGCAGGCAGTTGTCCTGGACGTACTGCTGGAAGTCCGCGTCGGTCGGGAAGGTCGCGTTGTCGAAGTTGCCGACGAAGAAGACCTCGCCGGTGTGCGAATCCGAGCAGGGATGGTGCTGGACGTCCTTGACCGTCTCGGTGCCGGTTGGCACGTCGAAGCAGTCACCGACCTGGAGGTCGCCGGCGTTGCCGGTGAAGTACGAGCGGAGCACGAACCCCGCCACGACGATCACCGCGATCACGCCGAACCGGAGCGCGAGACCTCGCACGGGCTGGGCCACCCTTCGACGTCAGATGCGACGGACCAGGACCGAGCGGTCCTCCCGGTCGTGATCGTACGCCGGGTACGCCGGGGTCCCGTAGAGATTCTGCGTGCCCGGCCCGATGAGGAGCTCGAACCCGAGGGCGAGGTGAAAGGCGATCGCGCCGTGGTTCCCGGGCCAGACCGTGGCCACGATCCGGGATCGTCCGGCGGCGCGGGCATCGGCGACGAACCGGTCGTACAGCGCCCGACCGATGCCCTGCCGGCGCAGGTTCGGATCCATGCCGACGAGCCGGCAACAGGCCGTGTCGGGGTGGTCCGCGGACAGGAAGCCCACGAGGAAGCCGCCGATCCGGGCGCCGCTCACCTCGGCCAGCCAGGAGGTGCCCGTGAAGTGCTGGAGCCAGAGCCGGTCCAGGGACTCGGAGCCGGGCCCGCCGCCCCACCAGTCGTCGATCAAACGGACGATCGGGACGTGGTCCGCCTCGGTCGGGCGGCGATAGCGGACCCCGTCGGGTCCCGGCTCGGGCATGTCGCCGATGCTACCGACCCGTGCGGCCCGCTAGACTCGCCGCCGTGAGCCATCCGAGCCTCGGCCTGCCGCCACGGGACCTGCGCGCCGGCCATCCCGACGATGCTGCCGCGCTCGGGGCGGCCGGCCACCGCGTCGCGGCTCGCGCGCTCGAGGCCGCGGTCGCCGCCGACGCCACGTTCCGCGACCGCTACGACGAGCTCCGCCTCCGCGAGCTCCTCGCCGACCTCCGGGCCTTCACGACGCGCCTCGCGACGGCCATTGCCAGCAATGACACCCGGGTCATGTCGGGTTGGGCCGAGCAGGTCGCCGTGCGGTATCGCAAGCGCTTCGTCTCCATGGATGACGTCATCGGGCTGTTCGAAGGCCTCCGGCTTGCGGCCCGGGCTGCCGTGACGCCGTCTGCCGTCGGTTCGGTTGACGCCTCGATCGATGCCGCGATCAAGGTGTTCCGCTGGCACCGCCGCCTGGCCGGCGATGCCCGCAAACGCCACCCGCTCCTCGCCTTCATCTACAAGGGCGCCTAGACAGCGTCCGATGACCATCCGCTGGGTCCTCTCGGATCCCCTCGTCATGAACGGCGAGCCGTTCTGCTACGGCACACGGCTCACCGTCCGCAACATCCTCGAGCTGCGCCAGAGCGGCTACTCGCTGACCCAGATGCTCAAGGAGCACCCCGAGCTGCGCCGGATGGGCGTGGCCGCCGCGTACGCCTACGCCGCTGCCAACAAGCCGCGGTACGCGGAGTTCTTCGAAGCCGACGGGTCGCTCGTCGGGCCGGGCTACAGCGAGGCCGAGGCCGACGGCCTGCCGAGCCAGTACCGCCTGCGCGGGGTCGTCATCAAGAGCTGACCCGCGATCCGGTGCCGTCCGAATCGCCGCCCGAATCGCCGCCCGCGGCGCCTGCCGCTCCAGCCGGGCTTCAAGGCCTCTCCACCCGTCCTTCACATTCGCTCCACGATCCGGGCCCAGGCTGCCGTCATCAGCTCGACATCGAAGGAGATGACACGTGAGAGGTTTCGGTTCGTTCCTGCTCGGGCTGCTGGCCCTGTTCGTGCTCGGCGCCGTGGGCGTCGGCATCTACGACGCGGGCCTCCAGCAGGGCATCGCCCAGTCGGCCAACGTGCCGGCGGGCGCGGTCCCGTACTACGCCTACGGCTACGGGTTCCATGGCTTCGGGTTCGGCGGCCTGTTCGGGCTGATCATCCCGATCCTGTTCCTCTTCCTGATCTTCGGCCTGATCCGGGCGGCCTTCGGCCATCGGCGCGGCTGGGGTCACCATGGCTGGTACGGGTCGGGCTACGGCTCCGGTAAGCCGGGCTCCGGCCCGTGGATGGGCGATCGCGACTCGCAGATTGCCGAGTGGCATCGCCACCTCCACGAGGCCGAGGGCACCAGCCCCGCCTCCGGCTCGACGGGTTCGGGCAGCGGCGGCTCCGGGACCACGAGCCCGGGTGGCGCTGCCGGCCCCGGCGGCTGATCCCCCCTTCCCTCGGACGGGCGCGACGGCGACGTCGCGCCCGTTCCGCTGCTCTGCCTCCCGCTCTCTAGAGTGGCGCCGATGAAGACGATCCTCGTCGTCGACGACGAGCCCAGGATCGCCGCGCTCGCCCGGGACTACCTCGAGCGGGCCGGCTTCGGCGTCCTGCTGGCCGGTGACGGCCGCTCCGCGATCCAGGCGATCCGGACGCGGCACCCGGACCTGGTCGTGCTGGACCTCGGCCTGCCGCAGGTCGACGGGCTCGAGGTGACGCGCTCGACCCGCGAGTCGTCCGACGTGCCGATCATCATGCTGACGGCCCGCGACGACGAGCTCGACAAGCTCCTCGGCCTCGAGCTCGGGGCCGACGACTACATCACGAAGCCGTTCAGCCCGCGCGAGCTCGTGGCCCGAGTGCGGGCCGTCCTGCGGCGCTTCGAGCGGGCCGCCGCCGGGCCCGAGGGTCGCCTGGTCGCTGGCGACGTCGTGCTGGACCCGGGCCGCCTGTCGGTGACGGCTGCCGGCCGGCCGGTCGACCTCACCCCGACCGAGTTCTCGATCCTCCAGACGCTGGCCCGCCAGCCAGGTCGCGTCTTCACCCGCTCCCAGCTGCTCGACGCGGTTCGGGGCGTCGCGTTCGAGTCGTACGAGCGGGCGATCGATGCCCACGTGAAGAACATCCGGCGCAAGCTCGAGCCCGAGCCGCACCGGCCGCGCTACCTCCTGACGGTGTACGGCGTCGGCTACCGGCTCGCCGAGCCGGCCGAGCCACTCGAGCCACTCGAGCCGGCCGGGCCACTCAGTCCGGTCGAGCGGGACGCGTGAACCCGCCCGGCAATCGCCCGCCCTGGTGGCCTGGCGACGAAGCGTGGCCGCCCGAGCCCGGGGCCTGGCGCCGCGTCGCGTGGGCCAACCGCCGGCGCGGCGGCCCGTACGGGCCCCGGGGCCCCTGGGGCCCCGTCCGCCGCCACGGGTTCGCCCGCTGGATCGGCTGCTTCGTCGTCGTGGTCGCGCTCGTCGTCGCCTCGATCGGCGTCCTCGCCCTCTGGATCCTCGGGACGCTCATCGGCTTCATCGCGCCGAACGGCGGCATCTTCCAGGGCGCCGCTCTGGTGATCCTGCTGTTCGGCATCCTCGCCATCGGCGGCGGCGTCCGCTTCGCACGCCGGATCTCGCTGCCGCTGAGCGACCTCGTCGATGCCGCCGGGCGCGTCGAGGCGGGCGACTACTCCGCGCGAGTCCAGGACGTCCGCCGGGGTCCGGCCGAGCTGCGTGGCCTCGTCCGGGCGTTCAACACGATGGCCGCCCGGCTCGAGACCGACGAGGCCCAGCGCCGCAGCCTGCTCGCCGACGTCAGCCACGAGCTCCGGAACCCGCTCGCTGTGGTCCAGGGGAACCTTGAGGCGATCATCGACGGCGTCTACCCGGCGGATGCGGCCCATATCGAGCCGATCCTCGACGAGACGAAGGTCCTGTCGCGCCTCGTGGAGGACCTGCGGACGCTCAGCCTGGCCGAAGCCGGGACGCTGACCCTGCACCGCGAGCCGACCGATGTCGACGCGATCGCGGCCGACGTGGTCGAGTCGTTCCAGGTCCGGGCGACGTCCGCGCGTGTGGCTCTCGTGGCCGATGTGCCGGCGGACCTGCCGATCCTCGACGTCGACCCGATCCGGATCCGGGAGGTCGTCTCGAACCTCGTCGACAACGCCCTCCGCTACACGCCGGCCGAGGGCCGGGTCGCCGTCGCGGGCCGGGCGACGTCCGACCGGGTCGAGCTCGCCGTCACGGACACCGGCCCGGGCATCGCGCCCGAGCTCCTGCCGAGCGTCTTCGATCGGTTCGCGAAGTCGTCCGAGTCGCGCGGCTCGGGCCTGGGCCTGGCGATCGCCCGCGCGATCGTCGAGGCGCATGGCGGGACGATCATCGCGGAATCGCCCGTCGCCGACGGGCACGGAACGGCGATTCGACTCTCCCTGCCGATCGCGGCGAAGGGGGAAAAATACTGACGTGGTGTACGCTCAAACCCTGATGACCGACACCGCCGATCGCGCCGACGCCGCGCCGACCCCAGCTGCCACGACCCCCGCCGCGGAGCCGACCGCGCCACTCTTCGACGCCGAGAAGCGGGCGACCGAGCTGGCGATCCTCGACGCCCTCCGGGCAGTGGTCGATCCCGAGATCGGGATGAACGTCGTCGAGCTGGCCCTGATCAAGCAGATCCTGCTGGGCCAGGACGAGACCGAGATCAAGATGATCCTGACGACGCCGTTCTGCCCGTACGCCGGCTCGATGATCCAGCAGGTCAAGGAACAGGTCGAGTCGGTCGTCGAGCATCCGGTGAAGGTGACCCTGCTGGCCGAGCGCTGGGATCCCCGCGACGCCGGCCTGATGTGGTGACGCGCCCGGCCCCTCGATGACCGCTCGCAGCCCCATCGGCTCCGCCGTCGCGACGCAGCGCGGCGACGACGGCACCACCGGCCTGCTGTTTGGCGGCCCGCGCGTCCGGAAGGACGATCCACGGACCGAGGCCTACGGCACCGTTGACGAGGCCGTCGCGGCTCTCGGGATCGCCCGGGCGAAGGCCGGTCCGGCCGGCTCTCCGGTCCGGCTCCTCGGCGAAGCCGGCGACCTCGCCGAGCTGCTGCTCCGGCTCCAGCGCGAGCTGTTCGTGGTGGGCGCCGAGCTCGCGACGACGTCCGAGGCCAGGGCGACGCCCGAGGACGGGCGGACGCGCGTGTCCGAGGCGATGGTCGACGGCCTCGAGACGCTGCTCCTGGATCTCGAACGGCGGATCGAGATGCCGCGTGAGTTCGTGGTCCCGGGCGAGACGGAGCTCAGCGCCGACCTCGAGCTGGCCCGAACGGTCGTCCGGCGCGCCGAGCGGCGGGCGGTCGCCCTCCGCGGGCATGGCCTCCTGACCGGCGAGCACCTCGTCCCGTATCTGAACCGGCTCTCGGACCTCGTGTGGGTCCTGGCCCGAGCCGCGGAACAGGCAGAATCGCGCTCCGCGACGCCGGCGAGGAAGCCGGCCGCGGGCGCTCGAAGGGAGCACGCACCGTGACGTTCCAGAACCAGTCCGCCGGCATCCCCGGCACCGTCGACGCCCGGACGACTGCAGCCGCGTCGTCGGCGTTCCTCGTCCAGGCGTTCGTGTGGATGTTCGCGGGCCTGCTCGTGTCGGCTGGTGTGGCCGCGATCGTCCAGTCGGACGCGACCCTCAGGCAGTTCGCCCTCGACAACTTCCTGATCCTGATCATCGCCCAGCTCGGTATCGCCTTCGGGATCTCGCTCGGCATCACCCGGATGAACGCGACGCTGGCCCTCGGGCTGTTCTTCGTCTACGCCGTCAGCATCGGCCTCACGATCGGCCTGATCGTCTCGGCCTACACCGGCTCGAGCGTGGCGACCGCCTTTCTGTCGGCGTCGGCCATGTTCGGCGGCGCCGCCCTGTACGGCGCGACGACCCACCGCTCGCTGGCGTCCCTCGGCGGCTTCCTGACGATGGGCGTCATCGGCCTGATCGTGGCCCTGATCGTGAACACGTTCCTCGCCTCGGGCACTGCGGGACTGATCATCTCGATCATCGGCGTCGTGATCTTCACGGCCCTGACCGCCTATGACGTCCAGCGGATCCAGGCCGGAGCTCTCGTCGCCCGGACGGGCTCGGTGGAGAAGGCGGCCGTCATCGGCGCGCTCCGGCTCTACCTGGACTTCATCAACCTGTTCCTGTTCCTGCTCCGGCTGCTCGGCGGCGGCCGCCGCTGATCCCGCGTCGGCGGAGGGCCGACGCCCGCCTCCGCGAGCGGTCGGCGAGGCTACCCGGCTGAGCTCGTTCCCGTCGCGCCGGCCCGAGCCGGCGTGCTGCGCCGCGCCCGCGCCCTGAGGGTCGCCGGGTTGCAGTGCTCGTCCCTTGCCGACCGAGCTCCATGGCCGTCGCCGCCGACGACGCCCAGCCGGTCCGCGATCCGGGCGGCGACGAACTTCGCGGTCCGCATCGGGTCGGCCGGGTGGGCCCAGCGATAGCCCTGGCCCATGTCGCAGCCCAGCTCCCGGAGGCGGCGGGCCTGCTCGTCGGTCTCGATGCCCTCGGCGACGACGCTCACCCCGATGCCGTGGGCCAGCGAGACGACGGCCCGGACGATGCCGACGTTCGGGTCCTGGACGTCGAGGTCCGTCACGAACGAGCGATCGATCTTGATCGTGTCGAGCGGCAGGTGGCGCAGGTACGCCAGCGACGAGTAGCCCGTGCCGAAGTCGTCGAGGACGACCCGGACGCCGAGCGCCCGCAGCTGGTTCAGGACGCCGAGGCTCGCCTCTGACCGGTCCATCACGCTCGACTCGGTGATCTCGAGCTCGAGGGCGCAGGGCTCGAGGCCCGTCAGCCGCAGGACCTCGGCGATGCCGCTGGCGAGGTCCGGATCGGCGAACTGGCGGGGCGACAGGTTGACGCTCATCACGAGGTTCTCGTCCGGCCAGTGCTGACGCCACGCCTGCGCCTGCCGGCAGGCCTTCTCGAGGACCGTCCGGCCGAGGGCGATGATCAGGTCGGACTCCTCGGCCAGGGCGATGAAGTCGACCGGCAGGACGAGCCCGCGGCCGGGATGCTGCCAGCGGGCGAGGGCTTCGAAGCCGACGATCCGCTCCGTCCGGAGGTCGAGAATCGGCTGGTAGTGGACGAGCAGCTCGTCGCGCTCGAGGGCGAGGCGCAGCTCGGTCTCGACATCCACCCGCTCGCGAGCGTGGCGGTTCCGCAGCGGGTCGAACAGGGCGATCCGGCGGGCGGCATCGTGCTTCGTGTCGACGAGCGCGATCTCGGCTTCCTGGAGGATGTCGCCGGCGCCCGTCGAGCCGGGCGCGCCCACGCCGATGCCCATGCTCGCGGAGATGAACCACGTCCGGCCGTCAAGGTCGAAGGGCGGCTTCAGCTGGTTCTGGATCCGCTCCGCGAGCGCGATCGCCGCGTCGGCGTCCGTGCCCGGCAGGAGCACGCCGAACGTGTCGCCGCCGAACCGGGCGACCGTCTCGCCGACGGAGAGCACCGCGTTGATCCGCTCGCCGACCTCGCGCAGGACCCGGTCGCCGACCGCGTGGCCGAGGCTCTCGTTGACGATCTGGAAGCGGTCGACGTCGAGGAGCACGACCGAGACCGGCTGGGGCTCGCTGCCGACCGGCGGCGCCTGCAGCGCATCGACGATCCGCTGGATGAGGACCTCGCGCGAGGGCAGCCCGGTGACCGGATCGCGGGGCGAGAGGGCCTGCTCGTGGAGGCGCGCGTTCTCGAGGGCGATCGAGGCCAGTTGGGCGAACCGGGCGAGGGCGTCGATCTCCGGCTGGCGGAACACCCGCTCCGTCGTCCGCGAGGCGAGGCCGATGACGCCGATGACCTGGCCGGCGACGGTCAACGGCACGCCGACGCAGGCGCCCACCTTGCCGATGAACTCCGGCGCGGCCTCGTCCCAGGCGTCGTAGTCGTCGACGGAGAACGGCTTCCCGGTCCGGTAGACGATGCCGCCGATGCCGCGATCGATCTGGAGCTTGAACCCGACGTACGCCGCCATCACGCCCGTGCCCACGTGACAGGTGAGCTGCGTGTCGCCCGGCTCCGCCAAGTAGACGTAGCCGTCGGCGACGCCGAGCAGGCGGGTGGCCCGGAGCAGGATCGCGTCGAGGAGCTCGTCGGGCCGGCTGCCGTCGAGGAGGCCCAGCGCGGTCTCGTCGAGCGCGGCCACGAACTGGTCGCGGGCGTTCCGGAACGGCGCACCCTTGGCGAGGAACAGGGCCTGGTCCGCGGTCTCGACGAGCGAGTCCTTGTCGCGGGCGTCATCGGGGTAGCAGGCGACGCCGACGCTGATCGAGACATGGGGGCCGCCGCTGTCGTCGGGGATCGCCGTGATCGATGACTTGATCCGGGCGGCGACCTCCTCGGCGTCGACCCGGCCGCAGTCGGGCAGGATCACCGCGAACTCGTCGCCGCCGTAGCGGTATGCCCGGTCGCCCTGGCGGGTCGAGGCCTCGATCGCCCGGCTGACCGCGACCAGGAGGTCATCGCCCGCGGGATGACCATTGCGGTCGTTGAAGCCCTTGAACCGGTCGAGATCCATCATCAGCACCGCGACCTGGCGATCGAGCCCGTTGCCGAGCATCGCCGACAGCTCGCGCTGGAAGCTGCCGTGGTTGCGGAGGCCGGTCAGGGCGTCGCGCTCGGCCTGGACCTTGACCTCGTCGTGGGCCTCGGCGTTGCGGAGCGCGATCGCGGCCTGGGCCGCGAAGAGCTTCGTCAGCTCGAACTCGTTCTGGCTGTAGTGGGCCTCGTCGTTGCCCATCCGGCCGATGTTCAGCGTGCCGAGGACGGCGCCGTCGGCCATCAGCGGGACGACGACCATCGACTCCGGCTCGAACGGGGTGCCCGGGATCTGGGCGGAGCGGGGGTCCAGGTGAGCGTCGTTGGCGAGCACCGCCTCGCCCCGATCGACGGCCCAGCCGGTCAGGCCGGAGCCGAGCGGGGCCTCGTAGTCGAGGATGAGCTCGGCGAACCGGTCGCGGGCGATGACCGGGCGGCGGACGCCGCGCTCGGTGTCGATGCGATAGATCGTCAGCGAGTCGTAGGCGACCACCGTCTTCAGCGAGTCCGCGATCATCTCGAGGACGCCCGACGGGTCGAGGGTCGACAGGAGCTGCTCGTTGACCGCCATGAGCCGGCGCTGGCTCACGAGCTGATGCTCGAGCTCGGCCTGCTGGAGCCGCAGCTGCTCGAGCCGCTCGCCGTTGACGAGGGCCTGGCCGGCGGCCCCGGCGAAGATCGTCAGGGTCGTGAGGTCGTCCTCGCTGAACCGGTCGCGGCCGCGCTGCGACGCGACGACGAGTCCGCGGACGCGGCCCTCGAACGTCATCGGCACGACGAGCATCGATTCCGGGCCGTCGTCGGTTCCGACCGGGACGCGCCGCGGGTCTGCGGTTGCGTCACCGATGTTCAGGGCCTCGCCGTGCTCGGCCACCCAGCCGGTGAGGCCCCGGCCGATCTGGACGCGGAGCTGCTCGGGGCTCGGGTTCTCGAGGCCCATGAACACGCCCTGGAACGCGATCGGCTCGCACCAGCCGGTCTCGTGATCGACCCGGTAGACCCGGATCGTGTCGTAGCTGACGAGGGCCCGGGCCTCGGCGACGATCGCCTCGCCGATCCCGCGGACGTCCTGGATGCCGCTGAGCCGGGCCGAGAGGTCCTGGATCGCGCGGAGGCGGGCCGCAAGGCTCTGGACGGACGCGACGAGCCGGGCGTTGCCGATGGCCGTGGCCATGCTGTCACCGAGGCTCCGGGCGAGCGCCACGTCCTCGTCGGACCAGGCGTAGGCCACCTCGTGGTAGAGCATCAGGTAGCCGAACGGCACGTCGCGGAAGATCACGGGGACGAAGCACAGGGTCCGGATGTCGAGCTCTGCGTACATCGCGCGGAAGGCGGGCGGGACCTGCGGCGAGGTCGAGAGGTCGCGGTAGACCATGACCTTGCCCGCCCGGAAGAACGCCGCGGCGAAGTCCGCGACCTCGCCGGCCGCCGCGCGGACCATGCCCTCGAGCTCGGGCGGGACGTTCCGGCTGGCCCGGAGGTCGAGCGCGGGGATGGCCTGGTTCCAGAGCCAGACCGCCGTGCGCCGGGCGCCGAACAGCCGCTCGGCGGTGTCGAGGACCTCCTCGAACACCTGCTGCAGCTCGTCGGTCCCGGACAGCTCGGAGGCGAGCTTGCGGAGCTCCGTCAGGCCCTCGCGCTCGGCGATCCGGAGCCGTGGCTTGTGGGTGGGCGGGGGAGGCGGCGAGCCGGCGGGTCCGCCGCGGGCACGTGACGCGGTGCCGTTCGAGGCCGAGGGCGCGCGCTGCTGACTCCGCTTGGGCGAGGCGAGGGTCATCGGTGCGCGAACGCTCCTTCTCCGGACGTGGCCCCCGCGACGCCGGCATGCGCGTGGTGCAGGCAGGCACCCGCACGCCGCCGACCGTACGCGAGCGCGTCCTCGGGCACGATAGGAATGGAGTACCAGCGGGCCCCGCCGGGCGTAGGGTCCGCGCCTGCCTGCGCGCGTGACGTCCGCGCCCGCTCGCGCGCGAGACGCGGGTTTCTCCGGCCGGAGTCAGGCCGTCGCGAGCTCCTGGACCGAGCCCAGAACGAGGTCGGCGAGCGGCTCGAGCGCGGCCCGATCGCCGACGCCGGTGAGCACGCCGATGACCCGGCCGGCGAGCGCCGCCCGGCCCATCGCGAGATCCGCGACCGAGTCACCGACGACCGCGGCCCGGCCCGGCTCCACGCCGAGCTCTCGGCACAGCCGGAGCACGGCCTGCGGCGCCGGCTTGACCGGCTCGCCGTCGTCGGCGCAGACGATCCCGTCGACGAGCTCGGAGATCCCGAGCGCGGCCAGCGTCCGCGTCGTCGGGTCGCGGTCGTCGCTCGTGGCGACGGCGATCCGTCGCCCGGCCGCTCGCAGGGCGCCGAGCAGCGCGCCGAGGTCCCCGATCGGACGGGCCAGCGCGATCGGGTCCGGCGCCTCCCAGACGGCGTCGACGGCGGCCTCGGCGTCGAACGCATTGCCAAGCAGCACCGATAGGCGCGTCACGAGGTGCTCGCGGATGCGAGCCATCGGCGTGGCCGCGAGCAGGCCGTGGGACCTGACGAGGCCCGTCTCGTGGTCGACCCCGAGGAGGTCGAACAGCGGCCCCGTCAGGGGGCGCCCGGTCTCCAGCTCGAGGTTCTCGGCAAGCGAGCGGACCCAGCCGCCCCACATCGCCTGGAAGTCGATGAGGGTGCCGTCCTTGTCGAAGACGACGAGGTCGATCCCGTCGAGGGCGGCGTGGAGCGCCATGGGCCGGCGGCCCTCGTCCGCGGCGGCCGCCCTAGGCCTCGGCGATGAGCTCCTCGAGCTGCTCGACGGGCGCGCCGGTGTCGATCACCAGCGGGCCGTCGGCAGGGAAGTGGATCGTCGTCGTCTCGCCGACCGCCGGCAGCTTGAGCGTCGGCTCGTTGAACTCGTCGAGGGCGACGATCGGGCCGCCCTCGGCCAGCGACACGCGGATCCGGACGATCGAGCCGAGGAAGGCGACGTCGGTGACCGTTCCCTGGACGTTGTTGTCGGCCGGATCGGTCGACGCGCCGAGCGAGCCCATCTCCGGCCGGAGGGCGACCGTGAGGTTCCGGCCGGCGCCGCCGGTCAGGTGCTTCGCCACCCGGACCTGCTGGCCGGCGACCCGGACGACGCCGTTCGCCGGGTCGACGATCGTGCCGGGCAGGAGGCTCAGGGTCCCCACGAATGAGGCCACGAACGGCGTCGCCGGGAAGTTGTAGATCTCGAACGGCGCGCCGACCTGCTCGACGTGGCCCTCGCTCATGACGACGACACGATCGGAGAGCGAGAGGGCCTCCTCCTGGTCGTGGGTCACGTAGACGGTCGTGATGCCGAGCTGGCGCTGGATCGCCCGGATTTCGATCCGGAGGGCGACGCGGATCTTCGCGTCGAGGGCCGACAGCGGCTCGTCGAGGAGCAGCACGGTCGGCTCGAACGCCAGCGCCCGCGCGAGCGCGATGCGCTGCTGCTGGCCACCCGAGAGCTGGTACGGGTAGCGGCCGCCCTTGTCGGCCAGGTTGATGAGCTCGAGCAGCTCGGCGACCCGCTTCTTGGTCTGGTCCTTCGGCCGCTTCCGGACGTTGAGGCCGAAGGCGATGTTGCCGGCGACGGTCATGTTCGGGAAGAGGGCGTAGTTCTGGAACACCATGCCGACGTTGCGACGGTTGGGCGCGAGGTCGGTCACGTCCCTGCCATCGATCGAGATCCGGCCCGCGGTCGGCTTCTCGAAGCCGGCGATCATCCGGAGCGTCGTCGTCTTGCCGCAGCCCGACGGCCCGAGGAACGACACGAACTCGCCCCGCTGGGCTTCGAGGTTGAAGTCCTGCACCGCGACGGTCCCGCCCGCGAACCGCTTCTGGATGCCCGTCAGGGCGAGATAGCTCATGCCGTCGTGGCCTCCGTCGGACATCTCAGTGGACTCCCGCGATGATCTTTTCCTGGCGACCCCGGCCGATCAGGGAGATCACGCCCATGGCCGCCCACGTGATGGCGAAGCTCATGAGGGCAACCGCGGCCGACTCGTAGGCCTGGGTCTGGGAGATCAGCTGGAGGTACGTCGCGAACATCGGCCGAGCGAGGAAGATCGCGACCGTGAACTCGCCGACGACGATCGCCAACGTCAGGAACGCGCCGCTCAGGATCGCGACCCGGAGGTTCGGCAGGATGACCCGCCACAGGACCGTGAACCAGCCCGCGCCGAGGCTCTGGCAGGCCTCCGTCAGCGTCCGGATGTCGATGACCCGCAGCCCCGCGTCGATGGAGCGGTACATGTACGGGAACGACAGGACCACGTAGGCGCACACCAGGAGGGCGTCGCTGCCGAGGTTCGAGCCGGTGAGCGCGAGCGGCGGCCCGCTGAACGTGCTCAGGAGCCCGTACACGAGGACGATCGGCGGGATCACGAACGGCAGGAGCGTGATGAACTCGATGATCGGCCGCAGCCGCGGGAGCCGGAGCCGGACCCAGAAGGCGGTCGGCACCAGGAGGCCGATGCTCACCAGCACGGTGATGATCGCGATCACGAACGAGTAGCCGAGGTCCTTGAAGAGCTGGCCGTCGCTGACCATCATCTTGTAGGCCTCGCCGAACGGCTGGGCGCGGAGCGAGAAGATCAGGGTCCCGACGAGGGGCAGGCCGAAGTACAGGATGCTGACCAGCAGCACGATCCACGACATGACGACAGGGCTGGCCGGTGACCTCCGGGACGGCTTGGCGATCGACTCGGCCAGTGGCTCCAGGCCCGTGAGGCTCTGGCTGGTCGGTCCGCTCATCGCTGCCACCGCTCGGCGAGCCGCGTCAGGTAGGAGTAGGCGACGAGGGTGACGCCCATGATCGCGACCATGCCGATCGCGAGGGCGTAGCCGAGGTTCTTGTCACCCAACGCGTCGCCCGACAGCTGGCTGCCGATGAGGATCGTCACGAGCGGGATGAAGCCGCCGGTGAGGAAGAACGCGGTGGCCTGGGCGCCGAAGGCGTTGCCGAACAGCAGGATCACCGAGCCGAGCAGCGATGGCAGCAGGATCGGCAGGGCGACGCGGCGCCAGTACTGGACGTTGCTCGCGCCCAGGTTCTCCGAGGCCTCCCGCCACTCCTTCTTCAGGCCATCGATCGCCGGCGCGATGATCAGCACCATGAGCGGCAGCTGGAAGTACAGGTAGACGATCTCGAGACCGATCTTCGAGTAGATCGTGAAGCCGGCGCCGTAGGGATCCAGCCCGATGGCCCGCAGGAACACCGTCAGGAAGCCGGCCCGGCCGATCGTGAAGATGAAGGCCAGGGCCAGCGGACCGCCGGCGAAGTTCGAGGCGACGCCGGAGAAGGTCATGATCGCGCCGCGGATCGGCTTCGGCAGCCCGCCGGCAATCGTCGCGTAGGCGAGCAGGAACCCGAACAGCCCGCCGAGGATGGCCGTCACGAGGCTGATCTCGAGACTCGCCTCGTAGGCCGCGATCGTGTACGGCTGGGTCAGGTGGGCGAAGTTGTCGAGGGTGAGCTGGCCCGTCGATGTCTGGAGGCTGCCGACGAACAGGTAGGCGGTCGGCAGCACCAGGAACAGGACGGCGAATAGCAGGAACGGCGCGACCCCGAGGACCGTGCCGGAGAACCGGCGACGCCCGGGCTGCGGGGCAGTCCGGGCGTCGCCGATCTGAGCTGTCTGGGTCATCGGCCTGAAGCGGTGGCTTCGAGACTCGATGGTCTAGTGGACCGTGACGCCAACCGTGGTCGGCCAGCCGGTCGTGATGACGGTGTTGGCCTTCGTGATCTGGTCGAGGGTCGGCAGTGCCGCGCCGCTCGAGTCAGGCAGCTTGGCCGCGAGCGTCGGATCGACGGTGCCGGCCTTGACCATCGCGTCGTAGCGGATCGGGTTGCAGTAGCCCTTGAGCCAGACGTTCTGGCCCTGATCGGAGTACAGCCACTCCATCCACAGCTTCGCGCTGTTCGGGTGCGGGGCGTAGGCGCTGATGGCCTGGACGTACATGCCGCCGAGCTTGCCGCTCTTCGGGACCACGACGGTGACCGGCGGGTTGCCGTTCAGCTGATCGCGGTCGGCGAGGGCGTTGTAGGTCCATGCGAGAACGATGGGGGTCTCGCCCGAGGCCACGGTCGCCGACTTGGCGATGACCGGGACGAAGATCTTCTTGTCGTTCAGCTGCTTGAAGAAGTCGAGGCCGGGCTGGGCGTTGTCGAGGCTGCCACCGGTCCCGATGCCCGCCGCCCAGACCGCCGAGACGGCCTGGTTCGAACCGGTCGGATCGCCCGCGAGTGCGACCGAGTTGGCCGGCTCGTTGAGGAGGTCGCTCCAGTCCTGCGGGAGGGTCGTGATGACCGAGGTGTTGACCTCGAACGACATGACGCCGTAGTAGTCACCGTACCAGTAGCCGTTCGCATCCTTGGCCGAGTCCGGAATGTCATTCCAGCCAGCGACCTTGTACGGGGCGAACAGTCCCGCGGCGACGCCCTTCGGGCCGTAGGCGAGGCCGACGTCGACGACGTCCGGCGCGGCCGGGCCCTTGTTGGCCTTGTTCGCGGTGATGGCATCGAGCTCCGACTGCGAGCTGCCATCGGGGTTCAGGTTGTTGATCTGGATGCCCGTGGCCGAGGTGAACCCGGACAGCAGGTCCTGGTAGTCGCACCAGGTCGGGGGCAGGGCGATGGTCGTGAGCCCACCCTCGGCCTTGGCGGCCGTGAGCAGGGTCGGATCCGGAACCCAGGCCGCCGGTCCGCCGGCTGCCGCGCTGGCCGGCGCCGAAGCCGCTGCGGACGGCGCCTCGGTGGCAGCCGCGGTCGGCGCGACCGTCGGGGCCGTGGATGCCCCGCCGCCGCCGCACGCGGCGACGAGCAGCGCGACGGTTGCCCCGATCGTGAGCAGCCGGGGCTTGGAGAACGAGCTGGTCAAGTTGCCTCCTCCAGTCTGGCGGGCGCCTCGTGCGCTCGCCCCTCGGTGACGACGGATGCGGGCCTCCCGTCCTACCCGGTGGACAGGTGAGGGCCGGACACGTGATGGTCCGGGGCGCCTCCGGTCCCGGGCACCATCGTCGGTTTGCATCTTCGCCGTCTCGTTAACGGAGTGCAAGCCGTTTGCGCATTCGGGCCGCGCCTATACTCCGGCGATCGCGGGCCCGTTCGGGGCCCGATGCCTCCGCGGGACCGGGAGGATCGGTCATGACGGCGGAAGTGGCCCCGGGAGCCGGGCTGCGGACGCTCGAGGATCCGCTGGCCGAGGCGCTGCGGATCGTCGACGCCGCGAACGCGCGCGGGCTGCTCCTCCGGCTGATGGGCGGCATGGCCGTCCGGGCCCACGCCCCCGACTGGACCCATCGCACCCGCCGGCGCGAGGTCGACCTCGACTTCGCCACCCGCGGCAAGGACCGGGCCGCGGTCTTCCGGCTCCTCGAGGCCGAGGGCTACACGCCCGACAGGCGCCACAACGCGATGTTCGGTGGCGCCCAGGGCTATTTCGTCGACGTTCCCCGACGGCGGCCCGTGGACGTCCTCGTCGACAAGCTCGAGATGTGCCACCGGATCGAGTTCGCCGGTCGGCTCGAGCGCTCGTCGCCCACGCTGCCGGTCGCGGACCTCCTCCTCTCGAAGCTCCAGGTCGTGAAGCTCAACAAGAAGGACCTGCTCGACGCGCTCATCCTCCTCGCCGAGCACCCGCTCGCCGACGACGACGGTGCCGCCGACTCGCGCACCGGGCAGGGCACCATCAGCCTGCCCCGGATCCTGGCCCACACCTCGAATGACTGGGGCTGGTGGCGGACGGTCACCGGGAACCTCGACAAGCTCGACGCATACCTCGCCACGGACCTCGTGCCGGAGGACCTGGACGTCGGCAACGGGCAGACCGCGCGGCTGGACCCGCGGGAGCAGGTGCGGGCCCTGCGCGCGGCCATCGATGCCGCCCCGAAGTCCGCGAAGTGGAAGCTCCGGGCGAGGGTCGGCGAGAAGATGACCTGGTACCAGGAACCGGAAGAGGTCGGCCACGACGTCGCCCCGGACGTGCGGGGCTAGGGAGGAGCCTCGAGCAGCGTGCGGATCTTTTTCGCCACCGACATCCACGGCTCGGAGATCTGCTGGCGGAAGTTCCTGAACGCCGGCAAGTTCCACAAGGCCGACGTTCTGGTGATGGGCGGCGACATGACCGGCAAGGCGATGGTCCCGATCGTCGCCCGGAACGGCGGTTGGCGGCTGGAGCTCCAGGACCAGGAGCACCTGCTCGCGACCGAGGACGAGCTGCAGGCGATGGAGAAGCGGATCCTCGATCGGGGCTACTACCCGATCCGCCTGACCGAGGACGAGATGGCCGCCTGGCAGGCCGACCCGACCCTCGTCGACGCCCGGTTCAAGGCCGAGATGATGGGCAACGTCGAGCGCTGGATGTCCCTCGCCGACGAGCGCCTCGCCGGCACATCGATCCGGTGCGTCGTCTCGCCGGCGAACGACGACATCTTCGAGCTCGACCCGATCATCGCCGCGGCCAAGCGGGTCGACCTCGGCGAGGGCAACACGATCCAGCTCGATGGCTTCGCGATGGTCTCGACCGGCTGGGCCAACACGACCCCATGGCACACGTTCCGGGAGCTGCCCGACGAGGAGCTGAAGCCGAAGATCGACGGCCTCGTCGCCGAGGTGGCCGACCCGAAGCGGGCGATCTTCAACTTCCATGCCCCGCCCTTCAACTCGAACCTCGACAGCGCGCCCCAGCTCAAGGACGACATGACCTACGTGTCGGGCGGCCGGGCGCTCATCCCGGTGGGCTCGCACGCCGTCCGCGACGCGATCCTCCAGTACGGCCCGGTCCTCTCGCTGCACGGCCACATCCACGAGGGCCGGGGGGCCGTGAAGCTCGGCCGGACCCTCTCCGTGAATCCGGGCAGCACCTACGAAGACGGCGTCCTCCAGGCCGCGATCGTCGACCTGGATGCCAAGAAAGGCGAGGTGAAGAACTACCTGCTCATCAACGGCTGACTGTCTAGTCGCGACGGCTGAGGAGGAAGGAAAGGCTCGATGACCACTGAAGCGTCCACGGCGACCGGCGCGCCCGCGGCGGCGCCGACGCTGTTCCTGCGGAACGCGACGGGCCTGGTCAAGGGTTGGTCAGGCTTCGATGCGTTCGGCTACTCGTTCCTGTCGGTGAACCTCGTCACCCTCGGGATGTTCTACAGCCTGGCGGTCTTCGCCTTCGTCCCGAACGGCTCGGTGCTGTCGGCACTGCTGTTGTCGGGCGTCGCGATGACGTTCCTGTGCATCACCTACGCCGGACTCATCGCGGTCATGCCGCGGGCCGGCGGCGACTACGTCTGGCAGACCCGGATCCTCGACGGGATCCCGGGCGCCGTCGTGGGCGCCGTCGTCGGCGGGATCACCGTCTACCTCGCGGCCCAGGCGTTCACCCTCGGCGACACGGCCTCGATCGGCGGCGGCGTGCTCGGCGTGCTCGTCGGCGGGCTGCTCGGCCTGAAGCGGGGCGGCATCGGCTTCGTCCTCTCGACGACCGGCTGGTGGTTCATCCTCGCGCTCTGGGCGCCGATCTACGGCTACATCCTGAACATCGAGTTCGCCCAGCCGCTTGCGGCCCTCGCCGGCTGGTCGGACGGGCTCACGTTCCTCAGCTCGTCGACCGGCACCTTCGTGATCTCGCTGATCACGATCGTCCTGGCCTCGGGCCTCGTCGCCCTCGGGATGGCCGGCTACGCCCGGATCCAGCGGTGGAGCATCTGGATCGGGCTCATCGCGCTCGCCGTGATCTTCGTGCTGATGCTCGTCTCGAGCCAGCAGAGCTTCATGGACGCGTTCAACCGCGAAGGCCAGAACTTGTTCGGCGTCTCGAACGCCTACCAGGCGACGATCGACAACGCGACCGCCAACGACGGCTTCGTGGCCGGCGGCTCGCCCCTCAACTTCGGCCTCGGCGGCGACACCTGGCTGCTCCTGCCGTTCATGATGTTCTGGATCCTCTATCCCAACTGGGGCGCCACGCTGTACGGCGAGGTCCGGGGGGCGGGCGACTTCCGGAAGGTGCTCAACGGCATGCTCGGCGGCCTGTGGGTGACCGTGGGCCTGGCGATCGTGTTCGTGCTCCTCGCCGCGAAGACCTTCGGCTGGGACTTCTTCAACGCCACGAACGAGAACTTCGTCGACTACGCCTACGGCTACGTCACGGCGGCGCCGGCCGTGCCGATCTGGGGCTACCCACCGCTCCTGGCGTCGTTCCTGATCGACAGCCACGCCGTCCAGATGCTGATCGTGTTCGTGTTCGGGGTCTGGTTCCTCGGCTGGGCCGGGACGCTGTGGCTGTCCTCGACCCGGATGATCTTCGCCGCGGCGTTCGACCGCGTCCTGCCCGAATGGGCGGCGCGAGTCGACGATCGGCGGGGCGTCCCGTGGGCGGCCCTGATCCTGATCATGATCCCCGGCGTCATCCTGTCCTACCTGTACTCCTTCCAGGCCGGCTTCTCGAAGCTGACGCTGGACGCGTCGCTCGTCATCGCGGTCACGTTCTTCGGGACGGCGATCGCGGCGACGATCCTCCCCTGGTGGAAGAAGGACCTCTACCAGAAGTCGCCAATCGTCCGGTACAACATCGGCGGGCTGCCGCTAATCAGCGTCGCCGGCGCGATCACGACGATCTTCCTCGGCTGGGTCCTGTACGAGTGGCTGTCGAACTCGCTCTACGGCATCGGGACGAGCAACACCTCGTCGATCCAGTTCCTCGCCGCGCTCTACGGCATCGCCGCGCTCGTGTACATCGTCGCCCGGCTCTATCGACGGAGCCAGGGCATCGACCTCGACGCGATCCACGCGGAGATTCCCGCGGAGTAACCCGTCCGGCGCCGTCCGGCGCCGATCCAGCGACCACTCGAAGGGCGCCCACCGGGCGCCCTTCGCCGTTCCCGAGTTGCGCGCCGATCTGCGCCGGGCGCAGACTGTCTGGCGCGGCGGATGCGTCCGGCCGCCTGGGGTGCAGCAAGCCCACGTCGTGCGTGCAGGAGCTCCTGTGCCCGCCAAGCCCAGCGCGGTCGATGTGACCGCGACCCCCGACCCGCGGACCGCCCCGTCCCGC
Organism: Candidatus Limnocylindrales bacterium; assembly: GCA_035308445.1. GTDB lineage: Bacteria > Chloroflexota > Limnocylindria > Limnocylindrales > CSP1-4 > UBA5189. The sequence continues at coordinate 76,521 of DATGGQ010000023.1, read as the reverse complement.
GCAGCCGCGACCCCCGACCCGACAGCCGCGCCGACCCTGTTCATCGACGGCCGCTGGGTCGAGGCCACCGGAGGCGCGACGTTCGACGCCCACAACCCGGCGACCGGCGGCGTCATCGGCCGGCTCGCCGAGGGAACGCGAGCCGATGCCCGGGCCGCGATCGCCGCCGCCTCCCACGCCGCCCGTAGCTGGGGCCGGACCACTCCGTTCGAGCGGGCCACGCTCCTCGAGCGGATCGCCGACGCCGTGGAGCGCCGCGCCGATGCGCTCGCCCGGATCCTCACCGAGGACCAGGGCAAGCCGCTCCTGGCCGAGGCCCACTATGAGGTGGAGGAGCTCGCCCTCTACTTCCGGATGGCGGCCGCGGACGCGCCGCGGATCGAAGGGCTGCTCCCGCCGAGCGTCGACCGCGACAAGCGCGTCCTCGTCCAGCGGGTCCCGAAGGGCGTCGTCGGGGTCGTCACCCCTTGGAACTGGCCGTACACGATGCCGGCCGAGATCATCGGGCCGGCGCTGGCGGCGGGCGACACCGTCGTCTGGAACCCGGCCAGGTTCACGTCGCTGTGCTCCGTCGCCCTGGCCGAGTGCCTCGTCGAGGCGGACCTGCCGCCGGGCGTCTTCAACCTCGTGACCGGGCCGGGCGCTCAGGTCGGTGACGAGCTGGCCGGTAACCCGGGGACGGCCGCGCTCGGGTTCATCGGGTCGACGAAGACGGGTCGCGCCATCGCCGAGCGGGCGGCCGGCAAGGAGCTGCTCCTCGAGATGGGCGGCAACGGGCCGCTCGTCGTCCTCGACGACGCCGACGTCGATGCAGCGGTCGAGGCGACCCTCACGGCCTGCTTCCTGAACGCCGGCCAGAGCTGCACGGCCGGCGAGCGGGTCCTCGTGGATCGGCGGGTCCACGACGAGTTCCTCTCGAAGCTCGTCGACGCCGTCAGGGCCCGCATCCGGCTCGGCGATCCGCTCGATCCGGCCACGACGATGGGACCGCTCAACAACGAGCGGACGGCGGCCAAGACCGAGCGGCAGGTCGGCGAGGCGATGGCGAACGGCGCGGATGTCCTGACCGGCGGGCACCGGGCCCCGCGCCATGGCAGCCCGCTGTTCTTCGAGGCGACGGTCCTCGACCGCGTCACCGACTCGATGACCATCGCCCGCGAGGAGACGTTCGGGCCCGTCGTCCCGATCACCCCGATCGACGGCGAGGCCGAGGCGCTCGAGATCGTCGACACGTCGCCGTACGGGCTCCTCACCGCCGTCTTCACCCGCGACCTGCGGCGCGGCTTGGCCTTCGCCGAACAGGCGCGGGCCGGATGGGTGAACATCAACGAGGGCACCAACTACTGGGAGTCGCACCTGCCGTTCGGCGGTCGCGCCGGATCGCAGAGCGGCCTCGGGCGCGTCGGCGGCCGCTTCTCGCTCGAGCGGCTGACGGAGCTCAAGACGATCGTGGTGAACCTGGCCTGAGGAGGCCGGGCCCGGAGGAGGATCTCGTTCATGGCCAGCCTGCCCGCACGGGCCAATGTCGTCGTCATCGGCGCCGGCATCGTCGGCAACTCGATGGCCTACCACCTGGCCAGGCAGGGCTGGACGGACATTGTCCTGATCGAGAAGGGCACCCTGCCGAACCCGGGCGGCTCGACCGGCCACGCCTCGAACTTCATCTTCCTGACGGACCACTCGAAGGAGATGACGGCCTTCACGGTCGAGAGTGCGAACGAGTACCGGGCCCTCGACGTGTACCACGAGTGCGGCGGGATCGAGGTCGCCCGGACGCCCGAGCGGATGCAGGAGCTGACCCGCCGGATGTCCTCGTCACGGTCGTGGGGGATCGAGGGCGTCCGGCTCCTGACGCCGGCCGAGGTCAAGGCGATGGTCCCGTTCATCGACGAGACCGTGATCCTCGGTGGCTTCTACACGCCGGGCGTCGGCGTCGTCGACTCGCTCCAGGCCGGGACCCTCATGCGCCAGGCCGCCCGGGACATGGGCGCGCTCACGATCGCCGCCGGCACCGAGGTCACGGGCATCGACGTCGTCGACGGCCACGTCCGCGGGGTGAGGACCGACCAGGGCGACATCGCGGCGGACGTCGTCGTCATCGCCTGCGGCATCTGGAGCCCGCGCATCGCGGCGATGGCCGGCGCATCGATCCCGCTGACGCCCGCGGTCCACCAGATGATGGACATCGGCCCGGTCCCGCAGTTCCTGGCAGCGAAGACGGAGGTCGACTACCCGATCGTCCGCGACATGGACACGAACATGTACGAGCGCCAGCACGGGACGGGCTTCGAGATCGGGTCGTACGCCCACCGGGCGATCCTCATGGACCCCGACGACATCCCGTCGATCGCGGCCTCGGCGCTCTCGCCGACCCAGCTGCCGTTCACGAAGGAGGACTTCGACCCGCAGCTCGAGGACGCGCTGGAGCTGTTCCCGGAGATCGTCGGGGACGAAACGGTCGGGGTGAAGCTCGCGATCAATGGCCTGCTGTCCCTGACCCCGGACGGCAATCCGATCATCGGCGAGACGCCGGAGGTCAAGGGCCTCTGGTCCGTCGCCGCGATCTGGATCAAGGAAGCGCCCGGGATCGCGAAGACGGTGGCCGAGTGGATGACGCACGGCACGCCGGAGATCGATCCTCACGGCTCCGACATCGCCCGCTTCTACGACCACCACCGGACCCGCCAGCACATCGAGGCCCGGACGATCGAGGGCTACAACAAGACCTACGGCATCGTCCATCCGATGGAGCAATGGGCCTCGAACCGCGAGGTCCGCCTCTCGCCGTTCTTCGAGCGGGAGAGGGAGCTCGGGGCGACGTTCTTCGAGGCCGCCGGCTGGGAGCGCCCGTTCTGGTACGGCACGAACGAGCGACTGCTCGCCGAGTACGGCGACCGGGTGATGCCGCGCGCCGCCGAGTGGGAGTCGCGCTGGTGGTCGCCGATCATCAATGCCGAGCACCTCGCGATGCGGGACCGGGTCGCGATGTTCGACCTGTCGGCGTTCGCGATCTTCGACGTCACCGGCCCGCGCGCCCTCGCCGCGCTCGAGCACCTGGCGGTGAATAAGGTCGACGTCGCGCCGGGCCGGACCGTCTACACGCCGATCCTCAACGAGGCCGGCGGGATCCTCATGGACCTCACGATCATGCGGTTGGCGCACGATCGGTTCCGGGTCGTGACGGGCGGTGGCATGGGCATGCGCGACCGGAAGCTGTTCATCGACGCGCTGCCGGCCGACGGCTCGGCCCAGCTCCACGACGCCACCAACCAGTGGACGACGATCGGCCTCTGGGGGCCGCGCTCGCGCGACGTCCTGGCTGCGGTCACCGAGGCCGACGTGTCGCACGCCGGCTTCCCATTCCTGACGTCGAGGTCCGTCGATATCAACGGCGTCCGGACCCTCGCGTCGCGGATCAGCTACGTCGGCGAGCTCGGCTGGGAGATCTACGTCCCGATCGAGGAGGGCCTCCGGGTCTGGGACGCCCTCTGGAAGGCGGGCCAGGCGTTCGGGCTCGTGCCGGCGGGAATCGGCACCTACGCCGTGACGGCGCGGCTGGAGAAAGGCTACCGGGCCCACGGGGCCGAGCTCGAGCTCGACTTCAACCTCGTCGAGGCTGGGATGGCCCGGCCGACCGTCAAGGACGCGGACTTCCAGGGCAAGGCCGCCTACCTCGCTCAGCGAGCCGCCCTGCCGGCGGCGATCCTCTGCACGCTCACGCTCGACGACCCGACGTCGAAGAGCGGCGCGAAGCGCTACATGCTCGGCCGCGAGCCGATCCTCTCGGCCGATGGCGAGCCCCTCATCGACGCCCGGGGCCGCCGGTCCTACGTGACGTCGGCGGGCTCGGGCCCGTCGGTCGGGAAGCACCTCCTCATGGCCTACCTCCCGCCCGAATCGGCGAAGGTCGACAACCACCTGCTGGTCGAGTATCTCGGCGAGCGCTATCCGGTGACCGTCGCGGTCGCCGGCTCGACGCCGCTGTTCGATCCTGACAACACCCGGATCCGTTCGTGAGCCGCGGTGGCTGAGGGGCCAGGATCCGAGGCCATGAACGTCCTCGTCTGCGTCAAGCGGGTTCCGCAGACCGGCGGCCGGATCGTCCTGACCCAGGATGGCCAGGCGATCGACACGCGGTTCCTCGGATTCACGATCAGCCCGCACGAGGAGTGCGGGGTCGAGGAGGCGGTCCGGATCGTCGAGCGGCACGGCGGCTCGTCGGCCGTGCTGACGCTCGGGCCGGCCGAGGCCGAGGATCAGCTCCGCGACGCGATGGCGCTCGGGATCGATCGGGCGATCCTGCTCGAGACGGATGGTCGCGAGTGGGATCCGGTCTCGACCGCGGCCGCGATCGCCCAGACGATCGCCGCCCAGGAGGCCACGAACGGGCCGTTCCACCTGATCCTGTTCGGCAACGAGGCCGCCGACACCGGCGACTTCCAGGTCGGCGTCCGGGTCGCCGTGGCTCTCGAGCGCCCGATCGTCAACGGGATCAAGGGGATCGACCTCGCGGCTGGCGTCGCCAGGGCACGACGAGAGGCGCCCGCCGGCGGCTGGGAGACGTACGAGCTGCCGCTGCCGGCGATCCTCGGCGTGAAGGAGGGGCTGAACCTGCCGCGCTATCCGTCCGTTCCGGGACGGCTTCGCGCCCGGAAGAAGGACGTCGAGCGGGTCACGCTCGGACCCTCGCCTGCCGGCGCGCTCGGGCTGGGTGCCGGGGAGGACGCGGCGCTCGAGGCGCGGGATGACCGGCCGATCCCCGGCCCCGCAATGCTCGAGCTGCGGCTGCCGGCCGAGGAGCGGAGCGCGGCCGAGGTCATCGGCCGGGGCCCCGAGGCGGCGCCGGCGGTCGTCGATCTCCTGGAGAAGATCGGGGTGATCGGCCGATGAGCAGTGGCGTGCTTGTCTACGTCGAGCAGGCGGACGGCGTCGTCGATGGCCTCTCCCTCGAGGCGCTCTCGTTCGCCCGGGACGTGGCGACCCAGCTGGGCAACGAGGTCGATGCCGTGGCGGTGGGGCCCTGCGCGGCGCGAACCGCGGAGACGCTCGGCGCCCATGGCGTCGCCAGCGTGCACGCGGTCGACCAGCCCGAGGTCACGACGTTCGGTCCGGCGGCTCACGCCGCGGTCGTCGGGTTCGGGATCTCGGCGAGGGCACCGGCCGCGGTCGTCGCCGCCGGCAGCGATCGCGGCAACGAGGTCCTCGCCCACGTGGCCGCGAGGCATGGCCTGCCGATGGCGGCGAACGTCCTGCAGGTGAAGGTTGCCGCGGGTCGGCCCTGGGCGGTCGCTCGCCAGCGCTGGGCGGGCAGCTTGATCGAGGACGCCTCGCTCGCGGCGCCGGTGAAGCTCCTCTCTGTCGCCCCCCACGCGGTCCAGCCGAGGCCCGTGGCGTCCGGCAGGGCCGCCGCGGTGATCGCGGACGCCGTTCCGTTCCAGCCACGCGACCTGGCCGTCCGGGTCGTCGGCACGGAGGCCCGGACCGGCGGCGGCGTGTCGCTCACCGATGCGAAGGTCGTCGTCGGCGGCGGCCGCGGGGTCGGCTCGGCCGAGGGGTTCGGCAAGCTCGAGGAGCTGGCGGGGCTGCTCGGCGGGGCCGTCGGCGGATCGCGCGTGGTCACCAGCCTTGGCTGGCGGCCCCACGCGGACCAGATCGGCCAGACCGGGCTGCGGATCGCGCCGGACCTGTACATCGCGTGCGGGATCAGCGGGGCGATCCAGCACATCGTCGGCTGCAAGGCCGCGAAGCGGATCCTCGCGATCAACACCGACGCCGAGTCCCCGATCATGGCCGTGGCCGACTACGCGGTGATCGGCGACCTCGGCCAGGTCGTTCCTGCGATCAGCGCCGAGATCCGCCGCCGTCGAGGCTGAGCGGGGCGACGTCGTCGTCCCGCTCAGGTGCTCCTAGCCCAGTCGTTGCCAGTCGCCCTCGTTCGGGATCGCGACCGGCGGCTTCGCACCGGCCGGATCGAGCAGGTAGACACCGGTCGCGATCGTGCCGGCCATGATGGTCAGGCCGTCGGGCGACCAGCTCCAGTCGCAGAAGCTGATCGGCGCCGGAGCTTTGACGATCCGGGCGCCGCTGCCATCCGGCGCCACGACCTCGAGCTGGTACTGGCCGGATCCGTCCGTGTCCGAGCCGGCGACCTTCGCGCCATAGAGGATCCGGTCGCCGCTCGGGGACCAGCTGGCGCAGACGGCGCTCGCTGTCGGTGCCGACAGCTCGCGCTCGTTGGTGCCGTCGGCGTCGATCTCGTAGATCGTGAAGCCATCAGGCTGCCCGGCGCGATAGGTGAGGTGCCGGCCGTCGGGTGACCATGCGATGTCGGCGAACGCACCATCGAGGCCGGCGGCATGCGACAGTCGGCGAGGTGCCGCGGAGCCGTCGGCGGGTACGACCCAGACACCGCGATCGCCAGTCGCCGTTGACCCGCCCTGAAACGCGATCGTGCGACTGTCGGGCGACCACGCCAGGTTCGCGGCTGGCGCGTCGGCAACCAGCTCGGTCGGCGGTCCGCCGCGTGACGAGACCACATAGATCGAGAACAGCGCCGGGTCCGGCTTGATGATCGCGTACAAGATGCTGGAGCCGTCCGGCGCCCAGACGGGCCCGAATGCAACGAACGCGTCGCTCCGGGCGGGCACGCCGGTAACGAGCACCTGCCGGCCGCTGCCGTCGGGCTGCTCGACGATCAACGACGCCGCGCCGGAGCGTGCCGCCTGAGCCCACATCGCGAGCCGCGTCCCGTCGCGCGACCAGATCGGGTTCGTCTCGATGTCGCCGGGTAACGTCAGGAGCGTTTCGTGACTCCCGTCGACATTCGAGACGCGGACCTGCTGCCCATCGCTGAACACGATCATTCCGGGCTTGGCGACACCGAATGGAGCGGGCACATGGGGCCGCGAGCCGACCACGATCAGGCCGGCCACCAGGGCGAGGAGGACGAAGAGCGCGGCGAGCAGGATGGCCGGGCGTCGTCCCGGTGCGAGTCGCAGGGTTGCCTGCACGGAGAGCCACCTTTCTGGGAGCCGCCAGGCACCGCGGCGACCCGTCCGGCCGATCTGGGCGATGGCCTCGTCGGCCAGGCCGGATCGCGCTCGGACTGGGGCGTCCGCCACGAACCAGGCGGTGAGGAGTCGGTCGAAGTCGCGCGGCGCGGTCACGCCGATGCTCCGTTCCGGAGTGGCAATCGAGCGTCGGCCTCGAGGGCCGCGCGCATCGCCGCGGTCGCGCGATTGAGGCGGCTCTTGGCCGTTCCGGCGGGAACGCCGAGCGTCGCGGCCACCTCCGAGATCGAGTAGCCCAGGTAGTAGTGCAGGACGAGCAGCGTTCGCTCGTCCGTGTCGAGTCGACGGAAGCCTCGCTCGAGCGCATCACGCTCCGCGAGGCCGAGGCTCGAGTCTGGTGCGTGGCGGTCGAACGGCGCGCTCGATTCGAGCTGCCGCACGACCGATCGCCGAGTGTCCCGGTCCCGGCGCGCTTCGCGATAGCACGCCCGGACGAGCACCCGATGGAGCCACGCCTCGAATCGATCAGGATCGCGGAGCGACGAGAGGTCGCGCCAGGCCAGCACGAGGGCTTCCTGGGTCGCGTCCTCGGCGCGCCCCGCATCTCGCAGGATCAGCCGGGCGACCGCGTAGAGCCGATCGATCGAGCGGCGTACCAGCTCCGAGAACGCCTCCCGATCGCCCGCTATCGCTCGTTCCACGAGATCCCGATCCATCGGGCCCCTTCACAGCGGCGCGGCTCTTCGGTCGCGCTCAGAGGGTATGGACCGGAATCACCGGGAAGTGTTCCGAAATCGCGTCCGGGTCAGCTCCGAAGCCGGCTCGTGATCCGGGCAGCCGTCTCGACGACCGCCCGCTCGATCGGTGCCTCGCCGCCGGGGGGCGGGAAGCGGTACGACGGACCGTGCACGTGGACCGCGGCCACGATCTCGCCGGCCGAGTCCGCGACGGGCGCCGCGATCGAGGTGATGCCGACGGCGTACTCCTCGCGGGCCCAGGCGACGCCGTCGCGGCGGACGTCGTGGAGGCGGGCGTTCAGGTCGTCGAGCTTCACGAGCGTGCGCGGCGTGAAGCGCTCGAGCGGGTGGGCGAGGAACGCGTCGAGATCGGCGGGGGAGAGGTTCGCCAGCACGACCTGGCCCGACGACACCGCGTGCATCGGGATCCGGGTGCCGGTCCAGTCGCGAACCTGGACCGGGTTGGGCGACTCGACCTGGTCGATGTAGTGGACCGTCGAGCCGTCCGGCACCGACAGCCCCGCCGCCTCGCCGGTTCGCTGGGCGAGCTCCACGAGCGCGGGATGGGCGGTCGCAATGAGCCCGCGGGTCGGGCGCAGCCCCGTCGTGAGCGAGATGAGGCGCTCGCCGAGCCGATACCGACGTTCGCCCGGGACCTGCTCGACGACACCCTCCCGGCCGAGCGACGCCAGCAGTCGGGCGGCGGTGCTCTTCGGCAGGCCCGCCCGCTCGGCGACCTCGGTGACCCCGAGCGGCCCGTCGGCCAGCGTCGAGATCACGCTGAACGCCCGCTCGATGCTCTGGACTCTGGACACGCGATGGCTTCCTCGGTAGGCTGGCGTTCCACTATACGGCACTGTTCCACATCGTGGAACCCGCCGGGCGGAACCGCAGTGGAGTCGAGCGCGAGTGGCTGACGAGACCCAGGACTTCGACCTCGCGAGCCTCAACGACGACGAGCTCGTCGAGCAGATGCACAACGACCTCTACGACGGGATGGCCCCCGAGATCGTGGAGGGCACGAACATCCTGCTCGGTCGCGGCTGGGGCCCCGAGAAGGTCCTCAACGACGCCCTCGTCGAGGGCATGCGGATCGTCGGCATCGACTTCCGCGACGGGATCCTTTTCGTGCCGGAGGTCCTCCTCGCCGCCAACGCGATGAAGGCCGGCATGGCGATCCTCCGGCCGCTCCTCGCCGAGACGGGCGCGAAGCCGATCGGCAAGGTCGTGATCGGCACCGTGAAGGGCGACATCCACGACATCGGCAAGAACCTCGTGGCGATGATGCTCGAGGGCGCCGGCTTCGAGGTCTACGACCAGGGCATCAACACCGACGCCGACAAGTTCATCGCCGCGCTCGAGCAGCACAAGCCGGACATCCTCGGGATGTCGGCGCTCCTGACGACCACGATGCCGTACATGAAGGTCGTCGTCGGCGAGCTCCAGAAGCGCGGGATCCGCGACGACTACATCGTCCTGGTCGGCGGCGCGCCGCTCAACGAGGAGTTCGGCAAGGCCGTCGGGGCCGATGCCTATTGCCGCGACGCCGCGATCGCGGTCGAGACGGCGACGCGCCTCATCGCGGAGCGTCGCGCCCGCGTCCATGCCTGACCCGATGCCGCGCTCGGTCCCTTCGGCGCCTGCCCGGCCGCCGCTCGTCATCGGCTGCGGCGCACTCGCGCCCGAGCTCGTGGCGCTGACGCGCCGCTCGGGGCTGCCGGAGATGGACCTCGCCTGCCTCCCGGCGACGCTCCACAACCGGCCCGAGCAGATCACGGGCCGCGTCCGAGCGCGGATCCGGCGGGCGCGGGCCGATGGTTACGACCGGATCTTCATCGCCTACGCCGACTGCGGGACCGGCGGCCTGCTCGACCGGGTGCTCGAGGCCGAGGGCGTCGATCGGCTCGAGGGCGCCCACTGCTACGAGGTCTTCGCCGGCCGGGTCGCGTTCGAGGCGCTCGCCGACGAGGAGCCCGGGACGTTCTACGTCACGGACTTCCTGGCCCGGAACTTCGAGCGGCTCGTGATCCGCGGGCTGGGCCTCGATCGTCATCCCGAGCTCCTGCCGGTCTACTTCGGCCGCTACACCCGGCTGCTCTACCTCGCCCAGTCCGAGGACGACGGCCTGACCGCGGCCGCTCGTCGGGGCGCCCGGCGCCTTGGCCTCCGCTTCGAGCGCCGCCATACCGGCCTCGGGGACCTGGCAGGGGCCGTCGGACGGTTCGCGGTGGCGGCCTGATGGCCCAGCTCGTCACGATCTGGTGGCGCGACATCCCGATGCAGGTCATCGCCCGAGAAGGGCGTCGCAGCGAGAAGCGGGTCCTGAACAAGCGCTTCCAGTTCGCGGTCGACAAGGCGGCGATGAACGCCGGCAGGAAGTCGTACGGCGACTACATCGAGGAGATGCGGCGGGCCGAGCGCGACTGCGGCCCGGACCTCGAGGCCGAGGCGAACGCCGAGGTCGCCCGGCTCGAGGCCGCGTACTCGAAGGACGTCCTCCACGCCCTCATCGCGAGCGGCGGCGAGGGTCCCCGGCGATGAACCGCTCCGGCTTCACGCACACCGTCCTCAGCTCGGCGACGCGCGAGGTCGTCATCGGCGTCGACCGGCCGTTCACGATCATCGGCGAGCGGATCAACCCGACCGGCCGGAAGCTCCTCGCCGAGGAGATGAAGGGCGGCGACTTCAGCCGGGTGGAGCGCGATGCGGTCGCCCAGGTCGAGGCCGGCGCCCACATGCTCGACGTGAACGCCGGGATCCCGCTGGCCGACGAGCCCGGGATCCTGGCCCGCACGATCCGCCTCGTCCAGGCCCTCGTCGACGTCCCGCTGTCGATCGACTCCTCGATCGTCGAGGCGCTCGAGGCCGGGCTGGCCGCCTATGTCGGCAAGCCGCTCGTCAACAGCGTGACCGGCGAGGAGGAGCGGCTCGAGCGCGTCCTGCCGCTCATCCGGCGGTACGGCGCGGCGGTCGTCGCGATCTCGAACGACGACACCGGGATCTCCATGGACCCGGACGTCCGCTTCGCGGTCGCGAAGAAGATCGTCGAGCGGGCCGCCGATCACGGCATCCCCCGGGAGGATGTCGTCGTCGATCCGCTGGTCATGCCGGTCGGGGCGATGGCGACGGCCGGGCAGCAGGTCTTCCGGCTCGTCCGGCGGCTCCGCGAGGAGCTGGGCGTGAACTCGACCTGCGGGGCGAGCAACGTCAGCTTCGGCATGCCCGATCGGGAGCGGATCAACGCCGCGTTCCTGCCGATGGCGATCGCGTCCGGCCTGACGTCCGCGATCACGAACCCGCTCTCGGCCGAGGTGAAAGCCGCGATCATGGCCGCCGACGTCCTGATGGGCAACGACCAGGACGCGGCGCGCTGGATCCGGGCCCATCGCGAAGCCGCGGTGCCCGCCGCCGCGGCCTCGCATGTCGGCGGGCCGGCGGGCCATCCGGTCGGCGCGATGGGAGCGGTCGATGCGCTGGCCCGGCCGGCCGGCAGCCGGCCGCGGATCAACCGCCGGGCGATGGCCGCGGCCGCGGCGATGCGGGATGCCGCGGCCGGCGTGGCCGCGGACCTGCCGCTGCCGGAGGGCAACGGCGCCGGCGCATGAGCGGCGACGGCGGGACGGCCCAGGTCATCTTCACGCCCTCGGGTCGCCGCGGGCGGTTCGAGCCGGGGACGACGGTCCTCGACGCGGCGCGGTCGCTCGGGGTCGACCTCGACTCGGTGTGCGGCGGGCGCGGCCTGTGCGGCCGCTGCCAGGTCGTGCCGGGCGAGGGCGCGTTCCCGAAGCACGGCATCGAATCGAGCGGCAGGCACCTCTCGCCACGCGGCGCGGACGAGGCCGAGTTCGAGCGCCTCCGCGGCCTCGCCGCAGACCGCCGGCTCGGCTGTCGGGCCGAGGTCCACGGCGACGTCCTCGTCGACGTCCCGCCGGAGAGCCAGGTCCATCGCCAGGTCGTCCGCAAGGGCGTGCCGGTCCGGGAGTTCGAGATCGACCCGGTGGTCCGGCTCTACGAGGTCGAGGTCGAGCGGCCGAGCCTGGCGTCGCCGACCGGCGAGCTCGGCCGGCTCCTCGTCGCGCTCGAGCGCGAGTGGGGGATCGAGCGACCGTCGGCGGACCTGCACGTGATCCGGGCGCTGCAGCCCGCGCTCGAAGCCGGCGAGTACCGCGTCACCGTCGCCGTCCACGATGGCTCGCGGATCACCGCGATCTGGCCGGGCCTGCACGACCGGGCGCTCGGCGTCGCCGTCGACATCGGGTCGACGACGATCGCCGCCCACCTCGCGAACCTCGAGGACGGCGCCGTCCTCGCCTCGGACGGCGTGATGAACCCGCAGATCCGATTCGGCGAGGACCTCATGAGCCGGGTCTCGTACGCGATGCTCCACGACGGCGGCGCGGTCGAGATGACGCGAGTCGTGCGCGAGGCGCTGGCGAGCCTCATCCGCGGGCTGGCGAGCCGGGCCGAGGTCCCGCTCGACGACATCCTCGAGCTCACGGTCGTGGGCAACCCGATCATGCACCACCTCCTGCTCGGCATCGACCCGATCCCCCTCGGCTCGGCGCCCTTCGCCCTGGCGACCGATGGGGCGGTCCGGACGACCGCGACGGAGCTCGAGCTGCCGGCGAACCCCGGGGCGCGGGTCTACGTCCTGCCGTGCATCGCCGGCCACGTCGGCGCGGACGCCGCCGGCGCGATCCTGGCCGAGACCCCGTACCTCGCCGACGGCGTGACGCTGCTCGTCGACGTGGGCACGAACGCCGAGATCGTCCTCGGCGACCGGCGCCGGCTGCTCGCCGCCTCGTCGCCGACCGGGCCGGCATTCGAGGGCGCCCAGATCTCCGCCGGTCAGCGGGCCGCGCCGGGCGCGATCGAGCGGGTGCGCGTCGACCGCGAGACGCTGGAGCCGCGGTTCAAGGTCATCGGCTCGGCCCGCTGGTCGAACGAGGTCGGCTTCGCCGAGTCGACACGGGCGACGGGCGTGACCGGGATCTGCGGTTCGGGGATCGTCGAGGCGATCGCCGAGCTGTTCCTCGCCGGCGTCATCACCCCGGACGGCGTCATCGATGGCTCGCTCGCCGAGCGGAACCCACGGATCGTGCCCGACGGGCGGACGTTCTCGTACGTTCTCCACGACCAGCCGGCCGAGGGCCGGGCCCGGATCCTCGTCAACCAGAACGACGTCCGGGCCATCCAGCTCGCCAAGGCCGCGCTGTACGCCGGCGCGCGGCTGCTCATGGACCACCTCGGGGTCGACGCGGTCTCGCGGGTGCAGCTGGCCGGCGCGTTCGGCAGCCAGATCGACCCGCTCCACGCCCTGATCCTCGGCCTCGTCCCGGACGCACCCCTCGACCAGGTCCAGCCGGCCGGCAACGCGGCCGGGACCGGAGCGTTGATCGCCCTGCTGTCGGCCGATGCCCGGCGTGAGATCGAACGCGTCGTCCGGACGGTCGAGAAGATCGAGACGGCGGTCGAGCCGCGCTTCCAGGAGCACTTCGTCGAGGCGATGGCGTTCCCGCATCGGACGGCGCCGTACCCGAACCTGTCGACCGTCGTCGACCTGCCGGCGCGCCGAACCTCGTCAGGTACGAATGGCCGTGGTACGGGGCGAGCGGCCGGCCAGCGATCGACGTCACGCCCGCCGGATTCATCCCGGCCCACGCTCACGCCAGGATGAAGCTGACGATGGAACACGGCCCCGCGCCCCGCAGACCCCGCCCCGTACCACGGGAGTTCATATCTGGCGAGAATCGCCCCGCCACCGGCGACGTGCGACGGCGTGACGGAGACATGACCGATGACCATTGACAGCCCACGCCATCGCGCCGGCGGCGGCCGCGACGCCCGTCGAGCCGCGCGCCTGGCCGCTCATCTGGAGACGATCCCGTTCCTGACGCGGACGCTCGCGCCGTTCGAGGTCCTCGACGAGGAAGGACTCGCGACGATCGAGCACAACGCCGACACGATCCTCGAGGAGGTCGGGATCGACTTCCGGGGCGACCCCGACGCCCGGGAGCTGCTCCGGAACGCCGGCGCCGACGTCGACGGCGACCGCGTCCGCTTCCCCCGCGGGATGGCCCGTCAGATCGTCCAGGCGAGCGCGCCGCGGACGTTCACCCAGCACGCCCGGAACCCGGCTCGGACGGTCCAGATCGGGGACCCGTACACGGTCCTCGCCCCGAACTACGGCAGCCCGTTCGTCCGCGATCTCGACAACGGCCGGCGCTACGGCACGATCGAGGACTTCCGGAACTTCGTGAAGCTGACCTACATGAGCCCGTTCCTGCACCACTCCGGCGGGACGGTCTGCGAGCCCGTCGACGTGCCCGTCAACAAGCGGCACCTCGACATGGTCTATTCGCATATCCGCTACAGCGACAAGCCGTTCATGGGCTCGGTCACGGCGCCCGAGCGGGCCCAGGACACCGTCGAGCTGGCGCGGATCGCGTTCGGTCAGCACGGCCCCGACTACCTCGAGGACCACACCGTGATCCTCAGCCTGATCAACGCCAACTCGCCCCTCGTCTGGGACGCGACGATGCTCGGCGCGGCACGCGTCTACGCCAGGGCCAACCAGGGCACGCTCATCACGCCGTTCATCCTCGCCGGGGCGATGTCCCCGGTGACGGCCGCGGGCGTCTGTGCCCAGACCCTTGCCGAGGCGCTCGCCGGGATGGCCTTCGTGCAGCTCGTCCGGCCCGGGGCGCCGGTCGTGCTCGGCAGCTTCGCGTCCTCCATCTCGATGCAGTCCGGAGCGCCCACGTTCGGCACGCCCGAGCCCGCCCTCGTCCTGTACGTCATGGCCGCCCTGGCGCGACGGCTGGGCGTGCCCTTCCGCTCCGGCGGCAACCTCTGCGCCTCGAAGATCGCCGACGCCCAGGCCGCCTACGAGTCGGCCGCGACCTTCCAGCCGACGATCCTCGCCGGCGTGAACTTCGTCCTCCACGCCGCCGGCTGGCTCGAGGGCGGGCTCTCGATCGGCTACGAGAAGTTCATCCTCGACACCGACCAGTGCGGCATGGCGGCGGTGTTCGTGAAGGGCGTCGACATGAGCGAGAACGGCCAGGCCCTCGACGCGATCCGGGAGAACGGCCCGGGCCTCCACTTCCTCGGCAACTCGCACACGCTCGCCAACTTCGAGACCGCCTTCTACCGCTCCGAGATCGCCGACAACAACTCGTTCGAGCAGTGGCTCGAGGACGGCGGGCTGGACGCCGCCCAGCGGGCCAATCGGATCTGGAAGCGGATGCTCGCCGAGTACGAGGCTCCCCCGATCGACGACGGCGTCGACGAGGCCCTCCTCGAGTACATCGTCCGGCGCAAGGCCTCGTTCCCCGACTCGGAGGTCTGACCGTGGCCTCGATCCTGGGACGGGGCCGCGGTCGAGGCCCCGCGCTCGACGAGGCCGGCCGGGCGGCCCTCGAACGGGTCCTCGCAAATCCGACGTTCGAGCTGATCCCGCTCAAGAACGCTGACGACGAGGCCGGCTTCCTGCCGTCTGGCGCGACCGTGTCCGTCACCGCCTCCCCGGCGAAGGGGCTGATGGCGACCGTCGACCTCGCGCTGCGGCTCAACGACCGGGGCTTCCACGTGATCCCCCACCTGTCCGCGCGGCTGACCCGCGACCGGGCGGAGCTGCTCGCCTTCCTCACGCCGCTCCGGGATGCGGGCATCGATCGGCTCTTCGTCGTGGGCGGCGATCCGGAGGAGCCCGGCGACTACCCGGACGGGCTGGCGATCCTGCGCGAGATGGCCGACCTGAACGTGCTGCCGGCCGAGGTCGGCATCCCGTGCTATCCGGCCGGCCACGCCTCGATCGCCGACGAGGCGCTCGAGGCTGCGCTCGCGGCGAAGGCGCCGTTTGCCGCGTACATGACGACCCAGCTGTGTTTCGACCCGGCCCGGATTCGGCGCTGGATCGATGCCAAGCGCGCCGCCGGGATCGACCTCCCGATCAAGCTCGGGACACCCGGCGTGGCGGCGATCCCGAAGCTCATCGAGATCAGCGCCCGGATCGGCGTCCGCGACGCGAGCCGGTTCATCCTCAAGAACACGGCGTTCGTCGGCCAGCTGCTGACGTCGGGCGGCATCTACCGGCCGACGGCCTTCCTCCGGGGCGTCGCGCCGGTGCTCGCGGATCCCGTGGCGAACGTCATCGACCTCCACGTGTACACGTTCAACCAGGTCGAAGCCACCGAGTCGTGGCGCCGCGACATGCTGGCCCCGTGAGCGACGGCGACGAATCCAGCTGGCAGGCGGCGCTGATTGATCGCCTCGCCTCGGGCCCGGGACGCGTGGCGGCGGCGGCGCGCCGCGCGGGCATACCGGCGGGGGGCGAGTGGTCCGCGCTCCAGGTCGTCCGCCACCTCGTCGCCACGGAGTCGCTCGTGTGGCAGGCCCGGCTCGAGCAGCTCGAGGCGTCCGCCGGTGCCGAGGGCCGCCAGCTCTCGCCGCCGACGTGGGTCTGGCTCGAGCCCGGGCCGTGGTCGGGGCCAGGGGACGACACCATCGAGGGGACCATCGCCGAGCTGCGCCGACGGCGGGTGAGGACCCTCGAGCTCGTGCGTCGCCTCGATGCGGCCGGCTGGCGTCGCTTCGGCATCCACGCGACGTACGGCCGGCTCGACGTCGGCCGCCTGCTCACGGTCGCGGTCGACCACGACGCCGAGCATCTCGGCCAGATCGAGGCGCTGATCCCGGGCCAAGGCTAGATTCGGCGTCGGTCGCCCCGCCGCGGAGGACGCCGGCGGGCCCGAGCGCATCACGGGGAGTCGATTTGCCGATGGTCAGCGTCAGCGAGGTCTCCGACCGCTACATCACCGAGATGGCCGAGCTCGATCCCGTGCGCGGCGAGCGCTGGGGTGTCAAGAGCGACGGCACCCGCCTGACCGACTACTCGCCCGACGGCTTCGAAGCGCTCACGGGCCTCCTCCGGAAGACCCAGGCCGCGGTCGACGCGGCGACCGCCTCGAGCGAGCCGGAGCGCCTGGGCGCCGGGTTCCTGCACGACTGGGTCAAGGGTGAGGCCGACGTGATCGGCGGCGGCGAGCGTGAGCGCTGGCTCAACATCATCACCGGGCCGCCGGCGAGCACCCGCTCGGTGTTCGACCTCATGGACCACTCGAGCGTCCACGACTGGGAGCTGATCCGGGCGCGGCTGCGGGCCGTCCCGAAGGCCCTCGACGGCTACCGCCAGACGCTCCAGATCGGGCTCGACGAGGGTCGACCCGCGGCTCGACGGCAGGCGATCGCGGTCGCCGAGCAGTGCGCGACGTGGGCCGGCCGGAACGGCGACGGCGGGTGGTTCGGGACGTTCGTGGCCGGCTTCGATCCGCTGGCCAGCGGCAAGAACGGCGCCGCACCGCTCCAGGGCGAGCTCGGGGCGGCAGCCGTGGCGGCCAGCAAGGCGTACGGCTCCCTCTCGGAGTGGCTCCGGACGGACTACGCGTCGAAGGCCACGGAGGTCGACGGCGTCGGCGACGAGCGCTACCTCCTGTGGGCCCGCTTCCTGCTCGGCGCGGAGCTCGACATCGACGAGGCCTACGAATGGGGCTGGCAGGAGCTCGCCCGCCTCGAGGCCGAGAAGGCGGTGGAGGTCGAGCGAATCAAGCCCAGCGCCTCGTTCCTCGAGGTCCGGGAGCTGCTCTCGACCGACCCGCGGCGGCTCATCGAGGGCGTCGAGGCGTACCGCCAGTGGCTGCAGTACGTGACCGATGAATCGATCGCCGGCCTCGACGGCCGCGAGTTCGACATCGATCCCTCGATCCGGCAGTGCAACGTCCGCATCCCACCGGAGGGGAGTGCTGCGGCCGCCTACTACACGCCGCCATCGGAGGACCTCAGCCGGCCCGGCCAGACGTGGTTCCCCACCGTCGGGCGGACCCGCTTCCCGACCTGGGACGATGTCAGCACGGTCTACCACGAGGCGGTCCCGGGCCATCACCTCCAGGGCGCCACGATCAAGCTGGTGCCGTTGACCCGGGCCCACAAGCTCGGCTTCATCTCGGCCCATGGCGAGGGCTGGGCGCTGTACGCGGAGCGACTGATGGATGAGCTCGGCTGGTTCCGGACGCCCGAGACGCGCCTTGGATTCCTGTGCGCCCACGCGATGCGCGCGGCGCGGGTGGTCGTCGACATCGGCCTGCACACCGGACGCCGCGTGCCCGACATCGGGGCGCGGCTCTATCCCGACTGGGCGGGTGCGGCCTCGCGGGCCTGGGAGTTCGACGGTGCCGTCGACTTCATGGTCCGCGCCGGCGGCCTCAGCCTCGATTCGTCGACGAGCGAGGTGAACCGGTACCTCTCCTGGCCGAGCCAGGCGACCGCGTACAAGCTCGGCGAGCGGGCCTGGCTCGCCGGCCGGCAGGCGGCCCGCGAGCGGGCGGCCAGCGAGGGTCGCGAGTTCGACCGGAAGGCGTGGCACAGGGGCGCGCTTGCCCTGGGCCCGCTCGGGCTCGATCGGCTCGTCGGGGAGCTGGCGAGGGTCTAGGCGCGCCACAATATCCGGTCGTGAGCCTGCCGACGGGTCCCGCGGTCACGTTCCTGTTCACGGACATCGAGGGTTCGACCCGCCTCGAGCAGTCCGTCGGGAGCGCGACGTGGGCCGGCGTCGTCGCCGACCACGACCGGCGGATGCGGCAGGCGATCGAGGCCGCCGGCGGCCAGGTCGTGAAGACCGAAGGTGACGCGGTGTTCGCCGCGTTCGGCGAGCCTGCCGCGGCCATCACCGCGATCGTCACCGCCCAGGAGGCACTCGCCGCGGCCCCATTCGACGGCGGGGCCACGGTCCGCGTCCGCGCCGGCCTGCACCTCGGTGTCGGGCGGCTGCGGAGCGACCCCGCCCCTGGCGCGGCCGAGGACTACGTCGGCATCGACGTCAACTACGCGTCCCGCATCGCGAACGCGGCCAACGGCGGCCAGGTCGTGCTGTCGGCGCCGCTCGTCGCGGCCCTTGGTCCGGCAGTCGCGTCAGCCGATGATGCCGGCGGGCGACGTCTCGTGGACGAGGGCCTCCGGATCGTCAAGGACTTCGAGGAGCCGGCTCGCCTCTACCGCCTCGTCATCCCCGGCGCGGCCGATGATGACCGACCGCTGCGGACGATCGAGGCGCCGTCGAACCTGCCACAGGAGACCACCGCGCTCGTCGGGCGCGAGGCGGAGGTCGCCCGCCTGGCCGCGGAGCTCGCCCAGGGCCGGATCGTGACCCTGACCGGCCCCGGTGGCAGCGGCAAGACGCGCCTCGCGATCGGCGTGGCCGAGGTGGTCCGCGGCGGGTTCCCGCACGGCACCTGGTTCGTGGACCTCGCCGACGTTCGCGACGCGGCCCTCTTCGAGCCGACGATCGCGATCACGATCGGCATCCGGGAATCGTCGGAACGGACCCTCGCCGAGGCCCTCCGCGGCTTCCTCCGCGATCGCCAGGTGCTCCTCGTGCTCGACAACCTCGAGCAGCTGCTGCCGCCCGCGGCCGAGACGACCGCCGGCCTCATCCGCGGCGCGCCGGGCCTCCGGATCCTGGCCACCAGCCGGGAGCTGCTCCGGATCGGCGGGGAGCGCGGCCATGTCGTGCCGCCGCTCGACGTCGCCGCGGGGATGACCCTCTTCGAGGACCGGGCGCGGCTCCACCGGCCCGACCTAGTCATCGACGACTCGACCCGGGCCACGATCCAGGAGATCTGCCAGCGCCTCGACGGCCTGCCCCTGGCCATCGAGCTCGCGGCGGCCCGCATCCGGGTGCTGTCGCCGGCGGCGATCCTCGATCGGCTCGGGAAGTCGCTCGATCTCGCCGGCGGCGCCCGCGACCTGCCCGAGCGCCAGCGCACGCTCCGTGGCGCCATCGACTGGAGCCACGAGCTCCTCGGCGAGCCGGAACGACGCCTGTTCCGCCGCCTGTCGGTGTTCGCCGGCGGCTGGACCGCCGAGTCCGCGATGGAGGTCGTCGACCCGGCCGGTGACATCGGTATCGACGTCCTCGACGGCCTCGAATCGCTGCTGGACAAGAGCCTGATCCGGACCGACACCGAAGTCGCCGCGGACCACGACGGCGAGTCGCGCTTCTCGATGCACGTGCTCCTGCGCGAGTACGCCCGCGAGCGGCTCGTCGAGGCGGGCGAGGTGCCCGAGCTGGAGGCCCGCCACGCCGAGGCGATGCGGCGCCTGGCCGAGGCCAACGGCAGCCGGATCCTCGGCAAGGGCGGGGAGGAGGCGCTCCATCGGCTCGATCGGGAGCAGCACAACCTGCGGGCGGCGATCGACTGGTCGATCCGTACCGGCGACGTCCGGCCCGGTCTCGGAATCATGGCCGCGGCCTGGCGCTGGTGGCAGCAGCGGGGCCGGCTCCGCGAGGGCCACGAGCAACTCGCCAGCCTCCTCGACCGGCCGGGCACGACGATCGACGACGTCGAGCTTCGGATCGCGGCGCTCGCCGCCGACGGCGGCCTCGCCTACTGGATGGAGGACTTCGAGGGCTGCGTCGTCCGCTACGCCGAGCGGCTCACGCTCGCCGAGGCGACCGGCGACCCACGCCAGATCGCCGAGGCCAACTACGACCTCGGCTTCATGGGCG
This sequence comes from Candidatus Limnocylindrales bacterium, assembly GCA_035308445.1. GTDB lineage: Bacteria > Chloroflexota > Limnocylindria > Limnocylindrales > CSP1-4 > UBA5189. The sequence continues at coordinate 56,209 of DATGGQ010000023.1, read as the reverse complement.
CCATCCGGAACGATCCGGAGATGATCCGGCGCCACGAGGAGCTGGCCCTCGACCTCTTCAGCCAGCTCGACGATCCCAACGCGACGGAGCGGGCCCGACAGGCGCTGGTCATCGGCAAGTTCCTCGAAGGCCGGTACGCGGAGGCCGAGGCCGACACCCACATGAACCTGACCACGTTCCGGGAGCTCGGCTCGAAGTTCTCGATCGCCGACTCCCTGACGCTGCTCGCCGGCATCGGCTGGGAACGCGGCGAGACCGACCTGGCCTGGGATCGCCTGACCGAGGCGCTCGGGATCTTCCGCGACCTCGACCTCGCATCCGGGCTGGCCCGCGCCCTCGGGATGGCCTCGATCCTGCAGCTGCGCTACGGCGACCCCGACCTCGGCGCCCGCATCGCGGGGGCGACGGAGGAGCTCCACGTCTCGAAGAACGTGATGATCGCCCCGGTCAAGGTGCTCCACCTGCCCGATGGCACCGCGATGGCCCGCGAGGTCCTCGGCGAGGCGCGTGCCGACGAGCTGTTGGCGGCCGGCGCAGCGACACCGATCGCCGCGCTCCTCGACGAGATCCAGGCGGCGAAGCTGGAGCGCCCGGCCGCCGTTTCCTGACCCGCCGCCCAATCCACTACGGATCGCCGTCTTGATCGCGGGCACTTCCCGACTGCCCGTCGGTTCATGACAGGATCCGTCAGGAACCATGCTAGGCTCGGCCCGTGCGAGCCAGCCGCCTCGTCAACCGCCTCCTGCTCCTGCAGGCCCGCGGCGGGCTGACCGCGGAGGAGCTCGCCCGGGAGCTCGAAGTCTCGGTCCGGACGGTCCATCGAGACGTCGATGCACTCTCGGCGGCCGGCATCCCGATCTACGGGGAGCGCGGACCGGCCGGCGGGATCCGCCTCGTCGAGGGCTATCGCACGCGTCTGACCGGGATGACCGCCGAGGAGGCCGAGGCGCTGTTCCTCTCGGGGCTGCCCGGGCCGGCGGCGGAGCTCGGCCTCGGAACGGCGGTTGCGGCCGCACAGCTGAAGGTCACGGCGGCGATGCCGCCCGAGCTCCGGCCGCGAGCGTCGCGGCTCGTCGAGCGATTCCACCTCGATGCCGGCGCCTGGTTCCACGGCAACGAGCCGGTCCCCCATCTCGCCACCGTCTCGGAGGCCGTCTGGGGTGCGCGCCGGCTCGAGATCGCGTACCGCCGCGGCGAGGATGTCGTGACTCGCACGCTCGAGCCGCTCGGGATCGTGCTGAAGGCGGGGATCTGGTACCTCGTCGCCCGAGCCGACGAGCAGGTGCGGACATACCGCGTCTCGCGGATCCGGGAGGCCCGGGCCCTGGAGTCGACCTTCGAGCGGCCGGCGGGCTTCGACCTCGCCGCGTTCTGGTCGGAGTCGAGCACCGCCTACGAGCGCGAGGTGCCTCGGATCGACGTCGTCGTACGCGTTCACCCGGAGGGGATCGACCGCCTGTACGACGCCGTCGGGGCCCGCGTCGTCCGAGAAGCGGAGCGCCTCGGGCCGCCCGACGAAGAGGGCCGCGAGACGCTCCGCATCACGGTGGAATGGCCGGCCGAGGCGGTCGGCCGGTTCGTCGCGGCGGCGCCGGATGTCGAAGTCCTCGAGCCCGCGCGCCTCCGCGACGAGATGCTGACCGCGGCGACAGCCGCGATCGCGGCCTACTCCCGGCCGTAGGACGGCCGCCCGAGGGACGGCCGGCAGACCGGGTCGAGCCTGGTCGCGACGTCGTCGAGGGTCGCGCTCAGCCGCCGGGCCGCGCTTCCCGAGAGGCGTCGCCACGTGCTCCGGGTCCGTTCGCTGGCGAGGAGTCGGAGCAGCCGCTCGTGGTCGGCCTCCCGGCGGAGCTCCTCGCTGCGCTGGATCCAGATGTCGCTGATGAGTGGGTTCACGGCGTCCTCCGTTTCCCGTTCGGTCCTGGAGCCGAACCATACCGAGGAAACAAGCCAGAACGTGTCAACTATTGGATCCATGCCGTCGAACCGCAGGACGAACCCCGGTCCGCCTGTCGTGCGGTCGCGAGCGTGGGACGCGACTGGGGGAATCAGGCGCGGTTGTCGGCGCTGACTCCGAAGAGCTGCTCGGCGAGCACACCGGTCGTCCAGTCGACCCAGGCATCCAACGTCCACTGGCGATCCTGGACCAGGAGGCGATAGGCGTCGGTCCCAAGGAAGAACAGGAGCGCGTCCGTGGCCTCCTCCACGGGGACTCCGGGCCGGAGCGGCGCCTTGGCCCGAAGGGTCTCGAGCATCCCGCGGAAGGCGTCGACCCGCCACTGCTCGTGCATCTCCATCACGCGCCGCGTCTCGGGATCCGCGTCGGAGGCGATCCGGGCCGCGAGCGCGATCGGCACGACCCGCTGCTCGACGCTGGCGACGCCGGCGACGACATGCCTGAGCGCGCGGGTGATGTCCGCTTCGGCCTCCATGGCGCGATACCACGCCTGGCTCTGCGGCGGCTTCGGCTCCTCCTCCCCGAGAACGGCGACGTCGTAGGCCCGGCTCAACAGCGCGGGCTTCGTGTGGAAGCCGAAGTACACCGTCTGCACCGCGACCCCGGCGCGCCTGGCGATCTGGGCCATCGTCGTCGCCGCGTAGCCCTGGTCGCGAAACAGCTCGTACGCGGCCTTGACGATCCGCCATTGGGTCGCCTTCGCGCTGTCTCGACGGCGCGCCTTGGGCGAGTCCGACCCCTTGACACGCTCCATGGCGATAGTCTACCAATCGCATTACTAGAGATCACTCTAGTAGCCAATCTAATCAAGGTCTGAAGGAGCTTGCCATGCCCGGACTTCGCAATGCCGGCGCACTCTGGTTGACGGCCGGCGTGGTGTGCGTGGGCCTGCTGATCGTCGTGTTCGTCGGGGAGAACGTGCGGGACCTCGGAGCCCTGTTGCGGGACCCATTTCCACCTGGGCTGGTGCTGGCCGGCGCGGTCGTGGCCCTGTCCCTCGGTGCCCTGTTGATCTTCCGCCCGGGGCCAGCCGTCGTGCGCTGGTCCACCGTCGCCGGCATCGCGTGGCTGGTCGTCTATGGATCCTGGGCGCTCACCATGCTCCCCACGCCTGGTCCGCTGACCTCGACCGTCCTGATCACTGGCTTCGGCGTCGCGGGCGCGCTCGTCGCGTACCTGTCTCGAAAGCAGGTTGCCCGCTAGCGGGCCCGATCCTCCGCGCGATCGGCACTCCAACGTCGCGGGGGCTCGGCCCCATTCCGAGAGCCGGCGACCATTTGACGGGTTCAGGTACAGACCCCTTCGAAACGCGCCACGCCCGCTGGCTGAGCCCGACGGCCATCATCGAGGGACGTGGCTCGAGGAGGCCGAGCGGCTCGCGATTCTCCGCCGGCGTCAAAGCTGAGCACGACTTAGCGACGTCAGTCTCGACTCCGTGCCACCTGACCTGTCACGATCGGGCCGGATGGTGGCCCGCCGCCTTTCAGGAGGTCAGGGTGAGCGATAAGAGCGCGATCGAATGGACGGACGCGACTTGGAACCCGGTCACGGGTTGCTCAAAGGTGAGTCCGGGCTGCGCCCATTGCTACGCCGAGAGGTTATCCCTGCGGTTCGGCCAATCGGTCCTGCCCTGGACTCCGGCGAACGCCGAGCAGAACGTGGTCCTCCACCCCGAGCGGCTGGGTGTCCCGGAGTCGTGGCGCCAGGCCCGGATGATCTTCGTGAACAGCATGAGCGATATGTGGCACCCGCTCGTGCCCGCTGCGTTCATCGGTCAAGTGTTCGAGGTCATGCAGCGGACCCCTCGCCACACCTACCAAATCCTGTCCAAGCGGCCGGAGCTAATGCGCGCCTGGTTCGAGGGTCCGGGGGCCAGGTGGGGCGCCGAGCCGCTGCCGAACGTCTGGCTTGGCACATCGATTGAGAACGACCGCTGGGTCAGTCGAGCTGACGAGCTGCGGGCCACGCCAGCAGCTGTTCGCTTCATCAGCGCCGAGCCGCTTCTGAGTGCCCTGCCCTCGCTCGAGCTGGCCGGGATCGACTGGCTCATCGTCGGCGGTGAGTCGGGATCGACTCATCGGCCTATGGACGAGGCGTGGGTCCGCGAGTTGCAGAGGAAGGCAGATGATGCGGAAACCGCCTTCTTCTTCAAGCAGTGGGGCGGCAGGACCCCGAAGGCCGGCGGCCGCCAACTTGACGGCCGCACGTTCGACGCGTATCCGACATCCCGAACAGAGGCCCTGCGCCGCTAGTCGAGCATGACGAGGGTGTCAGGCTTGAAGGCGCCCTTTGGACCCCGAAGGATCGCGTGAGCGCGTTTCATCTTGATAAGTCGGTCGAGGTCGGCTTTCAGATGCTTCGGTAGGTAGGGCGTCTCGTCCCACGTGTACCGCTCTAGCTTGTCGTATCGGAGCCACTCCCCCTTCGGGAAGGTGGCGCCTAGCGACTGTTCAAGCACGCCTAGGTCCGCCGTCTCGGAGAACAGCACCGTCTGACCCGGAGCCGTGGCATCCGAGAAGCGCGTCCCGCTCGTCGGATCGACCCGCCACATGGCCTCTTTCATCTTCTCGTGCCCGCGTGTGTTGTTGGTCGCGAAGAACAGGTGGTAGAGCCGTCCATCGCCAGTTGCCATCTCGAAAACCCGCACGAACTGGGCATCCTCCCGTAGCCGCGCCTTGAACAACTCGGCCAGGCCGCGCGAGGCTGCGGCAGCCCCAATCGTCCTGTAATCCTCCCAACGGCGACTCCCGAAGAAGTGGTCGAAGGTCGGGGCCAGTGCCTCGTCGCCCAAGAACTGCGTGATGCGCGCCGTCGGAACGAACGTCATGACTTCACAGCGCCGCAAGGACAGGAGGCGCTTCGAGAGTTCGGGCGGTGGGTCGGTGTAACCGAAGGGATCCACGAAGAGGAAGATCGGGACTCCATCCTGTCCGAGCGCATCGATCCGGGGAGCAACCACCTCGCCGAAGTCGCCATGGACGCACTCGGGCGCGGGCCAGTGCGCCGGCAGGCGAGCTGCTTCGATCGCAACCTGCCCGGTGAGCCACTCGAAGCGCGCCGCATCCTTCTCGACGAATAGGTACTCGATCATCGTCAGTCGTTCGATCTCGCCCCGGTGCGAGTGATCGGCGAAGGCTCGAAGCATTACGACCGGTGAGCCCGGCTCGCCCCTCTCGTAGATACCCGGACCCGCGAAGCCGTCGATGATCGCCAGCCGCTTTGACTGGCTGTCCATGATGGGTATCCACGCGTCAAGGTAGGCGCGCAGGATCGCGTGCTTGGCGGTGGTGTGTGGCGTAATCGGCCATAGGGCGTCCTTGGGGGGCATCGCCGAGGACTCTAACCGTCGTCTCACCACCGGTTCAGGCGATTGCCGGACTCTCGGTCGACGATCGCCAGGTGTGGGGGGTCGGGAGAGGCTTTAGTGATCCGGCCCCGCTGTAATCGCGAGGGATGACAGCAAAGCCCGGAGCCGACCCAACTTAGCCGCGCGCGGACGTTGGACGCCAGCCTTCCACCGCTTCACCGTGCTCCGGTTGACGCCAACCCCGAGCGCCACCGCCGCGCTCGGCCGCTTCTGGAGCTCGGGAAGCACATCCGTCGTCCATGGGTCGGGCACGCGCTCCCGGAAGACCTTCACCCGACGCCAGGCGCCCTCCAATCCGTCACCTGGTAGTTGCGTCGATTCCTTTCCAACGTGAACGACTTCGCCGATTTCAATGATCCGTCGTGACAGCAGGCCGCGGGTCTGCGGGCCGCAGACCGCGCCGTCCGGCCCGAGGCTCTTCGACTCAGGATGGAGAGGGAGCGAGCGAACGAGATCCCCGTAGTCGTGCACCCGGATGCGACCGGATCCGTCGTCGCCGACGGCAGGATCCACGCGCGAGGTGGTAATCCGGTAGGTCCGGTCGCCAGGCTCGTTGATCGCCACATAGCGTTGAGCCAGCCACGACCTGGGATCCTCGTCGTACGGCGCGGCAAGCACGAGCCCGCGAAGGCTCGCCGGGAGCTCCTGCTCATCGACAAAGACGCGGTTCAGGAAGTTGAACGGTTTCACCGCATCGGTCGACGATCGGCTTTGGTTCCACTTCCCAAAGGCGCGGAGCTGCAGCGGCGTCGAAAGGGTGGCGTTGCGACTCATCTGGGGCCGGTCGAACCAGGCCGGCGTCGGGGGTCGCTGGCCGGCCTCGACGGCCAGCGTGTAGGCCCAGGCCTCGGTCACCCAATCGCTACCGTCGGGGTCGCGCCGTGGATCGATGGGGTTGCGCAGATAGCCAAGTCCGTGCTCCCGGCGGTCGACGATCTTGCTGTCCGGTGCCGCGGCCTCGAGGTCGCCGCCCACATCCCAGTCGATCACCTCGGGCCGCCCACCCTGTCCGACCACGGTCAGGACGTATTTCTTGGCCGCCACCGCGTACGCCCACAGGTCACGTCGTGACCGAGTCGGATCGTTGTCCTCGAAGTTCACCTTCTCGATCTTTAGGAGCTGGGGAACGAGGTCCCGGTCATACGGGTTGAGTCCGTTCAGGGGCTCCTGGACGAGACGCGCTACCTCCGCGTGGCTCAGGGCGTGGATCGTGTTCGTCCCGTCGGGCGTGCGGCAGGCGACCGGGCCGCCGCTCGCCGAACTGACGATGGCAGCGCTGTCCGTGTCGGCGTAGCACCAGGTCCCGCCGGCGTCGGTCACAAGCCGTTCGATCACCATCAGAAGGAGCCGCCCGCCTGCTGTTGTGAGGGCGGCCTGCGGGGCGAAGAAGAACCGGCCTGGCTCCTCGGGCTCGTCGTCGTCGGTCGTGAAGGAGTGGAGGCCGTGGACCGCGACGGCGGTCGTGCCGCCAGGCCGCGCCGACGGGTGGATCTCGGCGGTGATGCCAAACAGGCTGTTCGCAACGACCTTCAACCCGAGGTCCAGGCGACGCCGCTCGGCGTCCGCGATCGAGCGATTGGCTCTCGCCCGGGCCCGGTGCTCGATGAGGGCGCGGTACAGGTTGTCGCGCCGGAGGTCGATCTCGACTGTTCTTCCGAACCGGATGGCGCGGAGCCCGGCGGCCTGGCCGACGGGCACGAACCGCTGGACGGCGAGCAGCTGGGGCGCGTGCCCGGTGGCGAGGGCCGAGGCGACCAGATCGGGAATCGCCCACCACAGCGGCGGGCTGCCGGTATGGACGACCGGCAGGCCGATCCCCAGGCTGCCATCGCCGTGCCAGTCCGTTCGGATCGGCAGGACGTCGTCGGCCGGGTCCACGAGCGCGATCCCCCGCATCTTGCGCCAGGCGGCGGGATCCAGGACGTCCTCTAGGGTCAGTCCGCCCAGCCACGCCTCGAGCTCGGCGGGATCTTCCCTCACCACGTCCACGCGCTCGGAGGTGAGGAACTCCTGGAGCCCCAGCAGAATCGAGACGGTCGGGTACTGGCTCACGACATCGGTCACCGTGACCGGCACCGGCGTCCGCCGAACGTGGCACTCCGTGCGTCCGCCATAGAGGGCGACCGTCGCTGCCCCCATGACGGCGGGGTCGAAGTCGGGCTGGCGCTCGAGCAGCGGGCGAACCCCGAGGCGATCGAGGGTGTCTTTGGCGAGCGAGGCGGCCGAGAACACCTGGGTCGGTGACGTGGCGATGCCGAGCGCGCCGTATTCGGCGAGGATCGCGCCGGCCAGCCGGGTGGTCGCTGCCGTGTCGGCCCGGTTGTAGCCGACGTACTCGGGCGTGATGACGCCGTGGCGGATCGTGCCCTTAGTGGCCGGAACGCCGAGGCGGTCAAGCTCGTACTGATAGGCGAACCCGAAGGCCGTGCAGGCCGATTCGAGGGTCTGGCTCTCGCCGGTCATCGCCGCTGAAAGGGTCAGCAGATCGAGGACCTCACCCCCGCCCCGACCAACGGCGGGGCTGTCGCCCGAGCCCGAGCCGATCCAGCCATAGAAGTTCTTGCGGGTCCCGAGGTGCTTGATCGCGAGCCGTGGCCGGTACGGTCGTCGCTCCCGCCAGACGCCCGGCTCGGCCTCGTACTGCCACACGGGGATCGAGAAGCCGCCCAGGAAGCGGCTGGCAACCGCCCGCTTGCGACGAGTCCTGACCGGCGCCCCCTCGACCGTCTCGTAGCCTGACCCAGCCGCCCACCCAGTTCTCGAGACCGGCAGGTCAGGAGCAAGCAATCGCGAGAGGTCCCAGGCGGCCCCGAAGGCGACGATCCACGCCCGCTGACCTCCCGGCTCGAGCGCCGCCGGGTAGAGGACTTGGTCGACGAACTCGGCGCGTGACCGGAGCCGGAGGCGGTACGTCGCATCGAGCACCGTCGGATCGACGGCCGGCGCGTGGGTCCGCGCGTACGCCGCAAGCACGCCGAAGCCAACCGGATCCCGCCGCGGGAGGTCGTCGGCGTAGACGAGGCCCTCCTCGACGCAGACAAGGGTCGGCGCCCAGCCCCGCCAGGTCACCCGGCAAAGCCGGTAGGAGAGGAAGAGCAGTCCTTGGCCCATTGATGGCGCGGTCTCGGTGTCTAGCACAAGCAAGGTCTTCGGCCGCCGGGTCGATCGGCGGCGGGGAGAGCTCGGTGTTCCTGGGGTATAGCCCCGGACCGCCACGGTCCGCCGCTCGCTCATCGGTGTGGCTCGACGGCCGCCTCGACAGCCGCGGTCGCGGCCTCGGTCGATTCGCTCGTCGCGAGCGCGGCCAGAAGCCGGAGCGTCTGGTCCGCGACGTCCGCCAGCTCGCGCAACTCGCCGTCAAGGGCCGCGAGGTCCTCGAGTGATCCGATCGCGCCGACCGTGGCCAGCGTGGCGTTGGTCCGTGCCGTGATCGCCTCGAGCTCTGGCCCGCGGGCGAGCCTTCCCGGCTCATCGATTGCCGCCGCCTGTTGGGCGATGGCCTCGGCGCCCGCGGCGATGCCGGCCAGGCGAGGATCGCCGGCGCCAAGCTCGGCGGCAACCTCGAGCCCGAGGCGGAGCCAGTCCTCGAGCGCGATCGTCCCGCGCGCCTCGGGTGCAGGCTCCGCCGGTCCCTTCCGCCGGGCTGGCTTCGGTCCCCATCGCGGCGGGCCGTCGGTCGCCTCCGCGCCCACAGCCAGAACGATCCCCGCGGCCCGACCAAGGGCGACCGCGGCTGCCGACTGGCCTGGCTCGGACCCTAGGGCGACGGTTACGACGAAGCCCTCCACGAGCGCCCAGGCCCGCTCGAGCTCGTCATGGGCGCTGCGTTCGGCCGGTGTCTCGTGGCGGAGCATGCCGAGGCGCCACTGCCAATCCGTAAACGCCGCATGACACGGCGGGCACATCGGGAACGTGAGCGTCCGATGGTTCGCGCGTGCGGCCACGTGGTTGCGCTGGATGTTCGCGGTCGAGCCGCATACCAGGCACCGCGGGCGGTCGGCCGGCTTCACGAGCCCTCCTGGTTGAGATCGTCGAGCTCCCGGCGACGGCCCCATTCCAGAACCGCCTGTTCATCGGTCAGGAACGGCGTGCCGCCGGCTCCCTCGCCTTGGAACGCCCGGATGCCGCTGCCGGTGGGATCCCCACCCTCGAGATAAGCCTTGATCGCGTTCCGGTGCTCGCCATTCCGTGTCGCCCGGCGGCTCGAGCGGACGTCGCGCAGCACGACACCTTCGGGACCCAGGACCGGCAGCCGCCGGTAGATGCGGTCGTACGGCGTCGGAACGAACCGACCTCGGGGATCCCGGGCGATAGCCGCCTCGGCGTAGCGGCGGACGCTCTCCTTCGAGATGTGCTGGCCCGCCTCGCGTTCGCGACGGATCGCCTCGGCGATCGTGATGTGTTCACGACGCGCCCGGGCGATCACGGTGAGGGCGCCTTTGCGGGCCGCCTTGGATCGATCCGGCAGGGCTTCGAGCTCGCGCGCATTGCGGACGGCAGCCATCGCCTTAGTCCTCGCCGCAGGGACCTTCATCGCCCGACCGCGTCGCGCTCCAGGCGACTGACGGCATCGGTCGTCCAGGCGGCCAGCCGACGCGCCCACACGAGGGCCTCATCGTCGCCGAACTGCCGGCGGAGGGCCGAGGCGAGGTTGCGGGCCAGGCGATCCCGGGCCATGTCGGTGATACCGCGACCAGCCCACATCCGGCCAAGATCCCGGACGAGTCGCTCGGCCAGCTCGTCGGCGGTCGCTGGATAACGGCCCGTGGTGGGCGTTGCTGGCGAGGTGTGCATTGCACTTTGTCGATCTCGGATGCGGCCAACCGTCGTCCGGGCGACCCCGACCAGATCGGCGATCTCCGCATCCGTGCGGCCGCCGGCTACGGTGAGCCGCAGGACGGCGGCCTGCTTCTCGGCCCGGTTCAGGGCCTTCGAGACGGTGGCCGCCGTCCGGAGACCGATCTCGTAGGCGACCGCTAGGCCGTCACGCCCGTTCGCCGATACGAGCTCGACGGGCACCTCGACGATCTCCAGGCGACGCAACGCCTCGTGGCGGTGCCAGCCGTCGGCCAGCAGGTAGTCAGCGCCACGGTCGATGACGGCGAGGGGTGGCAGCGCCGCGAGCCCGCCGTCCCGATATAGCTCGACGAAGTCCTCAACCCGTTCCGCGTCGAGCGCGAGCCGAGGCCAGGCGGTCCGGTCCGCGGTGATCCGATCGAAGGCAACCGCGGTGCTCATCGGCCGACATCGGCCGAGGGTTGATGTCGCCGACGAGGTTCTCCGGGCCGCCCGGCGAAGCGGCCGTCACGCAGGGCCCGTTCGAGGGCTTCGGCGATCCCGTCACCGGAAAGGCGGGCATCGGCGATCAGGGCTTCCGCGACCGACAAGGGGAGGGCGACTCCGCGCAGGTAGACCCGTCGTTCACATGTGGCCGGGGTGACCTTGGTCATCGTGATCCTCAGCTGGCGCAGCGACATACCTGTGCATGCCGGGTCGCAACGTTGAATCTAGCGAACCGAATGTGCGGACACGGTCCTCTGTCACGTACCGCTGTATGCTTGCGGTGTGGATCGCGGCTTAACCTGGACGGAGCTCCTCGACCGGGTACCCGTCGCCGGCCGGCGCCCCGACGCGACACTCAAACGACTCCGTCGAGCCGGTCTGCTACCGAAGCCCACACCGAAGTCATTGGGCCGGGCTCATGGGGTGGCCCAGCTCTACCCCGCTTGGGCCGAGGACCGCCTGCGCCGGATCGTGGCCCTGCGAGGCCGAGGCGTCCGGAGCGAGCGCGAGCTCCGCTGGTGGCTCTGGTTCGAGGGCGGCGACGATCTCTGGCCGCCCGTCCAGCAGGACCTTCTGGCCGCGTACCCGAGGACTGAGCAGGCGGCCGTCGAGGTATTGGCAGATCGGGACCCCGAGACCCTCGAGGGAGCCGTCGATCAAGCGGCGACCGTGCTCGCGGCCTCTTGGGATTCCTCAGACCGGCCGGGCTACGACCGTCGTCGCGTCCGCACCGCGACCGAGGGCCAGGACCTGGCCATGATCACGATTGAGATTGCCACCGGCGACGCGCTGGACCTCGACGCCCGACTCGACGACCAGTCAGAGGAGCGAACTCGCGATCTGCTCGACCGGGCCTGGGGCGAGGGTTCGGCCGATGCCGCTCACCGGATGGCGACTGCTGGCGTAGGTCATCCGGCGACGTGGGAGGAGGCGATCCGGGTTGCGACTGCAGCGGAAGCGCATGTGGTCGCCGGGCTCATCGGTCGCGCCATGTCTGCAGAGCGCGTGATTGCCGAAGCACGCCGGTTCGAGGCCGACTGGGCCGACCGAAGCCTGCTGATCGGTGCTTCTCTGTATGCGGTTCGACTCGGGGTAAGCCCGCCGACCAGATAACTGAAAGCGCCCCCGCGACCGCTTCGGACGGCCCGGGGGCATGGCACAGGAAGGAGCTAACTTCCCATGCAAGCCCAGATTAGCGTCCCGATTCCGGTGACCCGATCGGCCGTGATGGTCGTTGATGGCTACGGGATCCGCGTTCACGTTCGAGGCGGGCATCTGATTGTCGAGGATGGGATCGGGCGATCACGTCGCCAAGCGCGTCTCGCGCGACCGTCGGGCCTCCGCCGCCTGGTTCTCGTCGGCCATACCGGCTACGTGTCCCTTGACGCACTGCGCTTCATCGACGACATCGGCGCCGCGTTCGTCCATCTCGATCCCGATGGTCGGGTCCTCGTCGCGTCTGCCGGCTATGGGCTCGACGACCCTCGCCTTCGGCGCGCCCAGGCACACGCGTTCGGCAGCCCGACTGGCATCGCGATCGCCCGCGCCCTCATTCGGCACAAGCTCGCTGGCCAGGCCGGTGTCGCGGCATCGCTCGGTGCGACGGAGGTCATCGCGACGATCGAGCGGGCGGCGGCCGCACTGGATGACGCCACGACCCCGGCCGAGCTCATGGTCCCAGAGGCCGCTGCGGCCGCCGCCTACTGGTCCGCCTGGTCGACGCTCCAGCCCTTCTGGGCGACGCAGGACGCTTCGAAGATCCCTGACCACTGGCGCACCTTCGGCAGCCGCGCATCGCCCCTCACTGGGAACCCCCGCTTGGCCGCCAATCCGCCCAATGCCCTGCTCTCGTACTGCTATAGCCTCCTTGAAGCTGCCGCCCGGCTGTCCTGTCTAGCTATGGGACTTGATCCGGGACTCGGTGTGCTCCACGCCGATCAGCGCGCGCGTGATTCACTCGCCCTGGACATCCAGGAGTCGGGCCGTCCTGAGGTGGACGCCTTCGTCCTTGAATTGCTCCGCGCGCGGACCTTCCGAGCCGCCGACTTCCACGAGACCCGCCAGGGCGTGTGCCGGGTGCTTGCTCCGCTGACGCACGAGCTTGCGGCCATGCTGCCGGTCTGGGAATCGCTGATGGCGCCCGTCGTGGAATCGGTCGCCCGTGCCTTCGCCGCCGGCCCTGACAGCCGGGTGGGCCAGGTGCCAACCACCCTTACCGGCGCACGCCGGTCGGCCGGGCGCGCGGCACGGCGGCACGGCGAACGGCAATCGGGCCGTCCCCGTGTGCGGCTATCAAGCACCTGCCGCGCCTGTGGCGAGACCGTACCGACCGGTCGCGCGTATTGCGGTGCCTGTCTCCCGGCCAGCATCAAGATGCAGGGTCAGGCGTTCGGTCGAGCGGCTGCCGAGCGATTGGGGGCACCTGCGGGCGATGGGCCAGAAACCTGGGATCGGCGGGGCCGCTGCGAAAGCACGAGGAGGAAGGATCGCCGCGAGCCGCGCGGCTGAGGTTGCCTGGGAACGGGAACACGGTCGGCAGTGGAGTCGAGAGGAGTTCGCTCATCACGTCCTGCCCTTGCTCACTGGCGCCGCGGCATCAGACCTCGCGAGCGCAACCGGCCTCTCGCGCAGCTATTGCAGGTTGGTGATGAAGGGCGAGCGTATCCCGCATCCGCGTCATTGGGACGCACTGAAGCGGATGAACGCTGATGACTGACTGCCGCTGGTAGCCACGGGATAGGAGGTAAGAGGCTCCGAGTCGCACCCGTGCTTCCAGGGAAGGTCAACTAGTCTGCCCAGCGCTGGGTGCCTTTCAGAGAACTGGAGCGCCAGGTTCTCCCAAGGGCATCCTTGTACCTAATCCCATTCGAGGCTCTGCTGCGAGTTCGGGCAGGTCAGAGAACCATCGGCTATGCCGCTGAGCGATATCGGGCGCAGAGACATTGCGTTGCTGAAGGCCGGTTCACTCCTGCTAATAGACCGAATGAGTCTTCTGACGACCACCACAGAACCGTGGCGTTTGCGGGCTCGTCGTTGACCGGAAAGAGAGAAGGACCGGCGATCTGACGCAAACCCGCGCAATGGAAACAATCTCGTTCTTCGTAGCTGGTACAGCACCTTTCGCGACCTCTGTCGGCACCTGTTGGGCCAAGACCGTCGTCTGTGGTCCATGCCAAGGACTCGCCCGCCGTTCCGAGTTGACCCAGAGGTCGTCCGCATGTGGGTGGAGCGGACCAGGCGCGAACAGGGTCTTCCCGCTCAGATCGAGGATCCCGTCGTAATTGCGCGGATCGTTAGGATCTTGCGGGAGGTCGAGATGGAACGGCTCGCCAAAGCTCAGAAGCCGCCCCGATCAAGCGATCGCATGTCGTCACGCTGACTGATGGAGAACCACATCGAGGCCATCGCTCGATTCGGCCACGACTACATGACCCTCCGGGACGTCGGGCCCGCGACGCTGTTTCAGCGTTTTCAGTTCGACCCTCGTCTCGCGACGGCCGACGCTATCCATCGCGCACTGATTGACCATCCCGACTGGGTCCAAGATTGGTTCGGTTACTCGCACTCTCGGAGACACGTCATGCCGGGATGGCACCTGGGCCATACGCGTGACGCATCCGGGGCTGTGACGGGTGCCTACGTCCAATGGATCCGAGCATCAATCGATGCACCGCCCGGGCCGCCCACGTCCAAGTTCACCAGTGAGAGCCTCGGCGCGGCTGAGTTCGCGCGACGGGTCATGGAAGACCTAGCCACCAATTTCCCGACCAGCCTCACGTGACATTCGCGAGCGCTGAGCGACGATGGCGCCCATGCACCTGGAAGGCGAAGGTGGCTGAGAACCCGAGAGGCCTCGGCGCGGTCACCTATGTCGGGCTGCCTGTTTCAAGCGGTGGCGGACATTCATTGGGGCGCATGTCTCGTCGAACGGCCTACGAGAGGACTCATTCGTTCTTGGAGGTGTGCACGGAGCCCGTCGGAGCGATCCGACACTTCTTCAGGCTGTACGACCCACCAGGACTTACGCCTATTCCACGATTTCAGAGCGAGCTGGCGCGGCGATTCGGTGTCGACGGCACGGAACCGGCGAACCGCGTCGAGGATGTCCCAGCCATTTCGGAACGCCAAGTTGGCGACGCCCTCGACTTCCTCGATGACATCGACCCCCAACCCGCCAATCGCTGGGGCTTCGCTCCAGTGTGGTTCTGGACGACGGCGAACTTCCGAATCCTGGATCCGACAACGGGGCACGCGCTACCGGGCCAAGACCCGGACCGCTTTCACGGAACGGAGTACGAGTATCGCGTCCCGTTAGGTACCAGTGGCCTTCGTCTACGGCTTAGCAACAACGCATTGGCCTTAGGAGCCACGCGGGAATTCCAGATCATTCGTCGCGACCCACTTTGGCAGGCGCCACACTCTCATTGGCGGTACCGGCGCACGCGAAACCAGGAACGTGCTGCAAACCTCTGCGTAATAGCCTTCGGACTCGCGTTCGCGGGCCTTGGGGTCTTCGTGCTTGTTACTGGCATATGACATTGCCGCACGGTGACTGAGGCAGGGACAGGTGTTTTGCCCGAAGTGCTCATCTCCCCTCACGGAGCGAGAAGACGATCTTGGATGGGTGGTCGGCTACTGCCCGACCGGCAACATGTGGTTCTCTCGGGCCGCCTGGCAACTCACGATGGACTGCTTCGGTGAACGGAGAGAGTGCATTGCGACGCCCTTCAAGCGGCGGATCGGAGGCCGATGGTTCTGCCCAGCGGATGGGCAACCGATGATCGAGAACGGTGGGCTCATCAGTTGCCGGACCTGCGATCGGGTGATGCCAGATCGGCTCAGGTACCAGCTGATCGAGCTTCACGCTCACGGCATCAGTGACGATGAATTTCACGAGATGCGCCGGGCGCGGGCAGCGGCCGAAGCGAAGGGCAGTGGCGAGTGACATTCGCCGGCGCTGACTGATGGACGACTGGGAGGTTTGGGAACCATTAACGATCGGCAACGACGAGGCGCGGCTCACGTTGCTCGATCTTCAGGAGTTCGCTCCGGGAAGCTTCAGGCTGCCAATGGAGATCGCGGCGTTCGGCCCGGAGGGCTTCGAGCGCATGTCGGCCCGATCCGTGTTTGATGCCGAGGACTGGCACGGCGGCTGGCAGCGCCTGGCGGCGTTCTTCGACGCTCTTGCTGATCGCGCCGGCCCGTCGAGTGCTGAGTGCCGCTGCGATTCAGCCAACATGACGCTGCGGGGCACTCGCAATTCCAACGAGCGGCTGACCTTCATGGCCCGGATCAAACCGCGGGTTGCTGGCGACCCAGACTTCACGGCGGAGGTCAGTTTTTCGCTCGATGGGAGCCAGATGGTGCGTGTCTCGGCCGATGTCCGGAAGTGGCTCGCTGACCGCAGCCGCGCATATGACCTTCGCGAACGCTGACCGATGAGCAGGCAAGTCGTGCTCACTATCGTCGCCGCCGTGGTCGTCGGATGCACGACAACGTCGCCGACCGATTCCCCCACCGCTAGTGCGCTGTCGCCGACGGCCTCGCCTGCCACTGCCACGTCGCCGTCGGTCGCGCCTGCGTCTGCGGCTCGGACGGCCTCGCCCCTGAGTCCTACCTACTGCGGCCCCTTCTCGGCCGTGATCTGCTCGCAAGCGGTGGCCGTGGCGGTGGCGGCGTTGCCGCCAAACGAGAATCACGTCCTGACCGGCGCCTTGGGAACGACGGGGACCGCGTCAATCTGTCCGCCATCGGTGTCATTCAACGCGTCGAACCCGGGCACGTGCAACGTCCTCGTCCATCTCAGGACGACCCTTGGGGTCCGCGACGTCGTCCTGAAGCTCACCGCGACGGGCTGGCAGTTCCAGTACTTCGTGCAATGACCCGCGAGCCTTTGGCCGCTGCATCTGCGATACCTGGCCCCTACGGCTCGTCCGGACACCGGTGTGAGAAGGCCGCATAAGCCGCGAGGTACCAGGCTTGGCCGTCCGCCTCGTCATAGAACCAGGCCGAGAGTCGGCGGCGGGCGAGGGGCTGGAGGCACCGGACGCAGCGGTTGTGGTTGTCGCAGACACAGTGGATCCGAATGACCTCGATCCCGGCTCGGAGATATTCGCCCGCCGGCGCACGGCACACCGGACAGCGGCGTAGACCAGACGGCAGGCCCTCCGGTCCCCGGCCACCGAGCCTGGCGCGATCGTCGCCGCTGGCTCGTGGTCCGCGGTCGGCTCCATCGCCGATGAGAAAACCCCCCGATCTGTGCGCGTGCTCGAACCAGTCGAGACGAAGCAGTCGGGCCGCCAGCTCATCGGACGCTGGCATCGCTTCAGGCAGCTCGAGGCGACCAGTCACGTACTTCCCGGTTGGCGGGCGTCCTTCCCAGGTGCGGGTTTCATTCGCGGCGACGTAGACCGCATCATCAGGCCCGAAACAGGCACTCGTTTCGAACCGGTTGGCTTCTGCCTGAATGAGAGCGATGCCCACGATCCGGGCCCGAGACCAGGTCGCCGGGACGAGAGCGATGTGGTGGAGCTTGGTCTGACCGATCCGGCTGACGAGATACGGGTAGCCGTCGAACGGGCCTGGTCCGTCAGGGCGGGCCTCGGACACGCGACGACGCGGAGCGGCGGTGTAACGGAACATCCCTCGGGTCTCCATCCAACGCGCCGACTGGGACACCGTGCACGTCTGAGGGAGACGGTCGGTTGTCGCGCCGGTCACCGAGTCGGACGAGCTCTACCGGCGCTCTTGATGGGTGGCGCGCAAGCAGTCGCGCCGGGGTGATGCTACCGCGACAAGCCAAGGGCGTGGACGCGAGCGAAGAGGAACCCTAATGACCAAGTCCGATCGAGGGATCAGGATCCTGCCGTTATCCGAGACGATCGCGACTCATCTCGGTGAAGGCCATCCTCATTCCCAACCCGGTGCATACGACTTCATCCGCGCAGGGCTCGACACCTTCGGTCCGTTGGGTTACAGCCTCCTTCGATCCGAAGCATTCACGCTTGCCGCAAATCGTAACGGTCATGCCTATCGGCTGGCAGAGCGCTTCAGGAAGTTTGCCGAGTATCGGGAGCAGGTCAGCCTCGTCGACAAGGTCCAGGCCGAGCGGTTACATGTTCAACGGACTCGCTTGATGTTTTGGGACCTCATCGGCGGTCTCGCGGAGTCCTGTGAACAGCTGGCGGCCGTGTTCACGGCAGTCCGCGCCTACGACCGAGGCAATGATATTGGAGAGGCTCTGCTTGGCTGGAACGGCGATGTGCTCAAGACAATCAATAACCGGACGTTCCAAGATGTGGCTTGGTGGGAGGAGCACCTAGGCATCCCGGCACGTAAAGATCCGTGGTGGGCCGCTACGTGGGCAGACCCGACCCGACGACCCGTCATAGCGACCATGGTCGGCGCGAGGAAGAGGCTACCGGTCGCGCTCCGAGCGGTCGTGGACGGATATTCGTTTCCAGTACACAGGGTCGCGATGAAGCGGAAGCACGCTTCTCCTCTGCTCGATGGACATCTTGCGATTGCCCCGGCAACCGGGAATTTGCGCGACGACGAGTGGCTCGCCCGCCAAATCGAGGACGGGGCGCTTGTTGTGGCTGATGACCGCGCAGGAGCCACAACGGCGCAGCAAGTCGTCATACTCGTCTCTCAGGCCGTCGGCGATTCGTTGTTTGAAGCCTGGAGGCAGGCGAATTGGATCTCGCTTCAGCTTGCCGGCGCGACCATAGCTCGGGCTGAGAATCCGAGCAGCCGGCCGCTTCCGGTCGACCCGATGGCGCCTGTCCTGGGGACCTTGCCCCAGCTCAATGAAGCCGCGCGGCTGTTCGTCGGGGCCGGTTCGGACCAGTGGGAAGAAGAACAACGGATCCAGCGGCGCACGGCGCGGATCAGGAGCCTCGCCGAGTCGGTGCCGGTTCGTCTTTACGTTACTGGGAGGAGGTCGGCCCGTCGGCTGCGTCATCGGCTGGGCAGGTTGCTCTCTCTCCAGCGCTGGGTCGATTGAAACCTTCTGCCGAAATCGATTCGGGGCTCCACAGACACGGTTAGCGTGGTCCGACGCAGCCGAGCGACCGGGACGCTAGGTGGCGCGTTCCGGAGGGGCCTGTACCTGAACCCGGCGACCATTTGACCCTCAGGGACTGCCTTCTTACACTCAATCCCGATCGTTTCACTCGGGATTGAGGTCCGACCCCTGACCACGCCGCTCGCCCAGCCGCTCGCGACGCTGACCCCGGATCACGCCCGGGCCGCGGCCGCGCATGCCGCGGTCGCCCATCGCCCGAGCTTCCACGGGACCGGCGCCGTCGCCTTCTCGACGAAGGGCGAGTACGGCGTCCGGCTCATGGTCCAGCTCGGGCGGCACTTCGGCGCCGGGCCGGCCAGCCTCTCGGAGATCGCGACGGAGGAGGACCTGCCCCGCGCCTATCTCGAGCAGCTGGCCTTCGTCCTCCGCGACGCCGGGCTCGTCGCCTCGACCCGCGGCGCCCATGGCGGCTACACGCTGACACGGCCACCGACGCAGATCGCGATGAGCGAGGTCCTGCGGGCCCTCGAGGGGCCGCTCGCGCCGATGATCTGCGCCACCGACGAGCCTGACAGCGGCCTCGCCTGTGACCGGACGTCAGCCTGCACCGTGAACTTCCTGTGGGTCAAGGTCCGCGACGCCATCGCCGGAGCCCTCGATGGGATGACGCTGGCCGACCTCGTGCCGCCGCGCCACGCGATCGAGCTGGCCGGCCTGACGGCGCCCGCGGGAGCCGCGCGATGACCGGCACGAACGGCGTCGACGACGCCCGCCTGGTCATCCGGGGCCTGCGCGTCGCGCCGACGGCGGCGCCCGAGCGGGAGATCCTGCAGGGCATCGACCTCGAGGTCGGGCCCGGCGAGGTCCACGCGATCATGGGCCCGAACGGGTCGGGCAAGACGACCCTGGCCTACGCGCTCATGGGCCATCCCGCGTACGCCGTCACCGGCGGCGAGGTCCACTGGCGCGGGCGCGATCTCCTGAAGCTGTCGCCCGACAAGCGTGCCCGCCTCGGGCTGTTCCTCGCCTTCCAGTACCCGACGGCGATCCCCGGCCTGAGCGTCGCGAGCTTCATCCGGAGTGCGCTGAACGCGAAGCTCCAGGGCGTCGACAAGACCGGCGACGTCGACCCGACCGACGCGATGAAGGGCGGGATCTCGATGCTCGACTTCCGGCGCAGGATGCGCGAGAAGCTCGCGCTCCTGCGGATGGACGAGGGCTTCGTCTCGCGTTACGTCAACGACGGCTTCTCCGGGGGCGAGAAGAAGCGGCTCGAGATGCTCCAGATGGCGATGCTCGAGCCGGAGATGGCGATCCTCGACGAGACCGACTCGGGCCTCGACATCGATGCCCTCCGGATCGTCGCCGAAGGCGTCAACGCGATGATGAACCCGAACCTCGGGATCCTGCTGATCACCCACTACCAGCGGCTGCTGAACTACATCACCCCTGACGTCGTCCACGTCCTCGCCCAGGGCCGGATCGTGAAGACCGGCGGCAAGGACCTCGCGCTCCGGCTCGAGGACGAGGGCTACGGCCCGATCCTGCGCGAGGCCGGGCTCGCCTCGGACGTGCCGGACGAAGCGCTGCTCGTGCCGAAGGGCCCGGACCTCGGCGAGGCCGACGAGCCCGCCGCGGCCGGCGCCGTGCACTGATCGGGGGTTGACGATGACCGTCGAGACGACGACCCGGCCCCATTCCGAGGCGCCCGACGCCGATCCGCGCATCCGCGACGGCCGGCTCGTCCCCGAGGTCGTCCGCGAGGACTTCCCGATCCTCCACACGAAGACGTCGAAGGGCAAGCCGCTCGTCTACCTCGACTCGGCGAGCTCGAGCCAGAAGCCCCAGGTCGTCATCGACGCGGTCGACACGTTCAACTCGACCTACAACGCCAACGTCCATCGCGGGATCTACGAGATCGGCGAGCGGGCGACGGCGGCGTACGAGGCCGCCCGGGACAGCGTGGCCCGGTTCATCAACGCGCCGGACAGCCACGAGATCGTGTTCGTCCGGAACGCGACCGAGGCGATCAACCTCGTGGCCTACTCGTGGGGCCGAAAGAACATCCACCGCGGCGACCAGATCGTGCTCACCGAGATGGAGCACCACGCCAACCTCGTGCCGTGGCAGCTCCTCGTCCAGGAGCAGGACGGCGACCTCGAGTTCATCCCGATTACCGACGACGGCGTCCTCCGCCAGGACGTCTACGAGGTCCTGCTGCGGCTCAAGCCCAAGCTCGTCGCCTTCACCCATGTCTCGAACACGCTCGGCACGATCAACCCGGTGGCCGAGATGACCGCGATGGCCCACGCCGCCGGGGCGCTCGTCCTCATCGACGGCGCCCAGGCCGTGCCCCACGTCCCGGTCGATGTCCAGGCGATCGGCGCCGACTTCTACGCCTTCAGCGGCCACAAGATGCTCGGCCCGACGGGCTCGGGCGCCCTGTGGGCTCGCCGCGAGCTCCTCGAGGCGATGCCGCCCTTTCTCGCCGGCGGGGAGATGATCCGCGAGGTCCATCTCCGGCGCTCCACCTGGAACTCGATCCCCTGGAAGTTCGAGGCCGGCACGCCGGACATCGCCGCCGAGATCGGCCTCGGGGCGGCCGCCGAGTACCTGCTGGCGCTGGGCATGGGCCGCGTCCGCGAGCACGAGCAGGAGCTCCTGACCTACGCCCTGGTGGCCCTCCAGCGCGAGCACCCCGATCTCGACCTCTACGGGCCGATGGACGCCGGCATCCGGAGCGGGGTCATCCCGTTCAACGTCCGCGGCGTCCATCCCCACGACGTCGCCCAGGTGCTCGACCGTGAGGGGATCGCGGTCCGCGCCGGGCATCACTGCACGATGCCCCTCCACGAGCGCCTCGACCTCGCGGCAACGGCCCGGGCGAGCTTCAACGTCTACACGACGCGGGCCGACGTCGATGCCCTGGTGGCGGGCATCGGCGAGGTCAAGCGGCTCTTCGCCTAGAATTCCCACGCCCAATGGACGACCTGTACCGCGACTACATCCTCGAGCACTACCGGCGACCCCACAACTTCGGGGTCCTCGACGACGCGAACGCCCAGTTCGAGGGCGCCAACCCGCTGTGCGGCGACCGGATCACGATGCAGCTGCGGGTCTCCGGCGGGAAGATCGCCGGGGTCGGCTTCACCGGTCGCGGCTGCGCCATCAGCCAGGCCTCGGCGTCGCTGCTGACCGACGAGATCAAGGGCAAGGCCGTCGACGAGGCCGAGCACATGACCTCGGCCGACGTCCTCGACATGCTCGGGATCGAGATCAGCCCGGCTCGCCTGAAGTGCGCGCTCCTGTCGCTCGAGACCATGCAGCACGCCCTGACCGAGGACCACACGCCGGCCGGGCATCAGTGACCGCCTCGTCGATGATCCGCGAGGGCCGCTGCAGGTGTCCGCGGCCGGCCTGATCGCCGGCTGTCCCGCGGCCGCCGCCTCCCGGCGAGCCCGCGCCCACCTGATCCCGCAGCTCGGAGCCCCGTTGCCATGACATCCGCGTCGGACTTCTTCCGGCAAGTCAGATCCAGCATCCGCGAGGTCTCCCCGAAGGAGACCGACGAGCGCCGCAGCGCCGGCGCGGTCCTCCTCGACGTCCGCGAGCAGGTCGAGTGGGACGCCGGCTTCATCCCCGGCGCCGTCCACATTCCCCGCGGCTACCTCGAGCAGCAGATCGAGAGCCTCGTCCCGAACCGGGCCAGCGAGGTGATCCTCTACTGCGCGAGCGGCGTCCGATCCGCCTACGGCGCGGCGACGATGAGCCAGCTCGGCTACGAGAACGTCGCCTCGATGGCCGGCGGGATCAACGCCTGGCGAGCGCTCGGCCTGCCCGTCGCCCAGCCAGCCCACCTGACCCCCGAGCAGCAGCAGCGCTACAGCCGCCACCTGCTGATCCCCGAGGTCGGGCCGGCCGGCCAGGCCAGGCTCCTCGAGTCGAAGGTCCTGCTCGTCGGCGCCGGCGGCCTCGGCAGTCCGGCGGCGCTCTATCTCGCGGCGGCCGGCGTCGGCACGCTCGGGATCGTCGACTTCGACCTCGTCGACGTGTCGAACCTGCAGCGCCAGGTCCTCCACACCACCGATCGCGTCGGCGAGCCGAAGGTCGAGTCCGCGAAGCGGACGATCGAGGCGCTCAATCCGGACGTGAAGGTCATCGCGACCGAGGCGATCCTCGGCCCCGACAACGTCGCCGGCCTGATCGACGGCTACGACGTGATCATCGACGGAACCGATACGTTCGACACGCGCTATCTCCTGAACGACGCAGCCGTGGAACGGGGGATCCCCGTCGTCCACGCCTCGGTCTACCGCTTCGAGGGCCAGCTGACGACCTTCGTCCCGTACGACGGCCCGTGCTATCGCTGCCTCTACCCGACGCCGCCGCCGCCCGAGCTGGCGCCGCCGTGCTCGCTCGTCGGCGTCCTCGGCGTCGTCCCCGGGATCATGGGCCTGCTCCAGGCGAACGAGGCGCTCAAGCTCCTCCTCGGGATCGGCGAGACCCTCAAGGGCCGCCTCCTCCTGTTCGACGCCCTCGACGGGACGTTCTCCGAGCTCCGGCTCGAGCGCGATCCCGCCTGCCCGGCCTGCTCCGACACGGCCCGCGAGGCCCGAGTCGGCCGTGAGGCCCTCCCCCTGCCGATCGAGGTTTCCCGATGAGCCGCATCGTCCTGCCCGCCATCCTGAGCGCCGACGCGGGCGGCGCGAAGTCCGTCGACGTCGACGGCCGGACCGTCGGCGCCCTCGTCGACGACCTCGTCGCCCGCCACCCGGCGCTCGGCGATCGCCTCCGCGACGCGGACGGCGGATTGCATCGGTTCGTCAACGTCTACCTGAACGGCGAGGATGTCCGGTACCTCGCCGGGCTCGATACTCGGGTTGACGCCGACGACGAGGTTCGGCTCCTGCCGGCGATCGCCGGTGGCTGAGCGGAGGCGCTGATGGAACCCGGCCTGGCCACACGCCCCGCGAACGTTTTCGAGGACATCGTCGATGCCATCGGCAACACGCCGATGGTCCGGATCCAGTCGCTCTCCCCGGACCCGACGGTCCGGCTCTACGCCAAGCTCGAGGGCATGAACCCGTCGGGCTCGGTGAAGGACCGGATCGCGACGGCGCTCATCGACGACCTCGAGGCGCGCGGCGAGCTGGGACCCGGCAAGGTCCTGCTCGAATCGTCGTCGGGGAACACCGGGATCGCCCTGGCCCTCGTCGCCCACCGGCGCGGCTACCCGCTGACGGTCGTCATGGCCGACAACGTCTCGCCCGAGCGGCGGACGCTCGTGCGCGCGTTCGGGGCCGCGATCATCGACTCGCCGGGATCCCTCGGCTCGAACGGCGCGATCGCGAAGGCGCGAGACCTGGCCCGCAGGGACCCGAGCTACGCCCTGGCCGACCAGTACGGCAACGAGGTGAACTCGAGCGCCCACGAGGCCTCGACGGGGCCCGAGGTCCTGGCCCAGTGCCCGGACATCGACGTCTTCGTCGCCGGCCTCGGGACGAGCGGCACCCTGATGGGCGTCGCCCGTTATCTGAAGCGCGAGAAGCCAGGCGTGAAGGTGGTCGCGGCCGAGCCGCTCCCCGGCGCCGGCGTCCAGGGCCTGCGGTCGCTCGAGGACGGCTTCGTCCCCGAGATCTTCGATCCCGACCTGCTCGACCGGAAGCTCCTCGTCTCGAACCGCGAGGCGGTCCTCGGCGTGCGGGCCCTGCTCGCCCGGGAGGGCATCTTCGCCGGCCTGTCGTCCGGGGCGATCCTCGTCGCCGCACGGCGGGTCGCGCGGGACATGCCCGGCGCCACGATCGTCGCGCTGCTGCCCGACGGCGGCTGGAAGTACCTGTCCGCGGGCATCTTCTCGGCCAACATCGACACGGTCGAGGAGGAGCTCGAGAGCCAGGTCACCGCCTGGTGACGCCGTGCTAGCCGAACCCATCGAGGGCTACTACCCGGGCACCGGCGGACGGCCGCATCCGGGGCCGTCGTCGATCGCGTTGCCGGCCGAGCTACGGGCGGCGATCGTGGATCACCTCCGGGCCGCCCTACCGAACGAGGGCTGCGGGCTGGTGGTCGGGGATCGGCCGGCCGCCGAGGGCGGCCTCGCCCGTCGCTGGATCCCGCTCGAGAACGTCCTGGCCTCGCCGTTCCGCTACGAGATCGACCCCCGCGACCTCCTCCGAGTCTCGATCGAGACCGAACGGGCCGACGAGGCCCTCTGGGCCATCGTCCACTCCCATGTCGCGTCGCCGGGCCGGCCGTCGCCCACCGACGTCCGCCAGTCGTTCTATCCCGAGGCGCTGTACCTCGTGGTCTCGTTCGACCCTCGCGAAGCGGACCCGGCGGCCGGCGAGCCGAGCCTGCGGGCCTGGCGGATCGTCGACGGCGGCGTGCACGAGATCGAGGTCCGGGCGGACCCGGATCGATGACGCTTGAGCCGGGGCGCTGCCAACTCGGCGGCTAGGCTCGCTGCCTTGATGGCCCGAGGGGAACCTCGCCGAGTCCGGGGGTTGGCCCTCCTCTGGTTCCTCGTCGGCATCGCCGCCGTCGCGTTCGTCACGGTCCCCGGACTGGCCGCCGGCACGCTCGGCGCGATCGCGAGCCCACCGCCGCTCGTCCGTGCCGTGCTCGCGGCGGTCGCCGTGGTCGGTGGCCTGTGGCTGCTGGCCCGCGCCCTGCGATCGATCGAAGGGACCCGTTCGAGCTCTGGCGACTCGGCAACGCTCGCGACCGCGGAGCTCGGCCACCTGGTCCGCGGGATCCGCTACGTCTTCTTGGCGGCGGCCGCGTTCGCGGCCGGGTCGGGCTGGGTCCTCGGCGATCCACTGCCCATCGTCATCGGCGTGGTGATCGCGGGCGTCGATCTCGCCGAGACGTCGTTCCTGCTGCTCGTCGCCTTAGGCCGAGGCTGACCGGAGGGCCTCGACCAGCGCGCCCTCGGTCGGCGTCGCGCCCAGGCCGAGGCTCGCCCCGACCCGAGCCGCGACGGGTGGCTCGAGGTTCGTCGAGCGAAGGGCTGGCCAGCCAGCCTCCGCGAAGACCTCGGCCGGGGTGCCGTCGGCGACGATCCGGCCCTCACGCATGACCACGACCCGGTCGAACGATTCGGCGACGAAGCGCATGTCGTGGCTGATCGTCACGACCGTCCGGCCTTCGGCGGCCAGCGCCTCGACGATCGACTCGATCCGGGCGATGCCCCCCGCATCCTGGCCGGTCGTCGGCTCGTCGAGCACGACGATCGGCGTGCCCATTGCGAGCACCGAGGCGAGGGCGAGGAGCTTCCGCTTCGAGAAGCCGAGGTCGTACGGGTTCGTCCGCCCGGCATCGGCCA
This sequence comes from Candidatus Limnocylindrales bacterium, assembly GCA_035308445.1. Taxonomy (GTDB): domain Bacteria; phylum Chloroflexota; class Limnocylindria; order Limnocylindrales; family CSP1-4; genus UBA5189. Next base: position 30,252 of record DATGGQ010000023.1, on the reverse strand, counting down.
GCCCGACGAGCCCGAGGGCCCGCGTCACCGCCTCGTCGAGCGCCGCGCCGTCGAGCCCGACGTTCCGCGGCCCGAACGCGACCTCGGTCGAGACGCGCCCGGCGAAGATCTGGCGATCCGGGTTCTGGAACGCGAGGCCGACGTCGCGGGCGAGCTCGGCGACGTGGCGCCGGCCGACGGGCCGGCCCAGGATCGAGACCGTCCCGCTCGTCGGCCGGAGGAGCCCGTTCAGCTGCCGGACGAGGGTCGACTTTCCCGAGCCATTCTGGCCGACGATGGCGACCCGGCCGCCGACGGGGATCGCGAGGTCGATGCCCCGCAGCGCCGCCGTCCCATCAGGGTACGTGAACGCCAGCGCCTCGCAGCGGATCGCCTCGATGGACGGCGGGTTGCTCACGTCAACGCCGCTCACGTCCACGCCGCTCACGTCCAGGCCGCTCCGGCGAGCCGTGTCTCGACGCCGGCGGCCGCCGCGGCCCGCGAGATCGAGACCCGCGCCGGTGGCGTGACGCCGAGCTCCAGGAGCCGACCGTCCGCCAGCGCATCGCGCGCCGGAGCCGAGATCACGACCCGCCCCGCGTCCATCACGACGACGTCGTCTGCGAGGCGCTCGAGGAGGTCGGTCTTGTGCTCGGCGACGAGGACGGCGGCCCGGCCGCTGGCGGCGAGGCGTGCCAGGGCGTCGCCGACGAGCCGCGTCCCGGCCGGGTCGAGCTGGCTCGTCGGCTCGTCGAGGACGAGGATGCCGGGGCGGAGGGCCAGCACCGAGGCGAGCGCGACGAGCTGCGCCTGGCCGCCCGACAGGCGCTGGGGATCGCGCGGTGCGAGGTCCACGATGCCGAGCTGGTCGAGCGCCTCCTCGACCCGCTCGACGAGGTCGGCGAGCGGAAGCCCGAGGTTTCGCGGGCCGAACGCGACCTCCTCGAAGACCGTCGCGGCTGTGCCCGAGAGCTGCGTCTCCGGGTTCTGGAACAGGATCCCGACCCGTTGGGCCGCCTCGTGTGGCAGGAAGCTCCGGCTGTCGACGCCGTCGATCGACACCTGCCCCTCGAGGCGGCCGCCGATCACCCCCGGCGCGAGGGCCGCGGCCACGAGGCACAGCGTCGACTTGCCCGCGTCGTTGCGCCCGACGACGCCCAGCACCCGACCGGCGGGCACGTCGAGATCGACGTCCTGGAGGACGCGGCGGTCGGTGCCGGCGTACCGGTACGAGACCCCGCGGAGGTGGAGCCCGGCGGCCTCCTCGGTCACGGCAGCACCAGCAGGCCCGACAGGGCGAGGCCGATGAGGGCGACGGTGCCGACGAAGACGGCCCACCGCAGGGCCCGCTCGCCCTGGGCATCCGGGTGGCTGCGGATCACGGTCCGGCGGGCCGCCGCGCCGAATGCCCGGGCCTCGAGCGCCAGCGTCCGCTCCTCGACCTCCGAGAGCGCGCCCGAGATCATCGGCCCGGCCAGCGGAACGACGCCGCGGACCCGCCGCCAGGCCGACCCCTCCGTGTCGAGCCCGCGGGCCCGCTGCGAGTCGGCGATCTCGCCGGCCCGCTCGATCATCCGTGGGATCATCCCGATCGCCGAGCCGATGACGTAGATCGCCCGGCGGCCGACGCCGCGTCGCTCGAGGTCCGACAGCAGGTCGTCGGTCGAGGTCGTCAGCGAGAACACCGCCACGCTGAGCGCGAAGGCCACGACCCGAAGCGTGGCCTGGAGCGCGGCGGCGAGCCCGGTCCCGGTGGCGCTGAACGGCCCGAGCCGGAGCAGGACGTCGTGGGCGCCGGGGAACAGGAACGTGTTCACGAGCAGGATCGAGGCCACGAGCGGGATCGTCGCCAGGGCGAATGGAACGGTCCGCCGGGCGATGCCGGCGGACACCGCGATGACGGCGACGACCACGAGCATTGACACCGGGCCGGTCCACTGGCGGACGGCGAACGCGACTGCCGCCATCGCGAACGCGATGACGAGCTTCGTGGTCGGGTTCAGGCCGCGATAGAAGCCGGTCGGCCGCGCGGTCAGGAAGACGGGCAGCGCGACGGGCGGTGATGCCTCCAGATCGGTCAGCTCGTCGATCCGGCGGTCACGAGGCGTTCGCCGTTCGGGAAGCGGGCGACGATCCGCGGCGAGAGGCCGGCCAGGATGATGAACACGACGAAGCTCGTGATGGTCTTGTCGATCGGGTCGCTGAACAGGCCCTGGCCGAGCGACGCGTTGAACACGTCCTGGCCGCCCTGCCGGAGCACGGCCACGATCAGGTCGGTGCCCGAGCCGGTGACGCCCTCGAAGAGGTAGGCCGCGATCGGCGCCGACACGATCGCGGCGACGATGCCGGTGAGGGCCCCGGCCACCGCGACCCAGGCACCCGCCGCATCCCTGCGGACGAGGATGAACCCGCCGACCCCGAGGGCGGCGACGACGCCGATGACGACGATCAGGCCGTAGACGCCCGCGCCGTAGCCGCCGGCGCTCGGATCGGCTCCGTAGACCGGGCTCGTGTAGATCCGCCAGTCGAGGAGGGCGATGATCGCCACGCCGATGATCGCAGCGCCCCACAGGCTGGCGCCGCTCGCCGGCCGGCTGCGGTAGACACCGAGTCGGCCCCAGAGCCCGGCCATCAGGCCGATGACGCCGGCCGTGACCGCGAACGGGCCGATCGTGCCGCCGCCGATGCCCGGCGCGTACTGCCAGATGACGTTCGAGAGGATCCCGGTGAGCGCGCCGGCGAGCGGGCCGGCCAGCACCCCGACGAGGATCGTGCCGATCGAATCGAGGTAGATCGGCAGCTTCAGGACCGACTGGACCGTGTAGCCGATGGCGATGTTGATCGCGATCGCGACGGGAATGAGCGCCAGCACGCGAGTGCCGAACTGTCCGCCCACGAAGCCTTCCTCCCTGTGACCCTCGAGCGAGAGCCCTCCCGCGCTAGCGTGCCACGCCGGACCGGCTGGTTGCCAGCCCGCCCACGCGATCGATCCACCGGTCGAAGAAGTCGGCGGAGCGTCCGTCCACCGCGACGTCGAGGTTCGGCGGTCGGTGCGTCACCCCGCGCCAGTCGGCGACGGTCATCCCGTGGGCAAGCCCCTCGCCCGCCTCGACGTCGACGAAGACCGGCTTCGTCATGACGAGCGATCGGTCGATCGTCGCGGCGAGCGCGAACGGGTCGTGGATGTAGGCGCCGTAGAAGCCGTCGAACTCGGCGTGGAACTCGAAGTAGAAGCGCAGCGAATCGGCGACGAGGTCCACGATCGGGCTCGAGGTCCCGGCCGGGCCCGACGCCGGCGACGCGCCAAGGCGCTCCACCTCGGCGGGCGGGCAGCCCGCTCGTGACGCGAGGCGGGCGACGTCGGACGGCAGGAACGCCTTGAGCTCGGTGACGTCGAGGCCTATGGCCAGCGGACGCGGCGCCGGGTTCGGCGTCGTCGGATCGGTCGCGGCCGCCCAGGCGGCGAAGACCGCCCTTGCGGCATCGGGGTCGACGAAGATGTTGAACTCGGTCGTCGGTGTCATGTTGCCGGGCACCCGGTACGCGCCGCCCATCAGCCCGTAGCCGTGGAGGAGCCGCGGGAGCTCCGGCTCGCGCTGGAGGGCGAGTGCGAGGTTCGTGAGCGGACCGACCGTGACGAGCACGACCTCGCCGGGCCGCGATCGGGCGAGGTCGACGATCGCCTCGGCGCCATCCCCGGCGGCGAGATCACGACTGGGTGACGGCAGCTTCGCGTAGCCCAGGCCGCGCTGGCCGTGGGTGTCCTCCGCCGTTCGAAGACCCTTCCGGAGCGGCAGCTCCGCCCCGAGGTGGACCGGCACGTCCGAGCGGCCGGCCAGCTCGAGGATCGAGCGGCTGTTGATCGCGACCTGCCGGGCGGGGACGTTGCCGGACACGCACGTGACCGCGAGCAGGTCGAGGTCGGGCGAGGCGCAGGCATAGAGGATCGCGAGCCCGTCGTCGACCCCGGTGTCGCAGTCGAGGATCAGCGGGATCCGCGTCATCGTTCCGATGATCGCAGGCGAACGAGGGTCACGGGTCGGGCGCCAGCCTGGCCGTTCGAGCGCAGCCGCCTGGCCCAGGTCGAACCCGAGGCGAGGATCTCGTCATCGCTGGTCAGACGGCCCAGCTCGAGGCGGAAGCCGAGCGTCTCGAACGCGAGGGTGGCGGCTCCGACAACCTCCGCCGACTTCGTCGGGATGCCCGCCAGGCGGTCCCGCTCCGCGGGTGCGAGCAGGAGCTCGAGGCGGCCGCAGGGGCGGACGAGGTCGGCGAGACCGGCCGCGACCACGGGATCGAGGCCGACGCAGCCGCGAAGCAGGGAGCCCCACGGGAACCGAACGGTGACGAGCTCGGCGAGACCGACGAGCTCGGCCGGCGGCCCCTCGGCCGCGGCGACGACGAACAACGTGTTGGGTGTGGCGGGCGCTCGCCCTCGCGAGTCGCGCGAGGCGTGGGAGGCGCGCGAGGCGCGCCGCGACGATTCGGCCATCGCCGCGGCGTTCGCGTCGAGGCCGATGACCAGGGTCGCGGGCTCCGTGGCCGCGGCCCGCAGGACCGACCGGCCGTCACCCGTGCCGACATCGATCGTCAGCCGCTCGAAGCGGCCGACGATCCGGGCGAGCTACCCGACGTCCACCTCGATCAGGCGACGTCCCACGACGGTCTTGAGCATGGGCGGGAGGATAGCCGCTCGACCCCGCTCAGCGGAACATGGTCGTCAGGAAGCGGCCGCGCTTCACGGTCCCGGGCGGCGGGACCGAGGCCAGGTGAACGTCCATCACGGCGGGTGCCACCGTTTCGGCCAGCGTGGCGGTCAGCCGATGGACGGCTGCCCGTTCCGCCGACGAGCCGGGCTCGGGGAGCGGCGCTTCGGCCGCCAGGCCCGCCAGCGAGCGGGGATCGAGCGGAGGCAGGACCCGGACGATGATCCGCCGGCCCCAGTACAGCTCGTCGTTGCCGCCGAAGATCACCGGCACGATCGGCACCTGGTTCCGGAGCGCCACGTAGCCGAGCCCGGCGCCGAGCTTCCGGAGATGGCCGAGCTCGGACGCCGGCCCGGTCTCCGGGAACAGCTCGAAGATCGCGCCGGCATCCAGCAGCGCCCTCGCGGCCGCGAGGTGCATCTCGACGACCTTCGGGTCGCGGCTCGACGGGATCGGGACCACACCGCCCAATCGCTCGATGAGGAATCGGCGCTGCCAGGAGCGGGCCATCATCTGGGCATCGCCGAAGAACGCCAGCCGGGGGCGCGTCGGCAGCAGGATCCAGGTCGGGAACGCGTCGATCCAGGTCCGGTGGGGCATGCCGGCGAGGATCCAGGCGCCGGTCGGCCGCCCGGTCGCGTCGCGCGGCAGGTGCTCCGCACCCTGGAGCTCCAGCCGGATCCCGAGGAGCCACGCGAGAACCTTCCAGAGCAAGCGCAGCCCACGATAGGTCCATCCCGGGTCGGCGGTCGCCCGGCCATGCAGACCCGCGGACAGCTCCGGCACGGGCGCGGTCATCGGTCCTCCCTGCGTGATCGCCACCCTACACTGCCGCCGTGACGAGCACGCCCACCGATCGGGGCACCTCGAACCGCCCGATCCGGCCGTACGAGCGCCGCACAGCCGAGGTCCACCCCTGGGATCCGAGGTCGGTCGAGGTCGCGCGTCGCGTCACCGCCATCATCAACGAGCGCCGGCCCGACCTGGTGATCGAGCACATCGGCTCGACGGCGGTCGAAGGCCTCCCCGGCAAGGGCATCGTCGACCTGTCGATGGAGGTCCCGCCCGAGCAGATCCCGGGGATCGTCGAGGTCCTCTACGACCTCGGCTTCGGGCCGCAGCCCGGGCCCGACCCGTGGCCGCCGACCCGGCCCATGCCCGTCGGGGCGTATGACCTCGACGGCACGACCTATCGGATCCACCTCCACGTCCAGCCGCTCGGCGGCGACATGCCTCGCGACCTGGCCTTCCGCGACGCCCTCCGCAGCGATCCCGAGCTGCGGCGCCAGTACCGGGCGCTGAAGGAGGGGATCACGAAGGGCGGGGCGGTCGACGGCTTCGCCTACACCCACTCGAAAACGACCTGGATACTCGGGGTCTATCGCCAGCTCGGGTATGCGCCGCCGGCGATCCTGCCGCCGGCCATGATCGGGATCATCGGTGGCGGCCAGCTCGGCCGGATGCTGGCGCTCTCCGCCCGCGAGCTCGGCTACCGGATCGCCGTCCTCGACCCGGATCCCGCGTGCCCGGCGGCGGTCGTGGCGGACGAGCTCATCCGGGGCTCGTACGAGGACCTCGACGGCGCGCGGCGGCTCGCCGCGATCAGCGACGTCGTGACGTACGAGCTCGAGCACATCTCGGCGCCGCTCGTGTCGGCCATCGACGCCAGCAGGGTGCCGGTCCGGCCCGGCCCCTACCCGCTGAAGATGACCCAGGACCGGCTCGCGGAGCGGCGGTTCCTGGAGTCGAACGGGATTCCGGTCGCGCCGTGGCGGGCTGTCGCGACCAGGGGCGAGCTCGTGGCCGCGGCCGAGGAGCTGCGCTACCCGCTCCGGCTCAAGGCGAGCGTCGGGGGCTACGACGGCCGCCGGCAGGTCCGGATCGCATCCGACGCCGACCTCCGCGACGCCACGATCGACGGGCCGGCGCTGCTCGAGAAGGAGCTCGCGTTCGAGCTCGAGCTCTCGGTCGTCGTGGGTCGCGGCACGGACGGGGTGACCCGCTCGTACACGCCGAGCCGGAACGTCCACGACAACGGGATCCTCCTCGAGTCGACCGTCCCCGCCGCCCTCAGGGCCGAGGTCGAGGCGAAGGCCAGGGTCCTCGCCGAGAGCCTTGCGGTGGCGTGCGGCCTCGTCGGCGTGCTGACGGCCGAGCTGTTCCTGATGCCCGACGGCTCGCTCGTCGTGAACGAGCTGGCGCCACGGGTCCACAACAGCGGCCACTGGACGATCGAGGGCGCGGTCACGAGCCAGTTCGAGCAGCACGTCCGGGCGATCTGCGGCCTCCCCCTCGGCTCGACCGACATGCGGACCCGCGGCGCGGCGATGGTCAACGTGCTCGGGTCCGGGGAGCGGCGCGGCGCTTCGCTCGATGGCGTGAACGCCGCCCTCGCGGTCGCCGATGCCCACCTCCACCTCTACGACAAGCGCGAGGTCTTCGAGCGGCGGAAGATGGGCCACGTGACCGCGTTGGGCACGTCCGCCGAGGCTGCGCTCGCGACGGCCCACGAGGCCAGGTCGAAGCTGTCCTGGGCCGACGCGCCCCGGCCATCCCGACGTGCCTGACGGCGTGCCCGAGGTGCCTGACGGCGTGCCGGCCGGCGAGGACCGGGAGACGCCGATCGTCGGCGTCGTCGGCGGGAGCCGCTCGGACTTCCCGATCCTCGAGGCGGCCGTCGCGCTGCTGGAGGAGTTCCAGGTCCCCAGCGAGCTCCGGGTGGTCTCGGCCCACCGGACCCCGGACCACCTCTTCCGATATGCCGAGGGCGCGGCCGGGCGCGGGTTGCGGGTGATTATCGCCGGCGCAGGCGGCGCAGCCCACCTCCCCGGGATGCTCGCCGCGAAGACGACGCTGCCCGTCATCGGCGTCCCGATCCCGACGAAGCAGCTCGGTGGCCTCGACTCGCTCCTCTCCATCGTCCAGATGCCGCGGGGCATCCCCGTCGCGACCGTCGCCATCGGCAATGCCGACAACGCCGCGCTGCTCGCGATCGCGATCCTCGCGCTCCAGGATCACGCCCTCGCGGAGCGCCTGGCGGCCTACCGCGCCGAGCAGACCGGCGCCGTGATGGCCGACGTCACGAACCTGGACCTGCCGCGCTTCTGAGCGAGCCGATGGACGATCCGCGACACGAACCCGGGATGCCGGTCCTCGATCGCCAGGCGGCGCCGGGCGCCGCGGTTCCGGGCGGCGCGGTGCCGGGCGGTCCGCGGCCCGGACCGGGGCACGTCGTCGATCGGGTGCCCGAGATCGAGCCCACCCCGCTCCAGCGGCAGTACATCTACCTCTCGACCGTCGCCCTCGTCTGCGGCGCGATCGCGATCACCGCCCTCGAGATCGGGGCGCCGCTGGACAGCCTCCTCGTGAAGGCGTGCGTGCTGATCGGGACCCCGCTGCTGCTGCTCGCGAACCTCGACGCGTCGCTCCGGATCTGGCGGAGTGCCTGGGCCTGGATGCCGGTGGATCGCGGCCGTGGCCTGTTCCGGCTCGCGTGGGTCGGCGCCGCGGCGATCGGGCTCGGGATCATCGCCGCGGGCGCGCTGCTGGTGCTCGCCGCGTGAGCCCTCCGACTCCAACGGGAGGGATCGAGCCCGTCGGTCGAGGCCCGGACGGCCGATCGACCGACCTCGCCTCCGGTCGCGGCGTGCCCGAGTGGGTCGCCTCGACCATCAACTTCTGCTCGAACTGCGGCACCCACCTGACGTTCGGCGCGGTCGACGGCGAGGATCGCGACCGCCTCGCCTGCCCGAGCTGCGGCCACATCGCGTACGTGAATCCGCGACTCGTCGTCACGACGCTGCCGGTGACCGACGCCGGCGACCTCGTCCTGCTCCGGCGCGGCCTCGAGCCCGGGCTCGGGTCGTGGGCCCAGCCGGGCGGCTTCCTCGAGATCGACGAGACGGTCAGCGAGGCGGCGGTGCGGGAGACGCTGGAGGAGACCGGGCTCGTCGTGGAGCCGGGCGAGGTCGTCGGGCTGTACTCGCGGCTCGAGGCCGCGGTCGTCGTCCTCGCCTACGAGGCCACGGTCGTCGGGGGCGAGGCCCGGCTCAGTCGCGAGGCCCTCGAGGTCCGGGCGTTCGCGCCGGCCGAGATCCCGTGGGATGGGATCGCGTTCAAGACCTCCTACTTCGCGATCGTGGACTGGCTGGCTCTTCGCCACCCGGAGCTCGAGCCCGGCGCACCCCGGATCCCGCGCCGCTAGTCCATCAGGTTCAGCGCCCGTCGCTCCCACGACTGCGAGGTCGAACCGACCGCGAGCTCGCGGCGGACGTCGAGGATCACGTGGCCGGCGCCGTCGAGCGCCGCCAGGTCGACCCAGATCCGGCCGTCGGAGGTCGGCGGTGGCAGGGTGAACGTCGTGCCGAACGTCGGCGTCGGGCCGGGTCGGATCCCGCCATCCGGATCGATGACGTTGAGGAGCTGCCAGTCGAGGACGTGGCCGCTCGCCGTCTCCAGGCTGACGACGACGAAGGTCGCCCGGATCGACGTCGCTCCGGACACGGCGAGGGTTCGCACCGGCTGGCCGGCGGTGGTCGACTGCGAGTCGCCGGTCGAGGTCTGGAGATCGACCTGCAGGTCGGCCGCGGTGATCCCCGGCGCGCCGTTGCCGAGCACCGGCCGCACGGCGATGCCGCCAGCGTCGGCGGGGGACGCAGACGCGATCGACGCGGGCGCCTCGGCGATCGGGCCCGGGCTCAGCGTCGAGGTGCGCCCGATGACGGCGAACCCGATCAGCCCGACGAGCGCCGCGGCCCAGATGAACGGCGCGAGCGGCCGTCGCGGCCTGTCGCGGCCGATCCGGCTGACCTCGAACGTCGCGCTCCGCGGCGGTCGGCCCGGTGGCCCGTCCTCCCTGGCGGATCGCTCGTCCATGGCCCCGGCATCACCTCATCGCAGGTCGATGAAGATGTTCTTCGTCTCGGTGTAGAGGTCGATCGCGGACATCCCGAGCTCGCGCCCGATGCCCGACATCTTGTAGCCGCCGAACGGCGCCTCGGTGTGCACCGAGCTATTCGAATTTACGGACAGAACGCCCGCCTGGATCCCTCGCGCGGTCCGGAGGGCCTTGCCGATGTCGCGGCTCCAGACGCTGCCGGAGAGTCCGTACGGCGTCGCGTTCGCAAGCCGGATCGCCTCGGCCTCGGTATCGAACGGAATGACCGAGACGACCGGGCCGAAGATCTCCTCGCGGGCGATGCGCATGTCGTTGCCGACGTTGTCGAAGACCGCCGGCATCAGGAACGCGCCGTCCTTCAGGGCCGGGTCGGCGGGTGCCTCGCCCCCGACGACGAGGGTGGCGCCCTCGCCGAGCCCGATCTCGATGTAGTCCTTCACCCGGTCGCGCTGCTTGAAGCTGACGAGCGAGCCGACCTCGGTCGCATCGTCGCCCGGGTCGCCGACCTTGACCTTCCTCGTGGCCTCGACGAAGAGCTCGACGACCCGCTCGTGGACGGACCGCTCCACGAAGATCCGGCTCCGGGCGCAGCAGTCCTGGCCGCAGTTGTCGAAGACGCTGTACGGCGATTCGGCTGCGAACCGCTCGATGTCGGCATCGGCGTAGACGATGTTCGGGCTCTTGCCGCCGAGCTCGAGGCTGATCTTCTTCACGTTGCTCGCGGCCAGCCGCATGATCTCCTGGCCGGTCGTAGTCTCGCCCGTGAAGGCCACCTTGCCGATGCCCGGATGCGCCGCGATGGCGGCGCCGGCGGTGCCGCCGGGACCCGTGACGACGTTGATGACGCCGGGCGGGAAGCCCGCCTCGAGCGCCAGCTGGCCGACCCGCAGCGCGGTCATCGGGGAGAGGCTGGCCGGCTTGAGGATGCAGGTGTTGCCGGCCGCGAGCGCAGGCCCGAGCTTCCAGCTGGCCATCAGCAGCGGGAAGTTCCATGGGACGATGAGCCCGACGACGCCGATCGGCTCCTTCAGGGTGATGTCGAGTCCCGGCTTGGAGACCGGGATCGTCTGGCCGAAGATCTTGTTCGCAGCGCCGGCGTAGTAGTCGAAGACGAGGCTCGCGCCGATGATCTCGCCGCGGGCGCTGGTGATCGGCTTGCCGGTGTTGCGGCTCTCGAGCTGGGCGAGCTCCTCGGAGCTCTTCTTGATCAGGTCGGCGAACTTCGCCATGGTCCGGCCGCGCTTGCCGGCGGCCCAGCTCGACCAGCCCCTGGGGTCCTCGAACGCCTTCCGTGCCGCCTCGACGGCCCGATCGACGTCGACCTTGCCACCCAGGGGCGCCGTGGCGATCGTCTGACCGTTCGCGGGGTTGACGACCTCGAACGTCTGGCCGTCGGCGGCATCGACGGTCTCGCCGCCGATGACCATCTGGAGCTTCGCCTGGGTCGCGGCGCCGGCCGCCTGCTGCTCGATTGCCATCTGGGTTGAGCCTCGGAATGTGGGTCGGGAAGGGCCGCGATTCTACGCCCGGAATCCGTCACGATCCTCGATCCAGGGCGTCTCAGCCGGGTGGCCATCGACTCGACGCCATCGATGCTCCCCGATCCCGATGCCGTCCCCGAACCCGATCTCGATGCCGATCCCGGCGTGTTCCTCGACCCGGAAGCCCGGCCCGGCCCGTCCCGACACCGTCAGCTCGCCATCCTCGTGGCGTTCCTGGTCGCCGCCATCGTCCTGCTGACCATCACCGGTGGCGCCGACGCGGCCTCCCACGCGCTCGCCCACCTGCTCCCGAGCTCCGGCGGCTGCGGCGGCGGCTAGCTCGGCGACCGAACGCGGCGCCCGCCGGCGACCTGAATCGCTAGAAGTAGTTCACCGTGATGCCGCCGTCGACGACCATCGCGGCGCCGTTCGTCCAGCGCGACTCGTCCGAGGCGAGGTAGACCGCCATCGTGACGATCTCCTCGGGCTTGCCGAACCGCCCGGTCGGGTTGCGGGCCAGGCGGATCCGCTTCGCCTCCTCGTCCTTCACGAGCCAGTCCATGAGCAGCGGCGTCTCCACGGGCCCCGGGCAGATGGCGTTCGTCCGGACGCCCTTCGGAGCGAACTGCACGGCGAGCGACTTCGTCAGCGCGAGGACGGCACCCTTCGACGCGGTGTACGCGTCCTGGGGGTTCGAGCAGCCCATGAGGGCCACGAAGCTCGAGATGTTGATCACCGAGCCAGAGCCCTGCTCGACCATCTTCGGGATCGCGTACTTGCAGCCCAGGAACACGCCGCGAACGTTCACGGCCATGACTCGATCCCAGTCCTCGACGGAGGTGTCGATGACCGAGTGGTCGGCCTCGGGCATGATCCCGGCGTTGTTGTAGAGGACGTCGACCCGGCCGAACGCGGCCACGGTCTCGTCGATCATCCGCTTCGCGTCGGCTTCCTTCGAGACGTCCGCGACAACCGCGATCGCCTGGCCGCCCGCGGCCTTCACCTCGTCGACGACCGACTGTGCCGCCGGCGCCGTCACGTCCGCGACGACGACCTTCGCCCCCTCCGCCGCGAACATCCGCGCCGCGACCCGGCCCATGCCGCTCGCGCCGCCGGTGATGATCGTCACCTTGCCCTGCAACCGCATCGCGCCCGTCCCTCCTCGAGTTGGTCGGCTGATCGTAGGGGCGAGGACGAGGCGCTGCCGGTCGCCAGTTCACTCCACGGCGGCTGCCGGACCCCCGTTCACTCCACGATGGCCGGCGGACTGCCAGGCGTCACCATCACGCCCGACGCTGCGTTGGCGGACCGCGAGTCCGGAACCAGGGGCCGAACATCAGCCCAGGGCTGCCAGCACGTACCAATTCGGACCCCGAATCCGAGCCTCAACCGCCGTGCTTCCTGGTGAAGACTCACAGTCCGAGTCGAGGGTTGCGGTACGGGGCTGCTGGCGCTGGGCCGCGCGCAAGGGCGCCGCGACCGGTCACGGGGTCGTTTACGACGTTCGCGCCCAACGCGTCTCGCGACGTTGTTGCCAGATAGGACCGCCGCGACTCTGCGTCAGGACGGTGCTGGGCTCTCGATCGCCGGGTCGTTCTCGCGGCGTCCGTCCTGGGCGCGATGCCAGTGACAGACACGCCCTCTCGTGACTGCCTGGCGACGATCGGTCGACGCAGAGTCGCCGGAGTCCTGTCCGGCAAGGAGTGATCAGAGAGCTGCGGGACAGCCGTATGTCCAGGGATCGCAGAGGGCCGCTGGACGGCGGAGTGCCAAAGGGACGGCCGAGGCCTGCGGAATCAGCGGGTTCGACGCCTGATGGCAGGTAGCCCAGGGACACGCGAGCCGAGGCACGGCAGCGGCCCGCGGGATCGCAGCGGCCCGCGTGATCGCAGCGGCCCGCGTGACACGCGAGCCCAGGACGCCGGATCAGCCGCGTTCGAGGTACCGCTCGCGGTCCCAGTCGTGGACGACCGAGTCGTAGAGCTCCTGCTCGACGCGCGCGGCGTTCAGGTAGTGGTCGATCACGTCCTGGCCGAAGATCTCCACCGCCGCCTTCGAACGCTCGAGCTCCCAGATCGCCTCGTACATGCCCCGCGGCATCCGCTGCACGCCCTTGGCGATGTAGCCGTTGCCCTTGTACTCGGGGGCGAGCTTCAGCCCGTGCTCGATACCGTACAGGCCCGCGCCGACCATCGCGGCGTAGGTCAGGTAGGCGTTCATGTCGCCGCCGGGGAAGCGGTCCTCGACATGGAGGCCGTCACCGTGGCCGACGAGCCGGAACCCGGTCGTCCGGTTGTCGCGGCCCCAGACCACGTTGACGGGCGCCCACGACAGCGACGCATAGCGCTTGTACGAGTTGATGAACGGGGCGATGAAGATGGCGAGCTCGCGGGACAGCGACATCATCCCGGCGACGAACTGGCTGAACGTCTTCGACATGCCGTACGGCAGGCCGGCCTTCTCGTCCGAGGTCAGCGGCACGTCCATCCTGGCGTCCCACAGCGACATATGGAGATGGCCCGATGAGCCCGTCCACGAGTGGTCGGGCTTGGCCATGAACGTGATGCCCCAGCCGTTGAGGTAGGCGATCTCCTTCGCGCCGTGCTTGAACAGCACGCTCCGGTCGGCCGATTCGAGGACGTGGTCGTAGCGGATGTTGACCTCGTGCTGCCCGGGCGCCGCTTCGCCCTTCGAGAACTCGATCGGGATCCGGGCCTCGGTCATGAGGTTCCGGAGGAGCCGGTGGAGTGGCTCGGCCTTCGTCGCCTGGAGGAGGTGGTAGTCCTCGTTGTACGTGCCGAACCGCTTCGGGATCCCGTAGCCATTGTCGGCGATGTCCTGCCAGGAATCGCGCAGGACGTAGTACTCGAACTCGCTGCCCGCCTTGACCGTGAACCCGGCCTTCCCTGCCTTCTCGATCTGGCGCTTCAGGATCGTCCGCGGCGAGACCGGGATCTCCTGGTGGCTCTCCTCGTCGATCGTGTCCGACAGCACGATCGCGGTCTTCTCGAGCCACGGGACGATCCGGAGCGTGTCCCAGACCGGCGCCGCGATCCAGTCGCCGTAGCCGGTCTCCCAGTTCATGAGCTTGAACCCGTCGGGCGTGTTCATCTCCATGTCGGTGCCCAGCAGGTACGTGCAGAAGTGGGCGCCGTGGTCAATGACGCCATTCAGGAAGGCCTGGGCCTGGACGCGCTTGCCCATGAGCCGGCCCTGCATGTCGGTGATGGCGACGATCAGTGTGTCGATCTGCCCGTCGCGCACCTGGCCTTCGAGCTCCTCCAGGCGCGGGTGCTTCTCGTGGGTCGTCATTTCGCGGTCATCCCTCCATCGGCGACGAGGACCGAACCGGTCACGAACGACGACTCGTCCGAGGCCAGGAACAGTGCCACGTTCGCGATCTCCCTCGGCTCCCCGGGTCGCCCGATCGGCTGAAACGAGTCGATCGTCGCGTAGACCTCTGCCAGCCCGCCGAGCAGCTCGGCGTGGGCGTAGTTGATGGGCGTGTCCACCCAGCCCGGCGCGATCGCGTTGCAGCGAATGCCCTGCTTCGCGTAGTCGAGGGCGATGCCCTTCGACAGCATGACGAGCGCCCCCTTCGACGTCGCGTAGATGGCGAGGAACGGCTCCGCGACGAGGCCGTTGACGGACGTCGTGTTGATCAACGAGCCGCCTCCGCCCCGGAGCATGTGGGGGATCGCATACCGACAGCCGTAGATCGGCCCCTTGACGTTCACGTTCAGCGTTCGATCGACGACCTCGTCCGTGGCCTCGTGGAAGACGCCCGGCAGGTTCACCCCGGCGTTGTTGAACACCACGTGCAGCCCACCCCACCTCGCGGCGGTCTCGTCGGTGTAGCGGCGGACCTGCTCCGGGCTCGAGACGTCCGCCGCGACCGCAACAGCGGACGCGCCGATCGCGGCCGCGGTGTCGCGAACGGCATCCGCAGCGACATCGACGCAGGTCACCCGCGCGCCCTCTTCGGCGAACCGGATGGCGGTCGCCCGGCCGATCCCGGAGCCCGCGCCGGTGACGATGCAGACCTTGCCAGCCAGCCGATCAGCCAAGGCGGGACCCCGCGTGATTTGGTGGCGTGAATGCCCCGCCCATGATGCACAATCCCGGCGACGGCATTCGCGACTTGGGACGGGGTCGCGACCACGGCACCGGGAGGGAGGTCGTTTCCGGCATGGCTGTTTCCGACACCGAACGACTGCATCAGCTGGGCTATGCCCAGGAGCTCCGGCGAGGGATGCGGACGTTCTCGAACTTCGCGGTCTCGTTCACGATCATCTCGATCCTGTCCGGCTGCCTCACGCTGTTCGGGTTCGCCATGAACTACGGCGGCCCGGCCGTGATGACGGGCGGCTGGCTGTTCGTCGGGCTGTTCGTCATCCTCGTCGCGCTCGGCATGGCGGAGGTCGCCTCCAGCTACCCGACCGCCGGCGGGCTGTACTACTGGTCGGCGAAGCTGGCGGACGAGGCCGGCGGCAACGGCGCGGCGTGGAGCTGGTTCGTCGGCTGGTTCAACCTCGTCGGCCAGGTCGCCGTCACGGCCGGCATCGACTTCGGGCTGTCGTTCTTCCTGAATGCCTTCCTGAACCTGACCATCGGCTTCCCGGTCGATCCACCGCACACGATCCTGCTCTACGCGATCGTCCTGATCGTGCACGCGCTGCTCAACACGTTCGGCATCCGCTTGGTCGCGCTCCTCAACGACGTCTCGGTGTGGTGGCACCTGGTCGGCGTCGCCGCGATCGTCGCGGTGACCGTCGTCCTCAACCAGCACACGCGCACGGACCTCGGCACGGTCTTCTCGAAGACCGTCGACAACAGCGGCGACACCTCGGCCCTGACGTGGCCGGGCCCGCTGTTCCTCGGGATCCCGCTGTACGTCGCGCTGATCGGCCTGCTCAACGCCCAGTACACGCTGACCGGCTTCGATGCCTCGGCGCACATGTCCGAGGAGACCCACGATGCCCACACTTCGGCCCCGCGGGGGATCGTGTGGTCGGTCATCATCTCGGTCATCGCTGGCTTCGTGCTGCTCGTCGCGATGAATGTCGGCATCACCCCGGACAAGGTGTTCACGGCCGCCGATGGCACCTCGATCGACGGCTACGCGCACGCTCTGGCGACATCGACGGGCGTGCCCCCGGTCCAGATCTGGATCGACGCCGTCGGCCAGGCCGGTGGGCTCTTCATCCTGTTGCTCGTCATCGGCGCCCAGTTCTTCTGCGGCATGTCGTCGGTCACGGCGAACTCGCGGATGATCTACGCGTTCGCTCGCGACGGCGCGATCCCTGGCAGCTCCTTCTGGCACCGGATCAACCATCGAACCCGAACGCCGACCAACTCGATCTGGCTCGCCGCGGTCGGCGCGTTCATCCTCGGCCTGCCCTACCTGTACAGCCCGGTCGCGTACGCGGCGGTCACCTCGATCGCGGTGATCGGGTTGTACGTCGCGTACATCGCCCCCGTCTTCCTCCGCCTCCGGGCGGGGTCGCGGTTCAAGGAGGGACCGTGGACCCTCGGCCGCTGGAGCCGGCCGATCGGGATCGTGGCGACCCTGTGGGTGATCTTCATCTGCGTCCTGTTCCTGCTCCCGCAGGCGCAGCCGATCAACATCACGACGTTCAACTACACGCCGGTCGTGTTCATCGTCGTGCTCGGCGGCGCGGGTCTCTGGTATGCCGTCTCGGCCCACAAGTGGTTCAAGGGTCCGAAGGTCCAGGGCTCTCCGGAGGAGCTCCTCGCGATCGAGAAGGACCTCGAGGTGATCTGAGCCCGCTGACGGCTGGGTCTCACCCGACCGGTCGTCTCGCGGCGGGCGGGGAGCCCCGGAGCGGGGAGCCCCGCCGGTCAGTAGAGGGTCGTCGTCCCCTCGGGCAGCTCGAGATCGAAGGTCGACGGGGCGAGGGCGGCGTCGGGGTCGAGCAGGACGACCGTCGCGAGGCGGGTGAGCTCGCCCCGGACCGACTCCGCGAGCCTGGTGATGACGCCGGTCTCGCGATCGGCCGCGATCTGGATGTGGTGGTCGGGCCGATCGACGCTGACCTCGACGGCGCGCGGGTGGTCGCACTCGACGACGATGGCCTCGCGACCCGAGATCGGCTCGAGACCCGAAATCCAGCAATCGCCCGTGGCGAGGACGTTCTGGCAGAAGCCGGCCGGGTGGATGAACAGCTCGGGCAGCGTCTCCATCGGCAGGGCGGTCTCGGGCTCGTAGACCCTCGACCAGCCCGGGTAGTCCTTCGCGTCGAGGCCCCGTGGCCGGTTGCGGACCGGCCGCTTCGTCGCCAGCCTGTGGGTCGTCGAGTAGGTCCGGATCGTCTCGCCGTCGGAGAGCCAGATCTCGCTCGGGGCGACCGCGCGGGTGCCCGGCTCGCTCGTCACCACGCGCACCTGGCCGGGATGCCGGAGCGACACGTCGATGAGCACCAGCTGCTCGCCGCGTGCGCCGAATGTCCGCTCCTCGATCCGCATCTTCAGGGTCCGGAAGCGGGCCTCGGCGTCGCGCATGAAGGTGAACAGCTCGGGGACGGTCGGGAGCTCCTCGGGCAGGGCCGCGAGCTGCGGCGAGCGATCGCCTGCGACGACGGGCAGGGCGGCGGCACGGTCCCAGAGCCGGGTGGTCATCGCGGCCGATTATGCTCGACCGGATGGAGATCGCGTCGGACACGTTCCGGCTCGTCATGGGCCGGTTCGCGACCGGCATCACGGTCGTCACGACGTTCGACGGCGATCAACCGGCGGGGATCACGGTCAACGCGCTCTCGTCGGTCTCCCTCGATCCGCCGCTCGTGATGATCGCCCTCGATCGGAGCCGCTTCATCACGCCGATGGTCCGGGCCCACGGCCGATACGCGGTCAACGTCCTCGGGGAGGGCCAGCAGGGGCTCTCGGACTGCTTCGCGCACGCGCCCGTGAGCCCGGGCCGCGAGGACTTCTGCGGCGCCGCCTGGCACCCCGGCCCGAGCGCGCTGCCGCTCATCGACGGCTCGATCGCGACGCTCGAGTGCACCGTCGTCCAGACCTTCTCGGCCGGCGACCACGACCTGTTTATCGGCCGCGTCGAATCGCTCGACGCCCCGGGCGACGATCGGCCGGGCGTCGGTGGCGTCATCCCGTTGCTGTACTTCCGGCGTCGCTACCTTCATGTCGAGCAGGGCGCCGACAGCCCCGTCGAAGGCAAGGCCGAGGGCTGAGGGGCCGGGCGAGCGGGATGCCGGTCGTCAGCGCGAACGGGCTCGAGATCGGCTACGACGTCGTCGGCGCGGGACCGCCGCTCGTCCTCCTGCACGGCGCGACCTCCCTCGGGCGCGAGGACTTCGCAGCCCAGCTGCCGTCAATGTCGAAGGCCTTCCTCGTGCACACGCCCGACGCCCGCGGACACGGCCGGACGCGCTGGAACGCGACGGCGGGGTTCCAGGCCAGCTGGCTCGTCGACGACCTCGAGGCGTTCGTCGACGCGATCGGGCTCGAGACATTCCATCTCGCCGGCTTCTCGATGGGCGCGATGACCGCGCTGCAGTTCGCCGTTCGCTCGCCGGAGCGCTTGCGGACCCTCGTCGTCATCGGGATCACGACGCATCGCGAGCCGCGGGCCAGCGTCGGTCGGGCCCAAATGGACCCCGAGCGCGTGCTGGCCACCGATCCCGCCTGGGCGGCCACGCTCGCTCGCCGTCACGACGCCGGCCAGGGCGTCGGGGCCTGGCAGCCGCTGCTGGCCGCGATCGCGGCGGACATCGCCACGCAGCCGCTCCTGTCGCCGGCCGAGCTCCACCGCATCGACTGCCCGGCACTGGTCGTGTGCGGCGACCGGGACCCGTTCGTGCCGGTCGAGCACGCCGCCGGGCTCGCCCGGCAGCTGCCCCGCGGCCGGCTCTTCGTCGCGCCGGATTGCGGCCACGAGGTCATGGTCAAGAAGCCGGGCCTGTTCAACGAGGCGATGGCGGGCTTCTACCGTTCGACCGAGGCCGCGGCTCGCGAGCGCGAGCACGTCCCCGACCATGCCGCCCTCCGGCGAGCCGGCAGCGGGCTCGCCCCCGTCATCGAGGAAGGAGACGCGCCGTGACGACCCTGCTCGTGCTCTATCGCCGACCCGAGGGCGGTGATGACGCCATGACGACCTTCGAGCGGCGCTACCGCGACGAGCACCTGCCGCTGGTGGCCCAGACGCCGGGCCTCCGCCGGACCCGGATCTTCCGGGTGTCCGAGGCGCTCGGCTCCGAGACGGATCTCGGGGTCGTCGCAGCGATGGACTTCGTCGATCGCGCATCGCTCGACGCCGGCCTCCGCTCCGAGCCGATGCGCGCCGCGGGCCGGATCCTCCGCGAGATCGCGCCCGGCCTGGCGACCTTCCTCGTCCTCGAGGACGCCCCGGATCTGCTGGCCGGCGGTGGCGCGTAGGCCATCCGAGCGGTTTCGTCCTGTGGATCGCGGGGTAGAGTTCTCGCGATGGTGACTCCGGCCAAGCCAGGACCCAAGCCGCGAACCACGCCGCGAGCGGCGGGCTTGGCCGTCGCGCGGCCCGACGGGAGCGGCCGGCCCCTCGGGAGCAAGCGGCCGCACGTGAACGAGCCGCCGCCGGCCGACCATGAGACGGTCCACGTCACGCTGCCGGCCCCCAGTGCCGACGGTCCGGTCCCGGGTGTCGCGCTCGTCGTCCTCGATCGCCCGAAGGTTCTCAATGCCCTCGACTTCGCGCTCATCGAGGCGCTGACGATCGCGCTCGAGGCCCTCGACGCCGATCCCGAGTGCCGCTGCATCGTGATCACCGGCGCGGGCGAGCGGGCGTTCGCCGCCGGCGCCGACATCGCCGAGCTCGCGGTCCAGACGCCGACGACCCTGACCGTCGACGATCACTTCCATCGCTGGGAGCGGATCAAGCGGGTCCGGAAGCCGATCATCGCCGCGGTCCGCGGCTACGCCCTGGGCGGTGGCTGCGAGCTGGCGATGACCTGCGACATGATCGTGGCAGGCGAGGACGCCCAGTTCGGCCAGCCCGAGATCCGGCTCGGGGTCATGCCCGGCGCCGGCGGGACGCAGCGGCTGACCCGCGCGATCGGCAAGGCCCGGGCGATGGAGATGATCCTGACCGGCCGGACGATCGGCGCCCGCGAGGCCGAGGCGCACGGGCTCGTCACGTCCGTCGTGGCGTCGGAGGCGACGGTGCCGGCCGCCCTCGAGCTCGCGTCGCGCATCGCCGGCATGGCGCCGGTCGCGGTCATCGCGGCGAAAGCGGCCGTCAACCGGGCCGAGGAGCTGTCGCTCGAGGCGGGCCTCGAGTTCGAGCGACGCAACTTCTACCTGCTGTTCGCGACCGAGGACCAGCGCGAGGGGATGGCCGCGTTCGTCGAGAAGCGCGCCGCCCGCTGGAAGGGCCGCTAGGCGGCCGCGGGCACCGATGAGCTGGGACATCACCGAACCCGAGGGCGAGCCCGTCCGACCCGAGCCGAAGCTCGACCTCGACTTCGAGGAGGGCGCGCTGCGGGATCGACCGCCGGACTTCCTGACGCCGATCGACGAGCACGCCCCGGTCAGCGGCCACCGGGCGGCCGTCGGCGAGGGCATCCGCTGGGCCGATGCGCCCGAGCACGATTGGCTGGCGGCTTCGAGCCGGATCATGCCCGTGCTCCGGCCCCCGGGCTCGTCGGGGACCGCGCTCGCCGGCCTGGATCGGGAGGCGCTCGCGCGCGAGGCGATGAAGCCGCACGCCTCCCCGTTGATCGACGCCGGCCCGGCCGACCTCGCCGTCGCGTACGCGATGCGGGCCGAGAGCTTCGACGTCCTCGTGAATGCCGACCACCTGCTGGCTTGGGGGATCGAGCCCGCCGTCCTGCGCCAGACCGCGCTCGCGAACCTCGGCTCGTGGTCGGCCGACGCGCCCTGGAACGATGAACTGTCGGGTGAGCGCCGGCTTGTATCGTCCGAGACCGGGGAGGGGGCTGACGCGGCCCGGATCCTTCTCCCGGAGGTGCGCCGCCACCTGACCGAGCAGCTCGCCGGCAACGGCCGGATCATCGTTGGCCTCCCGGACCGCGACCTGCTGGTCGCCGGAGCCGTACGCGCGGGCGACGAGGCGTTCGCGACGCTTTTCAGCGACTTCGTCGTCGAGCAGTCCGGCGGCGCCGACGAGCCGATCGACCGGCGCATCTTCGAGCTCGTCGACGGCGAGCTCCAGCCGTACGTGCCCTGACCTCGGCCGTGTCCGGCTCCGGGGCCGAGCTCGATCCCTCCGTCCGCGTCGAGATCGCCGACGCGGTCGCGACCATCACGCTCAATCGGCCCGATGCCCTGAACGCCCTGACCGTGCCGATGAAGCAGGCCCTGCTGTCGGCATTTCGCGCGATCGAGGGCGAGAGGGACGTCCGCGTCGCAATCGTCACCGGCGCTGGTCGGGCGTTCTGCGCCGGCCAGGACCTCCACGAGCGACTCCAGCCCGGCGCCGCCCCGCTCGGGGAGGAGCTGCGCGCGCGCTACAACCCAATCGTCCGGGCGATGCGCGGCCTCGAGAAGCCGATCATCGGCGCGATCAACGGGGTCGCCGCGGGCGCCGGGGCGTCACTGGCTTTCGCCTGCGATCTCCGAGTCGCTGCCGAGGGCGCCAGCTTTGCCCTCGCGTTCGGCCGCGTCGGCCTCATCCCGGATACGGGCGCCACGTGGTTGCTCCCCCGGCTGGTCGGCGCCTCGCGGGCGGCCGAGATCGCCTACCTCAACGCCCCCGTGTCCGCCGCCGACGCGCTCGCGATGGGCCTCGTCTCGCGCGTCGTCGCGGCCGATGCCCTCATGACCACGACGCACCAGATGGCCTCACGCCTCGCCGCCGGCGCGCCGCGGGCTCTGGCCATGACGAAGCGCGCGCTCAACGCGGCCTGGGATCGTGGCCTCGACGCTGGCCTCGACTACGAGGCGCATCTGCAGGACCTCGCCGGCCGAACCGCCGACCATGCTGAGGGCATCGCGGCCTTCATGGACAAGCGCCCACCCCGCTTCACCGGGGAGTAGCGCGAAGCTGGGTCCGTGAGGATTCAGCCCTTCGCGCCACCGGTGAAGTTCCAGCTTGCGAGCTGGAGGCTCGGGACCAGCTGGGCGGAGTCGTGGCCCTCCGGAAATAGGGCAAGGTCCGAGCCGACCCCGAGGACCGCCCCCGGGGCCAGCGCCTCCGCATAGGACTGCGTGAACCGCAGGTTTCGGAGCGGCCGCACGACCCGCCCGTCCTCGACGAGCCACACCCCGTTGCGGGTCAGGCCCGTCACGACGAGCGTGCGCGGATCGAGCACCCGCGTGTACCAGAAGTCGCTCACGAGGATCCCACGCTCGAGCTCCTCGATGAGCGTGGACGGGGCTCGGTCGCCGGGGAGCAGGACGGTCGACGCCGCCACGAACCCGAACGAGTTCGGGCCCTCGACCGCGTTGCCCGTGCTCGCGACGCCGGCCTTGCTTGCGCTCCGCCGATCGTGGAGCACCGCCGTCGGCACCCCGTCGCGGACGACGTCGAGCGTTTGTCGCGGCGTCCCCTCGGCATCGAACGGGAGACCGACCATGAGCCGATGGCCGATGTTCTGGCGGATCGTGATCGAGGCGTCGAGCTGGGGCTCGCCGATGCGGACGAACGAGCGGCGCTCCTCGACCACGCGACCGCCGAAGCCGTGGTTCTGGAGGAAGGTCAGCAGGTTCGCGACGCAGGACGGCTCCAGGACGACCGGGTAGCGGCCCGGCTCGACCTCCGTGGGATTCGCCGCCTCCCTCGCCTTCCGCGCCGCCCGCTCGCCCGCCTCCTGCCCGTCGATGTCGGCGAGGGCCACCGAGGCCTGCCGCGCGACTCCGTCGGAGGTCGGGGTGCGGGCGATGCCGTCGATCTCGGCGATCGTCGTCCGCCCGGTGACGGCCTGGCCGGCCGTCGTGGCGAAGGCGACGGTGATCGACTGGGTGGCGAGCGCGCCGGCGGTCTCGAGGTCGCCGCCCGCGGTGACGAATTCGGCCACGCGTCGCGCGCGATCCTCGGCCGACGCGCTGGCCGTGGCCTCGTCCCAGTGGTCGACGTTCGGGGCCGGCGCCGCCCCTCCGACACCGGGCCACTCGGGGTCGACCGGGCTGACCCTGGCGGCCTCGAAGGCTTGCCCGACGAGCCGCTCGAGGCGGTCGGGTTCGCTCGGGCCGTCGAGTCGGGCCGACGCCACCCGGCCGTCCAGTGCCAGGCGGAGGCTCACCGAGCCGAGGTCCTCGGCGACGTTCTGGTGGATGAAGCTGTTGGCAAAGCGTGTCAGCCCGAGCCGTCCGGACCGGACGTCGACCTCGGCCTCGGCGTCGGCGGATCGGCGTCGAACGAGAGCGAGGACATCGCCGGCGACGTCGCTCGCGAGCTGGGCCGCGGGAGCCGTCATCCGCGAACGCCCACGCGGATGCCGCGGAACCGCGCCGGCACGGCCGGATGGCCGGTGTGGCCGACCTGGAGGGGCTGGCCCTTGCCGCAGTTCGGGGTGCCCCAGAACGTCCACTCGTCGCGGTTGCCGAGCATGTCCATCGAGCCCCAGAAGCGCGGGCTGATCCCGGTGTAGGTCGGGTTCCGGAGCATGCGGCCCCGCTTGCCGGCCTTGACCTCCCAGCCGATCTCGCAGCCGAACTGGAAGTTCAGGCGGCGGTCGTCGATCGACCAGCTGCGGTTCGTGTCCATCAGGATCCCGTCGTCCGTGGCCGCGATCATCGCCTCGAGGCTGTCGCTGCCCGGCAGGAGCCCGACGTTGGTCATCCGGACCATCGGGATCCGGTTGTAGCCGTCGGCCCGGACCGCGCCGCCGCTCTGGATCCCCGCGAGCGCCGCCGAGTCGCGGCCCGACAGCACGCCGACCCAGATCCCATCGCGGACGATGTCGACCGGGTGCGCGGGCGTCCCCTCATCGTCGAAGCCGAAGCTCCCGAGGGCGCCCTCGAGCGTGGCATCGGCCGTG
Organism: Candidatus Limnocylindrales bacterium; assembly: GCA_035308445.1. Taxonomy (GTDB): domain Bacteria; phylum Chloroflexota; class Limnocylindria; order Limnocylindrales; family CSP1-4; genus UBA5189. The sequence goes on along the minus strand of DATGGQ010000023.1, from coordinate 6,236 downwards.
ATCTGCATCAGCTCGGAGCCGAACCGCAGCGAACCCATCTGGGCGAGGTCGAGCCAGCTCGTGCCGGCGAAGGCCGCCTCCCAGCCGAGGATCCGGTCGAGCTCGACGGCATGGCCGACCGACTCGTGGATCTGGAGGGCCATCTGCTCCGAGCCGAGGATGAGGTCGGTGGCCTCGAGCGATGGGCATGCGGGCGCGGCCAGGAGGGCGCGGGCTTCCGCCGCGATGCGCGCCGCGTTCCCCGGAAGGTCGAGGCTTCGGACCAGCTCCCAGCCGCGGGTCCCGTACTGGCCCCGGATCCCCGGATGGCTCCGGCGCTGCGTCTCGCCCTCGCCGAGCGCCGTCGCGCTCATCGCCGCGCCGCACTCCCGGATGTGCTGCTCGATCCGGTGACCCTCGCTGCTGACGTACCACTTGCGGGTCTCCCAGGCGTGGCTGCTCGCGTTGGCGACGTCGGCGCCGTGCTGCTGCATCGTGGCAGTCACGCCCTCCAGGAGCGCCGCCTTCTCGCCGAGCGGGACCGACCAGGGATCCTCCTGGCACGGGCTCGACCACGTCGCGACGACCGGCTCGACGGGTGCCAGCTCGATCGGGCGACCGGGCACCACCGCCGAGGCCCTGGCCACGGCGGCTGCCGCCGCTCCCGCCGCCCGCGCCGCAGCGGGCGAGGCATCCGGCACCGCGTGGAAGCCCCACGAGCTCCCGATCAGGGCTCGGACGCCGATCCCGATGCGATCGGTCCGATCGACCGCCTCGACGATGCCGTTGCGGGCCTCGATGACCTCGGCCCGTGACTCGATGGCGCGTGCGTCGGCGTACCGGGCCCCGCCGGCGAGCGCCGCCTCCACTGCGGCGGTCGCGAGGTCGTCCACGTCCCGATCCTATGACCCCTTCCCGGGGCGCGCATCCTTGGGGCATGCGGCTCGGGTTGGCCATCCTCGCGGAGGCCGTCCTCTTGATCGTCGGCCTGGCGGGCATGAGCGGCAACGGGCTGCGATGTGACAGCACCGGCACCATCTGCGGCTATCCGCCACTCAACCCCTTCAATGTCCTCGCTGGCCTGCTGTCGGTCGCCGCCGCGGTGGCGCTTGTCATCACGATCCGGCGGGCGAATCCCGGGGTCGGGACAGCCGAGCTCGCACCTGTGCGCCTTGGCATCGGGTTGTTCGGGCTGGGGCTGCTCTTCGTCGTTGGAGGCCTGTTTCCGGTTGTCGGTGGGATCGGGATCCTCGGCCTGGGCATCGCGTTCGTGATCGCCTGCCTCTGGGTCCTCGTGCGCGCCGGATGGCGCGGAGATCCCGGCGCCTGGATCGCGGCGGTGCCCGCGGTGTTCGTTGCGACCTGGACCCTGAACGAGCTGGGCCGTCAGTCGCTGTGCCCGTCGATCCCGGACCGCGGGACGATGATCGCGTGCCTCGAGGCGTTCGGCGAGGACACCGGCCCGGGGCTCAGCGCCGCGCTCGTCGTCCTGCTGCTGGTCGTGGCCTGGCTGCGGCTTCGCCGGACCTCGCCGGATGTATCGTCAGCCCGGATGGGTGGGCGGTAGCGACGGTGGCGAAGGAGCCCTGCGTGGTGTGCGGCGTCGACACGGCCCTGGGGCGCGCCGAGTACATCGACCGACGCGAGGCGCAGCCCGAGGGACGGCACCTGTACCTGTGCGCCGACTGCTTCGCCAGGAGCCGCCCCGGTCGTCGAGGCGAGCTCTCCGAGGACGAGCGTCGGCGCCTCGATGATCACGCGTTCATGTTCGGAATCGCCTTCAACGCGACCGGCCACTAGCGTCGGCTCGCGATGACGGACCATCCGCTCCGGCCCGAGACGATCGCGGTCAAGGCGGGACGTCCCGCGGCGGCCGGCGGTGCGCCGCTCAACGCGCCGATCGTGCCGGCGTCGACCTTCCACCACGGTGGCGAGCTCGAGTACGGACGCGATGGCAATCCCGGCTGGGGTGCGTTCGAGGCCGCGCTCGGAGCGCTCGAGGGCGGGCACGGGGTGGCCTTCGCCTCCGGCCTGGGCGCGGCGACGGCGGTCCTCGACGAGCTGGCGCCGGGCACCCGGATCGTCGCCCAGCGGGCGCCGTACTACGGCGTCGCGCAGCTGCTCCGCGAGGGAGCCGCGCGCGGCCTCATCCAGCTCGAGACGCATCCCCAGCTGACCGTGGGCGGCCTGGAATCCACGATCCAGGGCGCCGGCTTCCTGTGGATCGAGTCACCCACGAACCCGATGCTCGACGTCGTCGACCTCGGCGCCGTCATCGGCCTGGCGAAGCGGGCCGGGGCGATCGTCATCGTCGACAACACGTTCGCGACGCCGCTCCGGCAGCTGCCGCTGGCCCTCGGTGCCGACCTCGTGCTGCACTCCGGAACGAAGCTGATCGGTGGCCACTCCGATCTCCTGCTCGGCGCGGTCGTCGCCGCCGATTCCGCCTGGCACGCGCGCCTCGTCGCCCGGCGGCAGGCGACGGGCTCGATCCCCGGCGTCCTCGAGGCGTTCCTGGCGCTGCGCGGCCTGCGGACGCTGCCGGTCCGGCTGGCCCGGGCCGAGGAGACCGCCCGCCTGCTCGTCGCACGGCTCACCGACCACCCGGGCGTCGCCCGGGTCCGCTATCCGGGCAGTGGCTCGATGATCTCGTTCGAGGCGAAGGGAACCGGAACGGATGCCGAGGCCGTCTGCGAGGCGTGCCACCTGATCGTGCACGCGACGAGCCTCGGTGGGGTCGAATCGACGCTCGAACGCCGGGCTCGATACGCCTCCGAGCGAGCGGTCGGCACGCCCGAGACGCTGATCCGCCTGAGTGTCGGCCTCGAGGATCCCGACGATCTGTGGACCGACCTCGAGCAGGCGCTCACCCGCGCGCCGAAGGGGTGATGCTCCGACCCGCGGTTGCCCTCCTAGCCGCGGCAGTCCTCTTGTTCATCGCCGGCTGCAGCGCGACCGTGGCGCCGCCGACGGCGACTCCCGCGTCGTCGACGAACCTGGCCGAACCGACGGCCGTCGCCGGCCTGCCCGTCATCACCGTGACCCGAGCCGCACAGCTTCTCGACGCGGGTCAGCTCGACGGTCAGGCCGTCGCCGTGGCGGGCTTCTACGACGAGGTCGATCCGCCCTGTGCCGAACCCGGTCGGTACATCGGCCCGCTCGAGACCTGGTGTCGACAGGTGGCGCTCGCCGACACGAAGGCCGGTGCGCAGCTGTGCGTCACGAACGGCGCCAGCGACACGAGCTGCGGCGCCCCCTCCGGCGTGCACCTGTCGCCGTTCTTCGAGAGCGAGACCGGCGGGAGCATCGGACCATACCTGACGGGTTTCACCGGGGAACCAGTCGCCGTCGTCCTCATCGGTCATGCCGGCGACGCCCGCCAGTGGCTGTGCACTGCGGGCACCCAGGCTGATTGCGCCAGGGCGTTCGTCGTCGATCGACTGGCGTGGGCGGTGGGGCATGACGTCCCCCTCACCGTGCCCCAGACCGGCACCTCGATCTCGGGGGCGCCGATCACGCCGAAGATGACGCTGGCACAGGTCGTTGCGGTCGTCGGCCAGGGCGACCGTGTCGTCACCGCGGCGCCGTTCAGGGCGGGTGACATCGCGATGGAAGACCCCCGCTGGACGCTCGCCGGGGACAGCCTCGTGTGGCTCGTCCGATCACTCGACCAGCCGCCCGCCCCAGCCGACGAGGCTCGCAGCGAGACCGTGTGGCTCGTCGACGACGCCACGGGTCGGGCCCTCGGCAGTCATTCCCTGAAGATCGACCCCGGCTACCAGCCGACGCGCCTGTGGCAGGTCGCGACCCTCCGAGGGACCGGCTGCTGCAATGGCGCGCTCCTGCCCTTCGAGCGGGTCGCAGCCAGCGACGGCACCGTCGTCTACGCGGGACTCGTGTCGGGGGCCTCCACGGGCGGGTCCGACTCCACGACCTTCGGCGGCGGCTACGGCTCGTCGCCGCTCGTGCTGCCGGCCGGCGAGTACCGGATCGACGAGTGGGTTGCCACGGACGACCAGGGGGTCGTCGGTCCACCGCTCGACGGGTGCTCCGCGGTCGTGACGCTGCCGGTGCGCGGTGACGTCGTCATCGGCGCGGAGTTCCCGGGCAACGGGCCGTGCACGCTCGGACCCGCACCCTCACCTTCGCCGGCGCTCTAGCCGCGCGGCATGGCCGGCGGCCGCTGCGCTAGCGTGGATCGCGCCATGGCAACCCCGAGGAACCGCAGGCCCAAGGCGTCCGAGACCTTCAGCGCCGTCGAGAGGTCGGCAATGCGGGCAGCGGTCCGCGAGCGCAAGGTTTCGACCGGCCGCACCGCCACAGAGCAGCGCGCCCAGGGCGAGGCCGATGTCCGGGCCGCGATCGACGCGCTCCCGGAGCCGGATCGCTCGATGGCGCTGCGGATCCACGAGATCGTCGCGAATGTGGCGCCGAACCTCGTTCCGCGGACCTTCTACGGGATGCCGGCCTACGCGAGGGACGGCAAGGTCGTCTGCTTCTTCTCGGCGAAGGTCAAGGGCGGCACCGGCTACGCGTCATTCGGCATCCAGGCCGGGCTGCGCCTCGACCACGGCAACATGTGGCCCGTTTCGTACGCGATCGCCGAGCTGACGGACGCCGAGGAGCGACAGCTCGCGGAGCTCGTCCGCCAGGCAGCGCGCTGAGCGGAGCACGCTCCGCCGCAGCGTCCCCCGGATCCGTCGACCCGGGGGACGTTCTTGTCTACAGGCCTCTGGTCAGGGCTTCGCGACCGAGAACCCGCCGACCCCGTCGCCCGTGGCCGTGCCGGCCGTCGAGTCGCTCGCGAAGTAATAGAGCGGCAGGCCCTTGTAGGTGACCTGGACCGTGCCATCGGAACGGGTCACCGTCGCCACGGCCCCGGTGACCCCGCTGCCGGCACTCGCGGACCCGCCGGACGGGACCGTCAGCGGCGGCCAGGCCGCCAGGCAGCCGGCGGTGCAGCTCCCGGGATCCGTGCCCTTCGTGTAGAGCGCCATGCCGGTCGGACCGACGAGGATGCCGCCGGCGACGTTCACGACGACGGCGCCGGACGAGCCGGAGGACGGCATCGCCTCCGAGGCCGGAGCCGCGGTCGCCGGTGCGGCCGTCGGGATGGGAGCCGTGGTTGGCGTGCTGGCCGCGGAGCCACAGGCGGCCGCAAGCACGGACACGAGGGCCAGGCCCGCCAGCGCGGCCGGGAATCGGAAGGCATGCATCGAGCGATCTCCTCTAGCGATCTCTGATCGGCGGCGCGCCGTCATCTCGGCGACGTGTCGCCTGCAGCGATCGATACGTCGTCCTGGCTGGACCGGATCTCGGGCATTGACGGGCGCGTTTGCTGACGAGTAGCCTAACGATCGTTCGTTAGGAGGACAGCGAACCGCGTTGGTCGAGCAGCTCTCCCGCCGTCGCGCCATCGAGGATGTCGCCAGAGACCTCTTCCGCGCGAACGGCTATGCCGGCACGAGCGTCCGCGAGATCGCTCGGGCGCTCTCGGTCCAGGGCGCGAGCCTGTATGCCCACGTCACGTCCAAGGAGGCCGTGCTCTGGGCGATCGTCGACCGGACGGCGACGCGCTTCGAACAGGCGGCGAACGTCGCCGGGGCGCGGGCCGAGCTCGAGCACCCGGGCGAGCCGGTCCACGCGATGGCCGCCCTCGTCAGGGCTCACGCGAACGTCGTGACCGAGGACGTGGGGGCCGCGAGCGTCTTCGTCCACGAGTGGCGGTCGCTCGGCCCCGAGCGTCGGGCCTCGATCCTCGAACGGCGGGACGCCTACGAAGGCCGGTTCCGCCTCCTGATCGCGGACGGAATCTCGGTGGGCGCCTTCGGGATCACCGACCCGGCGATCGCGTCGACCGTGATCCTCACGGCCCTCAACGGCCTTGCCACGTGGTACGAGCCCGGAGGTCGCCTGTCACCCGATCGAATCGCCGACCATATGGTCGGCCTCGTGGGGCGCATGCTCGCCTGCGAGAGCATCTGAGCCCGGAGGCACCTGGTGACCGATCCCCTCGCCCTCGATCCCGTGCTCCCGGTTCGCGAGCGCAGCCAGCGGCCGTGGAACGACGACCTGCCCCATGACGAGCGCTTCCGCCTGTTCGAGGAGCACGTGATCGCGGGCGGCAAGGTCGAGGCCACCGACTGGATGCCGGACGAGTACCGGACCGGCGTGCTCCGGTTCGTCGAGATGCACGCCAACTCGGAGCTGATGGGCGTCCTGCCCGAGCGCGAGTGGATCCTTCGCGCGCCGACGCT
>DATGGQ010000022.1:0-25548 GCA_035308445.1 Candidatus Limnocylindrales bacterium | reverse complement strand
CCTCCCTCGCCTGGAGGCCCGCACGGAGCCGCCGCGGACGCTCGCCGTCCTGGGGGCATCCCGTCGGGCAGTGAACCTGGTCGAAGGGATCGCCGCCCGGACACCCTGGCGGGTCCTGCCGGCGTCGCCGGAGACGCACGACCCGCGCGAGATGACGGCGCTCGCGCTCCGGGCCGACGTGACCGCCCTGCTGCTCGGCTCGAGCGAGCCGCCCGGGCCGGACGAGGGCTCGGCACTCGATGACCTCGCCGCCCTCGTCGCGGCCGTCGCGCAGCGGCGACCCGAGCTCCACGTCGTCCTCGCCGGCCCGATCACGAATCGCGCCGCCTGGCGAGAGGGCCTCGGCGACGAGGCGGATTCCATCGGCGATCGGATCCATCAGGCGCCGCCGCTCCGGGTCCGGAGCGGCCCTGACGAGCCGCTCCGGGAGATCCTCGAGGGCCTCCTGCCACGTTCGTCGGATACGCGCTTCACCGCCGTCCGCGCCGCGATCAGCCTGGCCGACGTCCTCGCCCGCCGGATCGAGCTCATCGAGATCGGCCTCGATGGCGGCTTGCGGGCGATCGCCTCGCCGGGCGTGGCCGACCAGGGACCCGTCGCGGTCGCCGTCAGGAGCGCCCGGGCGGGGCTCATCGATGCCGACCCGGAGCAGGGGACCGTCGACTCCGTCCTGGCCTGGACGACCGGCAGCCTCGACCGCCATCGGATGGGCGACCGGCTCCGCGACCTGCGCTCGAACCCGTGGGCCGACGCCTCCGGGGAGGGCGCGCGGCTTCGGCTCGCGGCGGCCCGCGCCGCGCTGTCGCGGCTCGTCGCGCTGACGCCGGAGCTCAGCGCGATGCCAGCCCCCGACCTGACGATCGCCGCCGGCGGGGTCTTCGCCCTCGCCCCCGGCCAGGCGGTCGCGCTGGCGATCGCCGACGTTGTCCGGCGGGCCGGCGCGACCCAGCTGGCCATCGACCACGCCCGTCTGCTCGGTCCGCTCGGCACGATCGAGGACCCCGACGAGCGGCGGCCGGTCGTCGCCGACCTGGCCGACGACCTCCTCGCACCGATAGGGACCGTCGTCGTCGTCGGCGGAATCCCGACCGTCCGGCGGCGCGGGGTGCCCGTGGGCTCCATCCGGCTCGAGGGCGACAGCACGGCCACGAGCGAGCACGACCTCCTGCCGGGTGACCTCGCGTTCGTCGACCTGCCACCCGGCGACCGGGCGCTCGCGACGCTGACGTTCCGCAACGTCGTCCGGCTCGGGCGCCGGACCCGGCGGGTCTCCGTGCCGGTGTCGGGCGGTCTTGCCGGCGTGCTCGTGGACCTCCGTGACGTGCCGCTTCGATTGCCCGAGCGGCGGGATCGGCGGCGGGCCGCGCTCGCCGCCTGGGGCGAGCTGGCGTGGCCGGGAGAAACGGCGTGACGACCGAGACGGCGTCGGCCCCGGGCCTCGCCCTCGTGGCGCGGCGGCAGCTGGTCACCGGCCCGATCGAGGCCTGGTTCCCGCTCGGGCCGGGCGACAGGCCGTTCGTCGCACCGGGCCAGGCCGTCGTCCGGGGCGCCCCGATGGCGGACCGCCTGCGCGACCCGAAGACCGTGGTCGTGCCGGGGCCGGGCTCGAAGGGCCCCGAGCGACCCGGCGACCGTTGGACGCCACCCGGCGCCCCCGCGACCCAGGACGAGACCGGCGTCCCGAGCGGAGAGCTGCTCTTCCGATCCGGCGGTCGCTGGCGGATCGCCGCGGCGGACAGCTCCGAGCCACTGGACGCACCCTTCCCCGGCATCGTCCGGGAGGTCCGCGACGGGATCGGCATCCGCCTCCAGTCGCCCGCGAAGGGCATCCTCGGCACCGAGGTCCTCGCCGGGCCGACGTCGGGCCGGCTCCACGTCGCGACTGGCCCGGACGGTGAGCTGCGAGCTTCCCAGGTCGACGTCGGGGCCACCGGCGCGATCCTCGTCGCCGGGGCCCGGATCGATGCGGAGACGCTGACGCGGGCCCGGGCGGTGGGCGTGCGCGGGGTCGTCGTCGCGGCCCTCGGGATCAAGGAGCGCCACGACTTCCTGGCCTCGGAGAAACGGGGTCGGGCCGGCGTCCACGGGCTGCCGCCGTTCGCGATCCTCGTCCTCGACGGCGCCGGCCGGCGGCCGATCGCCTCCCCCATCATGGCGATGCTCGAGGCCCTCGAGGGCCGGACCGTCGCGATCGTCGCCGACCCGGCGTGCCTCGTCGTCGACGATCCCGACGTCGACCTCCCCGACCCGCCCCGCGACCTCGTCCGCGTCCGGTCCGGCCCGCTCGCCGGCGCCGAGGGCACGTGGCTCGGCCTCGCCGGTCCGCGCCGGTTCCCCGCCCGGGTGATGCTCGAGGCTGGCCTGGTCCGCTTCGGCGAGCGACCGGCGATCGCCGTCCCCCTGGGCGACCTCGAGCGCTTCGCCTGACTCGGGTACGCTCGGCCGCGTGCCCACCCGAGCCCGATCCGAGCTGACCCTGCGCACCGATTCGGCGGCGGAGACGGCCGCGTTCGGGGCGCGGCTCGGTCGGGTGGCCAGGGCCGGGGACGTCATCTGCCTGTGGGGCGACCTCGGCGCCGGCAAGACCGTCGTGGCGAAGGGCTTCGGCGAGGGCCTCGGCGTCACCGGCACCACCGTTTCCTCGCCGAGCTTCATCCTCATGGCCGAGCACCGAGGCCGGCTGCCGCTGTTCCACATCGACCTCTACCGGCTCGAGAGCGCCCGCGATGCCTTCGACGGCGGGCTGCTCGACGAGCGCCAGCGCGACGGGGTCACGCTCGTGGAGTGGCCCGACCGGCTCGGCGAGGCACTGCCCATGACCCGGCTGGACATCCGGCTCCTGCCGATCGGCGAGTCGAGCCGGACGATCGACCTCCGGGCGGTCGGCGACGGTCTGGAGCGGTACCTGGGCGCGGCGGCCGCATGACGCGGGACTCCGTCCCCGGGCGCCCGTGGATCCTCGCCTTCGACACGGGGACGAGCCGGGTGGTCGTCGCTGCCGGGACGCCGGCCGGCGACGTGATCGCCGAGCAGTCCTTCCCGGCCGAGCATCGGCACGGGGAGCTGCTCCTCGCGGCGATCGACCAGCTCGCGGCCGGCGCCGGCCTCGCGCTGGACGGCCTGCGGGGCGTGGTCGCCGGCACGGGCCCGGGCGCCTTCACCGGCCTCCGCGTCGGGCTGGCGACGGCGAAGACGCTGGCGCACGAGCTCGGCATCCCGATCGCCGGCGTCTCGACGGCCACGGCGCTCGCGGCGGCGGCCGGGGGCGGGGTCGACGTGTGGCTGCCGGCCGGCCCGCAGGACCGGGTCGAGGTGAGGCCCGGAGCCGCGCCCCGGCTCGTGGCCGCCCGGGCCACCGAGCCGACCGCCAGCGGTCCCGTTGCGACCGCCGAGCGGGACATGATCGCCGTCGATCTCGAGGGTCGGGCCGACGATGGCGCCCTCGCCAGGGGCCGGGCCGCCCTCGACGGGCTGGCCGCGGCGCTGCTCCGACTCGGCTCGGCGCGCCTGACGGACGGCGGGGACGATCCGGAGACGCTCGTGCCGGAGTACGTGACCCTGCCGCGCGGCGTGACCGGCGGCCTCGACCTGGAAGGCGGCGTGACGTGGTCGCTCGACCACCGGTAGCCGTCCGGATCGAGCCGATGACGCTCCTCGATCTCGACGCAGTCCACGCGATCGAGCGGGCGAGCTTCTTCCCGCCGTGGCCCGACGATGCCTACCGGAGCGAGCTCACGACGAACAAGCTCGCCACGTACCTCGTCGCCCGGATGGACGACGTGGTCGTCGGCTTCGCCGGCATCTGGCTCATGGTCGACGAGGCCCACATCACGACGTTCGCCGTCGACCCGGCCTGGCGCCGACGGGGGATCGGGGAGCGTCTGCTCCTTGCGCTGCTCGACGTCTCGATCGTCCGGCGGGCCCGGGAGGCGACGCTCGAGGTCCGCCTCTCGAACATGCCCGCCCGCCGGCTCTACGAGAAGTACGGCTTCCGACCGGTCGGGATTCGGCCGCGTTACTACTCGGACAACGGCGAGGACGCGCTGATCATGACGACGGAGGCGCTGGAGGGCGGGCCGATGCGCGAGCGCGTCGCCCGCCTCCGGGCGGAGCTCGAGGCGCGCCGGCACGAACCGCGGGAGCCCACGCCGCTCGAGCACGAACCGCGGGAGCCGGCATGAGCGGACCGCTGCTCCTCGCGATCGAGTCGTCGTGCGACGAGACGGGCATCGCCCTGGTCGAGGATGGCCGGGCGATCCTCGCCAACGTCGTGGCCAGCCAGGTCGCGCTCCACGCACCGAGCGGCGGGATCGTGCCGGAGGTCGCCGCCCGGGCGCACCTGCGCTGGATCCTGCCGGTTCTCGATGAGGCCTGGGCTGCGGCCGGGGTCGCCTGGAGCGACGTCGACGGGGTCGCCGTGACGTACGGGCCAGGCCTCGCGGGATCGCTCCTCGTCGGGATCAACGTCGCCAAGACGCTGGCCTGGGTCCATGCGAAGCCGCTCGTCGGGGTGAACCACCTCGAGGGCCACGTCTACGCGGCCTGGCTCGCCGACCCGTCGATGCCGGTCGAGCCGATCTTCCCGCTCGTCGCCCTCGTCGTCTCCGGTGGCCATACGTTCCTCGTCGAGATGCGCGACCACCTGACGTATCGCCTGCTTGGCCAGACCGTCGACGACGCCGCCGGCGAGGCCTTCGACAAGGTCGGCCGGCTGCTCGGCCTCGGCTACCCGGGCGGGCCGGCGATCCAGCAGGCGGCCGAGTCGGCCCCGGACCACGATCGGAGGTTCCCGCGAGCCTGGCTCGGCGACTCGTACGACTTCAGCTTCTCGGGCCTGAAGACCGCGGCCCGTCGCATCGTCGGCGCCGCCCGGTCGGACGCCGGGATCGCCGATGACGCCGACGAGCCGCTGCCCGCCCCGACGACGGCGTCGCTGGCGTGGGGATTCCAGGACTCCGTCGTCGACGTCCTCGTCACGAAGGCGATCCGGGCCGCCGAGGCGACCGGCGCACGCTCGATCGTGCTCGGTGGCGGGGTCGCCGCGAACGGCCCGCTCCGAGCTCGGCTGGCCGGCGAGGCCGACGCACTCGGTCTGCCCCTCATCGTGCCGCGGCCCGCGCTCTGCACGGACAACGGAGCGATGATCGGTGCTGCCGGGGCCCGCCGCTACCAGGCCGGCTACCGCAGCGGGCTGGAGCTCGAAGCCCGGCCATCGCTGCCGCTCGTCTCCTGATGGCCCCGACCGCCGCCCGACTGGACCCGCTCGCGGTCCGGCGGGAGCTGCGGGCGGCGGGGCTTCGGCCGCAGCCCGCGAGGTCCCAGAACTTCCTCGCCGATCCGGACGTGCTCGAGGCGATCCTGGATCTGGCCGCACCGGCGCCGGGCGACCGGGTCCTCGAGATCGGGCCGGGGCTCGGGATCCTGACCGGCGGCCTGCTCGATTCCGGCGCCATCGTGACGGCGATCGAGCTCGACGCGGGCCTCGCCGCCCTGCTCCGCCGGCGTTTCGCGGCCCGCATCGACGCCCGTTCGCTGACCCTGATCGAAGGCGATGCCCTGGACCAGGCCCTCACGGCGATCGTCCCGCCGCCGTACGACGTCATCGCCAACCTGCCGTACCACGTGACGAGCCCGACCCTCCATCGCCTGCTGGAGTCGCCGCCGCGGCCCCGGCGGCTCGTGCTGATGCTGCAGGCCGAGGTCGCCGACCGGATCGCGGCGGCGCCCGGCCGGATGAGCTACCTCTCGGTCTTCGTGCAGTATCACGCGACGGTTCGGGTCGCGCTCCGCGTCCCGCCCGAGGCCTTCGAGCCGGCCCCGAAGGTCGAGTCGGCCGTCGTCGTCATCGAGCCGCGCACCGCGACGCCGCTCAGTACGGAGCGCGAGGCCGACCTCTGGCGCCTCGTCCAGGCCGGCTTCCGGGAGCGCCGGAAGATGCTCCGGAACGTCCTGCCGCGCCAGATGCCGCACCTTGGCGAGCACCTCGATCAGGCACTTGGCGCCGCCGGCCTCGACGGCGAGCGACGGCCGCAGACGCTGTCGGTCGCGGAATGGATCGCGCTGCTCGAGGCCCTCGGATGAGCCCCGGAGCAGCGAATCGCCTCGCGCCCGTCGTCCGGCTCGCCCCAGCGAAGATCAACCTGACGCTGGCGGTGGTCGGGCGGCGCAGCGACGGCTACCACGCCCTCCACTCGGTCATGGCGCCGCTCCGACTGTACGACCGGCTCAGCCTCGCCCCCGCGGCCACCGAGCAGGACACCCTCCACGTCGACGGGCCGGACACGGGCCCCGCGGCCGACAACCTCGTCCTGCGCGGGATCGCCGAGGCCCGCCGGGCGGTCGTCGCGGCCCACGGCCGGCAGGCGTCCGCGCCGGCCCTCGCCGTGCGTCTCGAGAAGCGGATCCCCGTGGCCGCCGGGCTCGCCGGCGGCAGCAGCGACGCGGCCGCGGCCGTCGAGGGCGCCCTCGAGGCCTGGGGCCTGGACCTGCCGGGCCCGACACGACTCGAGGTCGCGGCCCGTCTGGGCTCCGATGTCCCGTTCTTCCTGGCCGAGTCCCTCGCCCTCGTCGAAGGTCGCGGCGAGCGCGTCCTGCCCCTGCCCGCGACATCCGGCAGGGCGCCCGGGGTGCTCGTCGTGACACCCTCTGTCGCGATCCGGACGGCCGACGCGTTCGCCGCCTTCGACGCCGGCGGGCCGGCGGCTGCCTCGGATCGCGGCTCGACCCGTCTCTCCTCGGAGCACCTCGTCGCCGAGCTCAAGGGCGGGCTGTCGGGCGCGGACCTCGCGGTCCGAGCCGGCGCCCTGGCGATGGCCAACGACCTCGCGCCCGCGGCGTTCCATCTCGTGCCGGGCCTCCGGCAGCTGCGGCGGGCGCTGAGCCGGATGCTCGGCCGGCCCGTGGGCCTGTCGGGCTCCGGACCGACCCTGTGGGCGCTCTATCCTTCGCTCGACGACGCGCGCGAGCCCGCGGCCGCCGTCGAGGGAGCACTCGACCGGGGCGACCTCGAGGCGCCCGGATCGGGCCGCCCGTTCGTCGTCGCCACCGAGATCGGAGGACCAGCCGGATGACTCGCAGAGCCGTGTCCACGTCGGCCGCGCCGAAGGCCGTCGGGCCGTACAGCCAGGGGATCGTCGCCGGCGGGCTCGTCTTCTGCGCCGGCCAGGTCGGGCTCGACCCGGCCACCGGCCAGCTCGTCGAGGGCGGGGTCGTCGCCGAGGCGGAACGGGCGCTCGGCAACATCCGGGCCGTGCTCAAGGAGGCCGGCTGTACGTTCGCGGACGTCGTGAAGACGACGGTCTTCCTCGCCGACATCAACGACTTCCAGGCCGTCAACGAGGTCTACGGCCTGTTCATGACCGACCCGCCACCGGCCCGCTCGACGTTTGCCGTCGGCGAGCTGCCACGAGGCGCCCGGATCGAGATCGAGGCCATCGCGCTTCGGCCCGATCACTGAGACCCATGCGACCCGTCGCCGGGGGCCATGAGAGAATGGCCCCCTGGTGAGCCCATCACGTCGCGGTCCGACGACGAGCCGGACCGTTGCGGTGATCCTCGCGGCCGGGCTCGGCACGCGAATGCGATCCCGAGTCCCGAAGGTCCTGCATCCGCTCTGTGGCCGGCCGATGCTGGCCTACGTCCTCGACGCGTGGGCCGCAGCCACGCCGGACGAGGCGCCCGCCACCCCCGGAGCCACGGTCGTCGTCGTGTCCGAGGCCACAAACGGGGTGCGCGACGCGCTCGACGGCGAGGTTCGGTACGCCGTGCAGGCGAACCCGCGCGGCGGCACCGGCGACGCGGTCCGGTCGGCGCTGGCGCAGGTCCCCGAGGGCGCGGCGGAGGTCCTCGTCCTGTCCGGTGACGTGCCGCTGGTGACCGGCCCGCAGCTCGCGGCCGTGCTCGAGCAGCGTCGCCTCGACGACGCCGCCATCGCGCTCGCGTCCGTGTTCGCGGCCAACCCCGGCGAGCTCGGACGGGTGGTCCGGAGCGAGTTCGGGACCGTGGAGCGGATCGTCGAGGCGCGCGACGCGAGCGCCGACGAGCTCGAGACGAACGAGATCAACGCCGGCCTCTACGCGTTCGATGCCGCCTGGCTCCGGCGGCGGATCGAATCGCTCAAGCCCTCGAAGTCGAACCGGGAGCGGTACCTCACCGACCTGGTCCGATTCGCCCGCGAGGACGGCCGGATCGTGAGCGCGGTCGGCTTCGACGACGACGGCACGTTCGACGGCATCAACGACCGGAGCCAGCTCGCCCAGGCCGAATGGGCTCTCCGGGTGCGCCTGAACGAGCGCCACATGCGGGCCGGCGTGACGATGCGCGACCCGTCGACGGTGTACCTCGACTGGGGCGTCCGGATCGGCCAGGACGTGACCCTTGAGCCGGGCGTGATCCTGCGCGGCGCGACGAGCGTCGGGGAGGGGAGCGTCATCGGGCCCGACACCACGATCGTCGACTCGACGATCGGTGCCGACTGCGTCGTCAGTCGGAGCGTGGTCGAGGGATCGACCGTCGAGGACCGGGCGACCGTCGGGCCGTACAGCCACCTCCGGCCGGGCAGCGTCATCGGCGCCGGCGCCGAGATCGGCAACTACGCCGAGGTGAAGAACAGCCGCCTCGGCGCCGGGATGAAGTCGCACCACGTCAGCTACCTGGGCGACGCGGAGGTCGGGGCCGGCACGAACATCGGAGCCGGCACGATCACCGCGAACTGGGACGGCCGGACGAAGAACCGGACGAAGGTCGGCGCCGACGCGTTCATCGGCGTCGACACGATGCTCGTCGCCCCGGTCGAGGTCGGCGACCGGGCGAAGACCGGGGCCGGCGCCGTCGTGACGAAGGACGTTCCCGCGGGCAAGCTCGCCGTTGGCGTCCCGGCCCGGATCCGGGAGCCGCACGCGACGGAGCCTCCTTCGAAGGCCTGATGGACGCCACGCTCGGCCAGATCGCCTTCCTCGTCCTGCTGACGCTCCTCGAGGGCTTCTTCGTCGCGGCAGAGATCGCCCTCGTGTCCGTCCGCCGCAGCCGGATCGACCAGCTCATCGACGAGGGCAGCGCTCCGGCCCGGCGTGTCCGTCGCCTGCTCGACGATCCGGGCCGGTTTCTGGCGGTCAGCCAGCTCGGCCTGACGGTCATCGGCTTCTTCGCCTCGGCCTACGCGGCGGTCAGCCTCGTGGAGGGCCTGCGGACCGTCCTGGAGGGCGCGGGCATGGAGCCCGGTGCCGCCGGTGGCCTGTCACTCGTCATCGTCACGATCATCCTGGCGCTCTTCACGATCGTCTTCGCCGAGCTCGTGCCGAAGTCGCTCGCCCTGTCGAACCCGGATCGGTTCGCGCTCGTCCTCGCCGTCCCGATCGACGTCATCGCCCGCGTCCTGAGCCCCGTGATCGCGGTCCTGACCGGCGTGACCCGCGGGGTCGTCCGCCTCTTCGGCGTCCAGATGAACCAGGAGGCGGAGATCACGGCGGAGGAGCTGCGGCTCATCGTCGAGCGGGGCGGGGAGCAGGGCGTCCTCGAGGCCGAAGAGGAGCAGATGATCAACGCGGTGATCGAGCTCGGGGACCGGCGCGTCCACGAGGTGATGGTGCCGCGCGTCGCGATCGCCGGGCTGTCGGTCGACGCCACCTTCGACGAGGCGATCGAGCTGGTCGTCAAGGAGGGCCATTCGCGGATCCCGGTCTACGAGGAGTCGATCGACGAGATCGTCGGCATCCTCTACGCGAAGGACATGCTGCCGTACCTCCGGCCCGACGCCGGCGAGCACCCGGCCCTCCGGAAGCTGCTCCGGCCGCCGGTCCTCGTGCCCGAGTCGATGACGATCGATGACCTGCTCCACGAGCTCCAGCGCCGGAAGGTCCACCTCGCGATCGTGCTCGACGAGTACGGCGGGACCGCGGGGATGGTCACGATCGAGGACCTCCTCGAGGAGATCGTCGGCGAGATCCAGGACGAGTACGACGTCGAGGAGCCGATGGTCGTGAAGCTGTCCGACACTGAGGCCCGGGTCGACGGCCGGGCCGACGTCGACGCCCTGAACGAGCTGTTCGACATCGAGCTCGAGCTGGAGGACGCCGACGAGTACGACACCGTCGGCGGCCTGATCTTCCATCGGGTCGGCAAGGTGCCCGCGCCGGGCGACAAGGTCCAGCTCGACGGGCTCACGCTGACGGTCGAATCGACCGACGGGCGCCGGGTCGGCAAGGTCCTCGCCGTGCACCGGCCATCGGAGCACCAGGCCGCCGAGGCCGAGGGCGACCGCTAGGCCGTCCCGCCGGCCAGCCGTCTCTGCCGGCACCGCGGCCGGTTGCCGCGCGGTCAGGCGCCGCTCGCCGCGCGGTCAGGCGCCGCCTGCCGTGTCCCTACGCGCCGATCACGCTCCGGACGATCGACTCCAGCCGTTCCCTCGCGGCCCCGTCGACGACGCCGGCTGCCTCGAGGGAAGCCAGCGCGCGATCGCGGTGGAGCGCGGCCTGCGAGCGGGTGTACTCGCGGGCACCGACGGCCTCGAGGATCGACAGGATCTCGGCGACCGCGGCCGCGTCGAGCGTCTCGCCGCCGTAGAGCTCGGCGAGGCGCGCCCGCGAACGCGGATCGGCGTGCTCGAAGGCATAGATGACCGGGAGCGTCTTCTTCTTGCGGGCGAGGTCGCTCGGCTCCTTGCCGGTCGCGTCCTGTCGGCCCCAGATCCCGAGCAGGTCGTCGTTGAGCTGGAAGGCGATCCCGAGATCCCAGCCGAACGCGCGATAGCGGGCGATGACGGCCTCGTCCTCCGTTGCGAGGACGGCGCCCGCCTCGATCGAGCCCGCG
The DNA here is from genome assembly GCA_035308445.1 of Candidatus Limnocylindrales bacterium. Classification (GTDB taxonomy): domain Bacteria; phylum Chloroflexota; class Limnocylindria; order Limnocylindrales; family CSP1-4; genus UBA5189. The sequence continues at coordinate 14,742 of DATGGQ010000022.1, read as the reverse complement.
ATCAGCGCCGCGGTCTTGCGGCCGATCATGTCGAAGTACAGGTCGACGGATCGGGCGTCGTCGTGGTCGCTCATCCAGATGTCGAGGTACTGGCCCTCGCAGAGCGCCACGCACGTGTCGTCGTACAGCCGCATGAGCCGCAGGACCGTGTGGTCGGGGAAGCCGAGCTCCGTGAGCCGGTGGAGCGCGATCCGGCTGAGGCTGAACAGGATGTCGCCGGTGTTGATCGCCTGCGGGATGCCGTACTTCGCCCAGAGCGACGGCCGGTGGCGCCGCTCGCGGTCGCTGTCCTCGATGTCGTCGTGGACGAGGCTGAAGTTGTGGCCGAGCTCGACCGCCGCGGCGCCGGGCAGCGCGCGCTGGTACTCCCCGGTGATGGAGGCATAGGCCAGGAGCCCGAGCAGGGGCCGCATTCGCTTCCCCGTCGAGCCCGATCCGTCCAGGCCGAGGTGGTAGCGGGCCATCTCGTAGACGCCCGCGGTCGTCGGATCGGTGCTCGTGACGACGCGCAGGATCTCCGCCTCCGTGTCGGCGATGAGCTTCGCGACGTCGAGATCCATGGACAGGGCCATCGCCCGGAGTGTACCGGCCGAGATTGAAACGTGCGCGACAGAAGTAGCGTGTTCGACGAGCCATTCGGCCCGTTTGGAGCGGCGTTCGAACCGGCGTGTCACCGCTCGAGAGCCACTGGAGGAGAGAGCCGCCGTTCGCGCGCCGATCGCGTCCCCGTGGCCCCGCGCCGGCCTCGAATCGACGAGTTCTCGGGGCCCGCGGAGTCGGGCGCGACGGCCGAGTCTCGACCCTTGGGCGCGCCCGCCGGCAACGGCCGGGTCGAACCTCCGCCGGTGGTATCGGGAGCGCTACATCAGGTTGGCGCGCCGAGCGAGGCAGGAGCAGCGTCCGGCCGCACCGCGATGTACTGTCAGCCCGATGCCCATCCCCCGGCGCTACACGACGGACGCGATCGTCCTGTCACGGTTCGACTACGGCGAGGCCGACCGGATCCTGACCCTGATCACGCCGGGCGGCGGCAAGCTCAAGGCGATCGCGAAGGGGATCCGGCGCCAGAACAGCCGCCTCGGCGGCAGCCTCGAGCCCTTCGCCGAGCTGCGCCTCGCGCTGGCGCGCGGCCGGACGTTCGACGTCGTGACCCAGGCCGTCGTCGTCCATCCCTGGCTGCGGATGCGCGACGACCTCGTCTCGTTCGGGACCGCGTCGTACATCGCCGAGCTGGCGAACGGCACGCTCGAGGAGCGGCATGCCTCGGAGGGCGTGTACCTGCTCCTGAAGCGGGCCTACGAGATCCTCGACGCCGGGATGCCGCCGAACCGCGCCGCCCGCTGGTTCGAGATGCACCTCGCCGACGAGCTCGGGGTTCGGCCCGAGGTCGACCGCTGCGTCGAGTGCGGCCGGCTCCTCGAGGCGAGTGAGCGGTATCGCTGGGTGCCGCCCCTTGGCGGCGTGCTCTGCGAGCGTTGTCCGGGCCCGCCCTACGAGCGGGTCGAGCTGTCGATCGACGGGCTGAAGCTTCTGAAGGCCTACCAGCGCATGGACGTCGAGGCCCTCTCGGCGCTCCGGATCCGGCCGGAGGTCGAACGCGAGGTCGAGACCGCGATGCGTGACTTCCTGGCCTTCTCGCTCGACCGATCGCCGAGGTCGCTGGCGTTCCTCGACGAGGTTCGTGCAGGCCAACCTCGGCGGCTGGTGCCGGTGATGGCCGAGGTCGTGGCCGGAGCTGCAGCGGCCGAGGAGGTCCAGGCGTGATCTTCGATCCCGACGATCAGGCCGGTCGGCACGCCCTCGGCCGCCTCGATCGAGCCACCGCGGCGTGGCTCACCACGGTGACCCCGGCTGGCCAGCCGCAGACGATGCCGGTCTGGTTCACGTGGGACGGCGACGAGATCGTCGTCTACGGCGACCACCGGGCGAAGCGGAACGCCAACCTCGCCGCGAACCCGAAGGTCGCGGTCCTGCTCGGCGACGCCGACGAGGGCAACGACTTCGTGACGATCGAAGGCACGGCCCGATTCGATCCCGACTACCCGCCGGTCGGGGAGAACCCGGCGTACCTCGCCAAGTACGGCGAGACGATCGACCGCTACTACGGCGGCCCGGCCACGTTCGGCCAGACGTACTCGATGCCCATCCGGATCACCCCGACGCGAGGACGCGCCTCGGGCGGCTGACCGGCCCTTGCTACGCTTCCGGGCCGTGACCACCACATCGACCCAGTCCCCGCCCGGGCCGGATCCCGGCCCTGCCGTCGCCGACCTCGACACGATCGTGTCGCTGTCGAAGCGCCGGGGCTTCATCTTCCCGTCGAGCGAGATCTACGGCGGGATCAACGCCGTCTGGGACTACGGGCCGCTCGGCGTCGAGCTGAAGAACAACGTCAAGCGGGCATGGTGGCGGGCGATGGTCCAGGAGCGCGACGACATCGTCGGACTGGACGCGGGGATCTTGATGCACCCCCAGGTCTGGGTCACGTCCGGCCATGTCGGCTCGTTCGCCGACCCGATGGTCGAGTGCCAGACCGACCACCGCCGCTTCCGCCTCGACGAGCTGCCGGGCACGGAGAACCTCACGGCGAGCGATCTGGCCGACCCCGGGATCGTCGAGAAGCTCGGCCTGAAGTGCCCGGTCGACGGCGGCCCGCTCTCGGCCCCGCGCCGCTTCAACCTGATGTTCAAGACGCACATGGGTCCGGTCGAGGACGACGCGGCGGTCATCTACCTGCGGCCCGAGACCGCCCAGGGCTCGTACGTGAACTTCAAGAACGTGCAGGGCGCGAGCCGGAAGAAGTTGCCGTTCGGCATCGCCCAGATCGGGAAGAGCTTCCGGAACGAGATCAGCCCGGGCAACTTCGTCTTCCGGATGCGCGAGTTCGAGCAGATGGAGATGCAGTACTTCGTCCGTCCGGACGACGCCGCGGCGCAGTTCGAGACCTGGCTGCCCCGCCGCTTCGAGTGGTACGCCCAATACGGCGTGGCCCGTGAGCGCCTCCGCACCCGCGAGCACCGACCCGACGAGCTGGCCCACTACGCGAAGAAGGCCGTCGACGTCGAGTACCGCTTCCCGTTCGGCTGGAAGGAGCTCGAAGGCGTCCACAACCGCGGCGACTTCGACCTCTCGCGGCACGCCGAGGCGTCCGGGGAGAACCTCGAGTACTTCGATCCGGCCACCGGCGAGCACCTGATCCCGTGGATCGTCGAGACCGCCGCCGGGGCCGACCGGGCGGCGTTCACCTTCCTGATCGACGCCTATCGCGAGGACGAGGTCCGGGGCGAGACCCGCGTCTCGCTGGCCCTGCACCCGGAGCTCGCGCCCTACAAGGTCGCGGTGCTCCCGCTCCTGAAGAAGCGCCCGGAGATCGTGGAGCTGTGCCAGCGGATCCTGGTCGACCTGAAGCGCGACCTGATGGCGGTCTACGACGACACGGCCGCGATCGGCAAGCTCTACCGTCGCCAGGACGAGATCGGGACCCCGTGGTGCGTGACCGTCGACGTCGATTCGCTCGAGGACCGTGCCGTCACGGTCCGCGACCGGGACTCGATGACCCAGGAGCGGATCCCGGTCGAGGGCGTCAAGCGGGCGATCCTCGATCGGATGGAAGCGGTTCGACCATAGGGGTCGCGGGTGACCGCGGCCCGGCCGAGCATCTTCGACTAGCGGGAATTGGGACATCCATCCGGCCCCAGCGGCGCGTCACCGCCAGTCGAAACGTCCTGGCCCTGTGCCGCTACGGGCGGCAGCCGCGGTCGACCAGCTGGTACGCCGCAATAAGCCGCGGCAAATGAGCGCGGCCATCCTTGCCAGATGGACGATGTCCGGGCGGGTCGGATCCTGCGGTCCCTTCGGCTACGCCTGATGTTGACGCAGGCCGAGGTCGGGCACCGAGGGCAGATCTCGCAGTCGATGGTTTCGCTCGCGGAGCGCGGGCACATCGATCGGCTGTCGCTCGCGATGATCCGATCGATCTTCGCGGTCGTCGACGCCCGATTCGAGGGCAACGTGAGCTGGCGTGGCGGCGCCGTCGATCGCCTGCTCGACGAACGCCATGCCCGGCTCAGCGGCGCGATCGCGTCACGACTGCGGCGGCTCGGCTGGCTCATCGAGATCGAGGTCACATTCAACGAATTCGGCGATCGCGGTTCCATCGACATCCTCGCCGTTCGCTCGGACGGCGGGGTGGCGCTCGTCGTCGAGATCAAGACCGAGATCACCTCCGTCGAGGAGACCGTACGGCGCCTCGACGTCAAGGAGCGGCTGGCGCCGAAGATCGTCTTCGAGCGGACGGGTGCGCGGCCGAGGGTCGTCGGCCGCCTGCTCGTGCTGATGGAGGGTTCGACGAACCGGCGCCGCGCGACCCGTCACGGATCTGTGCTCCTCGTAGCCCTCCCCCAACGAGGCCGGGAAGTGCGCGCCTGGCTGCGACGCCCATCCGGCCGGCTCTCGGGCCTACTGTTCTCGTCATCCAGCGATGGGCGTGGTACGCGGCGGCGCTGACCAGCGCTCGGGGTCGTTCTGCGGCTCGATTCCTCGCCACAGATACCCGTCATCGCTGGTTGGCGAGAATCAGTCGCCGACGCGTCGCCTGCTACCACGCCCATTCATAGGTGGGGATTTCGACCCCCGCGAGGCCCGGTCCCGGCCCGGGGCCCCGTTTGCGGCTCGCGCCTCGCGCCTCGTGCCTCGCGCCTCGTGCCTCGCGCCTCCGGCTACTCCTCGGTGGCGGCGCCCGTGGGTTCCTTGCCCTTCGGCCAGTAGAGCTCCTTCTTGACCTGGGCGTCGGGGAAGCCACGCCCCAGGAGCGTCTCCTCGGCCGCGATGATCATGTCGGGGTTGCCGCAGATGTAGGCGATCGTGTCGGTCGGCGTGAGCCCGAACTCGTCGCAGACGGGGTTGACGATCGTTTCGACGCGGCCCCAGCGGCCGGTCCAGCCCGCGTTCTCGGGCACCTGGGGGCGCGAGACGGTCGGAATGTACGTGACCGGGTACTCGCGGGTCGCGGCCCAGCGCTCCAGCAGCGCGTGATAGCCGAGGTCGCGGGCGTACGAGACGCCGTTGAGGAAGACCGCTCGCCTGGGTCGTCCGACCCGCAGCAGCATCTTCATCATCGCCACGAACGGTGCGTTGCCCGTGCCGGACGAGATGAACAGGTGGGTCCGGTCATCGTCGGGCTCGAGGGTGAACTTGCCCTTCGGGCCGATCATCCGCATGCGGTGGCCGACCGGCAGCCGCCAGAGCAACGGCGTGAACGCGCCGCCGTGGACGAGCCGGACGTACATCTCGTAGCCGCTCGCGTCGGCCGTGCCCGGGTCCGAGGCCACCGAGTACGGCCGCTGGACGATCCGCGTTCCGGTCGGCGTCGTCGGGTCCTCCACGAAGACCCCGATCGTCATGTACTGACCGGCCTCGAAAGGCGTCGCCGCGCCATCGAACTTCACGAGGAAATAGCCGAGGCTCTCCGTCTCGTCGATCCGGGCCACGAGCGAGGCGTTGTACTGCGGGGCGTCGGGCAGGATCACCCGCTCGGCCGGGCTGGTCTCGGTGGGGGCGTCCGTCATCGCGGCGCATGGTAGCCGTCGACCTCGGCAGGGCCCCCTGCCGAACGGCCCGGATCGGGCCCGTCGCTACAATCTTACGATGACCACGACCGCCGAGCCCAGCACCGCCGACCGCGCTCACCAGGCCGCCAAGCGATACATCTACGCCTGGGGCGACGGCCAGGCCGAGGGCAACGGCCGGATGAAGGACCTCCTCGGCGGCAAGGGCGCGGGCCTCGCCGAGATGACGCTCGCGGGCCTCCCGACGCCGCCCGGCTTCACGATCACGACGGCAGCATGCAACGACTACTTCGCGGCGGGCGAGCGACTCCCGGATGGCCTGTGGGACGACGTCCTCGAGGCGATGCGCGAGGTCGAGCGGCAGACCGGCAAGGGCTTCGGCGACCCGAAGAACCCGCTCCTCGTGAGCGTCCGGTCGGGAGCGAAGTTCTCGATGCCGGGGATGATGGACACGGTCCTCAACCTCGGCCTGAACGACGACACCCTCGAGGGCCTGATCGCGCTTACGCAGAACGAGCGCTTCGGCTGGGATGCCTACCGGCGGTTCATCCAGATGTTCGGCCGGATCGTCATGGACGTGAAGGCCGAGCGCTTCGACCACGAGCTTGACGCCGCGAAGGCGCGCCACGGCAAGGACGCTCGCGACACCGACCTGACCGTGGACGACCTGAAGGGCCTGGTCGAGACCTTCAAGGGCATCGTCCGGAAGGACACCGGCCGCGACTTCCCGACCGACCCGGACGAGCAGCTCGACCTCGCGATCAAGGCCGTCTTCGCCTCGTGGTTCGGGCAGCGCGCCCGTGACTACCGAAAGTTCAACAAGATCGCCGACGACCTCGGCACGGCCGTGAACGTCGTGACGATGGTGTTCGGCAACATGGGCGACGACTCGGGGACCGGCGTGGCCTTCACCCGGAACACCGTCGACGGCCGGAAGGAGCTCCAGGGCGAGTTCCTGCCGAATGCCCAGGGCGAGGATGTCGTGGCGGGCATCCGCACGCCGATCGAGATCGCCGAGATGCGCGGTCGCTGGCCGGACGTCTACGCCGACTTCGTCGACATCGGCCAGCGCCTCGAGCAGCACTACCGCAACGTCCAGGACCTCGAGTTCACGATCGAGCGCGGCCGCCTGTACATGCTCCAGACGCGCGACGCGAAGCGAACCGCGGCCGCCGCCGTCCGGATCGCCGTCGACATGGTCAAGGAAGGCCTGATCAGCGAGTCCGAGGCGGTCAGCCGGATCGAGCCGGCCCAGGTCGACCAGCTGCTGCGCGCCACCTTCGATCCGAAGGCGCTCAGGACCGCGAAGCGGATCGTGAAGGGCCTGAACGCCTCACCCGGTGCCGCGGTCGGTCGGGCGGTCTTCGACGCCGATACGGCGGTCGAGTGGGCGGGCCGCGGCGAGAAGGTCGTCCTCGTCCGGATCGAGACGTCCCCGGACGATTTCCACGGCATGGCCGTCGCCCAGGGAATCATCACCGCCCGCGGCGGCGCGACCTCGCACGCCGCGGTCGTCGCCCGCCAGATCGGCAAGCCATGCGTCGCCGGCTCCGCGAATCTCGACGTCGACTACGCTTCGAAGTCGGCCTCCTGCTCCGTCACCGGAATCGACTTCGCCGAGGGCGACTGGCTGAGCCTCGACGGCACCACCGGCGACCTGTACCTCGGGGCGCTGCCGACGGTCGAGGCCCGCTTCGAGGATCAGCCCGAGCTGCAGACGATCCTCGGCTGGGCCGACGGGATCCGCCGGATGGGCGTGTGGACGAACGCCGACAAGCCCGAGGAGGCGGCCCAGGCCCGCGGCTACGGCGCCCAGGGCATCGGCCTCTGCCGGACCGAGCACATGTTCCGAGAGGGCGATCGCCTCGAGATCGTCCGCGGCGCGATCCTCATCGCCAACCAGGCGACACGGGCGAAGGCCCGCGCCGCCGGCGGGGACGAGCTCTCGAAGGAGGAGCGTGACGTCGTCACGGCGTTCGACACCGCCCTCGGGAAGCTCGAACGGCTCCAGCAAGGCGACTTCGAGGGCATCTTCCGGGCGATGGACGGCCTGCCCGTCGTCATCCGTCTGATCGACCCGCCCCTCCACGAGTTCCTGCCGAACCTCGAGGAGCAGCTCGTCAAGGTCACCCGCGAGGCGGACCAGGGGAAGGTCTCGCCCGACGACGAGGAGCTGCTCAAGACGATCCAGTCGATGCACGAGCAGAACCCGATGCTCGGGCTCCGCGGCGTCCGCCTCGGCCTGATGATCCCGGACTTCGTGAAGGTCCAGACCCGGGCGATCCTCCAGGCCGAGATCGCCGTCAAGCGATCCGGTGGCCACCCGATCGCGAAGATCATGATCCCGCTCGTCGGCCACGTGAACGAGCTCGCCGCGACGAAGGCGATCCTCGAGGCGGAGGCGAAGGCCGTTCGCGAAGGAGCGGGCGGTGTCGAGGTCGACTACAAGTTCGGGACGATGATCGAGGTCCCGCGCGGCGCCCTGACGGCCGATGAGATCGCCCGCGAGGCCGTGTTCTTCAGCTTCGGCACGAACGACCTGACCCAGATGACGTTCGGCTTCTCACGCGACGATGCCGAGGGTGGCTTCCTCCTGAAGTACGTCGAGGACAAGATCCTGCCGGTGAACCCGTTCCAGACCCTCGACGACGCGGTCGCCGGGCTCATGAAGATCGCCGTCGACAAGGGTCGGGCCACCCGGCCGGACCTCGAGATCGGGATCTGCGGCGAGCACGGCGGCGACCCGGAGTCGATCGCCAAGTGCGAGCGGATCGGCCTCGACTACGTCTCCTGCTCGCCGTTCCGCGTGCCGGTCGCACGCCTCGCGGCGGCCCAGGCGACCCTCGCCGGAGAGCGCGACAAGTAGCCGGCGCGGGCCGTCCTGCCCGTGCCGCCGGGCCCCGGGATCGGCTTTGTGGGGTCCGTGACGTTTGTTACGGTTCATGGGCCTCACTGCGGCGAAGGTCCCGTATTCGATTCTGCAAGGTCCCTGTAAGGTCGGCCTCGACTCCCAGATCGGGGGAATATCGACAAGGAGCTCCTCGCACTCATGTATTGGTACAACGCGCTCATGGCGTTCCTGCACCGGGACGACGAGGAAGGTCAGGGCCTCGCCGAATACGCCCTCATCCTGGCTCTCATCGCCATCGTTGCGATCGTGGCCCTGCTCTTCCTGGGCGGCGCGATCTCGAAGATCCTGAGCACGGTCGGCTCCTCGATCTGACCACCGGTCCAACCGGCCCCGCTCGCGGCGTTGCCATGTCGCCGCAGCGGGGCCGTTTTGATTCCTCGCGAAGGTCCGGCCCGCCCCTGACTCGCGTCAGATCGGAGCGGTGAGCCAGGTCCCGACGATCGCGCGAAGCCGATCGCGGTCGAGGAGGACGATCCGCCGGGTCCCCGTCTGGACGAGGCCCTCGGCGCGGAGGGAACGCAGCGTGCGGGCCACCACCTCGCGCGTGCTGCCGACCGCGTCCGCCAGCTGCTGCTGGGTGATCTCCGCCGCATCGAGTCCGTCGCGCTGGACCTGGGCGAGCAGCAGCAGGTGCCGCGCGACCTGCTGGCGGAGCGACGCGAACGCGGTGTCCGCCACGGTGTCGTAGAGATCGCGGATCCGCTCCGAGAGCTCGTCGATGAAGATCGCCGCGACGTTCGCCTCGGTGTCCGCGAGCTTCAGGAACGCGTTCCGGTTGATCTCGATGACCTTGCAGCGGGTCAGGGCCTGGACGCGCACCGGGGCGTGGTCCCCGGAGACCAGCGACCGCGTTCCGATCATCGCCCCCGGTCGGGCGTAGCGGATCGTGAACTGTCGCCCGTCGCTCGCCCCGAGGTACGCCCGCGCCATCCCCTCGAGAAGGATGCCGACGTGGGGCCGGCCGTCGTTGAGCGGGAAGACGAGGGCCGCGGCGGCGACGATGTAGATCGTCGCGCCATCGAGCACCTGCGCCAGCTGGTCGTCGGTCAGGTTGTCGAGGAGGCTCCCGACGGAGCCGAGCGCCGTGATCGCCTGGTGCAGCACCGCGTCCGGCATCGTGACCTACCCCCCGGTTACGCACGACCGACTTCGACGAGAGATCGTCGCATATCGGCGGTGCGCAATTCGGGCGGTTTCGGATCGGGCCGGCCGGCGGTGGAGCACTGGTGACGGTTCCGGGCATCCTGACGGATCGGGCGCCGCCAGCCAAGATTGACGGGTGCAGCAGGCCAGGCGCCACCGCGTCGTGATCATCGGCGGCGGCTTCGGCGGGCTCAACGCGGCCCAGGTGCTCGGCCGGGACGATCGCTTCGAGGTCACCCTCGTCGACCGCCACAACTACCACCTGTTCCAGCCGCTGCTGTACCAGGTCGCCACGGGTGCGCTCGCACCCGGCGAGATCGCCCAGCCTCTGCGGAGCATCCTCCGCCGCTCGAGGCACACGACCGTGCTGCTCGGCGAGGCCGTGCGCCTCGATCCCGAGGCCCATGCCGTCGGGCTGTCCGATGGCGGCCCGCTGCCATTCGACTCGCTCATCGTCGCGACGGGGGCTCGCCACTCCTACTTCGGGCACCCGCGCTGGGCGAAGTTCGCTCCGGGCCTGAAGTCGATCGACGACGCCGTCGCGATCCGACGACGGATCCTCATCGCGTTCGAAGCCGCCGAGCGAGAGGCCGATCCCGAGCGGCGCCGGCAATGGATGACGTTCGTGGTCGTCGGTGGGGGACCGACCGGGGTCGAGCTGGCCGGCGCGCTCGGCGAGATCGCGAACGACACGCTGCGCCGCGACTTCCGCTCGATCAACCCGCCCGACGCCCGGATCGTCCTGGTCGAGGCGCTGCCGCGCGTCCTGCCCACCTATCCGCCCGGGCAGTCGGCATCGGCGGCGCGCCAGCTCCGATCACTGGGCGTGGTCGTCCGCACGGGCACGAAGGTGGTCGGGATCACCGAGGAGTGGGTCCGCGTGACGGCCAGCGAAGGGCCGCCGGGGAACGAGGCGCCGGAGGATCGGATCCCGAGCCGGACCGTGCTCTGGGGCGCTGGCGTGCAGGCCACGTCGTTCGTTGGGGTCGTGGCCGAGGCGACCGGCGCGCCGGTCGACCGGGCCGGCCGGATCCAGGTCGGCCCCGACCTCACGCTCCCGGGCCATCCGGAGGTGCTCGTGATCGGGGACGCCGCCGTCCAGCCGGGCGGACCGCGCGAGGGACCGGTCCCCGGCGTCGCGCAGGGCGCGATCCAGGCCGGGCACTACGCGGCGCATCTGCTGCAGGCCCGGCTCGAGGGCTGGCAGCTCGAACCGTTCCGCTACCAGAACCGCGGCGACGTGGCGGTCATCGGCCGGCTCGCCGGGGTCACGAACATCCCATGGCTCGGGCCGTTCGGGCGCCAGAGCGGCTTCCCCGCGTGGGCCCTGTGGCTCGGCATCCACATCGCCTACCTGATCGGGTTCGCGAACCGGATCGTGGTCCTGACGCGCTGGTCGTGGAGCTTCTTCACCCACGGGCGCGGATCGCGGCTGATCACCGGCCAGCCGCTCACCCCGGAGATGGAGCGGCCGGAGCCACCCGCTTGAGCCACGTCCGCCGGCCCTCGCGGATCCGGCACGCGATGGTCGACCTGTCGCCGCTCCGCGACTTCCGCGACTATCGACTCCTGTGGCTCGGCCAGAGCGTGAACGTCGTCGGCACGCAGATCACCCGCGTCGCGCTGCCGTACCAGGTCTACGTGCTGACCGGCTCGACGCTCTCGATCGCCGCCCTCACGACCGTCCAGCTCATCCCGCTCCTGCTGTTCTCGCTCGGGGGCGGCTCATTGGCCGACGCCTTCGACCGGCGCCGGCTGCTGCTGGTGACCCAGGTCGGGCTCGCGGCCTCGAGCGGAGCGCTGGCGCTCGTCTCGTTCGCCGGCAACCCGTCGCTCGCCATCCTGTTCGCGATCGCGTTCGTCGCGGCCTCGTTCCAGGCGATCGACGGCCCGACGCGGACGTCCGCGGTCACCCGCCTCGTGCCGGCCCACCGACTGCCCGCGGCCATCGCGCTCGGGCAGCTCAGCTTCAATGCCGGATCGGTGATCGGGCCGGCAATCGGCGGGCTCGTCTTGGCGACGGTCGGGCCGACCGGCGCCTACACCGTGGACGTCGTCACGTTCGCGGTCTTCATCGTCACGCTGACGACCCTGCGACCGATCCCGCCGGTCGTGGCCGGTGCGCGGCGCGGCGTGTCAGCGATCGCGGAGGGCCTTCGGTTCGTCCGGAGCCGCCGGGTCATCCTCTCGACGTTCGCGATCGACCTGAACGCGATGGTCTTCGGCATGCCGCAGGCGCTGTTCCCCGCGCTTTCGCTCGGGGTCTTCCACGCGGGAGCGGTCGGCGTCGGGTTGCTGAACGCGGCGCCCGCGCTGGGCGCCCTGCTCGGCGCGGCGATCTCCGGGATCGCGACGCGGATCCGCCGGGTCGGGCGAGGGATCATCGTCGCCGTGGTCGTCTGGGGCGCGGCGATCGTCCTCTTCGGCGTCTCGACGTTCTCGTTCGCGCTCGCTCTCTTCTTCCTGGCCGTCGCCGGGGCGGCCGACGTGTTCTCCGCCGTGCTCCGATCGAGCGTCGTCCAGCTCTCGACGCCGGACGAGCTGCGCGGCCGGGTGAGCGCGATCCACCTGCTCGTGGTCATCAGCGGCCCCCGGGCCGGCGACATCGAGGCGGCGGGCGTCGCGTCGATCATCGGCGCCCAGTTGTCGGCAATCAGCGGTGGCGTCCTGTGCCTGTTCGGCGTGCTCGTCGTCGCGCGCCTGTTCCCGGACCTCGATCGCCATGAGGCGGCGACACCGCCGTCCGCACCTGGAGCTCGAGAACCGGCGGCAGAGGCCGCGGCATGACGAGCGGGGACGCGCCCCTCGAGATCCGCGACGTGCCTGCCGAGCGGCGCTACGAAGCCCGGATCGGCGACGAGCTCGCCGGCTGGGTCGACTACCGTCGAGTCCGCGACCGGCTCGTGGCGCTGCACACAGAGGTCCTGCCGCAGTTCGGCGGGCGCGGGATCGGCTCGAAGCTCGTGCGGCGCGTCGTCGACGACGCGCGGGCGGCGGGCGGGTTCATCACGCCTCGCTGCCCCCTGTTCGTGACCCACTTCGAGCGCCATCCCGAGGATCGCGACCTGATGAAGCTCAGCCCGCGAGGCTGAGCCCCGGTCGGTTACCCGGCGCATCGGGCACGCGGGTGCCGGCTTGTCCACCCCTGCCCGATCCCACGGCGCTGAACAGGGCCGCCACGACCGTTTGCCATTTATGAATGGGGGTGGTAGGAGGCGGACCAGCCTCTCGCTCGACTCGTCACCTAGCGACCAGGTGAGTACGTGGTGACCTTGCGGGACCAACGGACGCGATTTCGGGCCGCGGCCGGCTCCAACACTGATCTCGTACCACGGGGGTTCATCGGTGACGAGATTTGGACGTGCATCACGGATCCGCGGCCCCCGGCCGCACGTGCGCCTCGCCACGCCGCACGCGCAGCAGGACGTACCTGCTGCAGGCCGGTCGCAGCTAGCGCGCCCGCCGGATCTGCGGCCGAACGATCGTCATCGTCCGGCGGCTCTCGGGGACCCGTGACAACGGGCGGACGTTCGACGGGGCGGGCTGCGTCGGGCGGAACGCCTCCCGATCGGCCTCGAGGCAGTCGCACGACGCCCGCTCGAGCCGGGCGAGATCGAGGATGTGGACGGTCCCGCGGCGGAACTCGCGACCGCCCCGTCGCCGCCGCTCACCCGCTCTCAGGCCGACGCCCGGCCCCGTTCCAGCGGGCCCGCATCGATCTCCTCGGCGGCCTCGAAGTCCTCGAGCGCGTCCGCAGTCGGCAGCTCCGGCTGGAAGAACGTCGTCGCGATCAGCGTCGGCACGACCGCGCTGAGGATCACGACCGTCACGAGGATCGTGTACGTCGCCTGGTCGATGAAGCCGTTCGTGTAGCCGAACAACGCCGCGATCGTGCCGAACGTCAGGCCGGTCGACATCAGCAGTGTCGTGTACGTCGCGTCCCGCGTCCGCAGGCCGAACGCGCGCGCGATCGGCCACACGCCCACGACCTTCGACCCGAGCTTGAGGGCGAGGAACAGGACGATCAGCCCCAGGCCCGCAACGATGGCCGGTACGGACACCAGCGAGCCGGCGCGCAGGAAGTAGAACGGTGTCAGGAGCGAGAACGCCGTCGCCCGCATGCGGTTGACGAGCACTCGATCCGAGGCGAAGGTGCCCGCCACCGCCAGCCCGAGGAGGTATGCTGGCAGGACCGACTCGCTGCCCGCCACCTGGGCCAGCCCGCCGAGCCCCAGCAGGATGAAGAACACGAGCTTGATCTCGGGCTCCGAGACGCGCCCGGGCACGCGTCGGACCAGCGTCGAGAGCAGGCGTGGCGCGGCGAAGATCGCGAGGATCGTGACGGCCGCGAACGCGACGAGTCGCGGGTCGAAGTCGGCGAACAGGATCCCGAGGAAGAGGACCGTCCCGAGATCGGTGACGAAGCAGGCCGCGAGGATCAGCTTGCCGAGCTCGCGGGTCGCGAGGCCCGACTCGATCATCACCGCGTAGACGACCGCCACCGAGGTCGTCGAGAGCGCGAGGCCGGCGATCTCGGCCGAGGCGAGCCGCCAGCCGAGGACGACGTACGCGACGCCGAAGGCCAGCAGGAACGGCGCGACGAAGCTCACCCCGCCGATCACGAGGCTGGCGCGGAGATGGCGCCGGGACGACGCCGGGTCGATCTCGGCGCCCGCGAGGAACGTCAGGAGCACGGCCCCGAACGACGCCAGGAAGTCGATCCAGGGGTTCGACTGGATCCCGATCGTGTTGCCGGCGATGACACCGATCCCGATCTCGAGCAGCGCGACGGAGATGCCGAGGCGGATCGAGAGCAGGCTCGCCGCGAGCGCGAGGCCGACCCACAGCGCGGCGATGAGGTTGGCGTTGTCCATCTCGTCCTCCCGGGCGCGAGGCCCTGGCTGTCGATCAGTCAGGAGCCATCAGCCCGAGCCGGGCGGTTCAGGCGCGGGAGCGCACCTCGGCGGACGCCATCGCCGATGGCGCGAACGGTATCGGACGCTTGCCTAGCGCGCCCGCCGGATCTGCGGCCGAACGATCGTCATCGTCCGGCGGCTCTCGGGGACCCGTGACAACGGGCGGACGTTCGACGGGGCGGGCTGCGTCGGGCGGAACGCCTCC
>DATGGQ010000021.1:0-6212 GCA_035308445.1 Candidatus Limnocylindrales bacterium | reverse complement strand
GTCCCGGCGCCGATGATCCCGACCCGTGCCCGTACCACCGGCCCATGATCGCGTACGACGGGATGGGAGTACGATCCGTCGCGAATTTCCCCAGCTGATCTGCGCGGGAGAGTTCGTCGGAGCACAGCCCCTCGGGCCTGGCCCCGGCGGCGCCGACGGAGCAACGGTCCGGAACCTCTCAGGCACCAGGACCGCGCAGGGATGGGTACGCTGGAGAGCGTTGTCGACGGGCTCGTCCCGCCAACGCGCGCCGACGGAGGAACCTTGGCCGCTCGATGCGGCACGGGGACGCTCTCAGGCACCAGGACAGCGGGGCACCGAGGAGGTGCCATCCCAATGGCCGAGCCAGCCGCCACCGAGTTCGTCGACCGTCACGTCGGGCCGGACCAGTCCGAGGTCGACGCGATGCTCGCCGCGCTCGGCCGCGCCTCCATGAACGAGCTCATCGGGGCGACGGTCCCAGCGGCGATCCTCCGCCACCGCGACCTGGACCTGCCCGGACCCCGATCGGAGGTCGAGGCGCTCGACGACCTGCGAGCGATGGCCGCGGCCAACACGCCGCTCCGGCCGATGATCGGCATGGGCTACCACGACACGATCACGCCGCCCGTCATCCAGCGGAACGTCCTCGAGAACCCGGCGTGGTACACGGCCTACACGCCCTACCAGCCCGAGATCGCCCAGGGCCGCCTCGAGGCCCTCATCAACTTCCAGACGGCGGTCACGGACCTGACCGGCATGGAGATCGCGAACGCCTCGATGCTCGACGAGGGCACCGCGGCCGCCGAGGCCGTGACCCTGTGCCACAGCGTCGGCACGGTCCACGACGGCAACCTCCTGTTGGTCGACGCGGACACGCATCCCCAGACGATCGGCGTGATCCGGACGCGGGCGGAGCCGCACGACGTCCAGGTGCTCGTGGCCGGCGTGCCCGAGCTCCTCGCCCGCGCGCAGTCGCCGGCCGAGGGCGAGCGCCCGTTCGCGATCCTCCTCTCGTCCCCGGGCTCCTCGGGTGAGGTCCGCTCGATCCGTGAGGAAGTCGAGGCGGCCCACGCGGCTGGCCTGCTCGTCATCGTCGCGACGGATCCCCTCGCGGCGGTCCTGCTCGAGAGTCCCGGTGCCCAGGGCGCGGACGTCGTCGTCGGCAGCAGCCAGCGCTTCGGGGTCCCGATGGGCAACGGTGGGCCGCACGCGGCGTTCATGGCGACCCGCGACGTGTTCAAGCGGTCGCTGCCGGGACGGCTCGTCGGGGTGAGCATCGACGCGGACGGCGCGCCGGCCTACCGGCTGACGCTCCAGACGCGCGAGCAGCACATCCGGCGCGAGAAGGCGACCTCGAACATCTGCACCGCGCAGGTCCTCCTGGCAGTGATCGCCAGCATGTACGCGGCGTACCACGGACCGGCGGGCCTCCGCGAGATCGCCGAACGCGTCCATCGGCGGGCCTCGGCGATCGCCGCCGGCGTGTCCTCCGTCGCGGGCCTGAGCCTCCGCCACGACCGCTGGTTCGACACGATCGCGATCGAGACCGGCACGAGCGGCCGCGCCGACTCGCTGCTGGCCGACGCGGCCGCGGCGGGCTACGAGCTGCGGCGCCTCGACCCGACCGGGATCGCGATCGCCTGCGACGAGACGACGACCGAGGCCGATGTCGCGGCCCTCGTCGCGGCCCTCGGCGGCGACGTCGCCGCGCACACCGCCGTCGAGCGCGCGGCGGCGGCTTCGCTGCCGAAGAGCCTCCGCCGGACCGACGCGTTCCTGAGCCACCCGGTCTTCAACCTGTACCGGTCCGAGACCGAGATGCTGCGCTACATCTTCCGGCTCGCCGAGAAGGACGTGACCCTCACCCGGTCGATGATCCCGCTCGGGAGCTGCACGATGAAGCTGAACGCGACGACCGAGATGATGGGCATCGGGCTCGCGGGCTTCTCGCGGGTCCACCCGTTCAGCGACACCACCCGGCTCCCCGGCTATGCCCGCCTCTACGACGAGCTGGAGCGCTGGCTCGGCGAGATCACGGGGTTCCCGGCGGTCAGCCTCCAGCCGAACGCCGGCTCCCAGGGCGAGTTCGCCGGCCTGCTCGCGATCCGGGGCTGGCACCGCTCGCGCGGCGAGGGCCACCGGCGGGTCTGCCTGATCCCTGCCTCGGCCCATGGCACGAACCCGGCGAGCGCGGTGATGGCCGGCTACCGGGTCGTCGTCGTCGTGACCGACGACCACGGCAACGTCGACCTGGACGACCTGCGGGCGAAGATCGCGGCCAACGCCGCCGACCTCGGGGCGCTGATGATCACCTACCCGAGCACGCACGGCGTGTTCGAGGAGGCCATCGTCGAGATCTGCCGCCTCGTGCATGAGGCCGGCGGCCAGGTCTACATGGACGGCGCCAACATGAACGCCCAGGTCGGGCTGTCCCGACCGGCCGACATCGGTGCCGACGTCTGCCACCTGAACCTGCACAAGACGTTCGCGATCCCGCACGGCGGCGGCGGACCCGGCATGGGCCCGATCGGCGTCGCGGCCCACCTCCGGCCGTTCCTGCCGGGCATCGGGCTCGACCAGTCGGGTCGCGTGTCATCGGCGCCATACGGCAGCGCCAGCATCCTGCCGATCTCGTGGGCCTACGTCGCGATGCTCGGCGCCGACGGCGTCCGGCGCGCGACCCAGGTCGCGATCCTCAACGCCAACTACCTCGCCGCCCGCCTCGGCGACGCCTATCCCGTGCTGTACCGGGGCGCGAACGGGACCGTCGCCCACGAGTGCATCCTCGACTGCCTCCCGGTGACCGCGTCGAGCGGCGTGACGGTCGACGACATCGCCAAGCGGCTGATGGACTTCGGGTTCCATGCGCCGACGATGAGCTTCCCGGTCGCCGGCACGCTGATGATCGAGCCGACCGAGTCCGAGTCGAAGGCCGAGCTCGATCGTTTCGCGGACGCGCTCCTGGCGATCCGGGCCGAGATCGCCGACGTCGAAGCGGGCCGCGTGCCACTGTCGTCGAGCGCGCTGCGGAACGCGCCACACACGGCGGCCGATCTCCTCCGCGACGAGTGGGCCCGGCCATACACCCGCGAGCAGGGCGCCTACCCGGCCCACTGGGTCCGGGCCCGCAAGTACTGGCCGCCGGTTCGCCGGATCGACAACGTCTACGGCGATCGCAACGTCGTCTGCGAGTGCCTGCCGGTCGAGGCCTACGCCGAGGCCGCCGGCGAGACGCAGCTCATCGCGATGGCCGGCCCGAGGATGGCGAGCTGATCCTCCCGAGGGAGCGCGATCCGCGCTTGATCACGATCCGCCGCGGCGGGACGCTGACGGACGCGGACCATCGGTCCCTGGCGCTCTGGGCCGCGACGTGCGCGGAGCACGTCCTGCCGCTGTTCGAAGCCGAGCGGCCCGACGATGCGCGCCCACGGCAGGCGATCGAGATGGCGCGCGCCTGGACGCGCGGCGAGGTCCGGATGACGGACGCGCGAGCCGCAGGCGGCCATGCGAGCGCCGCCGCGCGGGATCTCCAGGGTGCAGCACGACACGCGGCATTCGCGGCGGCGCAGGCGGCCGTGGTGGCCCACGTCGCGGCCCACGACCTCGGCGCCGCGGCCTACGCGGTCAAGGCAGCCCGCCGGGCCGCGAACCCGCGGCGCGACGACCTCGAGGCGGGGCGACGCGAGTGCCGCTGGCAGCGCGAGCAGCTCCCGGCGGCCCTCCGCGCGCTCGTGCTCGACGACCAGCTCCGGCGCAACGCGATCTGCTGGTTCGCCTTCGACTGCTAGACCGGCTTGAACGCCTCGAACGGCTGGCGGCAGTCCGCGCAGTAGCGGACGGAGCGGCACTGGGTCGGGCCGAACACGCTCTCCAGCCGCGTCCGGTGCGACCCGCAGTACGGGCACGGCACGCTGGCGGCATCGAGCATCGGCAGCGCCCGGCCCTCGCGAACCGGCGGCGGCGCCGCGAACCCGGAGCGACGCAGCTTCACCCGGCCGGCCGGGGTGATCCGGTCCGAGCTCCACGGGGTGGCATACGAGACATCGACGTCGACCCGGCAGCAGAACGCCGACAGCCGGTCCTCGATCGAGGCCCGGATCATGTCGACCGCCGGGCAGCCGACGAACGTCGGCACGAGCTCCACGTGGATCCGGTCCGGCCGGACGTCGACGTCGCCGATCATCCCCAGCTCGACGATCGAGACCGCCGGGATCTCCGGGTCGGCGATCCGTTCGAGGGCGGCCATGACCGCCTTCGGGGTCGGAGCGGGCGCGGCGATCATCGGCTCACCAGACGGCCGTAGGGTCCAGGCGCCGAACGGTCGTGAACTCGCCCCACAGCCAGCGGAAGGCCTCGGAGTGGTTCGAGCGACCGTCGACCGGCGGCTCCGCCGCGGCGGGTGGCACGCGCAGGCCGAGTGGCACGAGGATCGACGTCAGGTCGCCGCGCCAGGCCGCCTCGGCGGCAGCGAGGGATCGGGTCACGACTCCCGCCTCGAGCAGGTCCGCCTCCCCGGCGAGAGGGGTGAAGACCGTCGCCGCGTCGACCGACAGCGCGGCGAGCGCGGCCTCCAGCCGTCGGCGCGGCTCGGCCCCGCCGTTCGCCAGGCGATCGATCCAGACCGTGGCGTGCATCCGGTGGTAGCGCTCCTCGCGTCGGAGCTTCTCGACGAGGTTCGCGAGCGGCGGATAGCCAGTCCCGATCGACGCGAGCCGGGCCTCGTCCGCGATCTCGTACAGGAAGCGTCGGGCGATGGTGTCGGCCCAGTCGCCGCGAGCGTGGTCGAGCAGGCGGGCATGCCTGTACTCGTCGGGCTGCCGGTCGTAGGCCAGCGCGTCGGCGTCACGGCCGTCGTCGAGGACGGTTGCCAGGAGCTCGAACAGGGCCTTCGCGTGGCCCAGCTCGTCCTGCGAGATCGAGCTCATCGCGACGTCCTCCTCGAGGATCGGCGCGATGCCGGTCCACTCGGAATCGGTGAAGCCCGAGACGAACTCGTCGTCGGCCATGGTCAGGACGAGCTCGGCGAGGGCCGTCCGGAGGCGCGGATCGAGCGCGAGCACGGCACCCGTCATGCCTGGTCCCCGGCCGACCGGCGGCCGCCGGTCCGATCGTGGCCCTCCGAGCGGGCCCTCGGCTTCTCCGTGCCGGCCTTCGCCCGGGCGGCCTCGAGCTTGCCGCGCATGACGTAGCCACCCGGCTTCTTGAACGAGCGATCGAGCGGCGGGTCGAGGAGATCGGCGTCCTCGAGGACCCTGATGTCGGCCCGCCGGACGATCCACAACCGGTGCGACTCCTGTCGCCGGCCGTACAGCTCCCGGGCGTAATGGGTGGCGAGGTCGGCGTCCGGCGCCAGGACGTTACCGCCGTGGCGCATCGGGTCGCCTTCCTTCGCCTGCTGGAAGACCTCCCACGGCTCGAGCCGGTGGCCGGCAGCGGGCTTGCGGGCGCTCGCCATCAGGCCGCCACCGACGCGGCGCCGAGGATCGAGTCGCGGACCCAGCGCGTCTCCTCGCGGTTGATCCGCCGGAACTCGAGGCGCTCCTCGGATTTGGGGCCGTGGTTCGTCACGACGGTCCGGAGCTCGTTCCAGTCCGGCTCGGTGTAGCGCCACGTCTTCGCGGAGGCGTCGTAGTCGAGGTCCGGGTCGGGGATGACCAGGCCCAGCTCGCGGAGGCGTGGAACGTAGATCGTCAGGAACTCCTGGCGCAGCTCCTCGGATGTCTTGGCCTTGATCCGCCAGTGCAGGTCGCGATCCCTGGCGCGGTCGCCGCGTGGGCCGTGCATCTGCATCAGCGGGCCCCACCAGCGATCGAGCGCTTCCTGGACCATCGCCCGCTGCGCGTCCGTGCCGGTCATCAGCGTCACCACGACGTCGCGGCCGTGCATGATGTGGACCGACTCCTCCCAGCAGATCTTCTGCATCGTCCGGGCATACGGCGCGTAGCTGGAGTCCCGAAGCGCCTGCTGGGCGACGATCGCGGCGGCGTCGACGAGCCAGGCGATGATCCCGATGTCGCCCCACGACCGGGTCGGGTAGTGGAAGACGTTGTGGAACTTCGTCTTGCCGGCGATCAGGTCCTCGAGCATCGCCTCGCGCGGCTTGCCGAGGTCCTCCGCGACTCGATACAAGAGCTGGGCGTGGCCGACCTCGTCCTGGACCTTCGCCGTGAGGGCGAGCTTCCGGCGGAGCGTGGGCGCCCGCATGATCCACTCGCGCTCGGGCAGGACGC
>DATGGQ010000020.1:0-14031 GCA_035308445.1 Candidatus Limnocylindrales bacterium | reverse complement strand
CATCGACGGCACCGTTTGGCACCTCGATGTCGGCTCGTCGCATCCTGGGGCGGAAGTACGTCCCAAGGGTTTGGCTGTTCGCCAATTAAAGCGGCACGCGAGCTGGGTTCAGAACGTCGTGAGACAGTTCGGTCTCTATCCGCCGTGGGCGTAGGGAACTTGACAGGAGCTGCTCCTAGTACGAGAGGACCGGAGTGGACGAACCGCTGGTGTGCCAGTTGTCCCGCCAGGGGCATCGCTGGGTAGCTATGTTCGGCAGGGATAAGCGCTGAAAGCATCTAAGTGCGAAGCTCGCCTGGAGATGAGGTTCCCCACCGGGTTAACCGGGTAAGACCGCAGGTAGACCACCTGCTTGATAGGCCGCACGTGGAAGTCCGGTGACGGACGAAGCCGAGCGGTACTAATGGTCGAGGGCTTGACCACCTCAGCACCTGACCAAGGGTCAGGGGCAGGATCCGGCTATCGGACCCTGACAAGACGACGAAACGAAGATCTTCGACTTCGCGTTTGGCGCCCGGCGCACGAGTGCGCGTCGGTCGCAGCCGATCACGTTCCAGCAGCAAGATCCCGGTGACACCAGCGGAGAGGCCATACCCGTTCCCATCCCGAACACGGCAGTCAAGCTCTCCAGCGCCGAAGATACTGAGAGGGCAGCCTTTCGGGAAAATAGGTCGTCGCCGGGATTTTGTGCGTCCAGGAGCCGTTTCGGTCACGCCGAACGCTATGCTCGGCGGGCATGACCGAGACCGCAGCCGGCGGCGTCGACGGGGACGACGCGGCTCCGGCCAGCCAGCCTGACGCAGCGTTCGCCGGCGACTCGCCGGCTCTTGCGCCGCCCGCCGATTCGGCGAGTCGCCGCGTGGACGTCATCTGTCCCTTCCTCATCTCGGCCACCGGCGACTTCCGGCTCGCCGCACCGAGTCGCGAGCATCGCTGCGCGGCGTTCGTCCCGCTGACCTCGCTGTCGCTCGAGAAGCAGTCCCGACTGTGCCTCGCTGCGGCCCACGCGACCTGCGCGACCTTCGTCGCCTCGGTCGCCGCGCGTGAGGCCCGCGTCGGCAGCGGCCAGCCGGACGCACGCACGAGCCGCTGGGGCTATGCCCGCACGGCCCCGCTCGTCGAGGACACCGGCGGCCTGCTCGGGACGCTGATCACGATGGTCGGCGATCGCCGGACCTGGCCGGCCATCCCCGCGGTCCTGCTCGTGGCCACGCTCATCGCCGTCGGGATCAGCGGGATCCGGACCGAAGGACCGGCCGCCGCCGTGGCGACCGCCACCCCGCGGACGACCCCACCCGGACCGACCCCCGAGCCGACCCCCGAGACCAGCTCGGCCCCGACGGCCGAGCCCAGCGTGGCCCCGACCCAGGCCCCGAGCGTCGCGCCATCGGTCGGGCCATCGACCGCGCCCGCCCCTGCGCCGTCGTACCTGATCTACACCGTGAAGTCGGGCGACACCCTGGCGAGCATCGCGATCCAATTCCACACCACGATCTCGGCCATCGAGCAGCTCAACGGCATCACCGACCCGCGCCATCTTCACATCGGCCAGAAGCTGAAGATCCCATAGAGAGACGTGCGCGAGGCCGGGTCAGCGCTGGCAGCCTCGGCACCAGGACGTCGCCTCGCTCCGGGAGCTCACCTCGCTGATCCGGGTCCCGCACCGCGGGCATGGCTCGCCGCCGCGACGATGGACGGCGAGGAAGTCGCGGACCTGCGTCTCGAACGTAGGCGGGACGCGCTCGCGGAGGACGGAGACCGCGTTCGCGAGCACGGATCGGGTGCCTTCGTACAGCTGATCGATCTCCTCGGGTGCGAGCGTCGCCCGCTTGCGGAACGGGCTGAGCCGGGCGGCGTGGAGGATCTCGTCGCTGTAGGCATTGCCGATGCCGGCGACGAAGGCCTGGTTGCGGAGCAATGGCTTCAGCTCGCCCGGATGACGGCGGATCCGCTCGCGCCAGGCGTCGATGGTCAGCTCCGGCGAGTCGGCGTCGGGTCCCTGCTCCGCCCCGCCGAGCCCGGGCACGGGCCGGGCGACGCCCGCGGGCAGGAGATAGACCTTGCCCATCTGGCTCGGATCGCGATACCGGATCTCGACCGACTCGTCGTCTGCGGGCATCCACGAGGCGCCGCGGGTCCAGGCCGCGCGGTGAGATGGCGCCTCCGCGCGCGGCCCGAACCCGAGCACGAGCCCGGTTCGCTGCGGCATCTTCGTGCCCGGGGCCGCGAGCTGGAACCGGCCGGTCAGCATCGCGTTGACCGCGATCCGGTCGCGCTCGAGGTCGAAGAGCACGAACTTGCCGCGGCGCCCGACGTGGTCGAGTCGCTGGCCGACGAGGGCCGACAGCTCGGCGGGCGTGCCGCGGACCGAGAGGGGCGACGGCGCCGTGGCCTTCGTCACGGACCTGCCCGCAAGCGCCGCCTGGAAGGCCTCGGTGACCACGACGAGATCGGGCAGCTCGGGCACGGGCGCCGATTGTAGGCGCGAGAACGTGCGTGCTAGACTCCCGTGGCCCTCCGGGGCGACAGCTGAAGAGCCACGCTCATCCCGATTCGCCTTCGAAGGAGCGGACCGCGGCCTATCAACCCACGGACCACTTGATCGCAAGACCGACGGCCTGAGCGGGTGCTCGGGCCGTTTCGCTTTCCGGGGGAGACCGATCGACAGGAGACCAGTGATTTGATCGAAGACCAGACCGACGGGTCGATGTCGCCGGCCGAGGCAGCTGCCGAGGCCCCGATGTCCGAGGAGCACGTCGCGACCGCGATGGTCGCGGACGAACCCGCCGAACCCTCGGAGGCCACCTCCGAGCCCGCGGCCGCGGCCGCCGACACCAGCGAGAGCCCGAACGACGACGCGCCCACGGCGGTCGCGTCGCCCGCCACGGCCGAGGAGCCGGTCGCCTCGTCGCCCGCCGCCGAGGAACGCCCTGCCGCCGAGGAGCCTGCTGCGGCCGAGGAGCCTGCCGCCGCCGAGGTCGAGCCTGCCGCATCCGAGGCGTCGGTCGCAGCCGAGGTCGAACCCGCCGCCACGGTCGAAGCCGCGCCAGCGCCCGCCGCCTCCCCCGCGCCCGCCCCGAAGCCGACCGGCCCGGAGCCGACGACGATGGAGGAGCTCCTCGCCGAGCAGGACTCGGACATCAAGAGCTTCAAGCACGGTGACGTGGTCGAGGGCACGGTCGTCCGGATCGACAAGGACGAGATCCTCGTCGACATCGGGGCGAAGAGCGAAGGCGTCGTCAGCAACCGCGAGCTGTTCGGTCGGAACACCGAGGCGCAGCCCGCGCTCGGCGTCGGCGACACCGTCCTGGTCTACGTCCTCCAGCCCGAGTCGCCCGAGGGCCACGTCGTGCTCTCGCTGCGCCGAGCCGGGCTCGAGCGTAAGTGGCGGGCCATGCAGGAGCAGTTCGAGGCCGGCGTCATCATCGAGGCGCCGGTCATCGACCACAACAAGGGCGGCCTCATCGTCGACTGCGGGATCCGCGGCTTCGTGCCGATCAGCCAGATCGTCGACTTCCCGCGCCGGCCCCAGAACGACCAGCCGCGCGACGCGGCCCAGGAGATCGCCGAGAAGCTCCAGCCGTTCGTCGGCCGCAAGCTTCGGCTGAAGATCCTCGAGGTCAACCGCAAGGCGAACCGCCTGATCCTCTCGGAGAAGGTGGCGCTCTACGAGGAGCGCCGCGAGAAGCGTGACGAGCTCTTCTCGAGCCTCCAGGTCGGCCAGCGGGTCAAGGGCAACGTCCGCTCGATCGCGCCGTTCGGCGTGTTCGTCGACCTCGGCGGGATCGACGGCCTCGTCCACAAGAGCGAGCTCTCGTGGAACAAGGTCAACAACCCCGAGGGCGGCTACCGCGTCGGCGAAGAGGTCGAGGCGGAGGTCATCGACATCAACCACGAGCGCGGCCGGATCAGCCTGTCGATCCGACGCCTCCAGCCCGACCCGTGGCACTCGACGGTCGCGGACTTCAAGGTCGGCGACATCATCGACGGAACGGTCACGAAGCTCGTGAACTTCGGGGCGTTCGTCCGGGTCCGTGATGGCCTCGAGGGCCTGATCCACATCAGCGAGCTCAGCAACCAGCGTGTCGCGCATCCAGGCGATGTCGTCCACGAAGGCCAGGGGCTGAAGCTGAAGATCATCAGCCTCGAGTCCGAGCGACACCGCTTGGGCCTCAGCCTCAAGCAGGCCGAGGAGGCCCCGAGCCGACCGGCCGCTGCGGAGCCGATGGTCGCCGCGACGGCGGCCGCTCCCGCCGAGCCGCGAGAGCGAGGCCGAGACCGCGACCGGGACCGCGATCGCGACCGCGATCGGCCACGGCGCTCCGAACGGGAGCGGTCGTACGCCGCGGCGGACGCGATCCAGGAGCCCGAGGGCGGCATCGACACCACGCTCGCGGCCGCGTTCGCGGGGGTCCGCGAGCAGCTCGCCCGGGCCGAGGCCGAGGAGGCCGGCGGATCCGACGCGGTCGAGGCGTCGGCGCCCACGGAAGCGCCGGCACGCACCGAGGCGCCGGAGCCCGAGGTGCCGGCAGCCGACGCCGAGGCGGTCACGGCTGAGGAGACCCCGAAGGTCGACGAGACCCCGAAGGCCGAGGAGGCCGCCGCATCGAAGGCCACCGAGGCTGAGGCCCCAGCCCCTGAATCGGTCGCCGCGGCTGATGCCGCAGGCCCTGAATCGGTCGCCGAGGCTGAGGCCGCCGAGCCCGAGGAGCCGGTCGCCGCCGCAGCCGCAGCCGAGACGCCACCGCCCGCCAGCGACGAGCCCGCCGCTTCGGACGAGGAGACCCCGGCCGAACCGGCCTGAGCGCGCGTTCGCACGCGGGCCGTCGAACGGCGCGGCGTTCGTCACCGGGACGTAACGAACGCCCGGATCCGTCGCGCGCGCCCGCGCGAATCCCTCTACGACAGGGCGATGCCCGGACTTCCGGGGGAGAGTCTCGGCGAAATCCCTGCATGCTACGATCGGTCGGTGCCGGGAGCGGCACAGAAGGGGAACGGGCGTTCGACGCCATGGAGCGGTTCGACAAGTTCACGGATCGGGCCCGCAAGGTCCTGACGCTGGCCCAGGACGAGGCCCAGCGGTTCAACCACAACTACATCGGCACGGAGCACCTGCTCCTCGGCCTGGTCCGTGAAGGCGAAGGCGTCGCGGCTCGCGTCCTCGAGAACATGAATGTCGAGCTGGCCAAGGTCCGGACAGCCGTCGAGTTCATCATCGGGCGCGGCGATCGGCCGGTCGTGGGCGAGGTCGGGCTCACGCCGCGGGCGAAGCGGGTCATCGAGCTCGCGATCGACGAGGCCCGCCGCCTCGGCCACAACTACATCGGCACCGAGCACCTCCTCCTCGGCCTCGTCCGCGAGGGCGAGGGCATCGCCGCCGGCGTCCTCGAGTCGCTCGGCGTCAACCTCGACAAGGTCCGCCACGAGGTCATCCGGGTCCTGTCCCAGAGCTCGTCCGTCGGGCCGGCCCAGGAGACCAAGCGCACGTCGAAGACGCCGACCGTCGACGCCCTCGGCATCAACCTCACCGAGGCCTCCCGCGCCGGCAAGCTCGACCCCGTCATCGGCCGCGAGAAGGAGATCGAGCGGGTCATCCAGATCCTCGGCCGGAAGACGAAGAACAATCCGGCCCTGATCGGAGAGCCCGGCGTCGGCAAGACCGCGATCGCCGAGGGTCTCGCCCACCGGATCGTCGCCGGCGACGTCCCGGACATCCTGCTCAACAAGCGGGTCCTGACCCTCGACATCGGCTCGCTCGTCGCCGGGACGAAGTACCGCGGCGAGTTCGAGGAGCGTCTCAAGAAGATCATCGAGGAGCTCCGGAACACGAACGACGCGGTGCTCTTCATCGACGAGCTCCACACCCTCGTGGGCGCGGGCGCGGCCGAGGGCGCGATCGACGCGGCCAACATCCTCAAGCCGCCGCTCGCCCGCGGCGAGCTGCAGTGCATCGGGGCGACGACCCTCGACGAGTACCGGAAGTACATCGAGCGAGACGCCGCTCTCGAGCGCCGCTTCCAGCCGGTGATGGTCGAGGAGCCGACGATCGACCAGACGATCGAGATCCTCATGGGCATCCGGGAGCGGTACGAGCAGCACCACAAGGTCACCATCGGCGACGATGCCGTCCGCGCGGCCGCCGACCTGTCGACCCGCTACATCACCGATCGCCACTTGCCGGACAAGGCGATCGACCTCATCGACGAAGCCGCCAGCCGGGTCCGCCTGCGCCATACCTCGGCCCCGCCGCAGCTCCGCGAGGCCCAGCGCGAGCTCGACCGCGTGACGAAGGAGAAGGACGGCGCGATCAACAGCCAGGACTACGAGGCTGCGGCCCGCCTGCGCGAGCAGGAGGCCGAGACGCGCGACAAGGTCGACGCCCTCCGCGCGGAGTGGCAGTCGACGATCGCCGGCCAGGCGCCCGTCGTGACCGAAGAGGAGATCGCCCAGGTCGTCGCGATGTGGACCGGCATCCCGGTCACCCGCATCGCCCAGGAGGAGTCCGAGCGCCTGCTCCACATGGAGGAGGCGATCCACGGCCGGGTCATCGGCCAGCACGAGGCCATCGAGACGGTCTCGCGAGCCGTCCGGCGGGCCCGGGCCGGCCTCAAGGACCCCAAGCGGCCGATCGGCTCGTTCATCTTCCTCGGCCCGACCGGCGTCGGGAAGACCGAGCTGGCGAAGGCGCTCGCCGAGTTCATGTTCGGCAGCGAGGACACGCTCATCAAGATCGACATGAGCGAGTTCATGGAGCGCCACAACGTGAGCCGGCTCGTCGGCGCACCGCCCGGCTACGTCGGCTTCGACGAGGGCGGCCAGCTGACCGAGGCCGTCCGGCGCAAGAGCTATGCGGTCGTGCTCCTCGACGAGGTCGAGAAGGCCCACCCCGAGGTGTTCAACATCCTCCTCCAGATCCTGGAGGACGGGCAGCTCACGGACGCCAAGGGTCGCCGGGTCGACTTCCGGAACACGATCATCATCATGACCTCGAACCTCGGGGCGAAGCAGCTCCAGACCAACTCGTCGCTTGGCTTCCGGCCCGTGGCCGACGACGAGATCGGGCGGCAGCAGTCCTCCTACGAGCTCATGAAGGAGAAGGTCCAGGCCGAGCTGAAGAACAGCTTCCGGCCCGAGTTCCTGAACCGCATCGATGCCACGGTCGTCTTCCGGAGCCTGACCCAGGACGAGATCCGCGAGATCGTCGACCTGATGCTCAAGCGGGTCCGCGACCAGCTCAAGGCGCAGAACATGGGCCTCGAGGTGACCCAATCCGCGAAGGACGAGCTGATCAAGCGGGGCTGGGATCCGTCGTTCGGGGCCCGGCCGCTCCGCCGGCAGATCCAGAACCTCGTGGAGGACGTGATCGCCGAGCACCTGCTGCTCGGGAAGTACGAGCCGGGCACGACGATCGTGGTCGATCGCGACCAGGACTCCGACGGCCTGCGGATCGGCGCCCAGGAGTCGAAGACCCCCGTCGAAGTCTCGTAGCCCGGGCCGGAAGCCGCCGTGCCGCGGTCCGAGAGCCGCTTCGTCTGCCAGACGTGCGGCGCGTCCTACCTCCGCTGGGAAGGGCAGTGCCGCGCCTGCAACGCCTGGAACACGCTCGTCGAAACGATCATTCGCGTGCCGACGCGGGCCGAGGAGGCCCGCTCGTCGGGACGCGGCGCCGGCCCCGCGCGCGCCGCGACCGCCGCGGCGGTCACCCCGCTCGCGCGCGTCGCCGATCCGTCCGTCCCGCGAACCGCCACCGGGCTGGCCGAGCTCGATCGGGTCCTCGGCGGCGGCCTCGTCGCCGGGTCCGTCGTCCTCGTGGGCGGCGAGCCGGGCGTCGGCAAGTCGACGCTCCTGTTGCAGGTCGCCGCCGGGGTCGCCGCGATCGGAGGCGGGCCGATCCTGTACGCCACCGGCGAGGAGTCGGCGCCACAGGTCCGGCTGCGGGCGACGCGGCTCGACCTCGCAGATGGGGTCACGGGCGAGGCCATCGAGGTCCTCGCGAGCGGCGACATCGGCGCGATCGTCGACCATGCCCGGGCCACCCGGCCCGCCCTCGTGGTCATCGATTCGATCCAGACCATGTCCGTCGACGAGCTCGAGGGTCCGGCAGGATCGGTCGGCCAGGTCCGTGAATCGGCGCTCCGCCTGATGGAGCTGGCGAAGGGCGAATCGATCGCCGTCATCCTCGTCGGCCACGTGACGAAGGACGGCTCGATCGCCGGACCAAAGACGCTCGAGCACCTCGTCGACGCGGTCCTCGAGCTCGGCGGTGACCGGAACGGCGTGCTCCGCATCGTCCGATCCTCGAAGAACCGCTTCGGCTCGACCGACGAGATCGGCGTGTTCGAGCTCGGCGAGGCCGGGCTGGCTGAGGTCCAGGATCCGGGCCGCGCGTTCCTCGTTGAGCACGATCGCGCCGCCGCGGGCAGCATCGTCGCCGCGACCATGGAGGGCAGCCGGCCGCTCCTGGTCGAGGTCCAGGCGCTCGTGGCCCCGGCGGGCTACGGGACGCCCGCCCGGCGCGTGTCCGGGATCGACGCCAACCGGCTGGCGCTCCTGCTCGCGGTCCTGGGCCGCCGGGCCGGCATCGGCCTCGGCAGCCACGACGTGTATGCCAACCTCGCCGGCGGACTCTCGGTGGGGGAGCCGGGGCTCGACCTGCCGCTCGCCCTGGCCCTGGCGTCCTCGCTCCGGGACCGGCCGGTCGAGCCGGGCACGGTCGCGGTCGGCGAGATCGGGCTGCTCGGCGAGCTCCGCGCGGTCGGCGGCCTGGAGCGGCGCCTCCGCGAGGCCGCGCGTCTCGGTTTCACGCGGGCCGTCGTGCCGGCCGGGCGAGGTCGCGCACCGGCCATCCCGGCCCTTGACGTGATCGCCGTGACGAGCCTCCGCGACGCCTTCCGGGCCGCCCTGAGCCGTGGGCCCGCCCTCGACTCGGAGGGCGCTGACGAGGTCTCCGATCGGCCGCGTCCGGGGACGCCAGTGCTAGGCTGACGCCCACCCCGGCGCCGTCGCGTGTGCGTGCGCGGGCTGCGGGCGCGATCGATCGAGGACGAGACCTGGCTTGATCCGCTACATCCGATTCCTGGGGGCCGCGCTCGGCGGCCTGGTCGGGATCACGCTCATCGTCGAGCAGACGGCGATCTTCGACGCGGCACCGGCGTCCATCGCCCTCGAGCTGGCGTGGGTCGTCGCCTGGACCGTGCTCGGCTTCGTGCTGTTGCCGTACCTGACGATCATCCCGGCGACGAACGCGCTCCGCTCGGTGCAGGAGCTGTCGACCGCCGAGTTCGTGACCGCGATCATCGGCCTCTTCCTCGGCCTGTTGCTGGGTCTGCTCCTGGGCCTGCCGCTGTCCGCCTTCGGCCCGCCGATCGGGACCTACGCCCCGCTCGGCATCTCCGTCTTCCTCGGCCTCGCGATGGTTGGCCTGACCGTCGCCAAGCGCCACGACCTCATCGCCGCGGCCGAGGGCCTGGGTCTCTTGAAGCGGCGGCCGGTCGAGGACGGCGGCCCGGTCGGCGGGCCGCACATCCTCGTCGACACGAGCGCGATCATCGACGGGCGCATCGCCGACATCGCCGAGTCCGGGTTCCTGTACGGCTCCCTCGTCATCCCGCGATTTGTCCTGGATGAGGTGCAGCGCCTCGCGGACAGCTCCGACTCGCTCCGGCGTGTCCGCGGCCGTCGCGGGCTCGAGATCCTGGGTCGCCTGCGCAAGGAGGGCAAGACCCCGGTCATGGTGATCGACGAGGACGTCCCCGCGATCAGCGAGGTCGACTCCAAGCTCGTCGAGCTGGCGAAGCGAGGCGGCCGGGCGATCCTCACGAACGACCTCAACCTGAACCGGATCGCCGACCTCCAGGGCGTCCGGGTCCTCAACATCAACTCCCTGGCGAATGCGATGAAGCCGGCGCTCATCCCGGGTGAGGAGCTGAAGGTCAGGGTGATCCAGCCCGGCAAGGACGCCGGGCAAGGGGTCGGCTATCTCGACGACGGGACGATGGTCGTGGTCGAAGGCGGTGCCCGCTCGATCGACAACGAGGTCGACGTCACCGTCACCCGGGTGCTCCAGACCGTTGCCGGGCGGATGATCTTCGCCCAGCCCCGCCAGGGCTAGTTCGTGGCCCGCCAGGCGCCAGCCGCGCCCGGCGTCCGGGTCGGGCTTGGCCGCGACAGCCACCCGTTCGGACCAGGCGATGGCCTGCGCCTGGGCGGGATCGAGATCCCCGGAGCGCCACGGCTGCATGGCCATTCCGACGGGGACGTGGCGATCCACGCCCTGGCCGGGGCCCTGCTCGGCGCGGCCGGCCTCGGCGACCTCGGCAGCCTCTTCCCGGCCGACGCCCGGACGCCGCGCGGCATCGCGAGCACCGAGCTCCTGCGGGATGTTGTCGGCCGGGTGGACGCGGCCGGCTGGCGACCCCGATCCGTAAGCGTAGCGATCGTCGCCGCCCGCCCGAGGCTCGGCTCGCGCCTGCCCGCGATGCGGGTGGCCATCGGATCGGTCCTCGGCCTCGATCCGGGTCTGGTGGCGGTCGACGCCTCGACCGGCAACCTGTCCGGCGACGAGGGAGCCGGCCGGACGATCTCGGCGACGGCCGTGGCGACGGTCGAGCCCCTCGATGACGAGGCCGGCCGATGACGCTCGCCCTCAAGGACACGCTATCGGGCCAGCAGCGACCCCTCGAACCCCTCGTGCCCGGCCTAGTCCGGATCTACAGCTGTGGCCCGACGGTCTACGGCCCGACCCACATCGGCAACTTTCGGTCGTTCCTCTTCGCCGACGTCCTCGTCCGCTACCTGCGCTATCGCGGACTGCGCGTCACCTGGGTGATGAACATCACCGACGTCGACGATCGGATCATCGCCAACGCGAACGCCGCGGGCGTCCCGATCGGGGAGCTGACGGGCCGCTGGATCGAGCAGTTCAAGGCCGATTTCGCGGCCCTGGGCATGACCGTTCCGGACGTCCTCCCCAGGGCGACCGATCACATCCCGGACATGACGCGGATCATCGCCACGCTGCTCGAGAAGGGCCACGCCTACCGTACGGACGACGGCTCGATCTTCTACCGGATCAGCTCCTGGCCGGCGTACGGACGCCTCGCCCGCCTCGATCCGGCGCAGCTCCAGGTCGGCTCGCGGGTCGAGGCCGACGACTACGGGAAGGACGACGTCCGCGACTTCGCGCTCTGGAAGGGCCCGAAGCCGGGCGAGCCGTCGTGGGACACCGAGATCGGGCCCGGCCGACCCGGCTGGCACATCGAGTGCTCGGCGATGAGCATGAAGCACCTCGGCGAGTCCTTCGACATCCACACGGGCGGGATCGACCTGATCTTCCCGCACCACGAGGACGAGATCGCCCAGAGCGAGGCGGCCACGGGCAGGACGTTCGTCCGAACCTGGCTCCACTGCGACCATCTCCGGCTCGGCGGGGCGAAGATGGCAAGGCGGGTCGGGAACATCGAGCGGGTGGCGGACCTGCTGGCAGCCGGCGTGCCGCCGCGCGCCCTGCGCTACGCCCTGATCTCCGTGACGTACCGAGCCGCCCTCGAGTACGGCGACGAGTCGCTGGCGGCGGCATCGGCGGCGATCGATCGGCTCGACAGTCTGGTCGCCCGCCTCGAGGCCTACCAGGAGGCCCGTGACGACGCCGCCGACCTCGACGCACTGATCGAGACGGCGCGGACAGGCTTCGAGGCCGGCCTCGACGACGACCTGAACGTCCCGGCCGGGCTCGCGGCACTCTTCGATCTCGTTCGCGAGGTCAACCGCCGGATCGACGATCGGCGGCTGTCGACGGCCGACGCGCGACGGATCCTCGCCACCCTCCGCGAGCTCGATCAGGTGCTTGGCGTCCTGCCCAACCCGGACGAGGAGCTGCCGGGCGACGCGATCCGCCTCCTCGAGGCGCGCGCGGTCGCGCGGGCGTCGCGAGACTGGGCCACCTCGGATCGACTTCGGGATCAGCTGGCAGCGCTCGGGATCGGCGTCGAGGACAGCCGCGACGGCCAGCGCTGGCGCCGACTGGAGCCGGTCCCGTGAGCCCGCGCGAACCGCGCGATCCCGGCGACGGACCGGCGCGGCGCCAGGGTCCCCGACCGAAGGGTCGCAAGGGCGGCGGCAAGCCCGCCGCCGGTCGCAGCCGGGGCTTCGGGTTCGCTGCCGGCTCCGGAGCCGACGGTGCCGGTCGCCCGAACCGACCGAATCGCCCGGGCAGACCGAACGAAGCCGGCCGCTCGACGCCGCCGCGCGGGGGTCCGCGCACCGGCGGCCCTCCTGGCGTGGATCGGTTCGGGGGGCCGAGCCGACCGGCGCGCCGGTTCGCCGGACCGTCTCCCGGCGACGCCGCCCCGGGCGACACCCGCTCGGATCGACCCGGGGGACCGCCGTGGCAGCGGCCGCGGCCCGGCCCGTTCGGCGGACCGCGTCCCGACCGGCGCGGCGGCGAGCGCGGAGCGGACGGCCCTGATCGCCCGCAGCGAGCCGGCGAAGCCGGCCGGGGCTTCGAGCGCCGGCCCGACCGCGGCTTCGACCGCGGGTTCGAGCGGAGAGGCGGGGGCGCCGATCGGCCGCCGTCGTCCTCACCGCCGCGGTTCGGAAGGCCCGCTGGCTACCGACCGTCCGGCGGCCGGCCCCGATCGTACCGGCCGCCCTTCGCGGGCCCCGCGGCCACCGTGCGCCCAGCACGACCGGCGCCGACCCTCGCCGAGGGCGAGGAGCTCGTCGCCGGACGTCGGCCGGTCGAGGAGGCGTTCGCCGCGGCTCGCCCCGCGCTGCGCCTGCTCGTCGTCCCGCAGCGGCGGCAGGCGCTCGAGAACGTCGTGCTCCACGCCACGACCCTGCGGATCCCCATCGTCGAGGTCGAGGGCGGGTCGCTGACAGCCCTCGCCGGCTTCGACGGCCATCAGGGCGTCGCCCTCGTCGTCGAGCCGCGCCGGTTCGCAACGCTCGACGACGTGATCGCCCGCGGGCTCGAGCGG
Source organism: Candidatus Limnocylindrales bacterium (assembly GCA_035308445.1). Taxonomy (GTDB): domain Bacteria; phylum Chloroflexota; class Limnocylindria; order Limnocylindrales; family CSP1-4; genus UBA5189. The sequence continues at coordinate 1,054 of DATGGQ010000020.1, read as the reverse complement.
CTGGAGCCGGCCTTTATCCTCGTGCTCGACTCACTCGAGGACCCGCAGAACCTCGGGACCTTGCTCCGTTCGGCGGAGGCGGCCGGGGTCGACGGCGTCGTGTTCCCGACGGCCCGCCAGGCGCCCCTCAGCCCGGCCGCGGTCAAGGCGGCGGCCGGGGCGACCGAGCACCTGCTGCTGGCGCCGGTCGACGATCTCGCCGGTGCGCTCGCCGACCTGCACGTCCGTGGCATACGCATCGTGGGCACGGAGGCGGATGCGCCGCTGACGACCCGCCAGGCCGACCTCCGCGGGCCGATCGCCATCGTCGTGGGCAGCGAGGGTCACGGCCTGACGCCGGCGATTCGTCGCCGCTGCGACCTCTTCGTGAAGATCCCGATGCGCGGCTCGATCGGCTCGCTCAACGCGGCCGTCGCCGGCTCGATCCTGCTCTTCGAGGTCCTCGGCCAGCGCGACGGCGCAGCGTTCGCGCCCGCGGACGCGGCATCGCCACCGGACGAGCCCGTCGCGCCCAGGCCCCGCCGACGGGCGAAGAAGGCCTCGGCCGAGCCCGATGGCTAGCCGCCGGGCTCGCTTGACCGGCTTCGGGAGCCAGCCCTATCATCTGCCGGCGCTCGGACGACCCTTGGTTGCCCATGCGCGCCGCCGACGTAGCTCAATTGGTAGAGCAGCGGTTTTGTAAACCGCCGGTTCCGGGTTCGAGTCCCGTCGTCGGCTCCATCCGCGATGCCTTCGGGCCCACATAGCTCAGCTGGCAGAGCACTTCCTTGGTAAGGAAGAGGTCATCGGTTCAAGTCCGATTGTGGGCTCCAGACCCGACCTCTCCAGGCTCCCCGGAAGCGACGGTCACCGGCGAAGCCGTGCCCGACGGGCGGCGCGGATCAAGAGACGACAAGGAGTGAGATCGGTCCCGTGGCCAAGAAGAAGTTCGAGCGCACCAAGCCCCACGTGAACATCGGCACGATCGGCCACATCGACCATGGCAAGACGTCGCTGACCGCGGCGATCACGAAGTACCTGGCGTTGAAGGGCGAGGCCGAGTACCGGGCCTTCG
>DATGGQ010000019.1:0-16542 GCA_035308445.1 Candidatus Limnocylindrales bacterium | reverse complement strand
TGGCCAAGAAGAAGTTCGAGCGCACCAAGCCCCACGTGAACATCGGCACGATCGGCCACATCGACCATGGCAAGACGTCGCTGACCGCGGCGATCACGAAGTACCTGGCGTTGAAGGGCGAGGCCGAGTACCGGGCCTTCGAGACGATCGACAACGCCCCCGAGGAGCGCGAGCGGGGCATCACGATCGCGATCGCCCACGTCGAGTACGAGACCGACAAGCGCCACTACGCCCACGTCGACTGCCCGGGCCACGCCGACTACATCAAGAACATGATCACCGGCGCCGCCCAGATGGACGGCGCGATCCTCGTCGTCGCCGCGACCGACGGGCCGATGCCCCAGACCCGCGAGCACATCCTCCTGGCCCGCCAGGTCGAGGTCCCCTACATCGTCGTCTTCCTCAACAAGGTCGACGCGGTCGACGACCCCGAGCTCCTCGACCTCGTCGAGCTCGAGGTCCGCGAGCTCCTGAGCCGCTACCAGTTCCCGGGCGACGACACCCCGGTCATCCGGGGCAGCGCCCTGAAGGCCCTCGAGGCCGGCAACGACCCGGCCGACCCGGCCTACGCCCCGATCCAGGAGCTGATGGACGCGGTCGACTCCTACATCCCGACCCCCGAGCGGGCGATCGACAAGCCGTTCCTCATGCCGGTCGAGGACGTCTTCGGCATCAAGGGCCGGGGGACGGTCGCGACCGGGCGCATCGAGCGCGGCATCGTCAAGGTCGGCGACGAGATCGAGATCGTCGGCGTGAAGGCGACCCGCAAGGTCGTCGTCACCGGCGTCGAGATGTTCAAGAAGCTGCTCGACGAGGGCCGCGCCGGGGACAACGTCGGCTGCCTCCTGCGGGGCATCGAGCGCGAGGAGATCGAGCGCGGCCAGGTCATGGCCAAGGGCGGCTCGATCAAGCCCCACACGACCTTCAAGGCCCAGGTCTACGTCCTGACCAAGGAGGAGGGCGGCCGGCACACCCCGTTCTACAACGGCTACCGGCCCCAGTTCTACCTCCGGACGACCGACGTCACCGGCGCGATCAGCCTGCCCGGCGGGGCCGAGATGGTCATGCCCGGCGACAACGTCGAGATGGGCGTCGAGCTCATCACCCCGATCGCCCTCGAGGTCGGCCAGCGGTTCGCCATCCGCGAGGGTGGCCGGACCGTCGGCGCCGGGGCCATCACCAGCATCACCGAGTAGGCGATGGCGAAGGTCGAGGCGCGTCCGACGATCCAGCTCCAGTGCACCGAGTGCAAGGAGCGGTCGTACACGACGCGCAAGAACAAGAAGAACGATCCCAACCGGATCGAGCTCATGAAGTACTGCCCCCGCGACCGTCGGCATACCCTTCACCGGGAGGCCAAGTAGCGTCGGAGGGCGACACCGCAGGGGTGTAGCTCAATTGGCAGAGCACCGGTCTCCAAAACCGGCGGTTGTAGGTTCGAGTCCTATCGCCCCTGCCAACACTTGAAAGGCTGAACAGAACCAGATGACGCGAATCCGCCGCTTCATCGCCGAGGCGGCCTCCGAGCTCGGGAAGGTCTCCTGGCCGACCCTCGAGCAGACCCGCCAGCTGACCGTGCTCGTCTTCACGGTCAGCTTCGCCGTGGGCGTCTACGTCCTGGTCTTCGACCAGCTCTTCCAGCGCATCATCAGCGTCCTCCAGGGGAGCCTCGGCTCGTGAGCGGCATCGCCCCGGCCGAGACCCAGACGAGCGGCCCCGAGAAGCGCTGGTACGTCATCCACACGTACTCGGGCTATGAGAACAAGGTCAAGGCGAATCTCGAGCACCGGATCGAATCGATGGGCATGGAGGACCGGATCTTCCAGGTGCTCGTCCCGATGGAGGACGAGATCGAGATCCGGCAGGGCCAGCGCCACACCGTCCAGAAGAAGGTCTACCCGGGCTACGTCCTCGTCGAGATGATCCTCGACCCGGACAGCTGGTTCGTCGTCCGGAACACCCCGGGCGTCACGAGCTTCGTCGGCGGCTCGAACATCCCGGGCGTCCGGAGCGAGCCGGTGCCCCTCGAGGAGACCGAGGTCAAGCAGATCCTCCGGCACATGGGCGTGGAGACGCCGAAGTACCGCGTCGCGTTTGTGAAGGGCCAGAGCGTCAGGGTGACCGACGGGCCGTTCTCCGAGTTCATCGGCACGGTCGACGAGGTCAACCCCGAGCGCAACAAGGTCAAGGTCCTGGTCAGCATCTTCGGCCGGGAGACGCCGGTCGAGCTCGACTTCCTGCAAGTCGAAAAGCTGTAGGAAGGGGAGCACGTGGCGAAGAAGATCCGGATCGTCCTGACCCTCCAGCTGCCGGCCGGCAAGGCCACGCCGGCGCCGCCCGTCGGCACCGCCCTCGGGCCGCACGGCATCAACATCGTCGAGTTCACCAAGACGTACAACGAGAGGACCGCCGACAAGGCCGGCCAGGTCATCCCGGCGCAGATCACGATCTTCGAGGACCGCTCGTTCACGTTCATCCTGAAGACCCCGCCCGCGGCGGACCTCCTCCGCAAGGCGGCCGGGATCGACAAGGGCGCGGCGACCCCGAAACGCGAATCGGTCGGGCGGGTCACCCGCGACCAGGTCCGGGAGATCGCGGCGATCAAGATGGCCGACCTGTCGGCCAACGACATCGATGCCGCCGCCCGGATGATCGAGGGTACCGCCCGATCGATGGGCATCGAGGTCGGCAGCTAGGCAACGCCAGGCCGGCGATCGGCCGGCTCCCCCGCGCGGGTCACCCCGACGCGCGGGCAGGGAGTGGGGGAGGCCGGTCCAGCCGGCCGAAAGGAGCGCGATGAAGCACGGCAAGAAGTACACCGACGCGGCGAAGCTCGTCGATCCCGAGAAGGCCTACGGCCCCGACGAGGCCGCCCGCCTCGCCAAGGACACGACGACCGTCAGCTTCGACGCCACGCTCGAGGCCCATCTCCGCCTCGGTGTCGATCCCCGTCACGCCGACCAGAACGTCCGGGGCACGGTCGTCCTGCCCAGCGGCACGGGCAAGGTCGTCCGGGTTGCCGTCTTCGCCCAGGGCGAGAAGGCCCAGGAGGCCCTCCGGGCCGGTGCCGACGAGGTCGGCGCCGAGGACCTCGTGAAGAAGGTCGAGGCCGGCTGGCTCGAGTTCGACGTCGCGCTCGCGACGCCGGACGTCATGGGCCAGGTCGGGCGGCTCGGCAAGATCCTCGGCCGGCGTGGCCTCATGCCGAACCCGAAGGCCGGCACGATCACGTTCGACCTCGAGCGGGCCATCCGCGAGGTGAAGGGCGGGCGCGTCGAGTTCAAGGTCGACAAGTCGGCGATCATCCATGTCCCGATCGGCAAGTCGAGCTTCGAGCCCGACCAGATCGTGGCGAACCTCGCCGCGCTCGTCGATGCGGTCAACCGGGCCAAGCCGTCCGGCGCCAAGGGCACGTACCTGCGGACCCTGACGATCGCCAGCACGATGGGGCCCGGCATCCGGGTCGACATCCCGGCAGTCCTCGCCGCGGCCACGGCCGCCTGAGGTATCCTGCCGCACTCATGACCGCGGGCGCCGAGAGGCGATCCGCGCGCAACCAAGAAAGACGGAACTCGCTGAAGACAGCGTGTGCGCCGCGACCGTGACCTCCAGGTGACGGGCGGGCGCTCAAGCCGCCGACACGGATCGGGCCTCGGCCCGGGGACGACGGCGAGCACGCCGAGGCAGGGATCATCCACCCGCCCTCGCGGGTGGGCGCCTCCCCTGCGGTCGAAGCCCCGCCCGGCAACGGGTGGCCGTCGCAGGGTGAGCCGGGCCGCTGGCCCGGGCGCCCACCGCCGCGCGCCGGCTGCGCGCCCACGCTGGAGGGCAACATGCCAACCGAGGCCAAGCGCGAGGCCGTCGCCGAGCTGCGCCAGCAGCTCGAGCGGAGCCACACGCTGATCGTCTCGGAGTACCGCGGGCTCACCGTCAAGGAGATCGCCGAGATCCGCCGCTCCCTGCGCAAGCAGGACGTGACCTACCGGGTCGTCAAGAACCGCCTCATGCGGATCGCCGCCGCCGACACCATCGGCCAGGCCCTCGATTCGCTGCTCGTCGGGCCGACGGCGATCGCCTTCGGCGACGACGAGGGCGCGACCGCCAAGGCCGTGATCGACGCCGTTCGACCGTACAAGCAGGTCCGGATCACCGGCGCCCTGCTTGGCCAGCGATCGATCGACGGCGACGGCGTCAGCCGGCTCGCAGCGCTCCCGCCACGGGAGACGGTGCTGGCCCAGCTCGCGGGTGCCTTCGCGGCCCCGCTGGCCATGACCGCCGGCCTCTTCGACGCCCCGCTCCGAGACGTTGCCGGGCTCGTGAGCGCGCTCGCTGACCAGCGAGCCGCCGCGTAGCCGAACCCCGACCCCTTTGGAAGGAGACACCCGCACGATGGCCACCATGACCGCAGACCAGCTGCTCGAGGCGTTCGAGAAGATGACCGTCCTCGAGCTCTCCGAGTTCAAGAAGAAGTTCGAGGACAAGTTCGGTGTCACCGCGGCCGCCCCGGTCGCGATGGCCGCCCCTGCCGCGGGCGGCGCGGCGGCCGAGGCCGCCCCGGTGGCGGAGGAGCAGACCGAGTTCGCCGCGATCCTGGCCGAGATCGGCCCGAACAAGATCCCGGTGATCAAGGTCGTCCGCGAGCTCACCGGCCTCGGCCTCAAGGAGGCCAAGGATCTGGTTGACGCCTCGCCGAAGCCCGTCAAGGAAGGCGTCAACCGCGAGGAGGCCGAGAAGATCAAGGCCGCGCTCGAGGAGCAGGGCGCTAAGGTCGAGATCAAGTAGTCGCGTTGGACCGGCCGCCGGGCGACGTCCGGCGGCCGTTTCAGCGAAAGCGAGCCACGCCGGAGCCGACTTGGCCCAGCCGGGTGGGCCATTTGACAGAATGTCGTCCGGCGATACAATTCGGAGTTCTGTGAGCGCGGCCCTTCTCCCTCTCCACGTCCTCCGTCAAGGAGCGGTTCTTCATGCTGTCTGCCGCTGAGTCGCCGAGTGTCTCGAACCCCTCGGCGGCGCGGAAGCGCTATGCCCGGATCCCAGAGGTCCTGCCCGTCCCGAACCTGATCGAGCTCCAGCTCGAGTCGTTCCGGTGGTTCATCGACAAGGGCCTCCGAGAGCTGTTCGACGAGATCAGCCCGATCAAGGACTTCACCGGCAAGGTCATGGAGCTGCAGTTCCTCGACTACGAGTTCGGGGAGCCGAAGTACTCCGAGGAGGAGTGCCGCACCAAGGACCTGACGTACAGCCGGCCGCTCTACGTCAACGTCGAGCTCCTCATCAAGGAGACCGGCGAGATCCAGCGCCAGCGCGTCTACATGGGCGACTACCCGTGGATGACCGATCTCGGCACCTTCGTCATCAATGGCGCCGAGCGCGTCGTCGTCTCCCAGCTCGTCCGCTCGCCGGGCGTCTACTACAGCGAGCTCGAGGATCCCGGGTCGGGCCGGATGCTTTTCTCGGCCAAGGTGATTCCGAACCGCGGCGCCTGGCTCGAGTTCGAGACGAACAACAAGGACCAGCTCTGGGTCAAGGTCGATCGCAAGCGCAAGATCGCGGCGACGACGCTGCTCCGCGCGGTCGGCTACGAGACCAACGACGAGATCAGCGCGCTCTTCTCGCCGGTCGACGTCGATCCGGAGCACCCGTACATCGCCAACACCCTCGAGAAGGACCTGACCCGGACGCCGGCCGAGGCCCTCATCGAGGTCTACAAGAAGCTCCGTCCGGGCGATCCGCCGACCGGTGACAACGCCCGCGCCCTCGTCGAGGGCCTGTTCTTCAACTTCCGCCGCTACGACCTCGGTCGCGTCGGCCGCTACAAGTTCGACAAGAAGCTCGACGGCGCCGCCGAGCGGATGTCGATCGAGCTCGACCGCGAGAGCCGGACGATCACCCGCGAGGACATCGCCGCGATCGTCGGCCACCTCATCGAGTGCAACCGCGGCCTCCACCCCAAGGACGACATCGACCACCTCGGCAACCGTCGCATCCGGGCCAACGGCGAGCTCATCCAGAACGCCTTCCGGATCGGCCTGCTCCGCATGGAGCGCGTGGTCCGCGAGCGGATGACGATCCAGGAGATCGACAAGGCCACCCCGAACGCGCTCATCAACATCCGGCCGGTCGTCGCCGCGATGAAGGAGTTCTTCGGCGGCAGCCAGCTCAGCCAGTTCATGGACCAGACCAACCCGCTGGCCGAGCTGACGTCGAAGCGCCGCCTGTCGGCCCTCGGCCCTGGCGGCCTCTCCCGCGAGCGGGCCGGGTTCGACGTCCGCGACGTCCACCACAGCCACTATGGCCGGATCTGCCCGATCGAGACCCCCGAGGGGCCGAACATCGGCCTGATCGGCTCGCTGGCCACCTATGGCCGGATCAACGCCTACGGCTTCATCGAGACGCCGTACCGCAAGGTCAAGCGGACCGTGGCCTGGGACGACGCGGGCCTGACGGCGTTCGAGGCCGGCAGCGATCTCGTCGCCAAGGGCGGCGGCGTCGTGCTCAAGAAGGGCCACCGCTTCGACGAGGGCGCGATCGCCGAGCTCAAGAAGCAGAAGCTCCATGCGTTCCCGATCAAGCCGATCGTCACCGACCAGATCGAGTACCTCCCCGCCGACGAGGAGGAGCAGCACGTCGTGGCCCAGGCGAACGCCGCGCTCGACGCGAACGGCCACTTCGTCGAGGACCGCATCCCGTCACGCTTCCGCGACCAGTTCCCGGAGGCCCGGCCCGATCAGATCGAGTACATGGACGTCAGCCCCAAGCAGGTCGTGTCCGTCGCGACGGCGCTCATCCCGTTCCTCGAGCACGACGACGCGAACCGGGCCCTGATGGGCTCCAACATGCAGCGGCAGGCCGTGCCGCTCCTCGAGCCGGAGGCGCCGATCGTCGGCACCGGCATGGAGGAGCGGGCCGCTCGCGACTCCGGCCAGGTCGTCGTCGCCCAGCGCGCCGGCGTCGTGACGAGCGTGACCGCCCAGCGGATCATGATCGAGGCCGACTCGGGCGAGCTCGACGACTACAAGCTCCAGAAGTTCGTCCGCAGCAACCAGGGCACCTGCATCAACCAGCGCCCGATCGTCGACGTCGGCCAGCGGGTCGACGCCGGCCAGGCCGTGGCCGACAGCTCGTCGACCCAGAACGGCGAGCTCGCCCTCGGCCGGAACGTCCTCGTGGCATTCATGAGCTGGGAGGGCGGCAACTACGAGGACGCGATCGTCATCAGCGATCGCCTCGTCCGCGACGACCTGTTCACGAGCATCCACATCGAGAAGCACGAGATCGAGTCGCGCGACACGAAGCTCGGCCCCGAGGAGATCACCCGCGACATCCCGAACGTCGGCGAGGAGTCCCTCAAGGACCTCGACGAGGAGGGCATCGTCTACATCGGCGCCGAGGTCCGGCCGGGCGACATCCTCGTCGGCAAGATCACCCCGAAGGGCGAGACCGAGCTGACCGCCGAGGAGCGCCTGCTCCGGGCGATCTTCGGCGAGAAGGCTCGCGAGGTGAAGGACAGCTCGCTGCGCCTGCCCCACGGCGAGCGCGGCAAGGTCGTCGAGGTCCGGGAGTTCCGGCGCGAGCTGAACGACGATCTCCAGCCCGGCGTCAACCGCCTCGTCCGGGTGGCCGTCGCCCAGAAGCGGAAGATCTCGGTCGGCGACAAGATGGCCGGCCGCCACGGCAACAAGGGCGTCATCGCCAAGATCCTGCCGGCGGAGGACATGCCGTTCCTGCCGGACGGCACCGCCGTCGACATCATCCTCAACCCGCTCGGCGTGCCGAGCCGGATGAACATCGGCCAGATCCTCGAGACCCATCTCGGCTGGGCGCTCCACGCCAAGGGCGAGATGGCGGCCACCGCGGTCTTCGACGGCGCGACCGAGAAGCAGATCCAGACCGAGCTCAGCGAAGCCCGCCACATGGTCTACGGCCGGGAGCAGGCCCTGCCGGCCGACGGCAAGGTCGAGCTGCGGGACGGGCGGACCGGCGAGGCGTTCGACCGTCACATCACCGTCGGCTACATCTACATGCTCAAGCTCCATCACCTCGTCGAGGACAAGATCCACGCCCGCTCGACCGGCCCGTACAGCCTGATCACCCAGCAGCCGCTCGGTGGCAAGGCCCAGTTCGGCGGCCAGCGGTTCGGCGAGATGGAGGTCTGGGCCCTCGAGGCGTACGGCGCCGCCAACATCCTCCAGGAGCTGCTGACCGTGAAGTCGGACGACGTCCTCGGGCGCGTCCAGACGTACGAAGCCATCGTCAAGGGCGAGGAGATCCAGCCACCGCGGGTCCCCGAGTCCTTCAAGGTCCTCATCAAGGAGCTTCGCTCCCTCGGACTGAACGCCGAGATCCTCGACCAGAACGACGAGGAGATCCCGCTCGCCGAGGACGACGCCTCCGGCTACCTGCTGCCCGATCTCGGCGGGATCAACCTCGCCGGGTTCGAGGACTGATCACGCACCACCCGCGGGGCCTGGCCGTGGCCCTGCTCGCTCCCGCAACCGATCGCGCCGTCGGGCCAACCGGCGCGGAGGAGAACGATGCTCGAAGTCAATAACTTCAACGCGATCCGCATCTCGCTCGCCAGCCCGGACCAGATCCGGGAGTGGTCGAAGGGCGAGGTCACGAAGCCCGAGACCATCAACTACCGGACGCTGAAGCCGGAGAAGGATGGCCTCTTCGACGAGCGCATCTTCGGTCCGACGAAGGACTGGGAGTGCTACTGCGGCAAGTACAAGCGGATTCGCTACAAGGGCATCATCTGCGACAAGTGCGGCGTGGAGGTCACGCGCTCGAAGGTCCGTCGCGAGCGGATGGGCCACATCCAGCTCGCCAGCCCGGTCAGCCACATCTGGTACTTCAAGGGCACGCCTTCGCGCCTCGGCATCCTGCTCGACATCAGCCCCCGCAACCTCGAGCGGATCCTGTACTTCGCGCTCTACATCGTCACCGGCGTCGACGAGGACGTCCGGCGGCGCTTTGCCCTCCAGCTCGAGGAGGAGGCCGCCGGTCGCGGTGGCAAGGGCGGCGAGCACCTCGCCGAGGTCGAGGACCAGCTCCGGGCCGACATCGACCGGACTCGGGACGAGCTGACCGCGACGCTCAACGCGACGCGCGAGGAGCTCGAGGCCCGGCGCGCCACCCAGACCGAGGCGATCGTCGCCGCCGCCCAGGGCGTCGAGGCCAGGCTCGCCGAGCTGAAGACCGGCGAGGCCGCCGACTCGATCGTCTTCGAGCCGACGGGCGAGGTCATCGTCGCCGCGGGCGACAAGGGCGGGAAGGCCGCCACGACCAGGCTCCGCCAGGTCGTCCAAGCCGAGACCGACCGGGTCAACGAGGCGATCCAGACCCGCGAGCGCGACGAGGCGCTCGCCGTCGACCAGAAGGTTGCCGACCTGCGCGTCGCCATGGACGAGACCCTCCGCGGCGAGAAGGACAAGCTCAAGGAGCAGGCCCAGGGCCTGAAGGACGACCTCCGCAAGCTCCGTGATGAGCTCGATTCGGTCAAGCCGCTCGTGACGATCGGCGAGACCGAGCTGCGCGGCATCGACGACAAGTTCAACCAGGCCGGCAAGGGCCGCCTGTTCACCGCCGGGATGGGCGCCGAGGCCGTCCGCGACATCATCAGCCGGATGGACCTCGAGACGCTGGGGCGGCAGCTCCACGTGGAGGTCCGGACGAGCTCCGGGCAGCGCCGCAAGAAGGCGATCAAGCGGCTCCGCCTGATCGAGGCCTTCAAGCGCTCCGGGACCCGGCCCGAGTGGATGATTCTCTCGGTCCTGCCGGTCATCCCGCCCGATCTCCGGCCGATGGTCCAGCTCGACGGCGGCCGCTTCGCGACCTCCGACCTGAACGACCTCTACCGGCGGGTGATCAACCGCAACAACCGGCTCAAGCGGCTGCTCGAGCTGGGCGCGCCCGAGATCATCATCCGCAATGAGAAGCGGATGCTCCAGGAGGCGTGCGACGCCCTGATCGACAACGGCCGCCGCGGCCGGGCGATCGCCGGAACCGGCAACCACCGCCTGAAGAGCCTGTCCGACATGCTCAAGGGCAAGCAGGGCCGCTTCCGCCAGAACCTGCTCGGCAAGCGCGTCGACTACTCCGGCCGGTCGGTCATCGTCGTCGGCCCGGAGCTGAAGCTCCACCAGTGCGGGCTGCCGAAGAAGATGGCCCTCGAGCTGTTCAAGCCGTTCGTCATGCGCCAGCTCGTCGAGAAGGGCTTCGCCCACAACATCAAGAGTGCCAAGCGCATCGTCGAGCGCGTCCGGCCCGAGGTCTGGGACGTGCTCGAAGAGGTCATCAAGGACCACCCGGTCCTGCTGAACCGCGCCCCGACGCTGCACCGTCTCGGCATCCAGGCGTTCATGCCGATCCTCGTCGAGGGCTCGGCGATCCAGATCCATCCCCTGGTCTGCCAGGCCTTCAACGCCGACTTCGACGGCGACCAGATGGCGGTTCACGTGCCGCTGTCCACGGCCGCCCAGGAAGAGGCCCGGAGCATGATGCTGTCGACGGCGAACCTGCTGTCGCCGGCCGATGGCACGCCGGTCGTGGCGCCGACCCAGGACATGGTCCTCGGCTGCTACTACCTGACGATGGATCCGGCCTCGGGCACGTCCAAGCAGGTTCGCATCTTCGGCGACGAGGACGAGGCCCTCTACGTCTACGACCTCGCCGCCCGCGGCCTTGACACGGTGAGCCGCCGGCTCGACCTCCAGCCCGAGGCGGACGGCGACGGGGCCAAGAGCGCGAAGGCGACGAAGCACACCCGGCTCGGGCTGCACCAGCCGATCGAGGTCCTCGCCAACGCCTGGGACGACGAGGCCGGCGAGATCCGGCCGAAGCGCCTCCGGACGACGGTCGGCCGGATCATCTTCAACCAGATCACCCCGGATCGGCTCCGCTTCACGGACCTGACCAACCGGGAGCTGCGTCGCGCCGATCTCAAGCGGCTCGTCGACGAGTGCTACCGGCTGCTCGGGCCCGAGGAGACCGCCCGCCTCGTGGACGGGATCAAGAGCGTCGGCTTCCAGTACGCTACCCGCGGCGGCCTGACGATCGGCCTCTGGGACATCGTCACGCCGGCCGACAAGGAGCACCGCCTCGCCGACACCGACAAGGCGGTCAACGACATCGACGGTCAGTTCCAGCGTGGCCTCATCACCGAGGAGGAGCGCTACGAGCAGGTCGTCGAGCTGTGGCAGCGGACCACGACCGAGATCTCCGGGGCGATGATGTCGGCCCTGCCGGAGGACAACGCCCTCCGGATGATGACCGACTCCGGCGCCCGCGGAAACAAGGGCAACATCGGCCAGCTGGGCGCGATGCGCGGCCTGATGGCCGACCCGTCAGGCCGGATCATCGACGTCCCGGTCCGGAGCAACTTCCGGGAGGGCATGTCGGTCCTCGAGTACTTCATCTCGACCCACGGTGCCCGCAAGGGCCTCGCCGACACCGCCCTCCGGACCGCGGACTCGGGCTATCTCACCCGTCGCCTCGTCGACGTGGCCCAGGACGTCATCACCCGCGACGAGGACTGCGGCACGGAGGAGGGCTCCTGGATCACGGCCGTCGACACGGCCGACATGACCGGGGCGACCTGGCCGGCGACTGACGAGACGACGCGCCGCTCCGTCCTCGACGAGTTCCGCAAGCGGCTCGTCGGGCGGCTCGCCGCGGCGCCGATGCGCGGTCCGGGCTCGAATGCCAAGAACGCCCTGCTCCTCGTCGATCGCAACGAGATGATCACCGAGGAGGTCGCGCAGAAGCTCGAGGCGGCCGGGATCGAGGAGGTCCTCGTCCGCTCACCGCTCACCTGCGAGGCGCGCTTCGGCGTCTGCCGCCGCTGCTACGGCCGGAACCTCGCGACGGGCGAGCCGGTCGGCGTCGGCGAGGCCGTCGGGATCATCGCCGCCCAGTCCATCGGCGAGCCGGGCACCCAGCTCACGATGCGGACGTTCCACACCGGCGGCGTGGCCGGCCTCGACATCACCGCGGGCCTGCCCCGCGTCGAGGAGCTGTTCGAGGCCCGCGTCCCCAAGGGCAAGGCCGAGATCAGCCACATCGACGGGACGGTCGAGATCCTCCGGTCCGACACCGGCACGAAGGTCAAGGTCACGAGCCGCGAGTCGTTCGACTCTGCGCTGACGATGCCCGATGGGGCGGAGCTGCTGGCCGCGGCCGGCGACCTCGTCCACGCCGGCCAGCCGATCGCGCGGGTCGAGGGCGGCGCCGACGTCACGGCACCGGTCGACGGCTTCGTCGCCCGGACCGATGACGGCTGGGTGGTTCGGGCCGAGGACGTCGTGACCCGCGAGTACGCCATCCCGCACAACGCCCGCCTCCTCGTCGAGGACGGCCAGCTCGTCCGGGCCGGCGACGCGATCACCGACGGCCCGATCAACCCGCAGGAATACCTCGACACGCGCGGCCGCGACGCGGTCCAGCGCTACCTGGTCAAGGAAGTCCAGAAGGTCTACCGGAGCCAGGGCGTCACGATCAACGACAAGCACATCGAGATCATCGTCCGGCAGATGCTCCGCAAGGTGCGGATCGACCAGCCCGGCGACACCGAGCTGCTGCCGACGGAGCTGATCGACCGCCTCGACTTCGAGGAGGTCAACAACCGGGTCCTCGCCGAGGGCGGTGAGCCGTCAACGGCCCAGACGGTCCTGCTCGGCGTGACCAAGGCATCCCTGAACACGTCCAGCTTCCTCGCCGCGGCGTCCTTCCAGGAGACGACCCGGGTGCTGACCGAGGCTGCCATCAACGGCGCCAAGGACCACCTGATCGGCCTGAAGGAGAACGTCATCATCGGCAAGCTGATCCCGGCCGGCTCCGGGGCGCCGGCGAACATCGCGGCCCGCAAGGAGCGCGAGCGCCGGGCGGCCATCGAGGCCCTCGCCGGCGAGGCGCTCGAGGATGGCGACGCGTACAACCCATTCCTCGAGGCGGGCAGCGAGCGATCGGACGAGGACGCGGCCCTGGCCCTCGTCCAGGCCGGCGGCGCGGCGGAATCGAGCGGGGACGCGGAGTTCAACCCGTTCCTGAGCGATGCCGCCGAGGACGCCGGCGAGGACGACGGACCCGACCCGTCCTGAGGCGCGACCGGCTCCGTCGCCGGACCCGGTCGAGGGCCCTCCGGCCCGATCGCCGGAGGGCCGCGCGCCCGCGTTCCGTGTTTGACACTCGGAAACGCCGATTGGTAAACTCCGCCTTCGTGGCTCCGGGAGGGCCCAGCCTCTAGACGTGCTCGGCGGGTCGCCGAGCCGGTCGCTCCCGGATCACCCGAGCGATGGACTCCGGTCCCCGCCAGGGTCGAGCGGCCCCGGCAGCGCGGAACCGGACGGTGCCCATCACCGCCACTCGATCAACCTCAGAGGAGCTTCGTCTTCGTGCCGACCATCAGCCAGCTCGTGCGACACGGCCGCCGCGCCAAGATCGGGAAGATCAAGGCCCCGGCGATGCGCAAGAACTGGAACAGCCTGCGCCAGCGCCAGGTGTCGATCCCGGGCGCGCCCCAGAAGCGGGGCGTCTGCCTGCAGGTCCGGACGATGACGCCCAAGAAGCCGAACTCGGCCCTCCGGAAGATCGCCCGCGTGCGCCTGACGAACCAGATGGAGGTCACGGCCTACATCCCCGGCATCGGCCATAACCTCCAGGAGCACTCCGTCGTCCTCGTCCGCGGCGGCAAGGTCAAGGACCTGCCCTCGGTCAAGTACCACATCATCCGCGGCACCCTCGACGCGGCCGGCGTCCGCGATCGCAAGCAGGGTCGGAGCAAGTACGGGGCCAAGGCCGCGCCCGCGGTCGGAGGCAAGCGCTAGATGCCCCGTCGCGCCAGCATCGCACGCAAGACGAAGTACGAGCAGGTCCCGGTCAACCGGACGACCGCGCGCTTTCACGTCAAGCTCATGAAGGACGGCAAGCGCCACCTCGCCCAGAAGATCCTCCGTCAGGCGCTCGCCCGGGCCGAGGCATCGGCCAAGCGCCCGGGCCTGGAGGTCCTCGAGGCCGCGCTCCGCAACGCCACCCCCATCATCGAGGTCAAGCCTCGACGCGTCGGTGGTGCCACCTACCAGGTCCCGGTCGAGATCCGGGGCGATCGGCGCCTGTCGCTCGGCGTCCGCTGGCTCGTCCAGTCGGCCCGCAAGCGCAACGGCAAGAGCATGTCCGAGAAGCTCGCGGCCGAGTTCGTCGATGCCATGAACGGCCTCGGCGCGGCGGTCAAGCGGCGCGAGGACACCCACAAGATGGCCGAGGCCAACAAGGCCTTCAGCCATTTCAAGTGGTAGGCCGGGGGTCGTAGAGATGCCACGGCAGGTTCCGCTCGCGAAGACGCGGAACATCGGGATCATCGCCCATATCGACGCGGGCAAGACGACCGTGACCGAGCGGATCCTCTTCTACACGAAGAAGATCTACAAGCTCGGCGAGGTCCACGAGGGCGCGGCGACGATGGACTGGATGCCGCAGGAGCAGGAGCGGGGCATCACCATCACGGCCGCGGCCACGACCTGCTACTGGAATGACCACAAGGTCAACATCATCGATACGCCCGGGCACGTGGACTTCACGGTCGAGGTCGAGCGGAGCCTCCGGGTCCTCGATGGCGCGGTCGTGGTCTTCGACGGCGTGGCCGGCGTCGAGCCCCAGTCCGAGACGGTGTGGCGCCAGGCCGACCGGTACTCGGTCCCGCGGATCTGCTTCATCAACAAGCTCGATCGGACCGGCGCCGACTTCTGGCGCTGCGTCGCGATGATCGTCGACCGCCTCGGCGCACGGCCCGTGCCGATCCAGATCCCGATCGGCAGCGAGGACACGTTCGAGGGCGTCGTCGACCTCATCACGATGAAGGCGATCCTGTATCGCGACGACCTCGGCTCGAAGATCGACGTCGCGGAGATCCCGGCGGACCTGCAGGCCGAGGCGGCCAAGCAGCGCGAGGCGCTCGTCGAGGCGGTTGCCGAGGTCGATGACACGCTGACCCACAAGTACCTCGAGGGCGAGGCGCTCACCGAGGCGGAGATCCGCCACGGCCTGCGGCTCGGCACCCTCCAGTCGAAGTTCGTCCCGGTCCTGACCGGCTCGGCCCTGAAGAACAAGGGCATCCAGCCGATGCTCGACGCGGTCACCGAGTTCCTGCCCTCGCCGCTCGACGTTCCGCCGACGATCGGCCTCCGGCCCGGCACCGACCAGGAGCTCGTCCGGACCGTCGACGACAAGGAGCCGTTCTCGGCCCTCGTCTTCAAGATCGCCACCGATCCGTTCGTCGGCCATCTCGCCTACTTCCGGGTCTACTCCGGGACCTTGAAGGCGGGCTCCTACATGCTCAACAGCACAAAGGACAAGAAGGAGCGGATCAGCCGCGTCCTCGAGATGCACGCCAACCACCGGGAGGAGATCGACGAGGTCTACGCGGGCGACATCGGGGCGATCGTCGGCCTGAAGGACACGTACACCGGGGACACCCTGTGCGACCCGGATCACCCGATCCTGCTCGAGTCGATCAGCTTCCCGGAGCCGGTCATCGAGGTGAAGATCGAGCCGAAGACGAAGGTCGACCAGGACAAGATGGGCATCGCCCTGCAGCGCCTGGCCGAGGAGGACCCGACGTTCCGGGTCAAGACGGACCCGGAGAGCGGCGAGACGCTCATCGCCGGGATGGGCGAGCTGCACCTCGACGTGATCGTCGACCGGATGATCCGCGAGTTCAAGGTCGCGGCCAACGTCGGCCGGCCCCAGGTCTCGTACCGCGAGACGATCCGCCGCGCGGCCGAGGGCGACGGGCTCTTCAAGCGCCAGACCGGCGGCAAGGGCCAGTTCGGCCACGTCGTCCTGAACGTCGAGCCCACGCCCAAGGGCAGCGGCTTCGAATTCGTCGACAAGATCATTGGCGGGGCGATCCCGCGCGAGTTCATGCGGGCCGTCCAGCAGGGCATCCGGGAGGCGCTCGAGACGGGCATCTACGCCGGCTACCCGATGGTCGACGTCCGGGCCACCGTCTTCGACGGCTCGTACCACGAGGTCGACTCGTCCGAGATGGCCTTCAAGATCGCCGCCTCGATGGCGATCAAGGACGCGGTCCTCAAGGCCAGCCCGGCCGTCCTCGAGCCGATGATGCGGGTCGAGGTCACGATGCCCGAGGACTTCATGGGGGACGTGATCGGCGACGTCAACAGCCGACGCGGCCAGATCGAGGCCACAGAGCAACGGGGCAGCACGACGGTCGTCCGGGCTTTCGTCCCGCTCGCCGAGATGTTCGGGTACGCCACGGAGCTGCGATCGATGACCCAGGGCCGGGCGAGCTACTCGATGGAGCTGTCGCATTACGCCGAGGTCCCGGGCAATCTCGCCCAGGAGCTCATCGCCAAGTCGAAGGTCGGTTAGGGGAGAGGACCGGGATGGCCAAGAAGAAGTTCGAGCGCACCAAGCCCCACGTGAACATCGGCACGATCGGCCACATCGACCATGGCAAGACGTCGCTGACCGCGGCGATCACGAAGTACCTGGCGTTGAAGGGCGAGGCCGAGTACCGGGCCTTCG
>DATGGQ010000018.1:0-84802 GCA_035308445.1 Candidatus Limnocylindrales bacterium | reverse complement strand
CCATGGCCGCGGTCGCGAGGTCGAGGCCCCCGACGTGCTCGGCCGCGACGTCGAGCCAGCGGTGCGCTTCGGCCGGCCGGCCCGCGGCGATGGACGCCCGGGCCCCGGAGACGAGGAACGGCACGAAGCGGGCCCGTTCGCCGTGGCGACTCGCGACGTCCAGGCCGCGGTCGACGAGGGCGACGGCGGCGCGGGGGTCGTTGGCGAGCAGCGCGACCTCGGCCAGGCCCCACAGCGCCGCGAGCTCGTAGTCCGGGATGCCGCTGCGCTCCGCGAACGCCAGGGAGGTGGTCAGCTGGTCGCGGGCCTCGTCGAGCTCGCCTCGTCCGAGCGCGGTGTAGCCGAGGGCCCAGCGGGACATGCCCGATCCACGGGCGCAGCCGCGATCCGCGAGCGATTGGCGGCCCTCGGCGATCGCGTCGTCCCAGCGGCCGTCGCCCCAGGCGAGGAGCCCGCCGGTCGCGGCCATCACGTGGGCGCAATGGGACTGGCCGATCGCGTTGGCGTAGTCGAGGCCCTGCTCGATCGCGACGCGGGCCCGATCCGGCCGCATGAGCCGGACCGCGAACACCGATGCGTCGCGATAGGCGGTGATGGCGGTGTCCTCGAAGCCCATCGTCCGGGCCTGCTCGCCGATCGCGGCCACCTGCTCGAGGCCGGCATCGATTGGGCCGCTCAGGGCCAGCAGCAAGCCTCGCGTGGCGGCGACGTCGAGACGCCGCTCGTCGCTGCCGAGCTCGAGGGCCAGCCGCTCCGCCTCGTCGAGCAGCTCGCGGGCGCGATCGAGCTCCATCGTGTCGAGGCGCAGGAGGACCTCTTCGATCAGGATGAAGATCCGGACGTCGAGGGCCCCGGGCGACGGTTCGAGGCCGTCCACAGCGGTCGTGGCCTCGGCCAGCAGGGCGGTTCGCTCGTCGACCGGCCGCGTCTCGCGGCGCGATGCGGCCAGCAATGCCGGGAACAGCCGGGCTGCGCCGAGCCGGTCTCCGGCCGCCACGTACAGCGCCTGCGCTTCGCGGGCGGCGGCGTCGGCGTCGGCGTATTCCTCGATGGCCATCGCCGACGCGACGACCGCGGCGAGGACGGCGGCGCGCTCCGACCCGTCGACGTCGCCCGGCATGTTGGCGATCGCGCGGGCGTAGAGGACGAGGGCCTCGCGGTGGGCGGCCACGGCGGCGGCCGCGTGAGCCCCCTGCAACGCCGATCGATAGGCCTGCTCGGCCAGCCCGGCCCGCTCGAAGTGGAGGGACGCATGGACCTCCGAGGCCCCGACCAGCTGGCTGCCGAACTCGGCGGCCCGGGCATGGAGGCGGCGCAGGTCCGCGGTCGCGACGCTGTCGTAGATGGCGTCGCGCAGGAGCTGGTGTCGGAAGTCGTAGAAGCCCCGGTCGAGGTACTCGAACGGGTAGAGGATCGAGCCCTTGACGAGCTCGTCGAGCGGCTCGTCGAGGTCACCGAGCGGCCGATCCATGATCCCCGCGAGGACGCTCGGCTCGAAGCACCGGCCGACCACCGCGCCGGCCCGCGCCACAGCCTGCGCCGACGGGCTGAGCCGGCCGATCCGGGCGATGACGGCATCCTCGATCGTCGAGGGCACGGCCGCGCCGCGAACCGCGGCCGCGTCGGGGGCTGACGTCTCGATCGCCCCGAGGAGCTCCTCGACATGGAGCGGGATCCCGTTGGTCCGGGCATGGACGGCCTGGACGACCTCGCGCGGCGCGGGGAGCCCGGTCGCGAGGATCAACGTCGTCATCAGGGCGGTGTCCTCGGGCCGGAGCCGCCCGAGCGTGACCTCCTCGGCGAGCCGCTGGGTGAGCAGCCGCGAGCGCCACTCGCGATGGGCCGATCCCGGCGCGAGCTCGTCGAGCCGATAGCTCGCGACCACGAGCAGCGGCACCGTTCGCCCTCGGCGGGCCAGCTCGGAGATGACGTCCAGGGTCACCTCGTCGACCCACTGCAGGTCCTCGAAGAAGAGGGCCGTCGGCCGGTCGACCGCGGCCAGGATGCGGTCGGTGACCTCGCCGACGAGGATCCGCCGCGAGCCGAGGGCGTCGCGACCCTTGCCGCCGCGCACGTCCAGGATCTCCCGGCCGAGGAGGCCGAACTCGGCGTCAGACATCGTCCGCGCCAGGTCGTAGAGCGAGGCCAGCATGACGTGGCTGTCCTGGGGCGCCACGTCGCCCTTGGCGTATCGGAAGCCGCTCGCGGCCGCCTTGCGGATGACCGCCCCGATCAGGCGCGTCTTGCCGATGCCGGCCTCGCCGCCGAAGAGGAGCGCCGTCCCCCGTCCCGCGGCCGCCTCGGCGACCCGACGGTCCACGAGCGCGAGGACGTCATCGCGGCCGACGAGGAGCGGTGAGACCAGCGGCCCGATCCGGGGCATGGGCGGAGTGTAGGAGCCGCCGATTCCAGCTTCCATCGGTCAAACGACCGATCCGGCCAGGACACGTACGATCGAGGCATGCGAGCGCTCCGACTGCACCAGCCCGGGCCGGTCGCCACGGCTCCGCTCCGCCTTGAGGAGGTCGCCGATCCGGAGCCTGGTCGGGGCGAGCTCCTCGTCCGCGTCGGCGCCTGCGCGGTGTGCCGGACCGACCTCCAGATCGTCGAGGGCGACCTGCCCGTGCATCGCGCTCCGGTCGTGCCCGGCCACCAGGTCGCCGGGGTCGTCGAAGGCCTCGGCCCCGAGGTCGACGGCTGGTCGGTGGGCGATCGCGTCGGGATCACCTGGCTGGCCGGGTTCGACGGGACCTGTGATCGGTGCCGGTCCGGCCGTCCGAACCTCTGCCGGCGGGCGACGTTCACGGGCTGGGATCGCGATGGCGGATACGCCACGCTCACGACCGTCCGGGCGGACGCGGCGGCACGCCTGCCCGCTGGGCTCGACGACCTCGCCGCCGCGCCGCTGCTGTGCGGCGGCGTCATCGGCTTCCGGGCGCTCCGGCTGACGGGCCTCGATCCCCGATCGAGTGGCGCCCGACTCGGCCTGTACGGCTTCGGAGCCTCGGCGCTGCAGGCGATCCAGGTCGCCGGGCACTGGGGCTGGGAGGTCCACGTCGCGTCACGTTCGACCGCCGACCTCGAGCGGGCCGAGCGGTTCGGCGCGGCCTCCGTCGGCGGCTATGCCGACCCGCCACCGCGGCCGCTCGACGCGGCCATCACGTTCGCCCCGGTCGGATCAGTCGTCGTCGCGGCCCTGAAGGCCGTCGATCGTGGCGCGACCGTCGTGGTCAACGCGATCCATCTCGACGGGATCCCGGCGTTCGACTACGACGACCTGTGGTGGGAGCGCTCGATCCGGAGCGTGGCGAACGTCACGCCGGACGACGCCCGCGACTACCTCGAGCTCGCCGCCGCGATCCCGGTGCGGACCGAGATCGTCCCGCTGCCGCTGGCGAACGGGAACGAGGCCCTGGCCCGCCTGGAGCGCGGCGAGATCGAGGGCGCCGCGGTCCTGGTCCCGGAGCCCGTCGGCCCGGCTTAAGGGACGATCTCGGGCCGCTTGTACGGCCCGGTCACCACGACCTCGTCCTCCGCCTCGAACGGCGTCGGCCCGGTGTTCCGGATCCGGAAGCGATGGTGGACCTCGGTCGCGCCGGCCGAGAGCATCGCGTTCACCGGGCAGTACTTCAGCGCGGACAGCTCGATGCAGCGCCGGATGGCGGCTTCGTCGACGTTCGGGCCCTCGACCTCGTGGGTCACGTCGGCCCGGAGGAGGACCTGGGGATACTCGTCGCGCTGCGTCGCCTCGACGTGGATCCGGTAGGTCGTGACGTCCTGGCGCTTCTTGAGGGCGATCGAGATGACGTCCATCGCAGAGCATGCGGCGAGCGAGACGACGACCGTCTCCATCGGGCTCAGCTCGTTCCGGGCGATCTCGTCGCCGTAGACGATCGTCCGCTTCGTCCCGGAGGTCGCGGCGAACCGGTTCGCGCCCTCGTAGACGAGCGTCGCCGAGCGCAGCCTGGACATCGACGGCGATCCTACGGCCTCACGCGACGGCTTCGGGCGCCGGCGCGTTGTCCTGGAACTGCTCCTCGTACAGGCGGGCGTACAGGCCGCGCTTCGCGAGCAGCTGCCGATGGGTGCCCCGCTCCACGATCCGGCCACCGTCGTAGACGAGGATCAGGTCGGCGCGGAGGATCGTCGACAGGCGATGGGCGATCGCGATCGTCGTGCGGCCGTGCTCGAGCCGCTCGAGGGCCGCCTGGATGAGCCGCTCGCTGACCGTGTCGAGCGCCGAGGTGGCCTCGTCGAGGATGAGGATCCGGGGATCCTTCAGCAGGACCCGGGCGATCGCCACGCGCTGCTTCTCGCCGCCCGACAGCTTGTAGCCGCGCTCCCCGACGATCGTGTCGTAGCCGTCGGGCAGCTCGAGGATCCGATCGTGGATGGCGGCGGCACGGGCGGCCGTGTCGAGCTCGGCCTGGGTCGCCTCGGGCCGGGCGTACAGCAGGTTGTCGCGGACGCTGGCGTGGAACAGGTACGTCTCCTGGGTGACGAACCCGATCGACCGCCCGAGCGAGACCAGGCTGAGCTTCCGCACGTCGAGGCCGTCGATCTCGACCGCGCCCCGGTCGACGTCGTAGAGCCGCGGGACGAGGTACGTCGTGGTCGTCTTCCCGGAGCCCGAGGGCCCGACGAGCGCGACGAGCTGGCCTGGAGCCGCGTCGAAGTCGATCCCGGTCAGCCCGAATGGCAGCGTCTCCGGCTCCGGGATCGCGGCGAGCTCGGGGGCGCCGACGAGGTCGGGCGTCGCCTCGGTCGCGATCGCGGGCCCCGGGCCCTCGACGGTCGCCGCCCCAGCCGTCGCCAGAGCCGCCTCGGCGGCGACCGAGCGCGGCCGGGCGGGGTAGCGGAACGAGACGTCGCGGAAGGCGATGCGGCCCTGGATCGTGTCCGGCCGAAGGTCGATCGCGTTCGGCGCGTCGACGATCACGGGGTCCATCTCGAGGTACTCGAAGATCCGGTCGAACAGGGCGAGCGCGCCCTGGATCTCGACCTGGACGTTGAGCAGCTGGCCGAGCGGGAAGAAGAGCCGCGACTGGAGCGTCGTGAAGGCGACGATGTCGCCGATCGTCGGGGCCGTCGAGTCGTGGTGGATGGCGAGGTAGCCGGCGAGCCAGTACACGAACGCCGGGGTGATGCTGAAGATCGTGCCGATGATCATGAAGAACCAGCGGCCGACCATCGCCTGGCGGATCTGGAGGACGGCCAGGGCCCGGCTCTGGACCCCGAACTTCGCGTTCGCCGCGCCCTGCTGGCCGAACGTCTTGGTCAGCAGGATGCCCGACACGGACAGGGTCTCCTGGGTCGTCGCCGAGAGGGCGGCGAGGGCCTCCTGGGTCTCGGTGCTGACCTGCCGCCGGACCTTGCCGACCCGGTAGGTCAGGACCATGAAGAACGGCAGGAGCCCCAGGGACAACGCCGTCAGCCGCCAGTCGATCACCACCATCGCGACGACGGTGCCGATCACGACCGCCACGTTGGCGGCGACGGACGAGGCGGTGTCGGTCACGACGCCCTGGATGCCGCCGACGTCGTTCGCGAGACGGCTCTGGATCTCGCCGGTCTTCGTCTCGGTGAAGAACCGCAGCGGCATCCGCTGGAGGTGGTCGTAGAGCGCCATCCGGAGGTCCTGCATGACGTTCTGGCCGATCGAGTTGTTCAGGTAGCTCTGGCCCACGCCGATCAGGCCCGAGACGATCGGGACGACGATCATCAGCCCGACGTAGAGGTTCAGGCGGCCCCAGTCGAGATGGGGGATCGCGTCGTCGATCAGGAGCTTCAGCAGGATCGGGTTGACCAGCCCGAGGAGGCTCGTCAGCAGGATCGCGCCGATGACGACGACGACCTGGGCGCGGTAGGGCCGGAAGAACGCCGCGATCTTCCGGATCGTCCGTCCGCGACGCTCCGGCGGGACGGGCTCGAAGTCAGCGCCTCGCGGAAACAGCCGGCCCGCGGGCCCGCCGCCAGCCTGGGCCCGCCGCTGGAACCCGATGCCCGATCGGCCGCCCATCATGGCCATGCCCGGACATTACGGCGTCGTGAAGATCCCCGCTCCGAATGGCTGGTGGCCATCCGGCGTGTTGAGGTACCCGGTCTTCGTTCCGTGGGTGTTGTTCACGCCGTAGCGCCAGACGATCGTGCCAGCCATCGGGTCGATGACGATGACCCGGTCCCGGAAGTCGTCGTTGATCGAGACCAGGCCGTTCGGCAGCGGCGTCGCCAGGCTCGGGTGGTTGAGCCGGCCGTCGCCGCTGACCGGGGCATAGCGCCACAGGAGCGCCCCCGTCGGCGTGACGGCGACGACCTGACCGTGGGTGCTAAAGTCGGACACGACCACGTTCCCGTTGGCGTCGAGCTGGGCGTCCGAGGGATACGCGACCGGGACGTGGATGTCGAACACGACGGAGCCGTCCGCGGCGAGCCGCACGACCCGCGAGCCGGTGATCTCGGTGATGAGCAGGCCGCCATCCGGGAGCGGCGTGTCGCCGTTCGGCTCGCCGTACGTGTGACCGGCGTTGTCGATGCAGACCCGCGTCCGGCCCCAGGTCCTGACGATCGTCTTGTCGGGCGCGATCTCGAGGATCCGGCAGTTCCGGATGTCGGCGACGATGATGTTCCCGTTCGCGAGGGGGTAGGCGTCGTCGGGCGTGTTCAGCTGGCCGATCGCCGGGCCCGGCGAGTTGTAGCGGCCGTACTGCCAGACGATCCGGCCGGTCGCGATGTCGATCCGATCGATGACCTCGTGGAATTCATCGTTGGCGACAATCGTCTTGCCGCTCGGATCGATGAACGCGTCGTCGGCGCTGAAGCCCTGGCCACTCGGCAGGTCGGCCTTCGTCCTCGGGAACTGCCACAGGATCTGGCCGGCGTTGCTGACGGCGATGATCCGGCCGTTGCCGCGATCGGCGATCAGGACGCCCGCGGGGAACGGCGCCGAGGCGTCGTAGCCGGGGGACGCGGAGGGCGACGGCGCCGGGCTTCCGAGCCCGAGCGATCCGGGCGGCAGGCTGGACGTCGATTCGGACGGCTCGGTCGAGCCCAGGCCGCCGGGCGACGGCGTCGGGGCGGCTGCCAGGGGGCTCGAACCGGGGGTCCCGATGAGGCCGGTCGAGAAGGCCACGACGCCGACGACGGCGATGGCGCCGACGATCAGGATCGCGAGGGCCCCTCGCCGCGACACAGCCATCGCGGCCACCGTAGCGCGACGATCCTGTCGTTTGAGTGACCGTCAGCGAACCTTCACGCGATCTTCATCGCAGCGCCGCACTGGCGCCCGTGGATCACCAGGCGGTGACGGTGTTCGCCTCGGTGATGCCCTGGGCCTCGAGCCAGCGTTCGGCGTCGATCGCGGCCATGCAGCCGTCGCCGGCCGCGGTGACCGCCTGCCGGTAGCGATGGTCGTGGACGTCGCCCGCGATGAACACGCCGTCCACCTTCGAGCCGGTGTGGTCGTGGACGACGAGGTAGCCCTTCGCGTCGACGTCGAGCCAGTCCCGGAAGGCCTCGGTGTTGGGCCGGTGGCCGATCGCGATGAACAGCCCCTCGACCGGCATCTCGCGCGTGGCACCGGTGGCCGTGTCGACGAGCTTCAGCCCGGTGACCTTCTCGTCGCCGAGGACCTCCTCGACGCCGGTGTTCGTGTGGATCTCGATCTTCGGGTTGGCAAGCGCCCGGTCGACCATGATCCGGCTCGCCCGGAACTCGTCCCGCCGGTGGAGCAGGTGGATCTTCCTGCCGAACCGGGTCAGGTACGTGGCCTCCTCGAACGCGGTGTCGCCGCCACCGACGACGGCGATCTCCTTGTCGCGGAAGAAGAAGCCGTCGCAGGTCGCGCAGGCGCTGACCCCGCGGCCGCGGAGGCGCGTCTCGCTGTCGAGCCCCAGCCACATCGCGGATGCGCCGGTGGCGACGATCACCGACTGGGCCTTGTACTCGACCCCGCGGGCCCACAGCCGGAAGGGCCGGCTCGAGAGATCGACCCGGTCGATGTCGACGTCGACGATCTGGGTCCCGAAGCGCTCGGCCTGGGACCGGAACAGGTTCATGAGGTCCGGCCCCTGGATCCCCTCGGGGAAGCCCGGGTAGTTCTCGACGTCGCTGGTCAGCATGAGCTGGCCGCCCGGCGTCGAGCCGGCAAGGACGATCGGCTCGAGGTTCGCCCGCGCGGCGTAGATCGCTGCGGTCAGGCCGGCCGGCCCGGAGCCGACGATCACGACCTTGCTCTCGGTCCGCCCGGGAGCGGAGCTGAGCGTGGAGGGGCCGCCCGGCTGGAGGGCCGAGGTCGCGGCCCCGAAGTCGATCGTGAGGGACGCGAGGGGCGCCGGCGCGGCGGGCGCGGCGACGCCCGAGTCGGCGGAGAAGTCGATCGAGAGCCCGCCGAAGGGCTTCCGATCCGGGTTGCCGCCGTTCGACCCGTTGCGACTCGGCGGCAGCTCGACAGCGCCCGTGGCGGGGCCGTCGGCGTTCTTGTTCATCGCGCTCATCCTACCACGGGTCGCATACTCCCCGGGGGTATCTCGCGGGAGCCTAGAGGCCGCGCGCCTGGGGCAACACGTCGGCGCCCAGACGCTCGAGCCTGGCGGTGTCGTCGACGTTCGGCAAGCTGAAGAGGACGTGCTCCACGCCGACGTCGGCGAGCGAGCCGAACCAGTCGACGATCTGGGCGGGCGAGTGGCGGCCGGATCCGCCCCGAGTCGCGATGTCGACCGTCAGGAGCGTCGTGATCTCGATCTCCTCGATCGGCCGGCCGATGGCCTCGCAGTGGCCGCGGAGGACGTCCACCTTGTGGGCGATCGACTCGGGGTTGCCCCAGCCGACGTTGCACGCGTCGCCGTACTGGGCGACGAGCCGGAGCGTCTTCTGCTCTCCGCCGCCGCCTATCATGATCGGGATCCGCGGCCGCTGGATCGATTGCGGGGAATTGAGGAGCCGCTCCGCCCGGTAGTGGCGGCCCTCGAACTCGCCCTCGGTGCCGCGCTCCCCGGTCCACATCCGGTGGGCCATCTGGAGCGTCTCCTCGAGCATTTCGAAGCGGACCCCGAGCGCCGGGAACGGGAACCCGAGGCCGCGGGACTCCTCTTCGTTCCAGGCCGCGCCGATGCCGAACCAGGCTCGCCCGCCCGACAGGACGTCGAGGGTGGTCGTCGACTTGATCCAGAGCGCCGGGTTGCGGTAATGGATGCCGCCGACCATCAGGCCGAGGGCCGGCTTCGTGGTCCGTGCCGCGATCCAGCCGAGCGCGGTCATGCCCTCCAGCATCGGGTCTTCCTTCGGCCCGACGCCGCGGATCTGGAAGAAATGGTCCATGACCCAGAGGGAGTCGAAGCCGGCGGCCTCCGCGGTCGTCACGACGCGGCCGAGCGTCGGGCCGATCTCGGGTGTGCCGCCCGGCCAGGTGAATGACGGGACCTGGAGTCCGAACTTCATCGCTGCGCTCCTAGGTGAACAGGTCCATGTCGCGAGGCATGAGGACGTCCTTGATCGAGCCTTCGCCGCGACGGAACGCGGCTCCGCGGATGATGGCCACGGGCCGGCCGCCGACCTTGCCGAAGGCGAGCTCCGCGGCCGAGGCGAGCTCGTCCGCCACCGCGCGGACGGTCGAGTGCATGACCCGGCCGTCGCGGTCCGGGGAGCCGCGCAGGTCCTCCAGCGGCTCGAGGCCCGATACGCCGATCGCGATGTCGACGATCCCCCAGCGCCACGGCCGGCCGAACGAGTCCGAGACGAGCACCGGCACGTCGACCCCGGTCGCCAAACGGACGGCCACCCGGACCCGTTCCGCGGACGCGTCGGGGTCCCGGGGCAGCAGGGTGACGATCGAGCCCGATCGCGGGCCGACGTTCGAGGCGTCGATCCCGCCGTTCGCGCAGATGAAGCCGTGGGGCGTCTCGGTGATGACGACGCCGTTCGCCATCCGCACGACACGCACGGCCTGGCGCAGGACGACCTCGACCTGCCGCGCATCGCGATCCCACCGCTCCGCGAACTCGACGGCCTCGGGCCGCGGCTCGATCCCGGTCAGGTCGATGACGGCGCCCTCGGCCTTCGAGACGACCTTCTGGGTCACGACCAGCACGTCGTCGTCGCGCATCGGGAGGATGCCCGGCGTCGCCCGGATCGCCGCCACGACGATCCCCGGCAGGTCGTCGCCGGGCTCGACCTCGGGGATGCCCTCGAGCGCGAGCACCTCCACCTGGTGGGTGGGCGGGCTGGATGGGCCGTCAGCGCCCACCCGTGACCTCGGCTGCGAGGGAGGCGCCGGCCAGCAGCAGGTCCGCGCGGGTGTCGACGTCGAGGCCGAGCGGCCCGCCGATCTCGAGGTACGTCGCACCGGCCGCGAGGGCCTCGGAGCGATGGGTGGCCCGGCTCGCGGTGCCGAAGGCCGGGGCGATGATCGCCGGCGGGCTCAGGAGCAGCGCGTTGGTGCCCTCGCCGTG
This sequence comes from Candidatus Limnocylindrales bacterium, assembly GCA_035308445.1. GTDB lineage: Bacteria > Chloroflexota > Limnocylindria > Limnocylindrales > CSP1-4 > UBA5189. The sequence continues at coordinate 74,357 of DATGGQ010000018.1, read as the reverse complement.
GCGGTCCGGCACGAGGGTCACCAGGCCGCGGAGCTCCAGCTCCGAGGCTCCGTCCGCGGCCTCGCGGGCGGCATCGACGAGCTCCGTGACCGCGGCCGGCGTGATCCGGGGCAGGTCGGCCGGGAGGACGAGGACGGCCGTCGCCCCGCGGGCCGCCGCGAGCGAGCGACCCGCCTCGATCGCCTGGTTCAGGCCCGGCACGCGCTCGACGAGGCCGATCGCGCCGTGGCCCTTCGCCAGCCGCGCCGCCGCCGGGTCGAGCGTCACCACGATCGTGCCCGCGATCACGCTCGCGTCCCGCGTCGCGACGAGCGTCCGCCTGAGCATCTCCGTGACGAGCGCCAGGCGCTCCGCGTCGCCGAGGTCCGCGCCGAGCCGGGTCTTCGCGGTCCGGAGGCCGCGGATCGGGACGACCGCCCAGGTCCGCTGCAGGTTCGGCTCACCGGGGGCGTCCATGGGCTCAGCCGGCCGCCGCGGCCAGGACCGTGGCCGCGAGACGCGCCCGGGCGGCGTCATCGGTCATCAGCGTGTCGGTGACGACCGTCCGCAGGCCGAGATCGGAGATGGCCGGTTCCAGCTCGGCATCGCGCTCGTCGAGCACGAAGATGTCGGCGACCTCGGTGTACAGGCGGGCGACGCCGAGGGCGCTCGTCTCGTGGCCGAGTGAGCCGAGCATCCGGTCCGCCGGACCTTTGAGCGCCTTGCCGCGGATGATCGGCGTCACGGCGACGACCGGTGCCCCGCGGGTCCGCGCCGTCTGCAGGCCAGCGTCGATTCCGGCCACGGCCAGGATCGGCTGGACCGACACGAACGGGTTCGACGGGGCGATCACGATCGCCTCCGCCGTCTCGAGGGCCGCCACGACCTCGGGCGTCGCGGCCGCGTCCTCGACGCCGGAGAACCGGACCTCGAGGATGGCCGGTTCCTGGCGGAGCCACACGAAGTAGACCTGGAACGGGATCCAGCCGTCCTCCGTGCAGACCTCGGTCCGCACCGGCGCGTCGGTCATCGGCAGGATGCGGGGCTCGATCCCGAGCGCCCGCTGGAGGTCGCGTGCGACGTCGGTCGGCCGGTGGCCCGCGCGCAGGCCGCGGGTCCGGACGATGTGGGTGGCGAGATCGCGATCGCCGAGCCGGAACCACGTCTCCTCGCCGTACCGCCCGAGCATCGCCGAGGTGGCGAACGTCTCGTCCTCGAGGCCCCAGCCCTGGGCCCGGCTCGCCAGCCCGGCCAGCGTGTACATCACGGTGTCGTGGTCGGGCGAGACGGCGAGGCCGTGGCGCTCGAGGTCGTCGGCGGTGTTGACGATGACGGTCAGACCCGAGCCGAGGTGGGTCTGCAGGCCATGGGCCAGCTTCGCTCCGCCGACGCCGCCGGCCAGGAGGGCCACCCGCTTCGGTGCGAGTCGATCGGTCACCGGGGGCGCTCCGTCACGCGCCGGCCAGCAGCTCCCGGACCTCGCCGATCCGATCGACGGTCTCGCGATCGAACGGGGCCGGCATCCGGCAGATCACGGTCCGGAAGCCGAGGTCGGTGACGTATGGCCGGACGATCTCGGCGATCTCGGCGGGCGGTCCGAACAGGTGGGGGACCGTGCCCGCCCGTTCGATGCCGTTCGCGGCCGCGAGCTCCGCCCAGCGGGCACCCGCCTCGTCCGCCCGGTCGCGGATGACCATCGGGAAGCTGATGGTCCGCCGGACCGTCGCCGGGTCTCGGCTGACGTCGGCGCAGTGCTCGTCGAGGATCCGGACGCGCTCGGTCACCTCGTCCAGGTAGCCCGAGGTGTTCCACGCGTCGGCGTGGCGGGCCACGGTCCGGAGCGTCTTCCTCGGCCCGTGCCCGCCGACGAGGATCGGCAGCCGATGCTGGACCGGCAGCGGCCGGCACACCGCGTCCTGCAGCTGGTAGTGCGGCCCGTCGTGCGTGACCGTCTCGCCGTCGAGCAGGCGGCGGATGAGACCGACCGACTCCTCGAGCCAGTCCAGTCGCTGCCCGACGGACTCGCCGAAGTCGATCCCGAAGGCATCGTGCTCGCGCTCGAACCAGGCGCCGCCCAGCCCGAGCCAGGCCCGACCGCCGGACACGTGATCGAGCGTCGTCGCGAGCTTCGCCGTGAGGCCGGGGTTGCGGAAGCCGTTCGCGCCGACCATCAGCCCGACCCGGACGCGACTCGTGACGCTGGCGATCCCCGCGAGCGTCGTCCAGCCCTCCAGGATCGGCTGCTCCCAGGAGCCCATGATCGCCAGGAGGTGGTCCCAGGTCCACACCGAGTCCCAGCCCGCCGCCTCGGCCGAGACCGTGATGTCGCGGTATGCCGGCCAGTCGGTCTGCTGCGGCCAGGCGAGGAGCCCGAACTCGACCTCGGGCATCAGATGTGGTCGTGCGCCTTGTCGATCCGGATCAGGAACGTGACGCGCGGCTGGGTCCGGAAGGTGGCCACCGTTGACTCCGACGCGTCGTCGTAGCGATGGGCGAGCGCGACGATGTCGGCGCGGGCCCGCTCGACGTCGTCGACGACCTCGTCGACCGCGCCGACGACGCCGGCCCAGCGGTTCGGATCGCCCTCGTCGAACACGGCGATCGAGACCCGCGGGTCACGCCTCAGGTTCGCCGGCCAGCGGCGTCCCTCGCGCGAGTTCACGAGGAGCCGACCGTCCGGATCCAGGCGGTACCAGATGACCGCCTGGTGCGGGCTGCCGTCGGGATTCACGCTCGACAGGCTGCAGAAGTGGGGCGCCTCGAGGAACGCGCGGACGCGGTCACCGAGGACGACCGGTTCGGGGGAGGGCACGCCGCGATGGTACGCGGGGCAACTATTCGGGGCGTTTCGGGGGATCAGCCGAGGCGTTCGCCCGCTTCGATGCGGACGTCGAGGCGGTTCTCCGGTGGCGACAACGGACAGGCCCACATCGGGTCGAACGCACACGACGGCTGATAGCTGAAGTTGAAGTCGAGCACGAGCGAGTCCGGGGCCTGCCCGGCGCCGAGGTCGGCGCTCTTCGCCGCGTCGAGCAGGTAGCGACCGGCGCCGTACGTCTCGTGGCCGTTCGTCGCGTCCCGGAACGGGAGGAACAGCCCGCCGGCGTAGCCGGCCATCCAGTACAGGCCGAGCCGACGCGTCCCGGCCGCGAACGGGACGTCGAGGAAGCCGATCCGACGGAACGACTGCTCGCCGCCCGTCGACACGGGCAGCATCAGCGAGCCGAACCCGCCGAATCCAGGGAGCTTGCCCGCGTCACCGCCGCCGGCGATGCCACTGGGCTCAGGATCGGTCGACCCCGCAGGGGCGTCGCCCGGGAGGACGGCGACCTCGAAGCGGAGCGCCGGCTCGTACGCGAAATGGCGTGCCCGGAACGCCGCCCGCTCGGATTCGGGCACGGGTGACTGCGGGTGCTCGCGATACAGCCACTCGCGGACCGCGCGCCAGGTGTCCCAGGCGGCTCGCGGATCCGCAACCGACGTCGCCCGGATCTCGGTGTAGAGGTCTGAGACCCGGCGCCGCCAATCGGCCAGCTCCAGCTTGTCGAGCTCGTCGGCCTCGTCCGTCGCGCCAGGCGTGGGGGAGCCGGGCGTCGGGGAGCCGGTCACGCCCGGCGGGTCATCCCGCGGACGACCACCACGAGACCGAGGGCGATGAGGATGACCGGCCACAGGAGGTTCCAGTCGAGGGCCGGCAGCGAGTACCCGAGCGTGACCTCGACGAAGAACCAGAGGCCCACGGCGATGAGCGCGAGTCCCCACAGTCGCCCGGCGGTCGTGGCCGCGCGGACTACGCCCGGGTCCTTCGACCAGCGATCGGCCGCGGCCTGGGCCTCGCGACCCAGCTGCTCGCCCCGCACCTGGGCCTCGCGCCCGAAGGCCTCGGCGTGCGCCTGGATCCGATCGCCGAGATCGTTCGGCGGGGGCGTCGGCGCCGGGGGTGGTGCCTGGTCGGTCATCGCGGCCATCGTACGCCGGACCCCGACTAGAATCGGCCGGCCGTTCGGCCGGTCCGTCGGGTCCGAACGACCCCACCCCGGACGACCCACGCAGGAGGCAGCGATGGCGGACCAGGCCGAGATCGGAGTCTTCGGCGGCTCGGGCTTCTACTCGCTCCTCGACGACGTCCGCGAGATCAAGGTCGACACGCCGTACGGTCCGCCGTCGGACTCGTTCTTCCTGGCGACGGTCGCCGGCCGGAAGGTCGCGTTCCTGCCACGTCACGGCCGGCGCCACACGATCCCGCCGCACGCGATCAACTACCGGGCCAATGTCTGGGCGATGCGCTCGCTCGGGGTGAAGGCCGTCATCTCCCCGTGTGCCGCCGGCTCGCTGCAGCTCCACGTCAAGCCCGGGGACTTCGTCGTGTGCGACCAGTTCGTCGACCGGACCCGCACCCGGCCGCACACGTTCTACGACGGCCCGGTCGTGACCCACCTGTCGTCGGCCGACATCTACGACCCGGTCCTCCGAAAGCTCGCGATCGAGACCATCCGCGACCACGGCATCCCGCTCCACGAGAAGGGCACCGTCGTCATCATCGAAGGGCCGCGCTTCTCGACGAAGGCCGAGTCGAAGTGGTTCGCCGACGCCGGCTGGGAGGTCATCAACATGACCCAGTACCCGGAGGCGTGGCTCGTCCGCGAGCTCGGGATGGCGGTCGTGAACATCTCGCTGATCACCGACTACGACGCTGGCGTCCACGAGGGCACCGAGGCCGTGGACGCGACCGCCGTCCTCGAGGTCTTCGCCCAGAACGCGGAGCGGATCCAGCAGGTCGTGCTCGATCTCATCGGCCGGATGCCGCAGGACCTGGACGCGCTCGGCGCCCTCGCCGCGCTCGGCCCGACCCGGGGCGACGGCCACGCGACCTCGCCGGAGGACGTCCGGCTGTTCGAGACGGGGCTGTAGGCGGTCCCCGAGCCGTGCTCGTGGGTCGCCCGGCGACAGGCGATGGCCCCCGGATCGGGGTGGCGATCGGCACCGTCAACGCCACGCCGGAGTGGTGGCTCGAGAGCGCGCGGCGCCTCGAGGCCGCCGGCTACGAGGCCGTGTGGGCCTGGGACCAGGTCGTCGGCCGGGGCGACAGGACCGTGCCCGTGGTCGAGCAATGGACGATCCTCGCCGCGGCGGCCGGGGCGACGTCGAGGATCGGCCTCGGCACGTTCGTGACCAACGTCGGCTTTCGCCCCCCGGCGCTCCTCGCCAAGGTGGCCGCGACGCTCCAGAACGCGAGCGGCGGGCGCCTGACCCTGAGCCTCGGGATCGGCGGCGGCGCCAAGGCGGCCGCGTCCTACGGCCTGCCGTTCCCCGCAAAGACGGAGCGGATTCGACGGCTCGAGGAGGCGGTCTCGGTGATCCGGCTCCTCTGGACGGGCGGGCCCGTCTCGTTCGATGGCGAGCGATACCAGCTGGCCGAGGCCTATGCCTTCCCGGTCCCCAACCCGGTGCCGAGGATCCTCATCGGCGCCCAGTCGCCTGGGGGCGTCCGGCTCGCGGCGCGGATCGGCGACGGCTGGGCGGCCGAGCGGCCGGCGTTCGAGGCCTACCTGCCCGCGTACCTCGACGGCCTCGCGGCCGCCGGCAAGTCACGAGCCGACGCGTGGATCGCCCTTGGATTCGGGGGCGAGGAGAAGGGCGGCGCGAACGCGCTGGATGACAGCCCGTGGATCTCCGACCCGCTCGGGGAGTGGCAGCGCTGGCACGCGGCCGGGGCGGACGCGGTCATCGTGACGGCGCGGACCCAGGCCGACGTCGACCGGCTCGTCGCCGCCGGCTGAACCGCCTGGTGCCCGGCGGAGGTCCTGCGCGCCGCTCCTCAATGGTGGTCCCGTGGATCGTGGCCAGCGTCGTCGCGCTCGCGGGGTGCGGTCCGGTCCCGCCGTCGGTCAGCCCGACCGGCGTCTCGCCGTTGCCCACCACGTCCACGTCCGCGGCCGTCGGGGCATCACCGCCGTCGTCCGCGACCGGGTCGATCTCCGTGACGACGCTGCCCGTCGCCCTGCCCGTGCCGCTGAGCCGCGCAGTGGCCTTCGCCGCCGGCTCGGAGATCCTCGTGTGCGGCGGCCTGCTCGGGTCCGGGGCGACGACCTCCGCCATCGTCCGGATCGATCCCGCGGGCGAGTCGGCGATCCGGGTCGGCAGCCTGGCCGTCGGCGTCCACGACGCAGCCGGCGCGTCGCTGGGTGACCTGAACCTCGTCATCGGTGGCGGCCGCGGCCTCGCCGTCACCACGATCCAGACGTGTCAGCCCGACGGGTCGGCGACGGTCACCGGCCACCTGCCGGCGCCTCGTGCCGATGCCTCGGGGGTCGGCGTCATCGATGCCGGATCTCCCGAGGTCGTGGTGGTCGGAGGCGGCGATGCCGGGGTCCTCGAACCGGCGGTGCTGGCCACGAGCGACGGCAGCGCCACGAGCCGGATCGCCACTCTCGCGGTCGGCGTCAGGTATGCGGCGATCGTCGCGATCGGGCGGTCGGTCGTCGTGATCGGTGGCTTCCGAACCTCGGCGGACACGGCCGACATCCAGACGATCGACCTCGATACGGGGCGGACGCGGATCGTCGGCCGCCTTCCGGCGCCCCTCGCCCATGCGGCGGCCTTCGCGATGGACGGCCGGATCGTGGTGGCGGGCGGGACGGTTGGTGGGACCGCTCAGCGAGCCATCTGGGCGATCGACCCGAGCACGTGGGCGGTGTCGCGCCTCGGCGACCTGCCGGTCGCGCTCTCGGACATGGCCGTCGTCAGCCTCGACGGTTCGGCCGACCTCGTCGGTGGCGTGGGGGTCGATGGGCCGGTGTCCTCGATCGTCGAGATCCGGCCGGGCTGATCGAGGCAGCGCTCATCACTTCCGCGCCGGCGGCGATGTCGTCGGTGTCAGCGGGTATGACGGCTCGTCAGGCTCTTCGCCGCACGAGGAGCCCGAAGATCACGAGGCCGGCCGCGATGAGCCCCGCCGCGATGAGGATCGCCAGGATGATCGGCGTCAGATCGACGGCGCCGACGGTCGTCGTCGCGGTCGGTCCGACGGCATCCGTGCCGCCGGTCGAGGTTGCGCCGGGACCTCCCGCGACGGCCGACTCGCTCTCCAGGGCCAACGACGCCGAGTCGATGGGAGAGGCGTCCGGTGGCGACGTCGTCGAGGCTGCGGCCGGTGGCGGCGTGCTCCCCGGTGGCCCGAACGCCGCGCCGACCGAGGCGTTCGCCGACAGCGTCGTCGAACAGCCCCCGGTCCCCGCACAGGCACCGCTCCAGCCCAGGAACACGAATCCCGGCGCCGCGCTGGCCGTGAGGGTCACCCGCGTCCCGTCCTTGAACCCGGCCGACTGGCCCGCGCACGAGGCCGGGCAGTCGATCCCGGCCGGCGCGCTCACCACCGCTCCCTTGCCGCTGCCGGACTTGGTGAGCGTGAGCGTCCTGTTCGCGACGAACGCGGCACCCACGGCGGCCCCACCCTCGACGGTGAAAGAGCACGTCAAACCCTGGCCGGCGCAGTAGTAGCCGGTCCAGCCTCCGAACGTCGAGCCGCTCGCCGGCGTCGCAATGAGGCTCACCTTCGTCCCCGAGAGGAACGCCGCGCTGAGGACCCCGGCGCACCCGAGGCCGCTCGTCGGGTCGTTTGTGCAGGCGATCCCGGCAGGCTTGCTCGCGAGCCCGCCGCTGCCGCTGCTGCTCGCGAGCACGCCGACATTCACGTACGGCGAGAACTCGGCCACGGCTCCCTCGCCGGGGCCGGTGACCGTGATGTCGCACGTCGTGGCGGTCGATCCGTCGCAGGCGGACGACCAACCCACGAAACCGTAGCCGTCGGCCGGCGTGGCCGTCAGCGTCACCTTCGTGCCGTAGGCGAACGGCGCGATGCAGGACGGCGTGCAGTCGATCCCGGCCGGGCTGCTCGTGACCTTGCCGTCGGGGGTCAACGACACCGTCAGCGAGTACGTGTGGAGCGAATACGAGACGACCCGGGTGGTGTTGGCCGTCAGGAGTACTGCTCGGCGCCCGAGCCGTCTTCGCACTCGCTCGCGGAGAAGTCGCGGCAGCTCCCCGTCGTCGTGGCCCACACCGCGTAGATCCACACGCCGGTGCCACCGGGCGAGAGGTCCTGGTAGGTATCGCTGCACTTGCTGACCGTGATCTTCCCGTTGACCTCCTCGCAGTCGATCGCCCCGTCGGGCGTGAAGGTGGAATCGGCGGTCTTGTACGAGCCGCTGCCGCTCCCCGTCAGGGTGATCGTCAGCGTGTAGCAGGGCAGGATCGAGCAGCTGACCGCACGGGCCGGCTGGCTCGGCGCCGCCAGGCCGCCACCGAAGAGGACGAGCGCAAGGAGGCTGCCGGCGATGACCGGAGCGAACCGCTGCAGTGGGCGACGGGAGCCAACCATCGACGCCGACCGTACCGTCGGTCAGAGCTGATGAAATCGGGCGATTCCCTCGATTTCACCGCGTGCGAGGCGCCGGCCGCGCGCGGCTCAAGCGGAGAGCGGGTCGACCTTGTCCGGATCCACGCCGAGGTCGGCGATGGCCCTGGCGGCAGCGTCGGCGGTGACATCGCCCACCCGGGCGAGGGCCGACATCGCGGCGGCGGCGATCGACGGACCGTCGATCTCGAAGTAGGCCCGCAGGGCTTCCCGCGTGTCGGACCGCCCGAACCCATCCGTGCCGAGGGCGACGAGCTCGCCGGGGATCCACGGCGCGAGGCCCTGCGGCAGGATCTTCATCCAGTCGCTGGCCGCGACGACTGGACCGCCCTTCGGGCCGAGGACGGTCGAGACGTACGGGATGCGCGGCTTCGATGCCGGGTGCAGCCGGTTCCAGCGATCGACCTCGAGGGCGTCGCGCCGCAGCGCCGCGAACGACGGGGCCGAGTAGACCTCGGCCGCGACGCCGCACCGCTCCGCGAGCAGCGCCTGCCCGGCCAGCACCTGGAGGAGGATCGAGCCGGAGCCGACGAGCCGGACCTTCGGTGCGTCCTTGGCGACACCTGACGGGGCCGAGGCGAACTTGTACAGGCCCTTGAGGATGCCGTCGGTGATCGCGTCGGGTGACTTCCCGTTCGCTTCCGGCTTCGGTGCCTGGGCGTAGTTCTCGTTGTAGAGCGTGATGTAGTAGATGAGGTCCTCGCCCTTCACGTGCATCCGCTCGATGCCGTCGCGGATGATCGCGGCGAGCTCGTAGGCGAAGGTCGGGTCGTAGGGTCGCACGGCCGGGTTGGTCGAGGCGAGGATCTGGGTGTGGCCATCGTCGTGCTGGAGGCCCTCGCCGGTGAGCGTCGTCCGGCCGGCGGTCGCGCCCATCAGGAAGCCGCGGGTCCGGGCGTCGCCGGCGGCCCAGAACTGGTCGCCGGTCCGCTGGAAGCCGAACATCGAGTAGAAGATGTAGAACGGGATCGTGGCCAGGCCATGGGTGGCATATGACGTGCCAGCGGCCTGGAACGACGCCGCCGAGCCGGCCTCGCTGATGCCCTCCTCGAGGACCTGGCCGTTCGTCGCCTCGCGGTACTTGAGCACGAGCTCGGAGTCGACCGGCTCGTAGCGCTGCCCGCCCGAGGCATAGATGCCGACCTCGTTGAAGAGCGGGTCCATGCCGAACGTCCGGGCCTCGTCCGGGATGATCGGCACAATCCGTGGCCCGAGGTCCGGGTCCCGCATGAGGTTCCGCAGCATCCGGGTGAACGCCATGGTGGTCGACACGGCGGTCTGCGAGCCGGCCGCGAACTCCGCGTCGAAGGTCGCCTTCGGGGCCGGCAGCTCGATGCCCCGGGCGAGGAACCGCCGCGGCAGCGGTCCGCCGAGCGCGCGCCGCCGCTCCATGAGGTACTGGACCTCCTCGGAGTCGGGGCCGGGGTGGTAGTAGGGCGCGTCGTGGAGCCGATCGTCGGGGATCGGCAGCTCGAGCCGGTCCCGGAAGACCCTGAGCTCGGCCTCGGACAGCTTCTTCGCCTGGTGGGTGATGTTGCGGGCCTCGACGCCCGGGCCCAGGGTCCAGCCTTTCACGGTCTTCGCGAGGATGACCGTCGGGACGCCCTTGTGCTGGGTCGCCGCCTCGTATGCGGCATAGACCTTGCGGTAGTCGTGGCCGCCGCGGCGCAGCTTCGACAGGTCGTCGTCGGAAAGGGTCGCCACGAGCTCGCGGAGGCGAGCGTCGGGGCCGAAGAAGTGCTCCCGGATGTACGCCCCACCGGCCACCGAGAACTTCTGGAACTCGCCGTCGACGGTCGTGTTCATCTTCTCGACGAGGACGCCGTCGCGGTCGTTCGCGAGGAGCTCGTCCCACTCGCGGCCCCAGATGACCTTGATGACGTTCCAGCCCGAGCCGCGGAACACCGCCTCGAGCTCCTGGATGATCTTGCCGTTGCCGCGGACCGGGCCGTCGAGCCGCTGGAGGTTGCAGTTGACGACGAAGGTCAGGTTGTCGAGCCCTTCCTGGGCCGCGACGTGGAGCGCGCCGAGCGCCTCGGACTCGTCCGTCTCGCCGTCGCCGAGAAACGCCCAGACCCGTGACCCCGAGGTGTCGAGGAGGCCGCGGTTCTGGAGGTAGCGGTTGTATCGGGCCTGGTAGATCGCGCTGATCGGGCCGAGCCCCATCGAGACGGTCGGGAACTCCCAGAAGTCCGGCATGAGCCGCGGGTGCGGATACGACGACAGCCCGTGCTGGGGCGGGGTCTCGCGCCGGAAGTGGTCGAGCTGGTCCTCGGTGAGGCGGCCCTCGAGGAACGCCCGGGCGTAGATGCCGGGCGCCGCGTGACCCTGGTAGAAGATCTGGTCGCCGGGGACGGTGCCCTCGCCGCCGCCCTCGCGGCCCCGGAAGAACCAGTTGAAGCCGACCTCGTACAGCGTCGCCGCCGAGGCATACGTGGCGAGGTGGCCGCCGATCCCGGAGAACCTCGAGTTGGCCCGCAGGACCATCGCGACCGCGTTCCAGCGGATGAGCCGCCGGATCCGCCGCTCGAGGACCTCGTCGCCGGGGAACTGGGGCTCCTGCTCGGGCGAGATCGTGTTGATGTAGCGGGTGTTCGTCAGGGGCGGCAGCCCGACCTGGAGCTGGCGGGCCCGCTTCAGGAGCTTGAAGAGGAGGAACCGAGCCCGGGTCTCGCCCTCGTCCCGGACGACGTCGTCGAGCGACTGGATCCAGTCGTCGGTCTCGCCCTCGTCGAGGTCCGGGAGCTGGTGCTTGAACTCGTCGAGGTACATCGAGTTCCGGTGCAGGGTGTCCGTCATGCCGAAGGCAGAGTCTAGCCCGGCACGCTCGGAGGCGGCCCGTTGCGAACCGGATTCGGATCGGTCGCGATATCGTCGGGCGATGCCCGGCCCCCTCTTCGACGCGCGGACGGCGCTCCTCGTCGTCGACGTCCAGAACGACTTCGCCGACCCGAAGGGGAGCCTCTCCGTCCGGGGCGGGGAGGCGATCGTGCCCGTCGTGAACGCGGTCGAGCGCGAGGCGTCGACTGCCGGCGCCTTCACGGCCTACACGCAGGACTGGCATCCGCACGACACGCCCCACTTCGCGAAGGACGGCGGCGTCTGGCCGGTCCACTGCGTCGCCGGGACGTGGGGCGCCTGGTTCCACCCGGACCTCGTCGTCCACGGCCCGTCGGTCCGCAAGGGCTCCAACGGTGAGGACGGCTACTCGGGCTTCACGATGCGGGACCCGGTCACGGGCCGGACGATCCCGACCGAGCTCGAGGGCCTCCTCCGCGACCATGGCGTCGAGCGGGTGGTGATCGCCGGCCTCGCGACGGACTACTGCGTGAAAGCGACGGCCCTCGACGCGGTCAGGCTCGGGTTCGCGACCACCGTCCTCGCCGACGCCATCGCCGCGGTGAACCTCGCGCCGACCGACGGCGAGCTGGCGATCGCCGAGATGCGCGAGGCGGGCGTGGCGGTCGTGGCGTCGGGCGTCGGGGCCGGATCCGCGGCGACGTCCTGACGGTCGTGCAGCTCCATCTCGTCGACGCCACGTACGAGCTCTTCCGGGCCTATTACGCGCCGCGCCCACCGGTCCGCGGCCGCGACGGGATCAACCTGAGCGGCGTCGCCGGCCTCGTCGACCAGCTGCTGTACCTGGTCCGCGAGGAGGGCGCGACCCACGTGGGCTGCGCCACCGACCACGTCATCGAATCGTTCCGGAACGACCTGTATCCAGGCTACAAGTCGTCGTTCGGGATGCCGCCCGATCTCCTCGCCGAGTTCCCGATCGCGGAGGACGCGATCCGGGCGCTCGGGCTCGTCGTCTGGCCGGAGGTCGAGTTTGAGGCCGACGACGCGATCGCGGCGGCGTGCGCGAAGTTCAGCGGGGACCCTCGGGTCTCGAAGGTCCTCATCTGCACGCCCGACAAGGACATGGCCCAGCTGGTCGTCGATCGCCGGATCGTGCTGCTCGATCGGCGCCGCCGGATCGAGTACGACGCCGACGGGGTCATCGGGAAATGGGGCGTGCGGCCGAAGTCGATCCCGGACTGGCTGGCGCTGGTCGGCGATTCGTCCGACGGCTATCCGGGCCTGCCGGGCTGGGGCTCGAAGTCGGCGGCCGCGGTGCTCTTCCGATACGGCCACCTCGAGGGCATCCCGGCAAAGGCCTCGGCCTGGGAGGTGCCTTCGCTCCGCGGTGGCCCGGTCCTCAACGTGACCCTTCGCGAGCACTGGGACGAGGCGCTCCTGTACCGCTCGCTGGCTCGCCTTCGGACGACGGCCGACGGGCTCGACATCCCGCAGGCAGACGTCGATGACCTCCGCTGGCAGGGCACGCCACGGGCGGCCTGGCTCGCCTTCTGCGACCGCTGGGGCCTCGACCGTCGCGACCGGCCCCCCCGCTGGCTCGACTGAGCCCATGGCGTCGATCCGCCGGGATCGGCATGCCGTGTTCGCCCTCACGGCCGTCATCGCGGTCGTCGTGGTCGTCGTGGCGTTCCTCGTGCCGGCGCTCGGACGGCTGGCCGTCAGCCCGAGCCCGGCCGGCTCGCCAGCCGCGTACGCCGAGAAGGTCACCTCGCGTGAGCTGGGCTCGACGCTCGACGAGCTCGCGAAGATCGCGTCCGAGAACGGCGGCACGCGTCGCACCGGCGGTCCGGGCGATGCCGCGACGGTGGCCTATCTCGAGGCTGCGCTCCGGATGCTTGGCTATCAGCCGGTCGAGGACGCGTTCCAGAGCCCGGTCTACACGGATGGGACGGGCGACTCGCTGGCGATCAGCGGCGCTGCCGCCCCGACCGTCCAGGACGGCCGCGACTACGGTGCCCTGATGTTCTCGCCGGCAGGAACCGCGTCGGGTCCGGTGGTCGCCCTCGACTGGGATCCGAATGCGACGGCGGCCGACGGGCTCGGCTGCAAGCAGGCCGACTTCGCGAAGGTGCCGGCTGGCGCCATCGTCCTGACCCGGCCGGCGGCCTGCCTCCGTCGCAACGTGCTGATCAACGCCCAGGCAGCCGGCGCGGTCGGCCTCGTCACCGGCTATCCCTGGCTTGGCCCGGGCGAGATCCGCCGGCCCACGCTCGTGGATCCCGCGGGCCTCCAGATTCCGGCGATCGCCGTCGATCGCGAGGCGGCCGATGCCCTCGCGACGGCAGCGACGACCGGCGCGCAGGTCCGGATCGCGACGACCGGGAGCACGACGTCGGGGGTGCTTCGATCGGTGATCGCGGAGCTGCCCGGCGTCGACCGGTCACGGGTCGTGATCATCGGCGCGCACCTCGACTCGAGCATGGACGGGCCGGGGATCGACGACGACGGCTCGGGCGTCGCGGCGGTCCTGGCGTTGGCCCAGGCGATGGCCGGCTCGACGCCGCCGGTGACGCTCCGCTTCGCCTTCTGGGCCGCCGAGGAGAGCGGCCTTCACGGATCGACCCACTACGTCGATGGGCTCGCCGGGTCGGGCGGCCCGCGGGTCGTGGCCTACCTGAACGCCGACATGCTCGGCTCACCGAACGGCTACCGGGCCATCTACGACGATGCGAACGCGGCGCCAGGGTCGAGCCAGATCCGGGACCTGTTCGAGGCCGACCTGACCGCGGCCGGGTTGTCGTGGAAGACGATCGACCTGTTCGGCGCCTCGGACCACGCCCCATTCGAGCAGGCCGGCATTCCGACCGGCGGCCTGTTCTCGGGCGCGAACGAGGTCATCACCGCGGCCGACGCGGCGCAGTTCGGGCGACAGGTCGGCGAGTACGCCGACGACTGCTACCACCTCGCCTGCGACGGGCGGAGCAATGTCGATGCCAAGCTCCTCCTCGAGCTCGTGCAGAGCCTGGCGCGGGTGACGCTGGAGGTCGCCGCGGCGCCGCCGGGATAGGTCCGGGGGCTCGCTCGGCGTCAGCCGGAGACGAGCTTCAACAGCTCCGGATGGTGGCGTGGGGGCGCCGCCAGCAGGCCGATCGTCCGGGTCGGCTTCGTGATGTCGAACCATGGCCCGCCCTGGAGGTTCGTGACCGTCGCCCCGCCCCGCTGGGCGATGAGCCCGGCCGCGGCGATGTCCCACGTCGACAGGCCGCCCTGCTGGACGAAGGCGTCGAACCGACCGTTCGCGACGTACGCCAGCGCGAGCGCCGCGGAGCCCATCGACCGCGAGACGCGGATGGCCTTCCGGACGGCCCGGGCCCGAGTCGCTACGCCGCGCCCGCCGAGGGCCATCGAGACGACGTAGTCGGAGAGTTGGTCCTTGCCCGACGCCTCGATCATCGTGGCCCCGGGGCGCGAGCGCTCCCACAGTCGCGTCGGCCCATCCACCGCCGCACCGTAGGTCTCGCCGCGGACCGGATCGTGGACGACCCCCACGACCGGCCAGCCATCCAGCGCGAGCGCGACTGACACGCAATAGAACGGGATGCCGTTGGCGTAGTTGATCGTCCCATCGACGGGGTCGACGATCCAGACGCGGCCGAAGCCGGCCGTCGCCTCGTGCCCGCTCGCGGCGACGTGCCCGCCGGTCTCCTCGGCGAGGAGCGCGTCGCCGGGGAACCGGGCCCGGATCGCGTCGAGGATCAGCGCCTCCGACAGGCGATCGACCTCGGTCACGACGTCCTTCGCCGACTTGTAGTCGATCGGCCCGACCGCGCCCGCGCGGGCGACGAGCAGCTCGCCGGCCCGTCGGGCGGTCTCGAGCGCGAACGCGAGCTCCGGCTCGAACGCTGACGGGTTGCCCGGGCTGACGCCCGTTCGCGAGTCGGGTGCGGTCGCCGTCACGGCGACTGGCAGTCCGCGGTGAGCGCGATCACGGTCGTCCCGAAGTGCGTGACGATGCTCGTGAACGCCGAGCTCTCGCCCGGCTGGATGATCGGTGTCTGAACCAGCTCCTGCGGGCCGCCGGCCGAGCTGCTGGGGTCGCTGATCCGGCACGTCGTCTCGCCGGCCTTCCGGCCCTGGTTCTCGACGACGAGCGTGACCGCGAGCCCGCCGCTGGCCTGCGCCACCCCGGTCACGGTTCCGTCGAACGGCCCGGTCCCGGAGAGGGCCCATCGACCGAGGACGGCGAGGATGGCCACGAACACGATGATCCCGAGGGCCGCGATGCCGTGGACCTGCGTCGCCGACGGCTGGGCCAGCTCGAGCGGGTTGCAGTCCTCGCAGAGGGCCTTCTCCGGCGGCAGGCCCGGTCGTCCGCAGCGGATGCAGGCGTGCGTCGGCTCAGGTGCCTCGACGAGGGGCGCCCGCCCGGGGGCAGCGGAGGCGGTGGATCCAGCCATTCCGTCGATCCTCTCACGAACAGTCCGACGAGGGGCCGCAAGTCGGGAGGCGGCTCGCCGTCGGACACCCCCGCAAGCGCCCTTGACCGGCGAACTCAAGGGCGGTTGACCGAATTCCGAGCGGGCCGCTAGGCTTTCGGACCGTGGACCTGGGCGCCCTGACCGCGGGCTTCGTCACCGGCCTCCGCGAGGGGGTCGAGGCCGCGCTCGTCGTGGCGATCGTGCTGGCCTACCTCGTCCGGTCCGGGGCGAGCGGGCAGTTCCCGAAGGTCTGGGCGGGCGTCGGGGTCGCAGCGATCGTCAGCCTCGCGGCCGGCGCCCTGATCTTCGCGACGGTCGGCTCGTTCCAGCCGCCGTACGAGAACTACTTCGAGGCCGGCACGCTTCTCGTGGCGACGGTCGTCGTGACCTGGATGCTCTTCTGGATGCGCCGCCAATCGATGGCGATCCGGGGCGAGCTGCACGCCAGGCTCGATCGGGTGCTCGCCGAGGAGACCGGCTGGGGCCTCGCCGTCCTGGCGTTCACCTCGATCATCCGCGAAGGGCTCGAGACCTCGATCTTCCTCGTCGGCCAGACGACCTCGGCCGCCGGGTCGGGCTCGAGCATCATCGCCGGCGCGCTGATCGGCCTCGTCGCCGCGATCGCGATCGGCTGGACCTTCTACACGGGCAGCCGTCGCATCGACCTTCGGGCGTTCTTCCGGTGGACCGGCATCGGCCTGATCTTCATCGCCGCCGGGCTCATCTCCCACGCGGTCCACGAGCTGATCGAAGCCGGCGTCCTGACCTTCGGGGCGCAGCCGGTGTTCGACATCTCGAAGGTCCTGCCGGACGAGGCCGGGATCGG
This sequence comes from Candidatus Limnocylindrales bacterium, assembly GCA_035308445.1. Lineage (GTDB taxonomy): Bacteria > Chloroflexota > Limnocylindria > Limnocylindrales > CSP1-4 > UBA5189. The sequence continues at coordinate 57,859 of DATGGQ010000018.1, read as the reverse complement.
GCAGTTCCTGCGAGCCATCCTCGGCTACAGCGCCGCCCCCGAAGCCACGACCCTGGCCGTCTACCTCGCGTATCTGATCGTGGTCCTGGCGCTGTACCTCCGGCCGGCCAGGCCGGTCACCCCGCCGAGTCGTCCGGTGCCCGCTCCCGAGGGCTCGCAGCCCGTCCGCTCGTAGGTCCCGGGTCGCGGCCGGGGCGGGCTAGCGAGGCTCCGCCTCGATCCTCCGGACGTTGCCATCGAGCGAGGCGATGTAGAGCTCGCCCATGGCGTCCTCGCCGAACCCCGCCGGCGATCCGGCGACCTGGCCGACCGGCACGGGCGGCGCGAGCTGCTCGGTCGAGGCCGTCGCGGCCGGGATCGCCCAGATCGTGCCGGAGCACGAGTCCGTGAACAGGTAGGCACCATCGAGGATCGGGTACGCCCCTCCCCGGTAGACGTCGCCGCCGATCACCGCGCAGCCCTCGTCGTGGCCGTACTCGCTGACCGGCGGGGTCAGGCCGGCCGTGTCGCAGTCCTCCGCGGGCTTGTAGCAGTGGTTGCCCTCGGTGATGTTCCAACCAAAGTCCTCGCCGCCGCCGGTCCCGGCCCGGACGACGTCGATCTCCTCCCACTTGTCCTGGCCCACGTCGCCGATCCAGAGGTCGCCGGTCGCCCGATCGAACGAGAACCGGAACGGGTTGCGGAGCCCGTACAGCCAGATCTCCGGCAGCGCACCGGGACGGTCGACGAACGGGTTGTCCGCCGGGACCGAATAGGCCTTGTCGCCGGCCGGATGGTCGACGTCGACCCGAAGGATCTTCGCCAGCCGCGTGCCAAGGCTCTGGCCGTTGCCGAACGGATCGCCGCCGCTGCCGCCGTCGCCGAGGGCGATGTAGAGATCGCCGTCCGGCCCGAACGCGATCCCGCCGCCATTGTGGTTCGGGAACGGCTGCTGCTGGCGCAGGATCACCTGCTCCGAGCCCGGGTCGAAGCGCCCGCCGGTCGCCGCGAGGGCGAAGCTCGCGACCACCGTGTTGCCGTTCACGTCGGTGTAGTCGACGTAGATCCGCGCGCTCCCGCTCGGGAAGCCGGGATGGAGCGCGATGCCGAGGAGCCCGCGCTCGCCGCCACTCGTGATCCGGTCTGCGATGTCGAGGGCGAGGCCCTGGCTGCGGCCGTCCGGGCCGAGCCACCAGATCTGGCCCTGCTGGGTGGCAACGAGGATGCGTCCGTCGGCGGCCGTGGCGATGGCGAGGGCACCGCCGGGGACCTGGGCGAACGGCTGCAGCGTGAGCTGCACGTTGGCGGCGACGAACGGGCCGTTCGTCGTCACGGTCGTCGCCACGGGCGTCGGGCTGGGCGTCAGGGGTGCCGCGGAGCCGGCGGGCGTCGAGGCCGGGCTCGGGGTGACGGATGGCGCCCCCGTCGGGCTCGCGGTCGTGCTCGAGCACGCGGTGACGAGCGCCACGAGCAGCGGCGCGACGCCGGCCACGCGATCGCGACCCCGGCGGTTCACGTCCGCGAGGGTACGCGCCGACCGCGCCGAGGCCGTGAAGCCGCAGCGGCCCCCGGCCCGGACCTCGGCCGGTGCTAGCCTCGCGGCCGATGGACGCCTTCGAGCTCGCCGACCTCCTCGAGGCCCACGGCAAGGGCGGCCGGCTGTACCACGAATTCGTCCGGACCCACGACCTGTCGGTCGGCCTGTACGTGCTGCCGGCCGGTGGCACGGATCCGCAGCAGCCCCACACCGAGGACGAGATCTACCACGTGGTCGCGGGTCGGGCGCGCATCACGGTCGGCGACGAAGACCGGCCGGTCCGGGCCGGCTCGATCGTGTTCGTCGGCGCCGACGTCCCGCACCGGTTCCACTCGATCGACGAGGAGCTCGTCGTCCTCGTCGTGTTCGGTCCGGCGGAGTACACCCACCGCGTCGACCATCAGCTCGGCCAGCCCCACGGAGCCGCCCCCGGCTGAGCGGGTCAGCCGCCCGCGGCCTCGACCAGCTCGAGGGCCAGCTCGCCCGCTCGACCGTCCGCATCGTGGCGGAAGAAGGCGAAGACATCGTCGCCCGCATCGAGGAACGGCCGGATCCGGGCGGCCCACGCCACGACGTCGCGGCTCGTGTAGTCCTCGCGCCGGAGCCTCAGATAGAGGAACGAGCCGGTCCGCCGGATCGTCGGCGGCTCATCGTGCTCGGGCAGCTCGGTCGCGCACAGCGTCGCCCCCGCGGCGCGCAGGGCGGCGAACGTCTCGTCGACGTGCCACGACGGATCCTGGAGCTCGACGACGAGCGGGATGTCGCGCGGCCACGCATCGAGCATCGCCCGGAGGCGTCCGTCCGAGACGGCCGGGTCGTGGTCGAAGATCGGTCCACCGCGGCGGATCTCGGCCGGGACGCGGAACAGCACCACACCGAGCCGTTCCCCGAAGCTCGGGAGCGGCTCGGTCAGCCAGGCGATGCTCTCGGCGGGGTCGGACGCGAGCGCACGAACGGCCGATCCGCGCTGGGCCTTCACCGCAAACCGGAAGCCGGGTGGCGTGGCCCGGAGCCAGCCGGCGATCGCGCCTGCCGTTGGCCGGCGTCGGAACGTCGCGTTCAGCTCGACCGCTGGCAGCCGCGCGGCGTACGTGCGGAGGAGATCGCCCGACCTCGTCCCCGCCGGATAGAAGCGCGGAATCCAGTCGGCGTACGAGAAGCCGGACGTGCCCGCGAAGAGCGTGCCGGGCGAGTCGGGCGTCAGGCCTTCTCCGGCCGGGCCCGCTCGGTGTGGGCGGCCGCGCACACCGCGACCCCGGTCATCGTCCGCTCGATGGTCGCAAGGTCCTCGCCGCCGATCGCCGACAGGAAGTAGTCCTTGATCCCGCGGAGGTGAGTCGGGCCCGCGGTCCGGAGCCGGTCGAGCCCTCGCTCGGTGAGCCTCGCCTCGGCGCCGCGGGCGTCGGAGGAGCACGACTTGCGGCAGACCAGCCCGTCGTCGACGAGGCGATCGATGAGCCGTGTCGCGCCGCTCTTCGACAGCGAGAGGGAGTCGGCGAGCCGGCCCATCCGGAGCTGGCGCTCCGGCGCCTCGGCGAGGATCAGCAGGGCGACGTACTCCTGCAGCGACATCCCGTGCTCGGTCCGGAGGTCCTCGTCGAGCCGGCGCGAGACCTGGGCCTGGGCGCGGACGAACGCTCGCCACGGGGCGAGGCGCGGGTCACGGGCGCTCAGCGGTCGGTCGCCCGGGGCCTTCGCGGGAATCGTCGAGGTCGGCTGGGGCATCACCGAAATCCTAGGCGGGCCGTCGTTGCGAGGTCAACGAGGCAGGCGACGGCTAGCATCGGCTCGTGCTCCCGCTCGACGTCGATAAGGTCCGGTCGCACTTCCCGGCGCTCCGGGTCAGCCACGGCGGGACGCCGATGGCGTTCTTCGACGGGCCCGGCGGGACGCAGGTCCCGTCCTCCGTGATCGACGCCGTGAGCCGCTACTACCGCGAATCGAACGCGAACCACGGCGGGGCGTTCGAGACCTCGTATCGCTCGGATGCGATCGTCGACGAGGCCCACGCTGCGATCGGCGACCTGCTCGGGGTCGACGGCGACGAGATCACGCTCGGCCCGAACATGACGACGCTGACGTTCCACGTCTCCCGCTCGATCGCGGCGTCGCTGAAGCCGGGTGACGAGATCATCGTGACGGGCCTCGACCACCAGGCCAACGTCGACCCGTGGCTGGCCGTCGCCCGCGATCACGAGGTGATCGTGAAGACGTGGGAGCCCCGGCTCGAGGACTGCACCCTCCGGCTCTCGGATCTCGAGGCCGTCATCACGCCCCGGACGCGGGTCGTCGCCGTCGGCTGGGCGTCGAACGCGGTCGGGACCGTCAACCCGATCGCCGAGATCGCGGATCGGGCGAGGCGCGCCGGGGCCTGGACGTACGTCGACGCCGTCCACGCCGCGCCACACCTGCCGCTCGACGCCCGGGCGGTGGGCGCCGACTTCGTCGCCTGCTCGGTCTACAAGTTCTTCGGCCCCCACGTCGGCGCGCTGTACATCCGCCGCGAGCTTGCCGAGTCACTGCCCGCGTACAAGGTCCGGCCGGCCTCTCATCGGTTCGAGACGGGGACCGGCAACTTCGAGGGCTACGCCGGCGCGGCCGCCGCCGTCGGCTACATCGCCCATCTCGGGACGGCGTTCGGCGAGCTCCCCGCTGGCGCCTCACGGCGGCAGCGGGTCGTGGCCGGGATGCAGGCCATCCGCGCCTACGAGATCGACCTGTACCTGCACCTGGCCGCCGGCCTGGCGCGGATCCCCGGGGTTCGGCTGATCGGCCTCGGCGTCGAGGAGGTCGAGCGGCGGACGCCGACCGCGGCGATCTCGATCGATGGCGTGGCGCCGCGAGCCGCAGCCGAACTCCTCGGCGAGCAGGGGATCGCCGTCTGGGACGGCGACTTCTACGCCACCGGCCTCATCGAGCGCCTGGGCCTTGCGCCGGACGGGGTCGTCCGGATCGGGCTGACCCACTACAACACGGCGGACGAGGTCGATCGCCTCCTGTCGGCCCTGACCGAGCTCGCCGCCCCCGACGGCAGCCTCGCCGCGGGCGCGCACGCGGCCGCCTGACCCGCCGAACGATGGACGTCGCGGTCATCGGCGGCGGGATCGTCGGGACCGCGACGGCGGCATTCCTCGCGGAGGCCGGCGCGCGGGTCAGGCTGTACGAGCGCGAAGCCCTCGCGGCCGGAGCCTCCGGCCGGAACTCGGGCGTCATCCAGCAGCCGTTCGACGACGTCGTCGTGCCCTTGTACGAGGAGACGGTCGGCATCTACCGCCGGCTGCAGGCCGAGACGGGCGCCCGGATCGCCGATCTCGATGCACCCGGCGGGCTGCTCCTCGTCACCCGCCACGAGCCGTTCGTGTTCGCCCTCGCCGCGAGGCTCGGCGAGCGGTACCCGCACCTCCGGCCCACGCCCCTGTCGGCGGACGACCTGCGGCGCGAGGAGCGGGCGATGGCCGACGGCGTCGCCGGGTGCCGGTTCGAGATGGGCCATCCGATCGTTCCCTCGGCACCCACGTACGCCTTCGCCGGCTGGGCCGACCGGCTGGGCGTGACGATCCGGCTCGGGAGGGCGGCGGCGCCGGCGGTCGCGGGCGATCGGTGCACCGGGGTGGAGGTCGGCGGCCGCGTCGAGCCGGCCGATGCGGTCGTCATCGCGGCCGGGCCGTGGACGCCGGCGCTCGCGGACCCGTCGGGCCGCTGGCGCCCGATCGAGCCGCGCTGGGGCGTGGTCGTCGAGACGCTGCTCGCCAACCCGCCCCGGCTGCCGATGGAGGAGGCCGAGCTCGACGAGGCCCTCGGGACGGGCGAGGTGGGCGAGGTCGCCCGAGGCGAGCCCGCCAGTGATGGCACCGCGGCCGGTCCCGGCATGGGCTTCAGCCTCATCACCGCCGCCGGTGCCTCGGCCGTGGGATCGACGTTCCTCGCCGACGAGCCGCACCCGCCGGACTGGACAGAGCGCCTGCTCGGGCGGGGAGCGACCTTCGTGCCGGGCATCGCCGACGCGCCGATCCGCGAGGTCCGGGCCTGCGCCCGCCCGGTCTCGGCCGACGGCCGCGCGCTGGTCGGCGCCGTCCCATGGACGCGGAACCTGTTCGTGGCCGCGGGCCACGGAGCCTGGGGCATCTCGACCGGTCCGGCGTCGGCCCGCCAGGTCGCGGACCTGGTGCTCGGTCGCGACCCGGACATCGACCCCGCGTTCTCCCCGGCGCGGTTCGGCCTGGTGGCGGCATGACGGCCACCGCGGCGCCGATCGCGTTCGGCGGCCAGAGCAACATCGCTCCCTTGCGCGACGCGCTCCTGAAGGCGCCCGGTCCGGCGTTCGGCCGGGCGTTCGAGGTGCCCGGCTGCGGCTTCCTCCATCCCGTGGATCTGGAGCTCGCCAGGCGCGAGCACGAGGCGTTCGCGAACCTCCTCGCGGGGCTGGGGACGCGCGTCCACTTCCTCGACGCGGAGGTCGATTCGCCCGACCTGCTGTATGCCTATGACCCGCTGATCGTCACCGACCGCGGAGCGATCCCGCTCCGGCCGGGGAAGCCGACGAGAGGGGTGGAGCCCGCGGCGGTCGAGGCCTGGACCCTCGCCCATGGCATCCCGACGATCGGCCGGATCGAGGCGCCCGGGACGATCGAGGGCGGCGACACGTTCTGGCTGCGACCCGATCTGTTCCTCATCGGCCGGACGCTCCGGACGAACGACGCCGGCGCGCGCCAGCTGGCGGGCCTGGTCGGCGGCGACGTCCGGATCTTCGACGTCCCGTACCACCGCGGGGCGGCGGACCTGATCCACCTGATGTCGATCATCCATCCGATCGCGGACGATCTCGCGCTGGTCCGGCTGCCCCTCCTGCCCGTCGGGCTGTACCGGCTGCTGATGGACATGGGCTACCGGCTCATCGAGGTGCCGGACGAGGAGTTCGACACGCTCGGCGGGAACGTGCTCGTGGTCCGGCCCGGCGTCGTGATCGCCGCGGCAGGCAACCCGGCGGTCGCCCGGGCGCTGGTCGCAGCCGGGTGCGCGGTCCATACGTACCCGGCGACCGAGATCGGGATCAACGGCTCGGGCGGCCCGACCTGCATGACCCGGCCCATCCGGCGCGACGTCGGGTGACGACCGCCGTCGACCCGGGCCGGATCCTGGTCGATCTCGAGCGGCTGGTCCGGATCCCGTCGGTCACGGGCTCCGAGGAGGTCATCCAGTCCGAGATGGAGCGGCTCCTCGAGGAGCTCGGGCTGGCGACGAGGCGGATCGAGACCGATCCGATTGCCCTGGCCCGCGACCCTGACTTTCCCGGCGCCGAGATGCCGCGGAGCAGCCTGCCGGTCGTCATCGGCCGGATCGGGCCGACCGGTGGCCGGCGGATCCTGCTCGTCGGGCACGTGGACGTCGTCCCGATCGGCGACCCGGCGCACTGGACCGTCGATCCCTGGGGTGCCACGAGACGGGACGGCCGGCTGTACGGGCGAGGCGCGTGCGACATGAAGGGCGGGCTGGCGGCGATCCTCGGCGCCGTCCGTGCGGTCATCGGAGCGGATGGCAGGTCGCGCCGGCAGCGCGGCGGCGACCTCCGCGCCGAGCTCGTCGTCATCTCGGTGCCATCGGAGGAGGACGGCGGCCAGGGCATGCTCGCGGCCATCCGCGGCATCGCTCCCACGGCGGACGGCGCGACGGGCGACGCGGCCGTCATCACCGAGCCGACCGGGCTCGACGTCGTCATCGCCCATGCCGGAGCGATCACATTCCGGCTCGATGTCCCGGGCCGGGCCGCCCACGCCTCGGTCCGCCGCGAGGGCGTCTCCGCGCTCGACAACCTGTCGTACCTCGTGCGGGCCCTCGACGCGGACGAGCGTCGCCGCAACGCGGCAGAGACAGACCCGCTGATGACGGCGATCGGGTTGCCGTACCCGACGATTGTCGGCACGGTCGCGGGCGGTGACTGGCCGTCGACGGTGATGGATCGGGTCATCGCCGAGGGCCGATACGGCGTGCGGCTGGGCCAGACCTGGCGCGAGGCCGAGGTCGAGCTCCGCGAGGCGATCGACGCGGCCTGCGATGACGATCCGTTCTTGCGGGACCACCGCCCGACGCTCGAGATCAGCGGCGGCCGATTCTCGTCCGCGCGTATGCCCGGAGATCACCCCCTGCCGGTCGGCCTCGCGAACGCGGCGGAGGCCGCGCTCGGCCGGCGGCCGGCCATGATCGGCGTCCCGTACGGCGCCGACATGCGCCTGCTCGTCAACGAGGGCCGCACGCCGACCGTCATCTACGGGCCCGGCGACATCCGGGTCGCCCACGCTGCCGACGAGTGGACCCCGCTCGACCAGGTCGTCGACTGCGCGCGGACCCTCGCCACCTGGCTCGAGCGCGAGCTGCTGCCGGCCTGACGTCGCCCCGGCCCCTCGAGGGCAGAAGCCCAAGCCTGCTGCCGGATGGGGTCAGGCTCGACCTGCGACCCCGAACAGCGCGTCCAGCGCCTCGCCGAAGGCTGCCGTATGGCGGTCGACGTCGGCCTCGGTGGTGGCGGGCGACATCAGGGCCATGTTGTGGAACGGGGTGATGAGGATCCCGCGGTTCAGGCACCACAGATGGAGCAGCCGCTCGAGGTCGACATCCCCGTGGGCCATCTGGTCGGCGCCGTCCCGCGCCGGCGACGGCATGAAGTGGTACTCGGCCCGCGCCCCGAGCCGGGTCACGTTCCATGGCGCCCCGTGCGCATCGATGCCATCGCCGACGCCGCGCGCCCAGCGCTCGGCGAGTGGGATCATCCGGCCGAACGCGTCGTCGGTCAGCACCTCGCCGAGCGTCGCTCGGATCGCGGCCATCGAGAGGGCGTAGCCGGCCAGCGTCCCGCCGATCCCGCCGACGTCGATGTCGTCGCGAAGCGTCGCCCGGTCAACCCGATCGGCGACCTCGGCCGTCATGCCATAGGCCGCCGTCGGGATGCCGCCGCCGATCGTCTTGCCGATCACGAGCATGTCGGGCTCGAAGCGACGCCCGCCCGACAGCGCCGACCCGCCGGTCACGCCGCCGGGCCCGGCGCAGATCGTGTGCGTCTCGTCGTGGATGAGCACGGTCCCGTGCCGGCGCGTGATCTCGCGGACGCCGTCGAGGTAGCCGTCGTCGGGCAGGACGATCCCGACGTTCGTCAGCGCCGGCTCGATGAGCAGCGCCGCGACCTGCCGATCGCGGAGCGCGTGATCGAGGGCGTCGAGGTCGTTGAACGGGACGACCCGGGTGGTCCTCGCCGGATCGACCTGCGGCCCGAGGTTGCCGCGTCTGGCGACGGTCCGCCCGCGCTCGTCGAGGACGGCGATCGTTTCGTCGACCGTGCCGTGGTAGCACCACTCGTGGACCGCGACGTGCGGTCGGCCGGTGATCGCCCGCGCCAGGCGGAGCGAGAACCGGTTCGCGTCGGTGGCGGTCATCGCGAATTGCCAGAGCGGCAGCCCGAAGCGCCGGGCGAGCTCCTCGCCGACCCACGCGGCGTCCTCCGTCGGGAGCATGTGGGTGATGCCGAGCCGGAGCTGCCGCTCGACGGCGGCGATCGTCGGGCTCGGGCCGTGGCCGGCCATCGCCCCGGTGTCCCCGAGGCAGAGGTCCACGTACTCGATCCCGTCGACGTCCCGGGCGTGGGCTCCATCGGCGGACTGGAGGAAGACCGGGAACGGCCCGGCCCACTTGACCATCCAGGGCATCGGCACGCCGCCGGGCAGGCTCCGCTTCGCCCGCTCATGGAGCTCCCGGGACCGCGGATGGGCCGCCTCGAACGCGGCCGCCTCGGTCGCGAGGAGCTCACGGACGCGGCCGGGCGGGATCGTTCGACGGTCCGATCGGTCGGCGCTGTCCGGGATGGTCATCGCCCGACTCTAGCCGACGTGGCAGTCGCGCTCGGCGCCATCCTGCCTACTGCACGCCCGGCGAGCGTCAGGCCGCCATCGGACCGTGATCCGGGCAGCTGTTGACCACGGGCCAGGCGGTGACCAAGACCCGGGTGCGGGCGCGTTCCTGCCTACTGCACGCCCGGCGAGCGTCAGGCCGCCATGGGACCGTGATCCGTGGTCAGGCGGTCATCAGGGTTCTTCGATTCATCCCCGGTCACGTTCGTGCTGGGACAAACCTGCGTGGGCGTCGCCCAGATCGGCGGCGATCACCCGACCAAATACTCGCTCGGCGTGCATCTGGCACGAAACCGGAGTCGACCGGGCGAGCCCGCTGCGTCGAGGGCCGCCCGGGCGACGACGGCGGGTCAAGGGTCCCGGTCGCCGCCCCGATCGCGGTCCCGGAGCTGCGTTCCCGGGGCGCCGCCCCAAATCGCGGTCCCATGGCCCGGCCCCGAGCGCGGTCGCGAGGCTGTGAGCCCGGGCCGCCATCCCGGAGCGGACTAGTTCAGACGGCGGTGGTAGCCGCAGACCGGGCAGGTGGCCACGCCGCGCTCGAGGTCGAGCTCGAGCAGGGTGGCGCAGCCGTTCGTGTTGCAGAGCAGCCGGTGGCTGCCGCTGGATCGCCGTCGCTGGCGCCGCATCGATGCAGATCGCCCCACGACGGAGCTGTGGAATGTGCGCGAAAGCATTCGGTGTTTCCTTCTGGCCGCGAGGCCTCGGGCGGATTGGGCCCGGGCGGCGGTCCTGTTCGCTCGGCGTCGCGATGTGGAGCGACGGAGCCTGGTGCTGTGCCGGTGCGGAGGGCCGCGGGAGCTTCGCGCTCCACCAGCGGCTCATCAGTCGGCATCTCTCGATACGCTATGCAGGATGAGTCCGGCTCCCGGACCTGTCAACATCCCGGGTTCAGGAGTCTCAATCGAGCCTGTATCGCGGCTTGGTTGAGCGCAATGACCCGATCGTGCATACGTCCGGGCGTACTGCGAACCAGGCCTCGCACCGCCTCGCGAATGGCCCCGGCCGGCCGAATTTGGAGATTGCGTTTGATGCGCGCCCTGTCACGGACCGTCCTGTCGTCGCTCGTCGCCATCGCGGCGCTGACCGGGTTCGGATCCTCCACCGCCCTCGCCGCCGATTCCCTGACCGTCACGACCCCGTACCCCGCGATCGTCGTCGGGCCCGGGTCGAAGGTCTCCTTCGACCTCACCATCAAGACGACGGCCGCCGCACGGGTGGACCTCAGCTTGTCGGGCGTGCCCGACAAGTGGACCGCGACGATCCGGGGCGGCGGCTTCGACATCACGGCGGTCCAGACGGACGGCAAGAATGCGACGACGGCTTCGGTCGACGTCACGGTCCCGAATGACGCGACCGGCAAGTCGGAGATGGTCCTGACCGCGCAGGCGCTCGGCCAGACCGTGACCGTGCCGCTCGATGTCGACGTCCAGGCCTCGGCCGCCGGCACCGTCACGCTGACGACCGATGTCCCGGCCCAGCACGGCTCGTCCTCCTCGACGTTCTCGTTCAACCTCACGCTCGACAACGAGACCTCGCAGGACCTGACCTTCTCCGTCGTCGCCACGGGACCCGACACGAGCTGGACCGTGAGCGCCCAGCTGACCGGCAGCTCGCAGGCCGCGAGCGCGATCGTCAAGGCCGGCTCGACCTCCGGCGTCTCGGTCAACGTCACGCCGCCGAGCGGGGTCACGGCCGGCAACTACCCGATCACCGTCACGGCCAGCGCCGGCGGGAAGCAGATCCAGCAGGCCCTCGAGGTCGACATCACCGGCAGCTACACGCTCGCGATGTCCACCCCGAACCAGGTCCTCAGCACGTCCGGCCCGGCCGGCAGCGTGACCGAGCAGCAGATCACCCTGACGAACAACGGCACGGCACCGATCACGAACGTGGCGGTCACGGCGAGTGGCCCGACGAACTGGACGTTCGACTTCGACCAGAAGCAGATCGCCTCGATCGGGGCCGGCCAGACGGTCACCGTCACGGCCAAGATCACCCCGTCGAGCGACGCCATCGCCGGCGACTACGAGCTGACCTTCAATGCCAATGGCGACCAGTCGACGACCGCGACCCAGACCATCCGCTTCACGGTCCAGACGTCGATCCTCGGCGGGATCATCGGGATCGCGATCGTCGTCGTCGTCGCGGTGGCGGTCTGGTTCGTCTTCCGCCGCTACGGCCGGCGCTAGTCGCGCCGGGGAGGCGAACGACGTGAGTCCCACCGCCCGCCGCCACGCCTCGGCCGCGGGGCCGAGTTCGCGTCGCGCCCGCCTCAAGGCGCGCGCCCAGCGAGTGGCCGAGACCGGCGCCTCGACCGCGCCGATCCTCACCCGTGGCCTGACGAAGCGCTACGGCGAGATCCTCGCCGTCGATTCGCTCGACCTCGAGATCCAGGCCGGCGAGATCTTCGGGCTGCTCGGCCAGAACGGCGCGGGCAAGACCACGACGATCCTCATGCTCCTGGGGCTGACCGAGCCGACGTCCGGGAGGGCCCGCGTGGTCGGGCTCGATCCGGCCAGGCGGCCGCTCGAGGTCAAGCGGCATGTCGGCTACCTGCCGGACAGCGTCGGCTTCTACGGCTCGATGACGGGCCGCGAGAACCTCCGCTACACGGCTCGCCTCAACGGCCTGCCCAGGGCCGATGCCGACGAGCGGATCGCCGAGGTCCTCGAGCACGTGAACATGACCGCACGGGCCGACACGAAGACCGAGACGTACTCGCGGGGCATGCTCCAGCGCCTCGGGATCGCCGACGCGCTCGTGAAGAGCCCGGACATCCTGATCCTCGACGAGCCGACCGCGGCGATCGACCCGATCGGCGTCGTCGAGATCCTCGACCTGCTGCGCCAGCTTTCCGATGAGCAGGGCATCACGATCCTGCTGTCGAGCCACCTGCTGTCCCAGGTCCAGTCGACCTGCGATCGGGTCGGGATCTTCGCCGCGGGCCGGCTCATCGGGGTCGGGACCGTCGAGGAGCTGTCGCGCCGCTTCGGGGAGTCGAGCACCCGGATCGAGGTGACCCTCGACGGGGCCGCCAGCGAGAGCGAGCTTCAGCACGCCCACGCCACGCTCAAGGACCTGGCAGGCGTGACCCGCGTGCTCCCGCCCGAGCGGCCTCGTGACCCGTGGACGCTCCTGGCCCCGCCCGAGCGCGCGTCCGAGGTCCGGGTCGCGACCCTGGCCGCCGCCGCGCGCGAGGGCCTCGGCCTGACCGCGATCCGCGAGGTCGAGCCGTCGCTCGACGATATCTATCGCCGCGCCGTCCAGGATCGAGGCCTTGTCGGCGCCGGGAGGGCCGCATGACCGCGAACGCCGAACCGATCTTCACCGCGCCGGCGTCCGAGGATGGGCCGCCGGCGGAGCGCGAGCTGCCGCGGCTGCCGTCGGGCTGGCGAGTCGTCGCCGGCAAGGAGCTCGCCGACCACCTCGCGAGCGTCCGCCTCTACGTCCTGTTCCTCGTGCTCGGCGCCGCGGCGCTCATCCCGATGTACTTCGCCGCCGAGCGGATCCGGGCCGCGGCCGACGCGGCGAGCGGGACGCCGTCGCTCTTCCTCTACCTGTTCTGGCTGAGCCCGCAGGGCTTCACCCTGCTCAGCGTCTACCAGTTCGTGGCGATGGCCGCGCCCCTCGTCGGCCTCGGCTTCGCGTTCGACGCGATCAATGGCGAGCGCCATGACGGGACGCTGCCGCGGCTCCTCTCCCAGCCGATCCACCGCGACGACGTCATCAACGGCAAGTTCGTCGCCGGGCTCGCCGCGATCTCGCTCGTGCTGATGGCGGTCATCGGGGTGATCTCGGCCTTCGGGTTCATCCGCCTCGGGATCATCCCGGCTCCGAACGAGATCATCCGGCTGATCGTCTGGTTCCTGTTCACGATCGTCTATGTCGCCCTGTGGCTTGCCTTCGGGCTGCTCCTGTCCGTGGTGATCCGGCGGGCGGCGACATCGGCCCTCGTCGGCTTCGGCGTGTGGCTGTTCGTCGCGATCCCGATCTTCGGGCCGCTCGTGATCTCGATCATCGGCGGGTTCATCGCCCCGGGGACGTCGTCCGACCAGGCCGCGCTCGACGCGGCCGGGACGCAGCAGTTCCTCCTCCGCCTGCTGCCGAGCACGCTCTACCAGGAGGGCTCGATCGTCATCCTGTCGCCGCAGGTCTCGACCGTGACGACGCCCGCGACGATCGGCCAGTACGACCAGCTCCAGCAGCAGATCCCCGGCCTCGCGTCGCTCGACCAGAGCCTCCTGCTCGTCTGGCCCCACATCGTGACGCTCATCGCCCTCACCGCGATCTGCTTCGCGGCGGCCTACATCCGGTTCATGCGCCAGGAGGTCCGGGCCTAGACCGGCCTCACGCGGGTGGGTAGCCGGTAATCCGCCGGATCTCGCGGTAGAGCGGCTTGAGCCGCTCATACATCGCGAGGTAGACGGACTGGTACAGGTCCTCGTAGAGCCTCGAGGCGGCGGGGTTCGGCTCGAACCGATCGGCGATCCGGACCATCGCCGCGACCGCCGTGTCGGCGTCCGCGTGGATCCCGAGGCCGAGCATCACGTCGATCGCGGCGCCGAGCCCGGCGGCCTCGTGGGTGTGCGGTCGCGAGGCCGGCACGCCAAAGACATCCGCGAACAGCTGGACCGCGGCCCGCGACTGCGAGCCACCGCCGCTGATCCGGAGCTCCCGAATCGGGACCTTGCTGCGGCGGACGGTCCGCTCCGCGCCCTCGCGGAGGGCGTAGGCGAGGCCCTCGAGGATCGCCCGGTAGACGTGGGCCCGGCCGTGGACGTCGCCGAAGCCGAGGATCGCGCCCTTCGCCTCGGGGCCGGGGTAGCGGATCCCCGGCATCCAGTAGGGCTGCAGGACGAGGCCCATCGAGCCCGCCGGTGAGCCCTGGAGGAGCTCCTCGAAGAGCGCCTCCGGCGGGATGTCGAGGGCGGCCGCCTGGGCCACCTCGGCGGCCCCGAACTCGCGCTTGAACCACTCGACCATCCAGAACCCCCGCAGGACCTGCAGCTCGACGAGCCATGCCCCCGGCACGGCCGCCGGGTAGGGCGGCACGAGCGGCACGGCCTCGAGGTACCGGCGATGGGTCGTGCCGATCGTCGCGGTCGTTCCGAAGGACAGTGCCGCCACCTCGGGCGTGAGCGCGGCGGCGCCGAGCGCCTCGGCCTGCTTGTCGCCGGCCGCGGCGATGACCGGCGTGCCCGCGGCGACGCCCAGATGGGCGGCCGCAGCCGCGGTCAGCGCGCCGAGCGTGCCGCCCGGCGGCACGAGGCGCGGCAGCCACTCGCGGCGGAACGGCGCGACCCGCCACTTCCAGTCCCAGCGGCTGGCCCAGCGGGAGTGCTTGAAGTCGAACGGGAGGTAGCCGACCTGGCTCGCCGTGGAATCGACCCAGTCACCGACGAGCCGTGCGGTCAGCCAGCTCGACAGCACGCCGTAGCGTCGGATGCGCGCGAAGACCTCCGCGTCGTGGACCGCGAGCCAGTTCGCCTCGGCGTCGGCCTGGAACCGAGCGACCGTGTCGCGCACGCCGGCTGCGCGAAAGGCGAGACCCCAGAGCCCGCCAACGGGCGGCAGGCCCTCGGTCCGACGCGTGTCGAGCCAGACGATCGCCGGGCGGAGCGGATCGCCGTCCTGGTCGGACGCGACGATCGTCGTCCGCTGGGTCGTGAGCCCGACGCCCGAGACGGCGTCGGGTCGGGCGGCCGGGTCTGCCCAGAGGAGGCGGCAGGCCTCGCCGATCGCGTGCCACCACACCTCGGGATCCTGCTCGGCCCAGCCCGGCCGCGGCGACACGTATGGCTCGATCGGCACGCGGCCCATGGCAACGAGGTTGCCGGACGGGTCGAACAGGATCGCCCGGACGCTCTGCGTCCCGACGTCGATCGCGAGGGCGTGATCGCCAGCCATGTCGCCCGCGAATTGTCGGGCACGACCGGACCGACGATTCGTCGCTCACGCCGCGGGACGGAGTGCGACGCGGATGCGCGTCCGACCTAGAACGGTGGCCAGGGGATGGCGGGCCAGCTCGGAATCGGGCTGGGGAAGATGCCGGCGTCGAGCAGCCGCTCGACACGCTGGCGCGTTGCCTCGACCTCGGTTGCGTGCAGCAGCCCCCGAAGGTCGGCGCCAAGCCGGCCACCGAGGTCGGCGCGGACCCGGGCCACGACCTCGAGCTCCTCGGGCGAGAACGGCTCACCCTCCCAGTTCCAGAGCAGCGTCCGCAGCTTCGGCACGGTCGAGAAGGTCACGCCGTGGTCGACCGCATGGATGTGGCCGCCCGCGATCGGCAGCAGGTGGCCGCCCTTTCGGTCCGTGTTGTTCACGATCGCGTCGAAGACCGCGATCCGCCGCAGGCGCGCGTCGCCGTCCATGACCAGCCGCACCACGTCCACGGCCTCGTCGACCTCGATCCACTGCTGGATGGACCCCTCGCCGAATGGCCCGTCCCGCAGCAGGGTCGGCGGGACGATGCTCCAGCCCGTCGCCTCCGAGACGAGGAACGCGGCGACCTCGCGCCGGGTCAGCGTCCCGATCGGGAAGTCGAACAGCGGCTGCTCGCCCCGAGTCGGCTTCCAGACCGCGAGGAGCTCGCCCGGGGCGAGCTCGATCGTCGCCGACTCGGCTTCGTCGTCGCCCACGTCGTCGGCCGCGGCCGCGCGGGCGCGGCGCACGTCCGCAGCCGCCTCCGCGCCCGGAGGTCGCACCCGGACCACCATCGCGTTGTTCGACGAGCCGATCAGCGCCCCGATGACATCGAGCTCGCCATCACGCAGGGCGGCGAGGACCGCGTCGGCCTCGGCCGCGGGCCGCGCTCCCGCGATGGGATCAGTTGACGTAGGAGCCGTTCTTGCGGGGGCAGATGTGGCCGCCCGGATCGAGCGGGTTGCCGCACAGCGGGCACGGCGGACGGCCCGCCCGGACGACCCGGAACGCCCGCTCGACGAACGTCCGGGCGGCGTCAGCGGTGAGGCGCACCCGCAGGAGGTCGGGCCCGTCCTCGTCGTCGTCCTCGAGCTCCAGGGGCTCCGCCTCCGCCTCCTCGGTGGCCTCGCCGGGCCCCTGGGCCCGCGCCTCGATGAGGATCCGCTCGGCCTCGCCGTCCCAGCCCAGCGTCAGCGTGCCGGCCCGGAATGCCTCGTTGAGCGGCTCGTCGAGCGGACGGACATCGGGATCGATCGGGGTCGGCGGGTCCTCGACGATCCCATGCTTGTCGAGCTCGACGAGGAGCCGACCGAGCCGCTCGGCGAGGACCGCGACCTGGGTCTTCTCGAGGACCACGCTGACCACGCGCCGACCGTCGCGGGCCTGCAGGAAGAACGTCCGGTTGCCGGGCTCGCCGATCGTGCCGGTCGCGAAACGATCGGGGCTCTCGAAGATGAAGAGGCGGCGGGGCACGACCTGACTGTACCGCCTCAGCCCACGGACACCTGGATCGTGTGGTGGCCGCGGGCGCCGTCGGGCGCCGGTTGGGTGACATCGGCGGTCTGCACGGTGCCCGTCCCGTCGGTGGCCCGGACCTGGATCTCCCAGAGCCCGGCGGGCGCCTGCCAGTTGTAGACCCACTGGACCCACGTCGCCTTCGAGATCGGCGTCGACAGGCGGGTCGGCTGCCACTCGCTCTCCTGCGGACCGGTCGGGTCCGCGGGTGCCTGGCGAATCGCGACTTCGACCTTCGTGACCCCTCGATCGGGCGCCCAGGCGACGCCGGCGACCGTCACCTGCCCGGGCGAGACGCGCGACGCGTCCTGGGGGATGTCGATCCGCGACTGGGTGAGGATCGGCGCCTTCTGGGCCCAGCCGAGCGGGACCCAGTACGCCGAGAACGCATCGAACGTGGTCAGCTCGAGCTCGGTGACCCACTTCGTCGCGCTGACGTAGCCGTACAGGCCGGGGACGATGAGCCGGGCCGGGTAGCCGTGCGCCCGCGGCAGCGGGTCGCCGTTCATGCCGATCGCGATCATCGGCGTCCGGCTCGGGTCCATGACCCACTCGACGGGCATCCCCACGGTGAACCCATCCACGGAGCGACCGACGAGCTGATCGGCGCTCGACTGGACGCCGGCCATCGCGAGGACCTTCCGGAGCTCGACGCCCCGCCATGCGGCGTTGCCGACGAGATTCCCGCCAACGTAGTTCGAGACGCACGCGATCGTCACGTACTGCTCGATGATCGGCAGCTGGACGAGCTGGTCGTAGGTGAGCGTCACCTCGTTGTCGACCATGCCAGTGACCTTGAGCTGCCAGGTCGAGACGTCGACGTTCGGGATCGTCAGCGCGGTGTCGATCCGGTAGAAGAGGTCGTTCGGCATCACGATCGGCGTCAGGCCCTGGATGCCGAAGTCGGCCCCGTTCGGCAGCGCGACGGCCCTTGCCGGCGTGGGGAAGTTCGCTACCTCGACCGGGGCACGCTGGGCGTCGAGCATCATCCGGCCGATCGTGCCCGCGACGATCGACGCCGCCGCGATCGCGCCGCCGCGGATGAGCAGCGCTCGACGAGTCCAGTCGGGCATCTGCGCCTTCGCCCGCTTCGGTGGGGTCGCCGGCCCCTCGGCCAGCGGGACCAGGTAGTTCAGGACGCCGATCCCGACGACCGCCTCCAGCGCCGCGGCGAGCGGCGCGAGGACGAGCGACGCGTTGGGGTCGCCGATCGACGCGACGAAGCCGAGCCCGGCGAAGGCCGCGATGGCGACAGTCGCGACGCTGCGCTGACGGGCGGCGAGGATCCCGAGCCCGGCGCCGATCAGCAGGGCCACGGCGATGATCAGGATGTCGAGGGCGAGCTTGTCGTTCGAGCCGAACAGGCTGACGAAGAGGTCCTTGGCGCCCGGTGGCTGGAGGGCGATGACGCCGCGCCCGATCGAGAGGGTGGGGGACGGGACGCCTTCGACGATCCCGGCTGCGAGCTCGCCGGTGGCGATGGCGGCGCCGACGGCCACGATGCCGACGAACGCCAGCCGCCATCTCGGTGCCCGCCTTGCCCGACCCTCGTCGCCCACTCGTGACAGCGTACGTCGGGATCGGAAAAACGGATGTCAGCGGGCCAGGCGGAACCGCGCGGGCGCGCCCGGCGCGAGCTGGCCGAGTCGCCATACGTCGGCGCTGGCGACGACCGCGATGACCGGGTAGCCGCCGGTCGTGCCGGCATCCGGCATCAGGACGATCGGCTGGCCCGACGGCGTCAGCTGGATCGCGCCGGGCGCGACCCCGGCGCTCGATCGATCGCCGGCGACGGCCAGGCGGCCGAGCTCGACATCGCTCCTAGGGCCGACCTCCAGGCGGAGGCCGCGGCGATCGCTCTGGATGCCGACCGTCCACACGACGTCGAGGAACCTGGCGAGTCGTTCCGCACCGCCGGGCTCCGCGGCGGCCGGACCGGCGAGGACGAGCATCGGCGTGTCACTGGCCGCCGACCCCTGCGCCACGGCACCGGGTCGTCGGTCCGGCCGTCCGTCTGGCGGCCCACCACCGGCCGCCGACGCTGCTCGGGCGTCGATGAGGTCGCGGGTCCGCAGCGGCCGGCCTTCGAACCCGCCGAACGAGCCGATCAGGGACGTCGACCTCGAGCCGAGGACCGTCGGGACGTCGATGCCCCCGCCCACCGCGATGTACAGGCGGCAGCCTCGGTCCTCGTCGCCGGCTTCGGTGCACTCGAGAACCTCGCCCGGCTCGAGCCGATGCGCCTGCCCGACCGCGAGCCGACGGTGGCCCGGTTGCGCCACGGGCGCGAGGTCGGCGCCGGCCAGGCCGATCGTGATCTGACGCGTGGCCCGGAGCGTCGGCCCGAGCAGCGTCGCCTCGAGGGCCGCGTCGCCCTCGTCGTTGCCGATCAGGGCATTGGCCAGGGCCAGGGATCGGGCGTCGGCGGCGCCGGAGCGCGGCACCCCGAGATGCTCGAACCCGCGCCGGCCGAGGTCCTGCACGGTCGTGAGCAGGCCCGGCTCGATGACCTGCAGGCCCGGCGCACTGGCTGCCATCAGTGCCCGTTCGGGACGAAGCGGACGAGCCAGCCGGCATCGAGCCGGGTCGCGGGATCCGCGGTCGGGTCCCAGACGAGGTCGCTGCGACCGAGCAGGTGCCAGCCGCCCGGGCTGTCGATCGGGTAGACCGCGGTGTAAGGCCCGGCGATCGCGACGCTGCCGTGCGCGACGCGGACCCGGGGTGTCGCCCGTCGCGGCAGGACCAGCTCCGACGGCAACGGCCCGAGATAGGCGAAGCCCGGCGCGAAGCCAAGGAACAGCGCCCGATACGTCGTCGAGGCGTGGGCCTCGACGACCTGGGCCGGCGTCAGGCCGGCTGCCTCGGCGACGGCCAGGAGGTCGGGACCGTCGTCGCCGCCGTAGCGGACGGGGACCTCTAGGGTCGGTGCGTCCGGCGGCCACTCGTCGTCGCCCGCCTCGCGGACGGAGGCCAGCGACTCGAGCAGCGGAAGCGCGGACCCGATGCCGGGAACCTCCGGGTCGACGTGGACCAGGACGCTGGTGGCCGCGGGCACGACGCCACCCCAGCCGGCGCGACCGGCGACCGCCGCCCGGATCCGGCGAGCCAGCGCCTGGGCCCTCGCCGCCATTCCGACGGAGGCCTCGTCGGCGAGGGTGATCAGGACGGCCGCGTCGCCGAACGGCTGGACGGTGACGGGCGACCCGAGCTCCGGCATCAGCTCCCGACCGGCGCCACGTGGATGCCGGCCGCGGAGAGGGCGGCTCGAACCGCCTTCGCGTGCTCGACCGCGCCGGGCGTGTCGCCGTGGAGGCAGAGGGTGTCGGCGCGGAGCGGGACGATCGTCCCGTCGACGGCCTTGACGACGCCGTCGCGAGCCATGACGACCGCCCGGTCGGCGACCGCACGGCTGTCCGTCAGGACCGCGCCCGGGAGCCGCCGCGAGCGGAGCGAGCCGTCGGCCTCGTAGGCCCGGTCCGGGAATGCCTCGGCCGCGACCTCGAGGCCGGCCTCCCGACCGGCGTCCAGCAATGCCGAGCTCGCCAGCCCGACGAGGATCAGCTCGCCGGCGCACCGCCGGATCGCCCGCGCCACGGTCTCGGCGACCTCGGCGTCCGCGGCCGCGCGGTTGTAGAGCGCACCGTGGGCCTTCACGTGGCGGACCTCGGCGCCCGCGGACCGGGCGAAGCCCATGAGCGCTCCGACCTGGTAGACGATCGCCGCCTCGAGGTCCTCGGCGGTCAGGTCCATGTCGCGGCGGCCGAAGCCGGCCAGGTCCGGATAGCCGGGATGCGCTCCGATCGTCGCGCCGCTCCGCACGGCGAGCGCCACGGTCCGGGCCATCGTGGCCGGGTCCCCGGCATGGAACCCGCAGGCGATGTTCACCGACGACACCAGCGGGATGAGGTCCGCGTCGCTGCCCATCGGCCACGGGCCGAGGGACTCGCCGACGTCGGCGTTCAGGTCGATCGTCGCGCGACCCTCGGTCACGCGCCGGATGGTAGTCAGCCGGGGAAGAACCGCGGGAGCATCGTCCGGTTCGCGTCGAGCAGGGCACCCAGCAGGCGATCCGCCATCGGCCACTCGCCGACGAGCGGATTGGCGAGCAGGGCCAGCGACGCGACGCGCCGATCGCCGCTGATCGCGGCACGGACGGCCAGCCGCTCGTACGCCTTGACGGACTCGACGAGCCCGGCGATCACCGGCTCGAGGGGTGCGAGGCGGACCGGATGAGCGCCATCGCGATCGATGATCGCCGGGACCTCGACGACCGCATCGTCGGGCAGCCCCGGGAGGGCGCCGTCGTTCCGGACATCGACGACCTGGAGGTCTCCGGCACCGTCGGTCAGCGAGGCAATGAGCTGGGCCGCCGCCTCCGAGTAGAACGCCCCGCCGCGGCTCTCGAGGAGCTTCGGCTTCTCGGCCAGGGCGGGATCGCGGTAGAGCTCGAGCAGCCTGGCCTCGATGTCCATCACCTCTTCGGCCCGGGTGTGGCCAGCCTGCTGCTCGGCCAGGGCCGTGTCGAAGTCGTAGTAGTAGCGGAGGTAGTAGGACGGCAGCATCCCGAGGATCGCCGTGATGCCCGCGGGCATGCCGGTCATGTCGCCGACGGCGTCGGCGTTCTCGGCGAGCAGACCCGGCAGGCGGTCGACGCCGTCGACCTTCACAGCGCGCTCCCAGCTCAGGTGGTTGAGCCCGACGTGCTCGAGCTCGACGCGCTCGGGAGGCACGCCGAACTGGGCCGCGAACCGGCGCTGGAGGCCGATCGCGACGTTGCACAGCCCGATCGCCCGGTGACCCTCGTCGAGGAGCGCCTGGCTGACGATTCCGACCGGGTTCGTGAAGTCGATGATCCACGCGCCTGGCGCGGACCGTCGCCCGACCTCCTCGGCGATGTCGAGGACCACGGGCACGGTTCGAAGCGCCTTCGCGAAGCCACCGGCGCCGGTGGTCTCCTGGCCGATCGTGCCGAACGTCGGCGGCAGTGTCTCGTCCACGAACCGGGCGGCCTGGCCGCCGACGCGGAGCTGGATCAGGACGAACGACGCGCCATCGATGGCCGCCGCCTGGTCGCCCGTCACGGTCAGCCGGCCGCGCCAGTCGAGGTGATCGAGGATCCGCTGGGCCAGGCCGCCGCCGACCGCTCGTCGGTCCGCGTCGATGTCGAACAGGACGAGCTCGGCGACCTGCAGCCGCGCGGCGCGATTCGCGAAGCCCTCGACCAGCTCGGGCGTGTAGGTGCTGCCGCCTCCGACGACCGCGATCTTCTGCCCCATGCGAACTCCGGCTACGATCACTCCGGTCGCGGCTCCGTCCGACCGGCCCGCGAGTGATTGCTTATAACATTATGAGCAATCGGGCGGCGTTGGCGAGGCACGACGCGGCATGGCACAGCAACGGCTCGAGCGCGGACGGGTTCCGCTCCACCTGCAGGTCTACCTCGACCTGCGCGAAACCCTCGACGCTGGCGGGCTCCCGCCCGGCGCGCGTCTCCCGCCCGAGCGCGCGCTCGCCGCCCGCTACGGCTGCTCGCTGATCACGGTCCGGCGGGCCCTCGACGAGCTGGTCCGCGAGGAGCGGATCGAGCGAACCCGTGGCCGCGGGACGTTCGCGCTCGCACCGCGGGTCGAGCTGTTCGGCGCGGGGACGAAGAGCTTCGCCGACGAGATGCGCGAGCGGGGCCTGCGGGCCGAGACCCGGCTCGTCGACGCCGGCGGGAAGGAGGCGACCGAGGCGATCGCGACCGCCCTCGGCCTCCCGGTCGGGGCGCCGATCTGGACGATCACCCGCCTTCGGGTCGCCGGTGGCGCGCCGCTCATCCTCGAGGAGGCGAGCCTCTCCGCGGCGCGCTTCCCGTCGCTGCTCGAGTCGGACTTCGCGACCCAGTCGCTGTACGGGGTCCTCGCCGACCGGTTCGGGATCCAGATCGTGCGGGCTCGCGAGTCGCTCGAGCCGGTCATCCCGGCACCCCGCGAGGCGAAGCTCCTCGGCCTGGCGAAGGGCCGTCCCGCGCTCCTCATCGAGGGCGTCGCGTTCGCCGCTGGTGGCAAGCCCATCGAGTACACCCGCAGCCACGTCCGCGGCGACCGGACCCGGTACTACGTCGATCGAGTCGTGGCCCGACAGGGCGAGAGCCGCGGCCTCCGTCGCTCCGGCGCCGGCCTCGGCGCGGCACCCGAGCCGCCCGAGCCGCGCCCGTCGACGGGCTTCAACCTCTAGGGGCCACCGTCAGGAGTCGGCCACCGCGACATGGCACGCGGCCGAATGGCCAGGCCCCAGCTCCCGCAGCCTCGGGGTCACCCGCGAGCAGATCTCGATCGCGACCGGGCAGCGGCCGACGAACCGGCAGCCCTCGATCGGGTCGATGACCTTCGGTGGGTCGCCGACGGCGCCGCCGACGAGATCCGCCGGCGGGGTTCGCGGATCCGGCACGGAGGCCATCAGCAGCTGCGCGTACGGGTGGCGTGGATGGGCGACGACGGCCTCGCTCGGGCCCGATTCCACGACGTGGCCGCCGTACATCACGACGATCCGGTCCGCGACGTAGCGCGCGCTCGCGATGTCGTGGGTGATGAAGAGCATCGAGACGCCCTCGCGATCGCGGAGCTCGGTCATCAGGTTCAGGATCCCGGCCCGGATCGAGACATCGAGCATCGAGACCGGCTCGTCGGCCAGGATGAGGCTCGGCTTCGAGGCCAGGGCCTCGGCGAACCCGACCCGCTGCCGCTGCCCCCCGCTCAGCTCGTACGGGAACCGGCGGAGCGTCGCCGCGGCCGGGGTCAGGCCGACGATCGTGAAGAGCCGCTCGGCCTCGTGCTGGCGCTCGTCGGGCGAGAGCTCGGGTCGGTGGAGGCGAAGGGCACGCGTGACCCCGTGGGAGACCCGGAAGGCGGGGTTCAGCGAGCTGTAGGGATCCTGGAAGACCATCGCCACCTGGCCGTGGTAGCCAAGGCTGGCGGCTCGGGACCGCAGCCGGTCGACGGGCTCGCCGTGGAACAGGATGCGGCCGCGCGTCGGCCGATACAGCCGCGCGAGCAACCGCGCAACCGTGCTCTTGCCGCTCCCGCTCTCGCCGACGAGCGCGACGACCTCCCGCTGCCGGATCTCGAGGTCGACATCGTCGACGGCATGCAGCATCCGGCGCGAGAGGAGGCCGCCCAGGCGGAAGTGCCGGGTCAGGCCCTCGGTCCTGAGCAGCGGCGCCTCGAGCGCGCCCGCGGTCACGTGACCACCTCGACCGGGGCTGCCGCCGGGCGCGCCGCGGCGATCGCCGCGCCCTCGGGCCGGCCCTGGTTCGGGGCGTAGAGCAGGCAGCGCACCTCGGTGTCGCCGACGGTGATCAGGTCGGGCGAGACGACCGGGCAGTGGGCCATGACCTGCGCGCAGCGGGGATGGAAGCGGCAGCCCGATGGCGGCGTCAGGAGGTCGGGCGGGCTGCCCGGGATCCCGACGAGCGGGAGGCGCGGGCCATGGATCGACGGGAACCCGCCGAACAGGCCCTGGCTGTACGGGTGGAGCGGCGTGTCGAAGCAGACCCGGGTCGGCGCGATCTCCGCGACCTGGCCGGCATACATCACGAGGAGCCGGTCCGAGTAATGGCTGACCAGCGACATGTCATGGGTCACGAACAGGACGGCGAATCCGAGCCGCTCCTGGAGGTCCTTGATCTGGCGCATGAGGGATCGCTGGGCGACGACGTCGAGGGCCGACGTCGGCTCGTCCATCACGACCAGGTCGGGATCGAAGAGCAGGGCCATCGCGATCATCGCCCGCTGGCGCATCCCGCCGCTGAGCTGGTGCGGATAGCTCCGGCGGTGGACCGGATCGATGCCGACGAGCTTCAGGACCGCCTCGGACCGTGCTCGGACCTCCTCGTCGCCGGCCGGGCCGTGGGCTCGCATCGCGTCGCCGAACTGGGCCTCGACCGACAGCGT
This sequence comes from Candidatus Limnocylindrales bacterium, assembly GCA_035308445.1. GTDB lineage: Bacteria > Chloroflexota > Limnocylindria > Limnocylindrales > CSP1-4 > UBA5189. The sequence continues at coordinate 33,077 of DATGGQ010000018.1, read as the reverse complement.
CGGGTTCAGCGCGTTCATCGCGCTCTGCATGACGATCGAGTAGCCGCGCCAGCGCAATCGCCGGAGCTCCTCGCCATCGAGCGTGACGAGGTTCCGCCCGCCGAACCGGACCTCGCCCCCGGCGATCTCGGCGGGCGGGGAGAGGAGCTGGGTGATCGCGTAGAGCAGGGTCGACTTGCCGCAGCCGGACTCGCCGACGACGGCCAGGAACTCGCCGCGAGCCATCTCGAAGCTGACCCGGTCCACGGCGACGACGTCGCCGGCGTCCGTCCGGTAGGCGACCGAGAGGTCGCGGACCTCAAGCAGCGGCTCGGCCACGGCGCTTCCTCACCGCCCGGAGGGCCGGGTTCGTGATCTCGTCGAAGGCATAGTTCAGGAGCGCGAAGGACGTTCCAAGGAGCGCGACCGCCGCGCCCGGCGCCAGCGCCCAGGCGATGTTGCCGCTCTCGATCGCGGCGTTCTGCTGGGCGAAGTGGAGCATCGTCCCCCAGGTGATGTCCCCGCTGTTCCCGAGCCCGAGGTACTGCAGGCCGGCGGCGGCGGCCACGGTGTAGACCGCCGAGCCGAGGAACGAGGCGACGATCAGCGACAGCATGTTCGGCAGAATCTCCATCGCGACGATCCAGGTCTGCCGCTCACCGCGCGCCCGGGCGGCCTCGAGGAACTCGAGCGTCCGCATCGCCAGGCCCTGGGCCCGCAGCTGCCGAGCGCCGAAGGCCCAGCCGGTCACGGTCAGGGCGAAGATGATCGCGACCGTCCCGCTGCCCTGCAGGTAGGCCGACAAGATGATCAGCAGGGGCAGTGACGGGATGATCAGGAAGACGTCGGTGAACAGCGACAGCGCCTGGTCGGCGGCCCCGCCGATGTAGGCCGCGGTCACGCCGATCGCGACCGCGATGACCGTCGCCAGCAGGCCGACGACCACGGTGATGATCAGCGTCACCCGGGTGCCCCAGATCAGCTGGGTGAAGACGTCCTCGCCGACCTGGGTCGTGCCGAGGAGGTGCGCCGCGGATGGCCCCTCCTGCTGGCCGTAGATGGCGGCATGCGGGTCGCCGGGCGCGATGAGGGCCGGGAACGCCGCGACGAAGACGATGAGCCCGAGCAGCACGAGGCCCGCCGTCGCCTTGCGATTGCGGAGGATGCTCGTCCACAGGCGCCGGGTGGCGCCCGCGGCCGTCGGCGCCGGCAGGGCTTCCGCGGTCACGGCAGGAACGGCCATCGGCGCCTAGGCCTCCCGCGTCCGAGGGTCGAGCCAGGCGGTCACAAAGTCCGCCAGCAGGACGCAGACCAGGACCGCCAGCGTGTAGAACAGGAAGAGGGCCTGCTGGAGCGGCAGGTCGTGGTTGGTGGTGCCCGTGTAGAACAGGTAGCCGAGGCCCGGGTAGCCGAACGTGTACTCGACGAGGATCGAGCCGCCGAGGACGAACCCGAGCTGCATGGCGAAGCCCGTCAGGTTCGGCAGGATCGCGTTGCGGCCCGCGTAGTTCAGCAGGATCCGCCAGGTCGGCAGGCCCTTCGCCCGGGCCATCCGGACGTAGTCCGCGGACAGCGACCCGACCATGTTGTTGCGCATCGTGTAGATCCACGTCCCCGCCGTCGTGATCACGAGCGTCAGCCCCGGCAGCACCGCGTGAGCCAGGACGTCGCCGACGAACGCCAGCGTGAGGCTCGGACGTGTCGCGAGGGTGTAGGCCCCCGAGATCGGGAACCAGCCCAGTGCCACCGCGAACGTGAAGAGCAGGACGAGGGCGATGAAGAACACCGGGAACGTCGTGAGGATGAAGAGGAACGGCGACAGGAGGGAGTCGAAGATCCCGCCGCGTCGCCACGCGCCGATCATCCCGACCACCGTCCCCAGGATGAAGGCGATGACCGTCGTGATCCCGACGAGGCCGAGCGTCCAGGGCAGGCCCTGGAGGATCACCGTCGAGACCGGAGTACGGCTCGCGGTCAGCCCGAACTGGAGCGTCAGGCAGTTGCCGAGGTAGTCGAGGTACTGCGACAGGATGGGCTGGTTCGTGCCCGCGCCGAACTCCACCTGGAGGGCGTGGAGGGCCGCCGGGTTCACGCCTCGGAAGTGGGACAGGACCGCGGTCGCCTCGTCGCCGGGCATGACCCGCGGCAGGACGAAGTTGAGGGTCAGGGCCGCCCAGAGCGTGATGACGAACAGGCCGATCCGGCGGGCGACGAACCTCATGGCTGCTGCGTCGCCCGCGGGATCGCGGTCAGCGCTGGATCACTGGGTCGGGTAGAGGTGGGTGAGGACCACGCCGTTGTCGGGCGTCGCCCAGACCGGGGGCTGGGCGTACGGATCGTCGGGGGTCGGCCAGCCGCCGATCGAGGTCGTGTCGTACTGGTACCAGTCGACACCCTCGGTGACGGGGATGACCGGGATGTCATTGGCCATCACGCTTTCGATCTGGTGGATGATGTTGACCTGGTCGCTCGCGCTCGACGAGGCGTAGCTGTTGAGCAGCTGGTCCGTCGCAGCGACCTTGTAGCGCGAGTAGTTCGTCTGGCCGATGTTCGCCCCGAGGAGCATCTGGCGCAACTCGTAGTAGGGCAGGGGACCGCCGGTCTCCTCCCCGTAGGCGAGCTCGAAGTTGCCCTTCTGCAGGTCGGTCGTGTAGACGCCGCTGTCCTCGTCGAGGATGTTCGAGATCTCGATCCCGGCGGCCTTGAGCATGCCCTGGATGACCTGGATCGAGGAATCCCAGTCCGTGTAGCCGCTGATCGTCTTGATCGTGAAGGACAGGCGCTTGCCGTTGGCGTCCTTGTAGATGCCGTCGGCGCCCTTCGTGAAGCCGGCCGCCTCGAGCGTCGAGGTCGCCATCGAGACGTCGAACTTCGTCGTGTCGGCTGACTGGTCGTACCACGACTGGTACGTCGGCAGGACGATGCCGGTCTGGTTCGCGGCCGGCTGGTAGCCGGACTCGCCGCGCTGCGAGACGCCGCTCCGATCGATCGCGTATGCGATCGCCTGGCGCACCGCCTTGTTGGAGAGGAGCGAGTTCTCGAGGTTCGGGAAGATCGCGACGTTCAGCAGCGGCGGGAACCAGTAGTGCCGATGCGTCGGATCCTTGGCGACGTAGAACTGGTCGATGTTCGGGATGTACTGGGCGCCCCACTGCGCGCCGCCCTGGGCCAGCAGCAGGTTCGCCGGGTCGTTGCTCAGGAACGAGGGGTAGTCGACCTCCTGGATCTGGGGAACTGGATGGTCGGCCGTGCTCTGCCAGTAATGGTCGTTGCGCATGTACTGGATGTTGTCCTGGGCGCAGTTGGCCATCGTGTACGGGCCGGTGCCGACCGGTGCGCTGTCGTCGAACGAGTCGAGCTTGGTCTGGTCCTCCTTGGACCAGAGGTGCTGCGGCACGATCGGCACCTGGTCGGCGAGGTAGTAGAAGAACGTCTGCGACGGCCCCGAGAAGGTGAACGTCACCTGGTTGCCGGACGCCGACACGCCGGTGAGCGGCCCGCCATCTTCCTTCCAGAGCGCATTCAGATCGATTGCCGGGTCGGCCTTGAGGGCGTTGAACGTGTAGACCACGTCGTCGGCCGAGAACGGCGAGCCGTCCGACCACTGGACGCCGTCGCGGATCGTGAACGTGAGGCTCGTGAAGTCGGCGTTCCACTGGCTCGCGCTGGCCAGCCACGGGGTGGTCACGTTGCTGCCATCGGGGTTGGTCTTGAGCGCGTCGACGAACTCGAGCGGCTCGTAGATGAAGCCGACCGATGTGCCGCTGACCGAGGGGTTGAACGGGTTGAACTGGCACGTCCAGGTGCTGCCGCTCTCGTTGTCGATGACGAGCTTGCCGCCGACCTGGCCGGTATTCCCGCCGGCCGACGGCGACGCGGCCGGGCTGCCCGCGGCCGGCGTGCCGGGGATGGGCGTGGCGCCACCGCCCGCGGGCGTCCCGCTCGGGGCGGCGTTGCACGCTCCCGCGACCAACGCGATACAGGCGAGAACCGAGACGGACAGCGAACGTCGCATCGGAGGCACTCCCTTCCTGAGCGTAACCGTTAGGCAAGTTACCTTCGCAATCAGCCGCCGTCAAGCCCATTGACGAATGCTGTTGATCGGTGGTAATCGTAGGTTGCCTAACAATCACGCCCAAGGGGACATGTTGGCGCGACGCGAGGCCGGACAGCCCAGCTTGCTCCGGGCCATCAACCTGCGCGCGGTCTTCGACCTCGTCCAGGCCCGCGGGCCGGTCGGCGCGCCGGGCCTCGTGCGCGAGTCCGGCCTGTCGCGCCCGACCGTCGGCGAGATCGCGGCGCAGCTCCTCGAGCTCGGCCTCATCCATCGCGTCGGGCGGACCAGCGGCTCGCCCGGTCCGGGGGCGCAGCTCTATGACGTGAACCCGGCGGCCGGCTGGGTGCTCAGCCTCGACATCGGCCATGAGTGGATCCGGGCGGGGCTCACCGACCTGACCGGCACGACCGTCGGGCGGACGGCGTCCCGGACGAGCGCCGCCTCCGCCGCGGACCTGATCGTCGAGCTGCGTCGAGCCGGCGACCGGCTCGTGGAGGAGGCCCGGATCCAGCCCCAGGACCTGGACCAGGTCGTCGTGGGGACGCCAGGCGTCCTGCGCCCTGGCGACGACCACCTGTCGCTCGCGCCGAACCTGCCGACCTGGGAAGGACCCGAGGTCGTCCGCGGCATCGTCTCGGCGTTCGAGGCACCCGTGCAGTTCGAGAACGACGTCAACCTCGCCGCGATCGGCGAGCACGTCCACGGCGTCGCCCGGGGCGTCGACGACTTCGTGCTGCTCTCGGTCGGGACGGGCGTCGGCATGGGCGTGATCCTGGGCGGTGAGCTGTGGCGGGGGGCGACCGGCCTCGCCGGCGAGGTGGGCTACCTTCCGATCGACATGGACGACGGCCGACACCGCTCGCCTGCCCGCTGGGGCGCCGGACCGTTCGAGGCGCTCGCGTCGTCGACCGGCGTGCTGGCCCTCGCCCAGGCGAACGGGCTGGAGCGCGCGGCGACCGCGGCGGACGTCTTCAGCGCGGCTCGATCCGGCGACGCGGCGGCTCGATCGATCGTCGAGGTCGAGGCCGGGCGGCTGGCCCACGCGATCGCGACGATCGCGGCGGTACTCGATCCCGAGCTCGTGATCCTCGGCGGCGGCATCGGAGCGGGCGCCGGTGACGTGCTCCTCGGCCCGATCCAGGCCCATCTGGCCGTCGTCTCGCCGTTCGCTCCGCGACTTGCGATCTCGAGCCTCGGGTCCGACGCCGTCGTGTCCGGCGCGAGTGCGCTCGGGCTTCGGCTTGCGCTCGACCGGATCTTCGACCGGGCGGCCTCGGTCGTCTCCGAGGTGCCCGCCTGAGCGCGTCGGCCGCCGGGCCGTTCCGGGTCGCCCTCACCTTCGACGCGGAGCATCCCGATCGCCCGACCGAGCCCGGGGTTGCCGAGTGGCTCGTCGGCGAGCTCGCCCGGCTCGACGTCACGGCGACGTTCTTCATCCAGGGCCGGTGGGCCGAGGCCTATCCGGGGCTCGCCCGGGAGGTCGCCGACGCGGGCCACCTGATCGGGAGCCACTCGCATCACCACGCGCGCCTGCCGGACCTGACCGGCGCGGGCCTCGAGGCGGACATCGGGGTGGCGGAGGAGGTCATCCTCGAGACGACGGGACGAGACCCGAAGCCATGGTTCCGCTGCCCGTTCGGGTCCGGCTACGACGAGCCCCGCATCCTGGACGCGCTCAGCCACCGTGGGTACGTCAACATCCACTGGAACGTGGAACCCCTGGACTGGGAGCCCGATCGGGTCGACGTCGAGGAACGTGCCGTGCACGGGGCCCTCCAAGTCGGCGACGGATCCATCGTCCTGCTCCACACGTGGCCGCTCCCGATGCGGCGGGCCCTGCCGGGCCTCGTCGGCCGTCTGCGGGATGAAGGGGCCCAGCTCGTCACGATCGATCGCCTGCCGGCGTTCGTGCGGCCGGCCTCGGTGCCACCCGAGCGCGCACAGCCCGTGGTCCCGGATCCGTGACCGGCGCGGCGGTCCTGGCGGCCGACGGCGGCAACTCGAAGGTCGACCTGCTGCTCGCGACGGCCGACGGGCAGCTCCTCGGGTTCCGGCGCGGCCCGACGATCTCCCACCAGCAGGTCGGCCTCGACGCCGGGATGCGCCGGCTCGTCGAGCTCGCGACGGAGCTCGCCCGCGAGTCGGGGCTGGGAGCCGATCGACCGGTCGCCGAGCTCGGTTCGTACGGGCTGGCCGGAGCCGACTTCCCGCGCGAGATCCGAGCCCTCCAGCGGGCCCTCGAGGCGACCGGGATGACCCGGACGACGCTGCTCCACAACGACACGTTCGCCGCGCTGCGTGCCGGGACGTCGAGGCCGTGGGGCGTCGTCCTGGTCTGCGGCCACGGCACCAACGGCGCCGCGATCGGCCGGACGGGCCGCAGGGTCCGGTTCGACGCCGTCGGCGCGTACTCGGGCGATTGGGGCGGCGGCCACGGGATCGGCGAGGCGGCCTACGTCGCGGCGGTGCGGGCAACCGACGGTCGCGGCCCTCGGACCAGCTTCAGTCGATCGATTCCCCGCCAGTTCGGCCGACGGTCGATCGGCCCGCTCATCCAGGACTTCTACTACGGCCGGCGCGACATGGAGGAGCTCGGGTTCCTCGCGCCGCTCGTCTTCGAGGCCGCGGCCGAGGGCGACGCCGTCGCCCGCGGGATCGTCGACCGCCTGGCCGACGAGCTGGTGGCGATGGGCCGGGCCCTGATCCGCCGGAGCGGGCTCGCCCGAGAGGCGCCGGAGGTCGTGCTGGCCGGCGGGGTGTTCCGGGCGGAGGACCCCGAGTTCTATGCCCGACTGGAGTCCGGCATCTGTGCGGTCGCTCCTGGCGCGAGCTTCATCCGCCTGTCGTCGCCGCCCGTGCTGGGTGCCGCTCTCCTCGGCATCGAGCAGCTCGGGCTCGGGGCGGGGCGGCTGACCGCCGCCGAGGCTCGTCTTCGAGCGGAGCTCGCCGCGAGGGTCGGAGCGCAGCCGGCATGAGCGTCGACGTCGAGATCCGCGAGCAGCCGGCCGTCGCCCGCCGACAGCTGGCCGAGGGCTGGGACGCCGTCCGGACGGCCGTCGCCTCGTTCCCGGCAGGCGGGATCCGACACGTGGTGATCGCCGCTCGCGGCACCTCGGACCACGCCGCGATCTACGCCCAGTACGTGCTCGGGGCCCGGAACCGGCTGCCGGTGACGCTCGCGGCGCCATCCATCATCTCGATGTACGGGGTCGCGCCACGGTTCGACGGCGCGCTGGTCGTGGGCATCTCGCAGTCGGGCGAGTCGCCTGACGTCGTCGCGGTCGTCGAAGCGGGGAAGGAGCAGGGCTGCCCGACCCTCGCGATCACCAACGCACCGGGCTCGCCGCTCGCGTCCGTGGCCGATCACGTGCTCGACCTGCGGGCCGGTCCGGAGCTCGCCGTCGCGGCCACGAAGACCTACACCTCGGAGCTCGTCGCGGTGGCGATGCTGTCGGCGGCGCTCGACGACGCGCCCTCCGCCGCCAGGGCCGAGCTCGAGCAGGTCCCGGCGGCCATCGAGCGAGCGCTCGAGCAGGCCGGGGTGGCGGGCTCGGTCGCGGCCGAGCTCGCGGCGATGCGGCAGGCCATCGTCGTCGGCCGCGGCTTCGAGTACGCCACGGCCCGGGAATGGGCCCTCAAGCTGAAGGAGGTCGCGCTCGTCTTCGCCGAGCCATACTCGCCGGCCGACCTCGCCCACGGGCCGGTCGCCGTGCTCGGGCCGGGGGCGATGGTCCTCGCCGTCGCCCCGTCCGGCGTGACGGCCGGCCAGATGCACGGGATCCTCGCCGGTCTCCGCGACAACGTCGGCACGGACCTGCTGGTCATGTCGGACCTGCCCGCGCTCCGCGCTCTCGGCCGCTGGTCGATCGCCCTTCCCTCGGGCCTGCCGGAATGGCTCGCGCCGATCGCCGCGATCGTCCCGGCGCAGCTCTTCACCGTCGCGCTGGCGAGAGCGAAGGGCCTCGATCCGGAGCGGCCGCCGCACATCCGGAAGGTCACGCTGACCAGCTGAGCAGGGGCGGCGCGATGCCCCGCGCGCGGGGCCGCCGAGTGGGCGATCATTCCGCCCACGCCATGGGACGCCACGCATGATCGACGTCGCCGTCCAGCTCGAGCTCGCCGCTCGGCTCATCGTCGCGGCCGGCCTCGGGGCGATCATCGGCCTCGAGCGCGAGATCCACGGCCATCCGGCCGGCATCCGGACGCACATGCTCGTGGCATTGGGCTCGGCGATCTTCACCGTCCTGTCGATCCACGGCTTCGGCCAGGGGCCCGGCAGCGGCATCGATCCGACCCGCATTGCCGCGCAGATCGTGTCGGGCATCGGGTTCCTCGGCGCCGGGGCGATCCTGAAGGACGGCATCGTCATCCGCGGCCTCACGACCGCGGCCTCGCTCTGGGCGACGGCGGCCGTCGGGCTCGGGGCGGGCGCCGGGGAGTACGCCGTGGCGATCGTCGGGGCGACGATCATCCTCGTCAGCCTGTGGCCCATCAACGCCCTCGTCGAGCGATTCCGCGGGACGACGGCGCCCGACCTCACGATCCGGCTCCAGGTCGACAAGGTCGAGCTCGTCGGACGGGCATCGGACGTGCTGATCGATCGGCGCATCGAGATCGGCGGGATCACCACGAACCGGATCGGCAAGGGTGCCTACCAGGTCGATCTGTCCGTCCACGCCCGACGGACGGCAGCCGTCACCGAAGCCATCGAAGCGCTATCGAAGATCGAGGGCGTCGACGTCATCTCGACCGGCCACGGTGATTGAGGCGCCGGTCCGCGCCCGGGATCTCGGGATCGTCATCGGGGAGGGCCGGCCCGGGCCGCTCAACGCGATCACCGATGTCGCCGGGGTGGCCGTCGGCCATGCGACGCTGATCCGCGGCGACGGTCCGCTCGTCGTCGGCCAGGGCCCGGTGCGAACCGGCGTCACCGTCGTCCTGCCGCACGACGGCAACGTCTGGTCGGAGCCCGTCTTCGCCGGGTCGCACACGCTCAACGGCAACGGCGAGCTGACCGGTCTCGAGTGGATTCGCGAGGGCGGCTTCCTGAATGGGGCGATCGGGCTCACCAACACCCACTCCGTCGGGGTCGTGCGCGATGCGCTTGTCCATGCCGCCTCGCGGGCCGGCCTCGCCGGCTCGCTGGACTGGTCTCTGCCGGTCGTCGGCGAGACGTGGGATGGGCGCCTCAACGACATCGACGGCCAGCACGTGACCGCGGCGCATGTCGACGCCGCGCTCGCCGCGGCCTCGGCCGGCCCGGTCGCCGAGGGCAACGTCGGTGGCGGGACCGGCATGATCCGCCACGAGTTCAAGGGCGGCATCGGGACCGCGTCCCGACGGCTGCCCGCCGATCTCGGCGGATGGACAGTCGGCGTCCTGGTCCAGGCGAACTACGGCCGGCGGGGACTGCTGCGGGTCGACGGCGTGCCGGTCGGCGAGGCGATCCCCACCTCGGAGGTCCCGTCACCCCACGGCCGGGTCCGGCGAGGGCTGGCCGAGGCCGGTTCGGGCAACGAGCCGCCGCCCGGCGCGGGGTCGATCATCGGCATCGTCGCGACCGACGCCCCGCTCCTGCCGCACCAGTGCCGGCGGATCGCCCAGCGAGCGTCGCTCGGCCTGGCCCGCGTGGGCGGGCTGGGAGCCACCAGCTCGGGCGACCTGTTCCTGGCCTGGGCGACCGGCAACCGCGGGCTGCCCGCGTCCGAGGCACGCGAGGCTGGGGACGGCGTGCTGTCGGTGAAGGTCCTGCACGACCCCGGTCTGGACCCGCTGTTCGAGGCGACGGTCGAAGCGACCGAGGAGGCGATCCTCAACGCCCTGGTCGCGGCCGAGACGATGACCGGCCGCGACGGGATCATCGCCCACCGCCTGCCCCACGACCGGCTGGTCGAGACGATGCGACGAGCCGGCCGTTTGCGAGGGCGTCACTAGACACTCGGCCGTGCTGCAGCCACAATGCCGCGCATGACGCCGCACCAGACCAGCTCCACCGGCTCCATCGGGTCGGCCGCGTCCGGCGGCGTCCGCATCGGCCGAGCCGCGGAGATGCTCGGCGTGTCCGTCGACACCGTCCGGCGCTGGATCGACGCCGGCAAGCTCCAGGCCGACCGCTCCGAGGCCGGCCAGCGCGTCGTCCGGCTCGGCTCGCTCGCCGACCTGCTGGCCGCGCGTCGCCGGCGCGGTGACGCTTCCCCCGCGACCGGCGAACGGTCGTCGCTGGCGAGCTCGGCCCGCAACCGCTTCCCGGGGGTCGTGACCCGCATCGAGCAGGATCGCGTGGCGGCCGTGGTCGAGGTCCAGGTCGGGCCGCACCGGTTCGTGTCGCTCATGACGGCCGAGGCCGTCGATGATCTCGACCTCAAGGTCGGCGACGACGCGGTCTGCGTCGTCAAGGCCACGAACGTGGTCGTGGAGATCCCGGGTCCTCGTCGCTCCCAGCCATGACCCGGCGTGGTCCGCGCCTCGCGATACTCCTCGCCCTCGCCGGCTGTCTCGCGGCGTGCGCCGCCGTCGGGCCGTCCAGCTCCGCGGACGGACCGACAAACAGGCCCGCGACGGCGCCGAGCCCGGCGGCGTCCGGATCCATCCGGCTGACCGTCTACGGGGCGTCTTCGCTGAAGGCGGCCCTTGCCGCCGTCGCGTCGGCGTATGCCACGGTCGCGCCGATCGTGACCCTGACCGTCTCCACCGGTGCGTCATCGGCCCTCGAGACGCAGATCGAGCAGGGCGCGCCGGCCGACGTGTTCCTGTCCGCCGACGTCACGAACCCCCGGAAGCTCGTGACCGACGGCTTCGCGTCCGGGACGCCGACGCCGTTTGCGGGCAACCAGCTGACGATCATCGTGCCCAGCACCAATCCCGGGAACGTGACGTCGGCCAGGGACCTCGCCAGGCCGGGGCTCAAGGTCATCGCCGCGGGCGCCACCGTCCCGATCACCACATACGCGAACCAGCTCGTCGCGAACCTTGCGGCCGAGGCCGGCTACCCATCGAGCTTCTCGACGGCCTACGCCGCGAACATCGAGTCCAGGCAGGACAGCGTCGCCGCGGTCGTGACCCAGATCGAGCTCGGCCAGGGCGATGCCGCGATCGTCTACGTGACCGACGCGAAGGCCTCGACGGGGGTCGCGACCATCGACGTCCCCGCCGACGCGAACGTCCCGGCGACGTACGCGGGCGTGGTCGTCAGGGCGTCGACCCAGCCCGTCGCGGCGGCCGCGTTCCTGACGTGGCTCGCCGGCCCGGGTGGGCAGGCCGTCCTCGCGACGTTCGGGTTCCTGCCGGTCAACGGATGACCGCTCGGCTCCTCGCAGCACCGGCCGCGCTCTTCGCGCTCTTCCTCGGCCTGCCCGTCGCCACGCTGATCGGACGGGCCGTGCTCAGCGGCTCGCTCGCGTCCAGCGGCACGTCCGCGCCGGTCGTGGATGCGCTCGGGCTCAGCCTCCTGACCACGAGCGCGAGCCTCCTCGTCACGCTCGGACTCGGGCTCCCGCTCGCCATTCTGCTGGCCAGACGGCCCTTCCCCGGGCGGGCGCTCGTGGACGCGATCGTCGACCTACCGATCGTCCTGCCGCCGGCCGTCGCGGGCCTGGCGCTGCTGCTCGTGTTCGGGCGCTTCGGACTCGTCGGGGCCGTCGGCGGCATCGGCTCGAGCATCGCCTTCACGACCGTTGCGGTCGTCCTCGCCCAGACGTTCGTCGCCGCGCCGTTCTTCATCCGGGCCGCCCGGGCGGGGATCGCGGGCGTCGACCGCGACCTCGAGGACGCGGCCCGAATCGATGGCGCCGGGGAGCTGGCCGTGCTCCGGCTGGTGTCGCTGCCCCTCGCCTGGCCCGTCCTGGCGGGCGGGCTCGTGATGACCTGGGCCCGGGCGCTCGGCGAGTTCGGCGCGACGATCATGTTCGCCGGGAGCGTCGAAGGTCGGACCCAGACGCTGCCGCTCCTCGTCTACGGCGAGTTCCAGGGCGGCGACCTGAACGGCTCGATGGTCGGCGGCGCGATCCTCGCCCTCGCGGCCCTCGGGGTGCTCCTCGCCGTGCGCGTCTTCCGCTTCGGTCGGGCGCTGGACCTGCGGGTGGCCTGACCGCTGCGAGCCCAACGGCCGCAGAGGGCGCCCGCTAGGTCGCCCGAGTCGCTCCGGGTCCCGGCCGGACGGGCCGCTGGTCGTAGCCGCGCCAGCGGTAGATCAGCGTGGAGGCGACCCAGCTGACGACGAAGATCGCCACGATGCCGATCCCGACGAACCCGAAGTCGAGGTTGCCGAGGGCGTCCCAGATCCCGCCGCGGAGGCCGAGGCGGTCGGCGACGATCCCGAGGACTTCGATCCCGCCGATGAGGAACGCCACGAGGACCGAGATCAGCGTGATCGTCAGGTTGTAGTAGAGCTTCCGGATCGGCTTCACGTAGGCCCAGCCGTACGCGCCCAGCATCAGGACGCCGTCGGTCGTGTCGACCAGCGACATGCCGGCCGCGAACAGGGCCGGCAGGATCAGGATGTAGCCGATGGGGACGCCACTCGCCCCGGAGGTGGCGGCCAGGCCGAGCAGGGCCACCTCGCTCGCGGTGTCGAAGCCGAGGCCGAATAGCACGCCGAGCGGGTACATGTGCCAGCTCTTGCGCACGACCCGCAGCGCCGGCCGGAGCAGGCGGGCCAGCAGCCCACGGTTCGAGAGGAACTCCTCCAGCGTCTGCTCGTCGTACGCGCCGCCACCCGAGACCCGTCGGAACATCCTGTAGATGTCCACGAGCACGACGAGGTTGATGAGGCCGATCAGCAGCAGGAAGGCCGCCGAGACGGTCGTGCCGATGAGCCCGCCGATCTCGCGGAAGGTCGGGATGTCGCTGACGACCCCGGCCGAGATGGCGATGACGACCGACAGGGCGACGACGATCGTCGAGTGGCCGAGCGAGAAGAACAGCCCGACCCCCACCGGCCGGGCGCCGTCCTGCATGAGCTTTCTCGTCGTGTTGTCAATGGCCGCGATGTGGTCGGCGTCGACCGCGTGCCGGAGGCCGAACGTATACGCCAGGACGGCGGTCGGCAGGAGGATGGGGTACCGCTCGGAGGCGACGAGGGCGAGGCCCCACGCGACCACGTTGAACAGCAGGAGAACCCCGTAGAGGCGGACCACGCGCGATCGAAGCTCGCTCGAGCGGCGAAGGGTCTCGAGGGCGGCTCCGAGCATCGTGCCTCCGTTCGGGGTCGGACGGCGAGCCTACCGCCGCCCGGGCCCTATCGCAAGTCCTTGCAATAGCCAACCTTTGCGATCAGGATTCGCGGCGATGGGCGCGACGGATCAACGCGAGGTGTGGGCCGCGATCCCCGGGCGGCTGCGCGCTCGCGGCCTGCGCTGGACGCCGCAGCGCCGGGCGCTCATCGGCGTGCTCGCCGAGAGCCGCGGCCACCTGACGAGCGCCGAGGTCGTCGCGCGCTGCATCGCGGCCGACCCGGCCACGACGCCCTCGACGGTCTACCGGACCCTCGACGTGCTCGAGGAGCTCGGTGTCATCGAGCACGCCCACGGCTCGGACGGGCGCGAGGAGATCCACGTCCTGCCCGACGCCGAGCACGGCCACCTGCGCTGCCGCTCGTGCGGCCGGACTTGGGAGCTCCCCGCATCCGAGCTCGACACGCTGACGAAGCAGCTCCGTCGCGAGCGCGGCTTCGAGGTCGACCTGTCGCACGTGACGATCGTGGGTCGCTGCGGCGAATGCACCTTGGCCTGACCTTCGCGGTGCGATCCTGTAGCCGATGACCCAGACCCAACGGCCGCTGCGCGGCCGGAAGATCGGCGACCGGCGCGTCCGGGTCGCGCGGCCCCACGCTGCCTACTTCCGCTACTCGCACGAGGGCGACCTCATCGCGAAGGAGGCCGCCTCGGCGCCGCGGACGAAGGCCGGCCGGATCTTCGCCCGGATCCGAGCCCTGCTGTTCGGACGGCCGCTGTCGATCCACGACGAGATCGCCGAGCGCCTCTCCAAGACGAAGGCCCTCGCGATCTTCAGCTCGGACGCGATCTCGTCGTCGGCGTACGCGACGGAGGAGATCCTGCGGGTGCTCGTCGTCGCCGGCGTGGCGGCGCTTGCCCTAAGCCTGTGGATCGCCGTCGCGATCGCGATCCTGCTCGCGGTCGTCTCGACCAGCTACCGCCAGATCGGGAATGCCTACCCATCGGGCGGTGGCGCGTACGCCGTCGCGCGAGCCAACCTGCCGATGATCACGGCGCTGATCGCCGCCGCCGCGCTCCTCGTCGACTACGTGATGACCGTCGCGGTGTCGACGTCGTCGGCCGTCGAGCAGGTCATCTCGGCGGTCCCGAGCCTCGCCGGGCTGCAGGTCGGCATGGGCGTCGCCGCGATCTTCCTCATCACGATCGGCAACCTCCGCGGGCTGCGCGAGTCGGGGAACATCTTCGCGATCCCGACGTACCTGTTCGTCGGCTCGGCCCTCCTCATGATCGCCGTCGGCGTCTTCCGGATCGTCGTCAACGGCGAGGGCGGGACGCCGCCGGTGCCGCTCCCCGGCGCGCCCGACCCGCTCCAGCCCCTGGCCCTCCTCCTGATCCTGAAGGCGTTCGCGTCCGGGTCGGTGGCACTCACAGGCACCGAGGCCATCACCAACGGCGTCCCGGCGTTCAAGCCGCCGGAATCGAAGAACGCGGCGGCGACCCTGACGGCGATGGCGATCCTCCTCGGCGTCCTGTTCGTCGGGATCACGTTCGTCGCCGACCGGTTCGGCATCGTCGCCATCGACATCCCGACGACGAAGACGGTCATCAGCCAGGTCGCGGCGAAGATCTACGGTGACGGCACCATCCCGTACCTGCTCTTCCAGGCCTTCACGGCGCTGATCCTGTTCCTCGCCGCGAACACGTCGTTCAACGCGTTCCCGCGGCTCGCGGCGATCCTCGCGACGGACGGCTACATGCCCCGCCAGATGACGTTCCGCGGTGACCGCCTGGCCTTCACCCTCGGGATCGTGATCCTCAGCGCGGTGGCGATGGCCCTGCTGTGGTGGTTCCAGGGCGACACGACGGCCCTGATCCCGCTCTATTCGATCGGCGTCTTCATCTCGTTCACGATCAGCCAGGGGGGCATGGTCCGGCACTGGCTCGGGGAGCGGTCGCCGGGCTGGCGCTGGCGGCTCGGGATCAACGGCCTCGGGGCGATCCTCACCGCGATCGTCTCGGTCGTCGTCCTGGTCGGGAAGGCGCCGACGTCGCTCCTCGTCATCGTGATCATCCCGATCCTCGTGGCGATGATGCTGTTCATCCAGCGCCAGTACCAGGCCTCGAGCCTCCAGCTCCGGGTCCGGCCCGACGCGATCCTGCCGCTGCCGCATCGCGACGACCGGGTGATCGTCCCGGTCCCGGGGATCACCCGGGCCGTTGTACAAGCGCTCAACGTCGGCCGTTCGATCTCTGATGACGTCCAGGCCGTGCTCGTCTCCGATGAGCCCGAGGAGGCGACCTCGATTCGGACGCAATGGGAGCGCCAGCTGCCGGACATCCCGCTCGTCATCGTCGAGTCACCGTTCCGGGCGCTGATCGCGCCGCTCCTGGCCTACCTCGACGTCCTCGACCGAGCCCGCCCCGCCGACAAGGAGGCGCCGATCACGTTCATCGTGATCCCGGAGTACGTCGCCCGGAGCTGGTGGGAGCGGCAGCTGTTCAACCAGTCGGCGAAGCGCCTCCGCGCAGCCCTCCTCGGCCGGCCGCACACCGTGGTCGTCAACGTGCCCTACCGCCGCGAGGACCCCGACCCCGCGGAGTCGCCGGCCGAGACATGACCCGTCCGCGGCTGAACCGGCTCGCGCGGGTCCTGGCCGTCGCGCTCGGCTCGATGGCTCTGGCGACCGTGGCCGTGGGCTTCCTGCAGGACGTCCTGCATGTCCCGAACCCATCGGCGGTCTACCTGATCGCCGTGGTCGCCACGGCGTTCGTCGGCGGGACATTCGGCGCGATCATCACGTCGGTCGCCGCGTTCCTGCTGTACGACTTCTTGTTCATCGAGCCGCGCTTCACGCTGACCGTGAGCCGGCCGGAGGAATGGCTCGGGGTCGTGATCCTCCTCTTCGTCGGGATCGTCGTCGGCCAGCTCGCCGCGATCCAGCGGGCTCGCGCCGAGGAAGCCGAGGCCCGCGAGCGCGAAGCCCGGGCCCTGTTCCGCCTGAGCCGGGCGCTCGCCACACGCCCGTCGACCGCGGCCATCCTGCCCGAGATCGCCCGGGATCTGGCCGACGACGCACGGTTCGCCCGCGCCTGGATCGCGCTCGGGCCCGACGATGCGTCGGAGCGGGTCGCGGCCGACACGCAGGCCACGCCACCACCGTCGCCGGGGATCGTCCACGTCCTGCGCCGGATGCCGGGCGAGGTGCCGGCGATGTGGGTCCGAGTCCACCAGCCACGGTCGAAGACACGGACCGCGGGCCAGCTGGACGCCTTCCGCGTTCGCATCGAAGCCGGCGACCGGGCCCTCGGATCGATCTGGGCACTGCGTTCGCGGGACCTGGACCTTCCGAGCCGGACGGAGACGCGGCTTCTCGCGGCGGCCGCGGACCAGGTCGGCCAGGCCCTCGCCCAGGACCAGCTCGCCGCCGAGTCGCAGGCCGCGGAGATCGCCCGCGAGAGCGACGCCCTGAAGTCGGCGCTGCTGCAGTCGGTCTCTCATGACCTCCGGACGCCGCTCGCCTCGATCCGCGCCGCGGCCGGCTCGCTGCGGCCGGGCGCGGGCATGTCGCTCGCGGACCAGCAGGAGAGCGCCGACGCGATCGATCGGGAGGTGGAGTACCTGAACCGGCTGGTCACGAACCTGCTCGACCTGAGCCGCATCGAAGCCGGAGCGCTGCGGGCCGAGCGCGACGTCTTCGAGCTCGATGATCTCGTCGGCCGGACGCTCGACCGCGTCGGGGCCCGGTTGGCCCCGCGTCCCGTTGACGTGCGGCTCGGCGCGCCGCCCGTCGTCGTCGATCCCATCTTCCTCGACGAGGCGGTGACCAACGTCCTCGAGAACATCGTGAAGTACACGCCGGCCGATGCGCCGGTCCGGATCACGGCCGGTGCGACCGGCGATCGGGTTCGGCTGACGATCGAGGACGGCGGCCGGGGGGTGCCAATCGAGGCCCTCGATCGACTGTTCGAGAAGTTCTACCGCGTACCGGGCCACGACCGCGGCTCGCGCTCCGGGACGGGCATCGGTCTCGCGGTTGTCCGCGGGCTGACCGAGGCGATGGGTGGCACCGTGACGGCCCGTGCATCGGAGCTCGGCGGGCTGGCCATCGACTTCGACCTGCCCCTCGCCCGAGCCGAGGCGCCGGCCGCCGTGGCGGCATGAGGACAGCGAGCCGGTCGGGCGACGGCGCCACGATCCTGGTCGTCGAGGACGACGGCGAGACGCGGCGGGCCCTCGCCCGGGAGCTGTCGGTCCGGGGCTACCAGATCGTCGAGGCGCCGGACGGTCGGACGGCGATGGACCGCTGGGGAGTCAGACGCCCCGACCTCGTCCTGCTCGATCTCGGCCTGCCAGACATCGACGGGCTCGACCTCGTCCGCCGCATCCGCCGTGAGGCCGGCACGCCGATCGTGATCCTGTCGGGTCGCTACGAGGAGCGGGAGAAGGTCGAGGCGCTCGAGCGCGGCGCGGACGATTACGTGACCAAGCCATTCGGCGTCGACGAGCTGAACGCCCGGATCCGGGTGGCGCTGCGGCGTGCGGCCGGCCCGGCCGCCGACGCCGCGGGCGTCCTGCGCGTCGGCCCGCTGACGCTGGATCCGACGCGCCACGAAGCCACGGTGGGGGACCGCCGGGTCGACCTCACCCCCCGCGAGTTCGAGATCCTCCGGGTCCTGCTGGAGAACAGCGGCCGCCTCGTCACGAAGGGCCGCATCCTGCGCGCGGTCTGGGGCGAGGCCTACGAGGGGGAGGACAGCTACGTCTACGTCCACGTGAGCCAGCTCCGTCGCAAGCTGGCCGCAGCGGACCCCGATGGCGTCACGCGCGGCCTCATCGTGACCGAGCCGGGCGTCGGCTACCGCGTGGGAGCGCCCTGACCGCGACGACCTTAGGCCGGCTTTAGGCGCGACGCGGCCACGCCCGCGCCGGCCTCTTGGGCCCCCGGACGACGCTGGTGTCGTGCACGACATCGAGATTCCCGTTGACCGCACGGCTGAGCTCGTCCCGGCCGTCCTCGAGCGCGAGATGCGGATGATCCGCGAGGCGATCGCCGTGGTCTCCTCGGGGGCCGCGCTCCGGGTGACCCTGGCGAACCTCCGCTTCGGCGAGGAGCTGCTCGATCGAGCCCGCGTCCTGGCCGAGGACGCCGGGCTGTCCCTCGTCCCGATGTGGCGCGCCGGGGAAGGCGCCGACCTCGCCATCGAGCGGCCGAGCGACTGACGTGGCCGCCCCCGTCCTGCTGGTCGAGGACGACGCGAGCCTGCGCGGCATCCTCGCCCGATACCTGCGCGGTCGCGGCCTCCGCATCGAGGAGGCGGCGTCGGTCGAAGACGCGCTCGAGGCCATCGAGCATGGCGTCCGCCCAGGGCTCGTCCTCCTCGACGTGAACCTGCCGGGCGACAACGGCTGGGACCTCCTGCGTTCGGGCCGGCTGCGTGCGGCCGGCAACCCGCCGGTCATCGTCACGAGCGCCGTACCGGTCAGCCCGAAGAAGCTCGCCGAGTTCGACGTGGCGGGCTACCTCCCCAAGCCGTGCCCGCTCGATGCGATCGTCGACACGATCGAGCGCCTGCTCGGTGAGGCGGCGGGGCGGCCGGCATGACCGACCTGCAGATCGTGTTGATCGGCGTCGTCGTGACGCTCGTCTTCGCCGGCTACCTGCTCCTGTGCGAGCGAGTCCGCGGATGAACGTCCTGGACCTGCTCGCCGGCGCGCTCGCGGCGTTCGCGTTCGTGTACCTGCTCTGGGCGCTGCTCCGCCCGGAGGACTTCTGATGCCCGTCGGCGACCTGCTCACGCTGCTGACGATCGTCGTCGCGCTGCTGCTCGTGACGCCGCTCCTCGGTGGCTACATCTACCGGGTCATGGAGGGCCAGCGTGTCTTCCTGTCGCCGATCGTCCGGCCGCTCGAGCGGGCCGTCTACCGGCTGACGGGCATCGACGAGAACGCCGAGCAGAGCTGGAAGGCCTATACGGTCTCCGTCCTGGCGATGGCCTTCGTGGCGATCATCGTCGGCTACGTCCAGCTCCGGCTGCAGGACATCCTGCCGCTCAACCAGGGCGGCATCCCGCCGATGTCGCCCGACCTCGCCTTCAACACCTCGGTCAGCTTCGAGACGAACACGAACTGGCAGAACTACTCGGGCGAGACCGGGGCGACCTACCTGACCCAATCGGCGATGCTCGCGGTTCGCAACTTCACCTCGGCCGCGACCGGCATGGCGGTCGCGATCGCCCTCATCCGGGGCCTGACCCGCCGGTCCGCCCAGACGCTCGGGAACTACTGGGTCGACCTGACCCGCGGCATCCTCTACGTCCTCCTGCCGATCTCGATCGTCGGCGCGCTCATCCTCGTGTGGCAGGGCGTGCCCCAGACCTGGGATCCGACGAAGGTCATCACGACCCTGCAGGGCGCAACCCAGAACATCGCCCTCGGGCCGGTGGCCTCGCAGGAGGTCATCAAGGAGATCGGCAACAACGGCGGCGGGTTCTTCAACGCGAACTCGGCCCACCCGTTCGAGAACCCGACCCCGCTGACGAACTGGCTCGAGATCTTCGGCCTGCTCGCGATCTCGTTCTCGCTGACCTACACGTTCGGGAAGTACGCGGCCGACCGACGCCAGGGCTGGACGATCTTCGCCGCCATGGCCCTGATCCTCTTCGTCGGGGCGATCGGGGCGATGCACGTCGAGGCCGGCGGCAACCCGCTGTTCCCGGCGGGCGTCGACCAGTCCGTCGCCGGGAACATGGAGGGCAAGGAGGTCCGATTCGGGGCCGGCGTCGGCGCCCTGTTCATGGCCGCCACCACGGGCACGTCCACGGGCGCGATCAACTCCTGGCACGACAGCGCCCAGCCGATCTCGGGGCTCGTTCCGCTCTTCAACATGGAGCTCGGCGAGATCACCCCGGGCGGGATCGGCGCCGGCATGTACGGGATGCTCGTCATCGGCGCGATCCTCGCGGTGTTCATCGCCGGCCTCATGGTCGGCCGGACACCGGAGTTCCTCGGCAAGAAGGTCGAGGCCTACGAGATCAAGATGGCGATGGTGACGGCGCTCGTGCTCGGGGCCAGCATCCTCGGCTTCACCGCCCTCGCCTCCGTCCTGCCGGACGGCCTGAAGGGCCCGCTCAACGGCGGCCCGCACGGCTTCAGCGAGATCCTCTACGCCTTCTCGAGCCAGACCGGCAACAACGGCTCGGCCTTCGCGGGTCTGTCCGGGAACACGCCCTTCTACAACATCACGGGCGCGTTTGCGATGCTCATCGGCCGGTATGGGATGATCGTCCCGATCCTGGCCCTGGCCGGTTCGATGGCGGCGAAGCGTCGGGTTGCGGCGTCCCTCGGGACGTTCCCGACGACGGGCACCCTCTGGACGGTGCTCCTGATCGGCGTGGTCATCATCGTCGGCGCCCTGACGTTCTTCCCGGCGCTCGCGCTCGGGCCGATCGTCGAGCAGCTGCTCCAGAACGCGGGGAAGACCTTCTGATGAGCGCACTGTCACTCTTGCCCTCGGTGGACCTCGGGCGCGGCACCCGCCGCTTCCAGCGGTTCGTGACGCTTGGGGGCTCGAAGCCCGCCGGCGGCGAGCCGCCGAAGCCGCGCGGCGTCCTCGATCCCGACCTCCTCCGGGCGGCGGTCCCGCACGCGTTCCGAAAGCTCGACCCGCGGCTCCTCATCAAGAACCCGGTCATGTTCATCGTCGAGCTCACAGCCGCCCTCGTGACGCTCATCTGGCTCGCCGACGTCACCGGAGCCGTTGCCGCGTCGACGACCTCGGCGAGGGCCTCGGGCCCCGGCTTCCAGCTCCAGATCGCAATCTGGCTGTGGTTCACGGTCCTCTTCGCGACCTACGCCGAAGCCGTCGCCGAGGCTCGCGGCCGGGCCCAGGCCGCGACGCTCCGAAAGACCCGGTCGGAGACGACGGCCCATCGACGCCGCGCGGACGGGACCCTCGAGTCGGTGGGCTCCTCGGAGCTTCGTCGAGGCGACCTGATCGAGGTCGTGGAGGGCGAGACGATCGCCGGCGACGGCGACGTCATCGAGGGCGTCGGATTCGTCAACGAAGCGGCGATCACGGGCGAGTCCGCGCCCGTGCTCAAGGAGCCCGGCACGGACATCCGGAGCTCGGTGACGGGTGGGACCACGCTGGTCAGCGATCGGCTCGTCATCCGGATCACCGCCGACCCGGGCCAGACGTTCCTCGACCGGATGATCTCGCTCGTCGAGGGCGCGAAGCGCCAGCGGACCCCGAACGAGATCGCGCTCGCGATCCTGCTGGCCGGCCTGACGATCATCTTCCTCATGGCGACGGTGACCCTGCGGCCGTTCGGCCAGTACGCGGGCACGACCGTGGACACCGTCGCGCTCGTCGCCCTGCTCGTCTGCCTGATCCCGACGACGATCGGCGGCCTCCTCTCGGCGATCGGCATCGCCGGCATGGACCGCGTCGCCCGGTTCAACGTGCTGGCGATGAGCGGCCGGGCCGTCGAGGCGTCCGGCGACGTCGACGTGATCCTGCTCGACAAGACCGGCACCATCACCTATGGCAACCGGCTGGCTTCCGCGATCACGCCGGCGACGGGCGTGACCGAGGTCGAGGCGCTCGAGGCCGCGCTGGTGTCGTCGATCCGCGACGAGACGCCCGAAGGTCGCTCGGTCGTCGAGCTGGCGCGGACCCGCCTGGCCGAGCTCGGCGCTGCCGCGGGAACCGGCGACGACGTGGGCTTCCAGGCGCTCGACGCGTCGATCGCCGAGGAGCTGCCCTTCCGGGCCGAAACCCGCACCAGCGGGGTCCGCACGACCTCGGGCCTCCTCGTCCTCAAGGGAGCGACGGACGCGATCGGGGCGGCGGCGCAGGGCGGCCTCCCGCCCGAGATCGTCAAGCTGACCGACGAGGTCTCGGACCGCGGCGCGACGCCCCTGGCCCTGAGCCGCGACGGCCGAGTCCTCGGCCTGATCGAGCTCAAGGACACGATCAAGGACGGCCTGCCGGAGCGGTTCGCCCAGTTCCGGCGGATGGGCATCCGCACGGTGATGATCACCGGGGACAACCCGCGGACCGCGGCGACGATCGCCCGCGAGGCCGGCGTGGACGACTTCATCGCCCAGGCGACGCCCGAGGACAAGATCGCCTTCATCCGCAAGGAGCAGGCCGACGGCCACCTGGTCGCCATGACGGGCGATGGCACGAACGACGCCCCCGCGGTCGCCCAGGCCGATGTCGGCATGGCGATGAACAGCGGGACGTCCGCCGCCAAGGAGGCGGCCAACATGGTCGACCTCGACTCCGACCCGACGAAGCTGCTCGAGGTCATCGCGATCGGCAAGCAGCTGCTGATCACGCGTGGCTCGATCACGACGTTCTCGATCGCCAACGACGTCGCCAAGTACTTCGCGATCGTCCCGGCGATGTTCGTCAGCGTCTACCCGGAGCTCAACGCCCTCAACGTCATGGGCCTCGCGACCCCGCAGAGCGCGATCCTCTCGGCGGTGATCTTCAACGCCCTGATCATCATCGCGCTCATCCCGCTGGCGATCCGTGGCGTCGCCTTCCGCGCCGCGCCCGCGAGCGAGCTACTCCGGCGCAACCTCCTCGTCTACGGCCTCGGCGGGATCATCGCCCCGTTCATCGGCATCAAGGCGATCGACCTCATCGTCACCGCCCTGCACCTGGCGTAGGCGCTGCGATGACGTTCCTCCGAACCCAGATCCTGCGGGCCTTCCTCGTCCTGGTCGTGCTCACGCTGATCACCGGCGTCGGCTATCCGCTCGTCGTGACCGCGATCGCCCAGGTCGTCTTCCCGCACCAGGCGAACGGCTCGATGATCGTCGTGGATGGGAAGACCGTCGGCTCGAGCCTCATCGGCCAGGCCTATTCCGACCCGAAGTACTTCTGGGGCCGGCCCTCGGCGGCGGGCACGAATGGCTACGACGCGAGCGGCTCCGCCGGGACGAACCTCGGCCCGACGAGCCAGGCCCTGATCGACGAGGTCACGAAGGCCGTCGACGCCGAGCGTGCGGCCAACGGTGGCGGGCCGGTGCCCGTGGATCTCGTGACCACCTCGGCCTCGGGCCTCGATCCGGACATCAGCCCGGCGGCCGCCGAATACCAGGTCGCCCGGGTCGCTGCGGCACGGGGCATCAGCGAGGATACGGTTCGGGCGGCGATCGCGCGGCACACCGAGCAGCCGCTGCTCGGCTTCCTCGGCGAGCCGGTCGTCCATGTCCTCGAGCTCAATCTCGACCTCGACGGCCTGCTCGGATAGGCAGGGATGACCGATCCCGAGCGCGACGCGCTCGACGTCCGGCCGTCGGCCGAGGAGATGCTCGCCCGCGTCCACGCCGAGGAGGTGGCCGCGCGAGGGCGGCTGCGGGTGTACCTCGGCATGGCCCCCGGCGTGGGCAAGACCTACCGGATGCTCGAGGAGGGCCATCGCCGGCTCGAGCGCGGGACCGACGTGGTCGTCGGCTTCGTCGAGACCCACGGCCGACTCGTCGTCAGCCAGCTTGTCGGCGGCCTGGAGGTCGTGCCCCGTCGCCGGATCGAGTACCGCGGCGTCGTGGTCGAGGAGATGGACACCGACGCGATCATCGCCCGCGCCCCGACGGTCGCCCTCGTCGACGAGCTCGCCCACACCAACGTGCCGGGGTCAGCCCGGGAGAAGCGCTGGGAGGACGTCGAGGTCATCCGCGACGCCGGGATCCACGTCGTCAGCACGCTCAACGTCCAGCACCTCGAATCGGTGGCGGACGCCGTCGCGACGATCACCGGCGCGCCGGTCAACGAGCGCCTGCCGAACGACGTGCTCCTCGGTGCCGACGAGATCGAGCTCGTCGACATGAGCCCGCACGCGCTCCGCCAGCGGATGCGCCACGGCAACGTCTATCCGCCGGAGCGGACGAAGCTGGCGCTCGACAAGTTCTTCACCGAGGCGAAGCTCACGGCGCTCCGC
This sequence comes from Candidatus Limnocylindrales bacterium, assembly GCA_035308445.1. Taxonomy (GTDB): domain Bacteria; phylum Chloroflexota; class Limnocylindria; order Limnocylindrales; family CSP1-4; genus UBA5189. The sequence continues at coordinate 8,915 of DATGGQ010000018.1, read as the reverse complement.
GAGCTCGCCCTGCGCTACGTGGCCGGACGGGTGGAGGGCCAGCTCGAGGACACCGTCGCGGGCGGCCAGCTGTCGCTGGTGACGGAGCGGGTGATCGTCCTCGTCGACGGAACTCCGGCCTCGGCTCGGGCCGTCCGCCGTGCGGCGAGCCTCGCGGCCGCGATCCACGGATCGCTGACAGCTGCCGTGATCGAGACGCCGGACACGGAGCGACAGACCTTCGACCGATCGCGGGACATCCAGGAGCTCGTCGACGACGCCGCCGATCTGGGGGCCGACATCGTCCACGTCGAGGCGCCGGACACGATCACCGGTCTCGCCCAGCTCGCGAAGGCCAGGCGGGCGACCCACGTGGTGCTGCCGTATCGCGAGACGGGCGGGGTCCGCCGGCTCCTCGAGCCGCCGCTCGCGGATCGCCTGATCGCCCGCCTGCCGGACCTCGAGGTGCACGTCATCGGCGCGAAGCCCGGGTCGCGATAGTGCCCGAGCGGCCCCCGAACGGGCACGGCCGCGGCTCGCCGGCGCCGATCCGCGGCCGGAAGCCCGGAGATCGACGCGTCCGCGTGGAGCGGCCGCACTCCCCGTATTTCCGCTACCTCGGCCCGAACCAGCTCCAGGCGCGACCCGAGGCCAGCGTCTCGCGAACGACGCTCGGCCGGGCCGCGGCACGGACGCGGTCACTGCTCTTCGGTCGCCCGCTCTCGATCCACGAGGAGCTCGCGGAGCGGCTGGGGGTCCTGACCGGGCTCCCCGTCTTCGCCTCGGACAACATCTCGTCCTCGGCCTATGCGACCGAGGAGATCATGCGGGTCCTCGTGCTGGCCGGCGCCGGGGCCCTCGTCCTGACGCTGCCGATCACGATCGGCATTGTCATCGTCCTCGCGATCGTCGTCACGAGCTACCGCCAGACGATCTTCGCCTACCCGACCGGTGGCGGCTCGTACATCGTCGCGAGCGACAACCTCGGGAGGCTGCCGGGCCTCACCGCCGCGGCCGCGCTGCTGATCGACTACGTCCTGACGGTCTCGGTCTCGGTCGCCGCCGGGGTCGCCGCCCTGACCTCGATCTTCCCGGCGCTCTACGAGCCCCGCGTCTGGGTGGGGATCGTCATCATCGTCGCGATCGCGATGGTCAACCTTCGCGGGATCCGCGAAAGCGGCCTGGCGTTCAGCGCCCCGACCTACATCTACCTCATCTCGATCTTCCTGGTCCTGGCGATCGGCCTGTTCCACTTCGCCACGAACTCGATGCCGGCGTACACCCCGCCCGCCGACTGGGTCGCGGCCAGCTCGGGCGCCGCGCCGCTCGGCCTGCTGCTGATCCTCCGGGCGTTCTCGTCCGGCTCGGTCGCGCTCACGGGCGTCGAGGCCGTCTCGAACGGCGTGCCGGCGTTCAAGCCGAACGAGTCGCGGAACGCGGCCCTCGTCATCGTGCTGATGGGCACGTTCTTCGGCGTGATCTTCCTGGGCCTCAGCTTCCTCGCCGGCCAGCTCGGGATCCTGCCCGACCCCAGCGAGCAGGAGACGGTCCTGAGCCAGATCACGCGGTCGTTCGTCGGCGCCGGGACGCCGATCCACTACCTCGTCCAGATCTCGACGGCGGTGATCCTCGTCCTCGCCGCGAACACCTCGTTCGCCGACTTCCCGCGGCTGTCCAGCATCCTCGCCCGGGACAGCTTCCTGCCGCGGGTCTTCCAGTTCCGGGGCGAACGCCTGGCGTTCAGCAGCGGGATCGTCGTCCTCGCGACCATGTCGGTGATCCTCATCGCGCTGTTCGGCGGCAGCGTCACCGCCCTGATCCCGCTCTACACCGTCGGCGTGTTCATCGCCTTCACGCTCAGCCAGACCGGGATGGTTCGCCACTGGTACAAGCTCCGGGCGAGCGACCGGGGCTGGCGACGACGGGCGATGATCAACGGCCTCGGCGCCATCACGACGGGGATCGTCGCGGTCGAGGTCGCGGCCGTGAAGTTCGCGCTCGGCGCGTGGATCGTGCTGCTGCTCATGCCGATCCTGATCGCGATGATGCTGTTCATCCGCCGCCAGTACGACTCGTCGGCGAGGCAGCTCGAGGTCCGGTCGGACATCGTCATCCCGCCCCCGCGGCGGGACGAGCGAGCCGTCGTCCCGATCCCGGCGTTCAACCGGGCCGTGATCCAGGCAGTGAACGTCGCCCGGACGTTCGCCGACGACATCCACGCGGTGCTCGTGTCCGACAACCCGGTCGAGGCCGCGAAGCTCCGGGCCCGCTGGGAGCGGCAGCTGCCCGACGTGCCGCTCGTGATCGTCGAGTCACCATACCGGTCGCTGGTGCCGCCGCTCCTCGCCTATCTCGACGTCCTCGACGAGGCCTGGCCGCCCGATCGAGAGGCGCCGGTGACGTTCGTCGTCATCCCCGAGTTCGTGGCCCGGCACTGGTGGGAGCAGATCCTCTACAACCAGTCCGCCCGGCGGTTGCGGGCCGCGCTCCTCGGGCGACCGCACACGGTCGCAGTCACGGTGCCGTACCGGCGTGAGGATCCCCATCCCACTGGTGTGCCGGTCGCCTAGGAGCCGGTCGCTGGACGCCGGTCGCCGCGAGCCGGTCCCTACGACTCGCTGCCGAGGGCGAGGTACGCCGCTCCGCTCGCGTCAACGAACGTGGCCGTCGGCGTCCGGACGATCCGGACGACGACCTCGGCGCAGGCCGGGCAGCGCAGGACGATCCCCGGACCGCGCGTGTAGGCGCGCATCGTCCCCACGAGGCTGATCGTGCGGCAATGGCCGCACTGGCCGGGCATCGCCGTTGGGTCGCCGCCGAAGATCGCCTCCAAGACGCCGGCGACGGCGTTCCCGTCGACGGTGAGGTCGACGGCCGGGTCGTCCCGCATGAGCGCGATCCGCTCCTCCACTTCGCGCCTCCTCAGGTGCCGCTCGGTCCGAACCGCTCGGTCCGGACGCGATCGGGCGTCAGGCCGAGGCGGACAAGCGCGTTCGCCGCGCTCTCGACGAGCGCCGTCGGGCCGCAGAGGTACGTCCGCGGGTTGGGGCCCAGTGCCTCGCTGACCTCGGCCAGCATGGCCTCGTCGATGCGCCGGCTGTAGCCGGTCCAGCCCGTCGGCTGCTGCCGGGTCAGGGTGTGGACGACCTGGAACCCGTCGCCCTGCGCCGACAGCTCATCGAGCTCGGCGCGGTAGATGATCTCGTCGGCGCCGCGGGAGCTCAGCAGCAGCCGGGCCGGAACGGCCATCCCGGCCCGGGCACGATGACGGACCATCGCCATCAGCGGCACGACGCCCGAGCCGCCACCGATCAGGAACAGCGGCCCGCCGAGCGGCGCCTCCCACACGAAGTAGCCGCCTATCGGGCCGCGGACCTCGAGCCGATCGCCCACGACGACCACCTCGTGGAGGAACGGCGAGACCTCGCCGTCGGGAATCCGCTCGACGGTGATGTCGATCTCGCCGGCCCGCTCCGGCTCCGAGGCGATCGAGTACGACCGCTCGACGCTGTAGCCGTCCTCGGCGGTCAGTCGCAGGTCGACGTGCTGGCCGGGTCGATGGCCGGGCCAGTCTGGCAGCCCGAGGGTCAACGACCGGACGGTCGGGGTCTCGTCGCGGACCGCCGTCACCGTTGCGAGCTGCCAGCCGACCCGGCTCGCGGGCGGCGGCGGGACCGGCGGCTCGACGCGGCCGACGACCGGGCCTCGGCCGGTCAGTCGCCCGAGTAGCGCTCTTCCAGCCACTGGTCACCGCGGTTGTGGTAGCCGAGCGACTCCCAGAACCCGGGATCGTCGCGGTCGACGATCCGAAGGCCTCGGATCCACTTGGCGCTCTTCCAGAAGTAGCGCGCCGGGACGACGAGTCGGGCCGGACCGCCGTGCTCGGGTGCCAGTGCCCGGCCGTCGTACTCCCAGGCCACGAACGCCTGGTTGTTCAGGACGTCGGCGAGCGGCAGGTTCGTCGTATAGCCGCCGTCGCAGAAGGCGATGACGAAGGCTGCCGACGGCTGGAGCTCGACCGCCTCGAGCAGCGTGTCGACGCTCACCCCCCGCCAGCGCATGTCGAGATGGGTCCATTTCGTGACGCAGCTGATGTCGACGACCCAGTCTCGAGCGGGCAGCGCCTGGAGCTGGTCCCACGTCCAGGTGACCGGCTTCGAGACGAGGCCCTCGATCGTGAACGACCAGCGGTCGAGCGGCGTCCGGGGCGTCGGGCCGGCCGAGAGGACCGGGAAGTCGCGGGTCAGGTACTGCCCGGGCGGCGTCCGCGACCGGGCATCGCCGGCGCCGTGATCGCGGCGCCCGACGAACCCGCGAGTGACGAAGCGCTCCTCGCTCACGACCGCCTCCTTCGGGGCGCACGGTAGCGCACGGGCCGGGGCGATCGCTCGCCCTGCGATGACACGGAGGTGCAACCCCTGACCCGCCTCAGACGTCGCGCGGGTTCTCAGCCCGGTCTCAGGCTGGGCTCCAACGCCAGAGACTGGAGGGAACGGCATGACCCAGACGACCGTGACCCAGCGAGTCGTCGACGACGTCGAGAACGAGCATCAGCACCCGGCCGTCGTCCACTCGCACGACCATTACCACGTCAGCCACCACCACACGGGTGGCCTGATGGGCCAGTTCCAGCACCGGACCCACTACCACCACCACGAGCACAACCACGCGCCGCTGATCCACGCCCACAAGAACCGCGACGCGGAGGACGAGGCGCTCGACCACGAGGAGACCGCCCACACCCACGACCACGACGACCCGACCGGCATGACCGGCGGGAACGACATGGCCGGCACGAGCCTCCCGAGGAGCAGCCTGCCCGGCTGAGCCCGGAAAGCCGGGGAATCAGGAGGGGCCGGCGGCGTCGCCGGCGGCCCCTCCGTCGTTAGCCGACGTTCACGTCACGGATACGAGATGACGCAGCCGTTGTTGGCGTTGCTCCACAGCGACTGGACGGGGTAGTCCGCGCCGCTCCCGAAATGGACGACCTGGCTGGCGCTCGTCCCGCTGCCGCTGATCCAGGCGCACTTGTCGCCGTTCTCGGCACCCTTGCTGTCGAGCCAGCCGCCGTTCGGGTAGATGTCGGTCTCCGTCTCGGCGAACTCGTGGCCGTTCACGATCGTGATGCCGGCCGTCGCGCTCATGCCGTTGAAGCCGGCCCCGCAGCTGGCGCCGTAGTCGGTCACGTAGGGCATGTTCGTGTACGCGATGTTCCCGTACGACGAGGGCGTCGAGCTGTGCCAGGCGCAGTAGGACGTGCCCGCCCCGGACGCATTGTTGCCCGTGGCGGTCAGGATGTCGTACTGGACCTGCGTGTTCTTGCTCGCCGTGGTGTTGCCGAAGTGGGCCGCCGCGGCAATGGCTTCGGCCGCCAGCTGGCTCTGGGTCGGGTGGGCAGGCGCCGCCGTGGTGCTGTCAGACCATGTCGCGAAGAGCACGCCGGTCGGATTCGTGGCGTGGGTGCCGCTCGAGCCGCAGGTCACCGTGCCGCTGGCGACGCCCTCGCAGTACTGCGTCACGGAGTTGTTCCATGAGCTGCCACCGACGTGGTTGAAGAAGGACGTCAGGATCGCCGCCTCGCCCGAGGGGTCGTTATTGGTCCACTGGCTGCCCCAGAACACGAGGTACACCTTGTCGGCTCCGGTCTCGACGCCGACCCCGCCGACGCCGCCGTGATAGGTCAGGTTCGACGAGTGCGACGGTCGAGCCGACCCGTGGGCCGCGCCACGCGGCGGCATCATGACCTCGCGCGGCGACGAGGACGCGCTCGCCGGCGCCGCTCCAATCGCCAGGAGCAGGATGCCGAGGCTCGTCCCGAGGACGAGCAGGCGCTGGATGCGAGTGGAGACCATCTCGTGCGGACCTCCCGTGTTGCCGCCCACGTGCGGCTGCTCAGCCGGCAGCTCCCACCGGCCGATCGTTGGCGGCAGGGTACATCGAGGTCGTCAGCCGGGCCGTTCGGCCCATGACACTCCGGCGCGCCCGGGCACCGGAGCGCGCAGGCCTAGCTGCCTCCGGCGACCATGACGATCCCGAGAGCCAGCAGCGCGACCCCGACCACCCGGTGGAATGTCGCCTGCGGGATCCGGCCGAGGATGCGCGTCCCGAGGGCGGTGCCGGCCAGGACGCCGACGGTCGCGACCGCGAGGAGTGGCCAGATCGCCACGATGGCGGGGCCCTCCGCCAGCGCGTAAACCGGCAGGCGAGCCGCATCGACGCACAGGGCGATGGCCGTCGCCGTGGCGACGAAGGACTCCTTGGGGACCTCGAAGCCGAGCAGCGCGGCCGACCGGATGCCGCCCTGGTTCCCGACGAGCCCGCCGAGCAGGCCGGACGCCAAGCCGGCCGCGAATGCCGCCCGCCGGCCGAGGCGAACCCGCTCGACCCAGCGCGTCAGCTCGGAGACGCCGGCCAGTCCGACGGCGAGGCCGAAGACGACCGCCAGGATCCGGTTCGTGCCGTTCGCGCTCAGCAGCGCGCCGATCAGTCCACCGATCGCGCTCGTGATGCCGAACCACAGCAGGACCCGCCGCTCGACGTGCTCTCGGAGCAGCCAGAACCGCTGTGCGGAGCCGATCGCGTGCGGCACGGCGACCGCCGCGACCGCGACCTTGGCGCCGGTCGCAAGGGCGAGCATCGGCGTGAGGATCGTGCCGATCCCGAAGCCCGCGATCGCGGCCAGCGCCCCGGCGACGAGGGCTGCCCCGCCGAGGGTCGCGGCGAAGAGGGCGACGATCACCGCGCGAGCCTACGATGCAGACACGTGGAACCGCGAGCTGGCACGTCGCCCGGTCCAGCCGATCGGATAAGGCCGGGCCCCGGGCAGGAGTCGGTCTGGGACTACCCCCGACCGCCGAGGGTCGAGCCGGTTCGGGAGCGGATCCGGGTCGTCGTCGACGGCGTCACGATCGCCGAGTCGACGAACGCGCTCCGCGTCCTCGAGACCGCCGGGCCGCCCGTCTACTACTTCCCGCCGTCCGACGTTCGGCTGGACCTCCTCGAGCCAAGCCCGCACGCCACGACGTGCGAGTGGAAGGGCGAGGCCGCGTATCGAACCCTCGTGCTGTCGGGGCGCACGATCCCGAACGTCGCCTGGTCGTACCCGAGGCCGCTGCCGGGGTACGAGGCGATCGCCGGATACCACGCGTTCTACGCCGGCCTCGTTGACGAGGCGTGGGTCGGCGACGAGCGCGCGACGCCCCAGCCGGGCCGGTTCTACGGCGGCTGGGTGACGTCGCGGATCGTCGGCCCCTTCAAGGGCGAGCCCGGCGTCCGTCGCGCTGGCGTCGGCGTAGATCGAGACGTTGTGCGGCGCGCGTCCCAGTTCTGGAAGACAAGCGTGAACGGCACGTTCGCGGTCACGGTCAGGGTCGTTCGATCGAAGGCGAGGTTCCGCGCGGCGATGGTCGGGCTTCCGGGAGCGGCGCTGACCGGCGAGTTCGTGGTCGCCGGCCGGCCACCGCAGGCCGCGGCCGAGGTGATCGTCGCGAGCGCAAGGAGGACCGCGCCCCGACGAAGACGGTTCATCGACCGGCGATCCGGCGGAGGGCCGCCAGCGGGCTCCCGTCATGGCGGACGACGTCGATCGCGAGCAGGACGATCAGCGCGACCTCGATGCCCTTCGCCACGTACGCGAGCTCGTACCGCGGTCCTGTCAGGTATCAGGCGACGATCGCCGTCGCGGCGTAGCCCATCAGCCCGAGCCGGACGAGCGAGCGGAAGCGGATCGCCAGCCCGAGCGGGACCACCATCGCGACGGCCGCGACCGCGTAGCCGACGGCGTTCAGCGTGAACAGCAGGCCGCCGAGGGTCGAGTGGATGTACCCCGTGGCAAGCGCGAGTCCGACGATGACCGCTCGCAGCGCAACATCCGACGGTCGGAGGACGCCGGGGAGGGGTCTGGCCCGGCTCTCCGGTTGGGCTGCTGGCCGGGTGGTTCCCGCGATCGAGTGGCGTCCGCGACGGATGGCTGACGGGGTTCGCATCCGTCCGCTCCCCGCGGGTTCGAGTCTGGTCCCGGCCCTTGCAAGATGGCCAGAATCGGGGTCCGCGGCGGCTAGAATCGGGGAGCGAGTTCGGTCCTCGGGCGATATCGGTGACCCCTCGCAAGGAGCAGAAGGAGCAGCGCACGGTTACTGTTTGATACAGAGTGCTACAAGAAGCTGACCCACCTGAGCCCGAAGCAGGAGCGAGCGGTCGAGCTGCTCGCCCTCGGCGCGAGCGACCAGGCGGTCGCTGAGGCGATCGGCGTTCACCGCGTGACGGTGACCCGCTGGAAGCTCTATCACCCGGGTGTTGTTGCAGCGCTGCAGGAGATCACTGAGTCCGTCCGCAGCGCCAACCGGGATCGCATCATCAAGCTCCGCTCGATGGCACTCGACATCGTCGCGGAGCGGCTCGAGGCCGGTGGTGAGGATGCCGCGGGCATCGCTCTGGTCGTCCTGACGAAGATCCCGGATCACGACCCGAGCCCAGCTCCGCGGCTCACGCTGCCGTGGGAGATGCTCGAGACCCGCGTCATGACCAAGGCGAAGCAGCGACGCGACTCATTTGTCCTCGCCGATGACTGGGAGACCGAGCTTCTCTCGCTCGATGAAGTCACCGAGGAGATGGCCCCGCCAGGCGAGAGCGCCCCGTAAAGGCCTTTCGCACGACCGATCTGCCGGGCTCAACAAGCCCGGCAGATCCATTCTTATCGACTTTCGGTCGGGGGCGAGTCGACCTTGCGGCCGGCTATCAGGGCGCTTCGGCCCGGTCCGCCGACGGCCGCGAGGGCGTTGAACCTGGACCACATTGCGCGCGTCTCGGGTCATGTCCCGGCCGCCGCGTCCTGCGGCGGCGAGGGCCGCTCGGAGACCGGCCGACATGTCCAGCGCCCGGCGCTCCATCGGACTTGCTCTACTCGTCGGGCTCCTCCTCGGCGCGGTCGCCGGGGG
>DATGGQ010000017.1:0-2547 GCA_035308445.1 Candidatus Limnocylindrales bacterium | reverse complement strand
ACCTCAGCTGCTGAGCGCGGCCTCGAGCTCGTCGCTGGTGGGCATCCCTTCACGGGCGCCAACCTTGGTCGTCGCCAGGCTGCCGGCGGCCACGGCGCGCCGGACGGCCTCTGCAAGGGATGAACCCGACGCGAGCGCCGCGGCCAGCGCACCGTTGAACGCGTCGCCGGCCCCGGTCGTGTCGACGACGTCGACGGGAAGCGCCGGCACGGACCATTCCGCCGCGTCGCGCGGAACGACGAGGGCGCCCTCAGAACCCAGGGTCACGACCACGGCCTCGCGGACGGGCAGCTTCCGGGCGGCCGGGACGAGGCCCTGCCCCGCAACATCGGCGCCGGCCAACAGCAGAAGCTCGCCCCGGTTCGGGGTCAGGACGTCCACGAACGCGAGCCAGCTCAGGTCGATCCCATCGGCCGGCGCCGGGTTGTAGATCGTCCGGGCGCCCGCGGCCTGCGCCGCCCGCAGCCCCGCCGCGACGGTCGCCGGAGCCAGCTCGTTCGACACCAACACGACATCACGATCGAGCGATCCAAGGTCGGAGAGCTCGCGCTCGAGCGCCTCGGGCGCGAACGCGGCATTGGCCCCGGGCGCGACCGAGATGACGTTCTCGCCGCCGGCATCGACCAGGATCAGGGCGATCCCGGTCGCGGCGCGTGCGTCGCTGACCAGGCTGCTCGTGTCGACGCCCGCCTTGACCAGCGCCGCCTGGGCCTCGAGTCCGAACGAATCGGCACCCACTGCGCCAAGGAAGCGCACCGAGCCGCCCAGCCGCGCCGCTGCGACCGCCTGGTTGCCGCCCTTCCCGCCGGGGTGCTCTTCGAACGTGCCGCCGGTGACTGTCTCGCCGGGCGACGGCAGGCGCGCCGAGCTCACGACCAAGTCAACGTTGACGCTGCCGACCACGATCACCCGGCCGCTCATCGCTGGAGCCTACGAGCCGGTGATGAACTCGCCGCCGTCGACCCCGATCGTCTCGCCGTTGATGAAGTCGGTGCCGGGGCCGCTCAGGGCGACGATCGCGTTGGCGACGTCCTCGGGCGTCGTCATCCGGCCGGTCGGATTTCGGCGGGTGGCCGCGTCGATGATCATGTCGTGCTCGGGGATCTTCATCAGCGCGGGCGTCTTCGTCACGCCCGCCCGGATCGTGTTGACCGTGATGCCATCGCCGCGGCGGGCGAGCTCCATGGCCAGCTGCCGGACGTGCGATTCGAGGGCGGCCTTAGCCGACGAGACGACCCCGTAGCTCGGCACGACCCGGCTCGAGCCCTCGGAGGTCATGGCGTAGATCTTCGAGCCCTGCTCGAGGAATCCGGCCCGGTACAGGTCCTGGACCCAGTACACGAGGCTGTTGGCCATGACGTCCTGGGTCATCTCCATCTTCTTGCGATCCACCGCCGCCTTGGGGTCGTCGGCGATGAACGGCACCAGCGAGCCGAAGGCGAGCGAATGCATCACGACCCGGATGTAGGGATGGCGACCGGCGGAGCGGCTCTGCTCGAAGCGCGCATCGAAGGTCGCGATCGCCGCGGCCCGCTTCTCGTCATCGGCCGCGTTCATGTTGATGAACAGCGCCTCGGAGCCCACTGCCGCGATCGCCGCCTTGACCTCCTCGACGTGGGCCAGGGCGGCCCGGAAGTCGAGGTGGACGCCGAGGATCCGGTAGCCCGCGGCGGCCAGGGCCCGGGAGGTCGCCTCGCCCATCCCGCTCGATGCCCCAAGGATCAGGGCCCAGCGCTCGCGCTCGTCGGTCATCGCGTCTTCGTCTCCGCATGCGGGCCGCCGGAAGGTTGACCCTGCTCCGAGTCTAGCCTGCGCCAGCCTGCGCCGACCTCGTCCCGGTTGCAGGCCTGCATCGGTCTCAGATCACGCCATCCGTGCGCAGTCGCTCGATCGCTGCCGGCTCGTAGCCCAGCTCGGCCAGGATCTCCTCGGAATGCTCGCCAAGCAGAGGCGGCGCACTGCGGATCGTGGCCGGCGTCGCGGCGAGCTTGAACGGCACGCCCACCTGGCGGAGCGAGCCGAGGAGCGGATGCTCGACCTCGACGGTCATCGCCCGGGCCTGGGCCTGGTCCGACTCGAGCGCCTCTAGGACGCCCTGGATCGGGCCACTGGGAATCTCGGCGGCTTCCAGCCGGGCGAGCCAGGCCGCGCTGGGCTCGAGCACGAATCGGGCGGCCAGGACGGGCCGGAGCTCGTCGCGATTCGCGACCCGGTCGCCGTTGGTCGCGAAGCGCGGATCCGCGGCCAGCGCCTCGAGGCCCAGGCAGGTGCAGAACCGTGCCCACTGGCGCTCGCTGCCGACGGCGACCGCAATCTCGCCGTCGGCGGTCGCAAACGTCTCGTAGGGCACGATGTTCGGGTGGGCGTTGCCCCGCCGTTCGGGCGAGCGGCCCGTGGCGAAGGCGTTCTGGGCCTGGTTGATGAGGACCGCCAGGCTCGACTCGAACAGCGACAGGTCGATCCGCTGGCCCTGGTCGAAGGCCGGCGAGTCCGGCCGGCCGCGGCCCTCGAGCGCGGCCAGGATCGCGGTCGACCCGAGAATCCCGG
>DATGGQ010000016.1:0-31678 GCA_035308445.1 Candidatus Limnocylindrales bacterium | reverse complement strand
CCCGGCCTCCTCGTCCGGATCGGCGAGGCGCGCCTCGACCAGCCGATAGCCGGCCCCGATCCCACCGAGCGCGGCCGCGACGAGGGCCTCGGGACCGGCGCTCTCGAGGATCAGCACGGCCCGGCCGTCGGCGGCCATGTGGGGGACGACCGCCTCGAGCGAGCGGCGCAGGGTGGCCGCCTGCCACGACCATGGCGCGCGGATCGCGGGGCCGAGCAGTGGCTCCAGCGGCAGCAGCGACGCGGCCTCGCGGCCGAGGGCCCAGCACGTGCCGTGGTAGGCCGCCCCGAGCCGCTCCTGGCTGAACCGCGCGGGCGGCTGCCCGAGGACGAGGCGAATCCGCGGCCGTCCCGGGGCTCGCGACCCCGGCTCGCGCCAAGGCTCCCGGGCTTCGCCGGCGAGGTTCGCGAGGGCCGTCGGCGTCATCACCCGGATGACGGCGGTCGCCGGGCTCTCCACCAGGGAGCGAAGGTCGCTCCCGAGCCGCGCCTCGAGCGGCCCGCCGGTGTCGTCCTCGAGCCGTTGGACGAAGGCTCGGACGGTCCGGTAGCCCTCCTCGAACGCCAGCCACGGGTTGCGCTCCCGCCACGGGTCGGGAATCGGCGTCCTGATCGTCCCGCCGGCGATCCGCAGGGATGGGATCCGGCCCGCTCCCCCACCGAGCTTCGACGCCGGCAGGACCGCGTGCAGGAACGCCAGGCGCAACGCGGATTCGACCGGCGCCGCCCGGAGGTCGCCTTCGATCCGATCGAGGATCGCGGCGAGCCCGACGAGCTGGCGATCGGTGTGCAGGTCGAGGATCGCCCCAACGAGCCCCTGGCCTCCGTCCGGGACCGGGAAGCGCTCCTTCAGCCGGCGTCGGACGGCCCCTCCGCCGACCTCGCGCCTCGATCGCCGGAGATCAGCCTCGTCGGGCGGCGCCGAGCGATGCTCCGATCCGCCCTGCTGGTCGCGGCAGATCGTGCAGCGCCAGGCCTTGCGGACCTGCGACGCATCGCTCCCCCAGGTGAACTCGTCGGCGGTGACGTTGCGGCCGCACGTCGCGCATTTCGTCGCGAACAGCTCGCCGATGGACAGCTTCAGGCTCGACTCGCCGCGCGGCGACGCGGACAGCGCGCTGAACCCCGCATCGAGGTGCCGGAGATCGGGCGGCCGCAGCACGAGCTCGGCCAGGAGGCGCGTGAGCGGGCTGTTCTCGAGGGTGAAGGCGCGTCGCTGGCGGTCGACGGCGGTGCGCGCGATCCAGCCGCCACGGCCGTGGAGGTCGGCGACGATGTCGCCCGGCGCGGAGTTGGCCTCCAGGCGGCCGATGACGAGGTCCGGCGGCGGTGGCGGGGCGAGCCGTTCGAAGGCCGGCAGGGTGAAGCCGGGTTCCGCCTGGGAGGACAGCCGCCCCAACATGGACCACCGATTGTCGCAGACCGATTCGGCCGGTACGCTCCGGATCGATGGTCACTGCCCAACCGGCCGCCGGTCCGGCCCGCTACCTGGCAACCCACGCGCCCGGACCGAACGTCGCCATCCACCCGTCGATCCGGGTCGCGCGCGGGGCGCTCGACATCGCCAGCCGCGACCTGCTCGCCATCGGTGACTCGGCCCTCGAGGGCGCCTGGGACTGGGACGGCCACGGAACGGACGTCCGATACGGCTGCTTCCGGGCGATCGAGGCCACCGAGCTCGCGACCGCGACGATCCACTCGATCCTCGATAGCGCCGGCGTCCGCCGGTCGATGACGGCCCTCCGGATCTCCCGGTCCACCTCGGCCCGCTGGGAGCTCCATGGCCGCCTGGCGCCGCTCGACGACGCGCTCCTCGATCGTCTCGCCAGGGATGGCGAGTGGACGCTCCGCCAGACCCTCGGCCACATCGTCGGCGGGCAGCGTGGCTACGTCACCTTCACCGCGTTCCACCGCCAGCGCAACTCGAGCGTGCCGCCGTCGAAGGCCGAGCTCGCCCAGATCGAGCTCGACGCGGCGCTCCCCGACGACGCCGACGAGGCGCTCGGGTCGATCGACGACATCCGGGGCCGGCTCGACGAGACCGTCGACCTCGGGGCGGAGGTCTTCGGCGGGATGCCCGACGAGGAGCTCGCGCGGCCGGCTCGGTGGTCCGGGATCCCGGTCGACGTCGGCTTCCGGATCGGGCGCTGGCCGTCGCACCTGATGGAGCACGCGATCCAGATCGAGAAGACCCTCGACTGGCTCGACTGGCACCCGACCGAGGTCCAGCGGATCGTCGCCGACCTCTTCGGCGCCTGGGGCCGGCTCGAGCTGCCGATCTTCCCGCTGGACGCCGGCTTCTTCGCCCAGGCCGACGCCGACGGGCGCTCCGTGGAGTCGACGCTGGTGGCGCTCGGCGAGGAGCTGGTCTCGCTCGCGAAATCCGTGCGGGAGGCCGCGGGCGCCTGACCGACGGCGAGAGGCTCAGGCCTCCTCGGGCTCTTCCGGCTCCTCGATGAAGGCTTCCTCGGTCGTGTCCTCGGGCGGCAGAACGCGATCGAGGTCCTCGATCTCCTCGTCCTCGACGTCGTCCTCGAGGTCGTCCTCGAGGTCCTCGTCCTCCCGCAGGAGCGTGCCCTTCGTGTAGGGCCGCAGGTCCGTCGACTTCGCCGCGGTCGGGAATGACACCTTGCCGTAGTTGCGGGGGTCCTGGTAGATCTCGCGGATGATGATCCGGACGTCCTGCGCGCCGAGCGAGGTCACGCCGGCCGAGTACCTGTTGCCGTCGGCGAGGAGCCTCAGCAGGCGGGCGGCGACCCGCGGCTCGACCACGCCGATCCGGATCGTGTTGCTGATCGCGATCAGTCGATTGCCCTCGGGCGACAGATCGACCGCGTCGCCCGGGTTGACCTGGACGAGCTTGCGGGGATCGGCGAGGTCGACGAGGTGGGCGAAGCCGGTCTTGCCGGTCTCCTCGACGAAGATCCGGACCGGCGCCTTCGCGCCGTCGTGGGCCTTGTGCGCCCTGTCCGCCTTGTCGCCGGTCGTGATCAGGGTCCGCAGCCGGTCGATGTTGCGCTCGGCGATGCGGTTCGTCGGGTCGAGGGCCAGCGCCTGCTGGTAATGCTCGCGGGCCGAGCCGAGCTCGCCGAGCTCCCAGAGGGCCTTCGCGAGGCGGTTCTCGGCCTCGGCGTCGGCGCCCAGCTCGAGCAGCTTGCGGTTGGTGTCGACCGCCTCGGCCCACTGGCCGCCGGCGGCCTGGCCGATCGCCTGCTCGGCCAGCTGGCGCTTCAGGCGGGTCGTCGCGGCCGGGCTCGAGCCGCTCTCGACTTCGGGGAACGTCACGATGGAACGCGGTCCTTTCGGGATGGGCCCGATCGGGCCCGGACATCCGGTGTAGCCGGGGGTTTGTAGCACCGGCCCGAAGGTCGCGTCAAACGTCGGCGACCACGCTGAGGTCGCGTCCGGTGCGGGCCGGGACCATGTCCAGTGCCGGCCGGGACCATGTCCAGCGCAGGTCCGGGGTCAGGTCCGGAGGCCGATGCTCCAGGCCACCACGACGACCCCGAGGACGACCAGCAGGGCCGTCTCCGCAAGGCGTCGCGGGTCGCGGCGGCGCGCCGGCGGGCTGCCGTGGATCGCGTCCCAGAGGAACAGCACCAGGACGAGCAGGGCGGGCCCGAGGATGCCGGGGATCTCGACCTGACGGAGGAGTGCCGAGGCGATGGTCACGACCGCCGCCGCGGTGGTGGCCATCCACGCGACGTCGCGGGCGACCGACGAGCGGAGCGCGGCGATCCGGTAGGCGAGCAGGAACGCCACGAGGCCGTCCGCGACGGCGAGCGCACCCCGCTCGAACGGTCCGGCCGTCGTGGGCGGGATGCCCCCGCTGCTGAGGGTCAGGCCGCCGGCCGCGATGGCCGCGATCCCGACAAACGCCCCGAACCCGGCGACCAGGGCCTCCACCAGCACCGTGGAGCGATCGGCGGCCGATGGCGAGTTCGCCGACCGGGCGAGGCGGGCCTCGGTCGTCGCGACGCGCTCCACGAACCAGGCGATCACGGCCAGCGCCGGGATGAGCAGCAGGCCCTCGGGGATGATCCTGAGGAGGCCCGCGCCGCCCACGGCGGCGAGCGCCGGAGGGATGACGCTCTCGATCGGGATGCCGGTCGTCTCGCCCTGCGGCGCGGCCGCGCCGATGACCTGCAGGGCCCCGAACGCGACCGCAGCGACGATGAGGGCGGCCATCAGCCACGCCAGCTGGCCGTCGACGAACCGCGACATCGCGATGACGACGGTCGCCGCGACGGCCAGGTCGCGAACGCCCCGGACAGGTCTCATGCGGCCGCGATCCTACCCCGCCCGGTGGGCGAGCCAGTCCACGAGCTCGGTGCGGGACCTGGTGTTGAGCACGTGGCGAGGCTCGACCCAGGCGCGGCGTGCCTGGGAGATGCCCCACTCGAGGTGGCTGAACTCGGAGAGCCGGTGGGCGTCGGAGTCGATCGAGACCGTGCAGCCGAGCTCGATCGCGTGGCGGGCCCGCTCGACGGACAGGTCGAGCCGATGGGGCGAGCCGTTCATCTCGAGGATCGTGCCCGTCTTCGCCGCCTCGCGGTAGACGACGTCCCAGTCGAGGTCGAGATCGGGGCGGGTGCCGATCATCCGGCCCGACGGGTGGGCGATGACGTCGACGTGCGGGTTGTGGATCGCGTTCAGCACGCGTCGGGTGAGATCGGCCCTGGACTGTCGGCGGCCGACGTGGAGTGACGCGACGACGAGGTCGAAGCGGGCGAGGAGCTCGTCCGGGTAGTCGAGCTGGCCGTCGGCCCGGATCTCGAGCTCGCAGCCGTGCAGGAGCCGGAAGCCCTCGGGCGAGGTCTCGGACGGCGCAGTCCCGGCCTGCTCCTCGGCCTCGAACCGCTGATTGAGCGCCCGGATCAGGCGCCGTTCGAGCTCGACCCGCTCGGGCGTCAGCCCGCGGGCGATCGCGAGGGACTGCGAGTGGTCGGTCATGACCTGGTACGCGTGGCCGCGGCGCCGGGCGAGCTCGGCCATGTCCTCCACTGAGTTCGTGCCGTCGGACCAGTCGGAGTGGGAATGGAGGTCGCCCCTGAGATCGCCGATCGTGATGAGGCTCGGCAGCGTCCCGGCGAGGGCCGCCTCGACCTCGCCGGCGTCCTCGCGGAGCTCCGGCTCGACGAAGGCCATCCCGAGGAAGGCGTAGGCCTCGGCCTCGGTGGCGAACGTCTGCAGCTCGGCTGCGTCGCCGGTGCGTGGCTGGCCGTCGTTGCCGAGCTTCAGGAAGCCGTACTCGGACAGGCTCCAGCCCCGGTCGCGGGCCATCTCCCGAAGCCGGACGTTGTGCTCCTTCGAGCCGGTGAAATGGATGAGGTACGTGCCCGCCTCGCCCGGCGGCATCAGCATCAGGTCGACCTGCGGGCCGCGCCCGCCGAGCTTCACGGCGGCCTTGTGCGCTCCCCGGTTGAGGACGACCTCGACCGAGGGCAGCGTCGCGAACCGGTCGACGACGCCGGTGCCCTCGGCCGATTCGGCCAGGAGGTCGAGGTCGCCGATCGTCTCCTTCCGGCGCCGGTACGAGCCGGCGGGGGTGATCCGGACGCCGAGGGCGCCCTCGAGCGAGCCGGCGATGTCGTCGACCAGGACCTTGGCCTGGTTGAGCAGGATCCGGCGGTCGCGCTCGCGGGCCCTGACCGCCTCGATCCCGGAGAGCACGAGCTGCTCCGTCCGGTCCGAGAGGCCGCGCAGATCGCGGAGCCGGTGTGATACGGCGGCCTCGCGCAGGCCGTCGAGGGTCGTGATTCCGAGCTCGCGATAGATGAGGCGGACGGTCTTGGGGCCCAGGCCGGGCAGATGCAGGAGCTCGAGGAGCGTCGTCGGGAACTCGGCCAGCAGCCGGTCGTGGTAGGCGAGGTGGCCGGTCTCCGCCGCCTCGCGGATCTTGTCGGCGATCGCCCGGCCGACCCCGGGGATGTCCGGCGGATGGCCGTCCCGATACGCCTGCGCGACATCGACCGGCGTTCGGCCGATCGCGTCCGCCGCGCGGTGGTACGCGACGGTCTTGAAGACGAGCTCGCCCTTGACCTCGAGCAGGTCGCCGATCTCGTGGAACATCGTGGCCAGCTCGGCATTGGTGAGGGGCCGGACGGTGTCGGGGTTGGCGGCCGCCGCCTGGCCCTCGGCGCCGCCCGGCTCGAGGTCGTCGTCGGCCGCGTGGGCGGGCTCGTCGGGTGCCACGCCGGGATGGTAGCGATGGCCTCCGCGGCGGCCTCGCCCCCGTCGCTAGGCGGCGACGACCCGATCGCGGCCGCCGCGCTTGGCGCGGAGGAGGGCGTGGTCGGCGCGGCTGACGATGTCGGCGATCGGCTCCTCCGGACCGAGCGCGTCGGCGACGCCGACGGACACCGACACGCCCGGGACGCCGTGCTCGTGGAGGTCGAGCGCACGGACGGCCTCGCGGACGCGCTCGCCCACCTCGAGGGAGATGTTCGGGCCGGGGTTGCGCAGCAGGACCGCGAACTCCTCGCCGCCGACCCGGGCGGGGACATCCTGCTCGCGGACCGTCGACAGGATCGCCGAGCCGACGGCCTTCAGGACCTCGTCGCCGATCGGGTGGCCGTAGGTGTCGTTCAGGACCTTGAACTTGTCGATGTCGATCATCAGGACCGAGACGGCGTCGCCGGCCCGGCGGCGTCGCCCGAGGAGTGAGCAGAACTCGTCGAAGTAGCGCCGGTTCGGGAGGCCGGTGAGGGCGTCGGTCGCGGCCTGCGATTCGGCTTCCCGCTGCGAGTCGGCCCGGGCGAGGGCGCTCGAGGCCTCGATGGCGGCCCCTCGCAGGAGGCGCCGTGACGACTCCGACCAGCGCTCCCGATCGCGGCGCGAGAGGACGATGGCGCCGATCAGGCCCTGGTCGGTGCGGAGCGCCGTCGAGAGCGTCTGGGACAGGCCGAACAGCCCTCGGACGCGACCTGCCACGCGCGCGGCGATCGCCGCGTCGAGCCCGGAGCCGATGACCTCGGCCTGGCTCGGGCCGGTGCCGTCGGGCCGGCGCCGCGGCAAGGGGACGCCGAGATCGCCGATCAGCGCCACCGTCTCGGAGATCGCCGTCGAGGCCATCCGGCGGGCTCGCTCGGCGCCGGACTCCGCGAACGCGGCGTTCGCGCCCGCGACGCGGGCGCTGGCGAGCGCCGGGCGGATCGTCAGGGCCGGTGCGCCCGGGCTCGAGAAGGGCCCGGGGATCGCGTCCCGGCCAGGGGCCGGTTCGCGCCGGACCAGCGGGTGGTCGCCGTCCGAAGGCGCCGAGACCGGCTCCTCGACGCCGGTCCGACCTCGCCGATCCTCCACCGGGATGGCGGGCGCCGTCTCGACCGGGTTGATCCCCGGCCCGACGGGCACGATCGTCGCCGCGGGCGTCCACTCGATCGGAGCGTCCAGATCGATGATCGGGAGCGTCGTCGTCGTCGTCGGGACGCCAGCCCGCCGGGTGACGAGGGTCGCCTCCAGGGCCGAGTTGTCGGCCCGCCGCCGGACGACGACGACGTGGTCCGCGTCGGTCGCGTCGAGGAGGTCATCCATGATGGCGGCGACGATCGCGTCGGCGGACACCGAGCGCGAGAGCCCGCGCAGGATCCGGGCGAATGACTCGGCCTCCGCCCGGCCCCGCGCCTCGAGGCCCGCGACTGCGTTCCGATGGCCGATCGCGGCCAGGGCCGCGACGAGGATCACGAGGAAGATCCCGAGGTCGACCCAGTTCCTCGAGCCGAGGAAGCGGATGAGGGCGAAGACGCCGAGGATCAGGAACGTGGCCGAGAGGAGCCACCACGTCCGGCGGATGGAGGGGTCGGTGGACCCGCTGACCCGGCTGCGTCGGGGATCGGGATTCGCGCCGGCAGTCACCTCGGGGAGTCAGTCTGACGGCTCGATCGGCACCTCGTAAATCCGTACGCCTCCATGTCTGCCAGGCCGAGCCGGGCGTTGACCCGCCGATCGCGCGCCGCCTACACTCCGACCGGTCCCCCGGCGCGCGTGGCCCGCTCCGCCCGTGCCTCCGGACCGGCCTGTCACAACTGATCCGGGACCTCCGCGCCGGCGCGACCTTCGGGCGCACGGCGGGGACCCACCACCCCTCGGCCGGAGGTGGAACATGCTGTTCCTCAGCCAGGCGATCGGTCGTCCGGTGCTCGACGGCAACGGCGAGGCGATCGGCACCGTCGCCGACCTCATCGTCGCGGTCGGCAATCGCTACCCGCCGGTCACGGGCCTCGTGGTCGCCACCGATCGTCGCCAGATCTTCCTGCCATGGAGCTCGGTCGCGTCCTTCGACCATGCCGGCGCACGCCTGTCGACCACGAACATCGACATCGCCAAGTTCCAGCGACGGCCGGACGAGATCGAGCTCCGGGCCGACCTCATGGACAAGCAGATCGTCGACATCGACGGCCGCAAGGTCGTCCGCGTCAACGACCTCCGGCTGGACGAGATCGAGGGGATGCTCCATCTCGTCGCCGTCGACGTGGGCGCCGCGGGCCTCCTGCGCCGCCTCGGTCTCGAGCGAGCGTTCCGGACGATCGCCCGCAATGCCCATGTGCAGGTCTCGGAGCGGTACATCGATTGGGAGGATGTCGACCCGGTCGAGTCATCGATCGCGTCGGTGAAGCTGCGCGTGCCGCATCAGGGCCTCGCCGAGCTCCATCCGTCCGATCTGGCCTCGATCATCGACCAGCTGACCCCGCGCGACCGGGCCGGGGTGCTCGCGTCGCTCGACGACGAGGCTGCCGCCGACGTGTTCGAGGAGATGGAGCCCGAGACCCAGGTCGACCTCATCGAGGACCTCGATCCGGCGCGTGCCGCCGACATCCTCGAGGAGATGTCGCCCGACGACGCGGCCGACCTCGTCGCCGACCTCGACCAGGAGACGCGGGACGAGATCCTGGCACAGATGGCACGGTCGGAGGCGGAGGAGGTCCAGCAGTTGCTCGGCTATCCCGAGCATTCCGCCGGCGGGATCATGACGACCGAGCTCATCGCGCTCGAGGAGCATCTGACGGCCGCCCAGGCGATCGACCGGCTCAGGGAGCTGGAGCCGGATGCCGAGACGATCTACTACGTCTACGTGACCGACCGCGAGGATCACCTCGTGGGCGTGCTCTCCCTGCGCGACCTGATCGTGGCCCAACCGGTCACCCCGATTCGGGACGTCATGATCCGGGAGCCGATCCGGGTCGGCGTCCTGACCGACCAGGCCGAGGTCGCGGACGTCGTGGCCCACTACAACCTGCTTGCCGTGCCGGTGGTCGACGACGACAACCGGCTCGTCGGGATCGTGACCGTCGACGACGCGATCGACACGGTCATCTCGTCCGGCTGGAAGCGGCGACTGCCGCGCGTCTTCAGCCAGCGCTGACCGCCCGGGATGTCCCGAACACCAGCCGACGTCCTGCGCGGGGTGCGCCGCGGGCGGCCGCGAGCCCTGCCGCCGCTCCCGCGGCTGCCGCTCTGGCGCGTCCGGCTCGTCGCGATGCTGGCCGTCCTCGGGCCCGGGCTTGTCAGTGGCTTCGCCGACAACGACGCGGGCGGCATCACGACCTACTCGCTCGCCGGCGCCCAGTGGGGCTACACGCTGCTGTGGGTCATCCTGGCGACCCAGATCGTGCTGTTCTTCACCCAGGAGGTGGGGGCGAGGCTCGGGCTCGCGACCGGCAAGGGCCTGATCGGCCTGATCCGGGAGCGATGGGGCGTGCGCTGGGCCACGTTCGCGGCGCTGACGATGCTGGCCGCCAACCTCGGCTGCATCGTGGCCGAGTTCGCCGGGATCGCGTCCGCCCTCGGATTGTTCGGTGTCCCGCCGGTGATCAGCGCCGGAGTGGCCGCGATCGTCGTGATCGGGCTCATCGCCCTCGGCAACTACAGCCGCATCCAGTACCTCTTCGTCGGCGTCGGCATCTTCGTCTCGGTCGCCTACGTGATCTCCGCCGCCATCGCCGGCTTTGACACGAGCGCGGCGTTCCAGAACCTCATCGTGCCGCACCTCCAGGCTTCGCCGCTGTACTGGCTGTCGGTCGTCGGCACCGTGGGGACAACGATCACGCCCTGGGGCCAGGCGTTCATCCAGGCCTACGTCGCCGACAAGGGCCTGAAGCCGGACGACCTGACGGCCAGCCGGGTGGACGTGTTCTTCGGGGCGCTCCTCACGAACCTCATCGCGGGCTTCATCGTCGTCGCGTGCGCGGCGACGCTGTGGGCGCATGGCGAGACGACGATCACGAGCGCCGGCGACGCCGCCGCGGCCCTGAAGCCACTCGCCGGCGACGCCGCGAGCGTGCTCTTCGCGGTGGGCCTGCTCGGGGCCTCGTTCCTCGGACTTGGCGTCGTCCCGATGACGAGCGCCTACACGACCTGCGAGGCGTTCGGCTGGGAGACCGGCGTCAACTGGAAGTGGCGGGAGGCGCCGGCGTTCTACGGTCTCCTGGCGTTCTTCATCGCATTCGCGGCCCTGTTCGTCATGATCCCGGGCTTGCCGCTCATCACCGTGATGTTCTCGGCCCAGGTGCTCAACGCGATCCTGCTGCCGTTCATCCTCGTCTTCGTGATGCTCCTGGCCGGCGATCGCAAGCTGCTGGGCCCGCTCGCCAGCGGCAGGGTCCTGCTGACGATCGGCTGGGCCTCGACCGTCCTGCTGGTCCTCCTGTCGGTCATCCTGGTCGTGACCGGCCTCGGGATCGGCTGAGGCCCTCGCGGGCCGTCACATCATCACGAGGCCGCCGTCGACGGCCAGCACCTGGCCGGTGACGAACGCCGCCTCGTCCGAGACGAGGTAGGCGACGGCCGCCGAGATCTCCTCGGTGGTGCCGAAGCGGCCGAGCGGCGTGCGCTCGGTGAGCTGCTGCTGGAGGTCCTCGCTGAGGTCCTTCGTGAGCTCGGTCAGCACGAAGCCGGGGGCGACCGCGTTGCAGGTGATGCCCCGCGACGCGAGCTCGCGGGCGGTCGCCTTCGTCAAGCCGATGAGGCCGGCCTTGGCGGACGAGTAGTTGGCCTGGCCGATCTGGCCGGCCTGGCCGGACACGGACGTGATGTTCACGATCCGGCCGCTCTTCGCCCGGAGCATCGGCCGGGTCACGGCCTTGATGCAGTAGAACGCGCCGAAGAGGTTCGTCTCGAGCACGTCGCGCCAGTCGTCGAGCGACATCCGCATGATCAGGTCGTCGCGGGTGATGCCGGCGTTGTTGACGAGGACGTCGATCTTCCCGAAGGCCTCGAGCGCGGCCTTGATCAGGCCGTCGGCCGACTCCGGCTTCGAGACGTCCGCCTGCACGCCCAGCGCCTTCCGGCCGAGCGCCTCGATCGTGGCCGCGGTCTCCTTCGCGGCCGCCTCGTTCGAGACGTAGCTGAACGCGACGTCCGCGCCCTGCTCGGCGAGCCGCCGGGCGATCGCCCGGCCGATGCCGCGCGACCCGCCGGTGACGACGGCGCTCTTCCCGGACAGATCGATCACGCGACCCTCCTATCAGCCGGCGATGGCGGGCGTGGCCGGCTCCGGCTCGCCCGGTGCGACGTCGTCGAGGGGCGGGTTGACCGGGCCCGGGCGGTTCATGAGCTCCGCCAGCGCCGGCGGGATCGGGTCGACCGAATCCCAGTCGACCGGCAGCCGGACGTGGACGTCGTTCGGGTCGACCGCCAGCTCCCCGGCGCGGCCGCGGGCCGGATCGGCGGTCCAGTTGATCGTCACCGCGCCCGAGGTGAAGCCCGCGCCGAACGCCACGATCGTCACGTTGTCGCCGACCTTGACCCGACCCTCGTTGACCGCCTCGGCCAGGGCGATCGGCACGGACGCGGCCGAGGTGTTGCCGTACTTCTGGACGTTCGTGTACATCCGGTCCATCGGCAGGTCGAGGCCCTTCGCGACGGCCTCGATGATCCGGACGTTCGCCTGGTGGGGGATGAAGAGCGCGACGTCGTCGGGTGTCAGGCCCGAGCGGCGGACCGACTCGAGGGCGGTCGTCGCCATGGTCTTCGTCGCGAAGCGGTACGTCTCGCGGCCTTCCATCCGGATGAAGTGCTCGCCCCGGGCGATCGTCTCGGACGACGGCGGGCTCTTCGCCCCGCCGGCGGGCAGCCAGATCATGTAGGCGCCCTGCGGCTCGGTCGTCAGCTCGACGCCGAGCGCGCCACCCGGCTCCTCCGATGCCGAGAGCACCACCGCGCCCGCGCCGTCGCCGAACAGGATGCAGGTGCTCCGGTCGGTGTAGTCGAGGAAGCGGGTCAGGAGCTCCGCGCCGATGACGAGCACGTGCCTCGCGAGCCCGGCCGCGATCCAGGCCTGGGCGCTGGCGAAGGCGTACACGAAGCCCGAGCAGGCGGCGGCGACGTCCATCGCCGCAGCGCGCGTGTTGCCGATCGCCTCCTTCACGAGGGCGGCGGTCGAGGGCATCCAGTAATCGGGCGTGAGCGTGCCGAGCAGGATGAGGTCGATGTCATCGGGCTCGAGGCCGGCGGTCCGGATCGCCCGGAGTGACGCAACGGCCGCCATCGACGCCGTCGTCTCGTTCGCGGCCGCGACGCGGCGCTCGCGGATGCCGGTCCGGCTCGTGATCCATTCGTCGGACGTGTCGACCATCCGCTCGAGGTCGGCGTTCGTCAGGACCTGGCTCGGGACGTAGCGGCCCCAGCCGGTGACGTGGGCGCGGATCGCCTTGCCAGCGGACGCGCCCGAGCCCGGATGGCTGCCGTTCCTCTCGCTCACAGCGGCTCCACCTCGATCAGCGGCTGCTTCGCCTTGACCAGCTTGCCGTCCTCGGCATGGACCTTCACGACCCGCCCCGCCAGGTCGCTCTTGATCTCGTTGAAGAGCTTCATCGCCTCGATCAGCCCGATGACCTGGCCGGTGTTCACCTCGCCACCCTGGCTCACGTACGGCGCCGAACCGGGGGCCGGGGCGCCATACCAGATGCCGGTCAGCGGCGCCTTGACGGACGGTCGGGCCGGCGGGCCGGCCTCGGCCGGAGCGGCGCCGTTGGTCAGCGCCGGCTCGGCGGCCGGAGCCGGGGCGGCAATGGCGCCCGTGGATCCCGGGACCGCGGCGGGCCCCGCGGACGGGCTGGCGGCCGCGACGACCGTCGGCGCGAGCGCCTGGGGCTTGCGCAGGACAAGGCCCGTCTCCCCGACCTGGACCTCGAGCTCGGTCAGGTCCGTCCGATCCAGCAGGCTGGCGAGGCGGTCGATCAGGGCGAGGAGCGAGGCGTCGCCGGGGTCGCTGAGCGGCGGGACCTCGGGGGCGGCGAGCGACTCGGCTCCGAGCGGGGTCATCGGCTGGTCCAGGGCGGTTCGATCGGCGTGGCCCGGATCGCGGGGAGCGGCCTGGGTCTCCCCAGCCGGCTCGGGCGCCCGCTCCATGTGGGCCTCGACGTCGCGCGGGTCCAGGCCGTCCCAGTCGTCCATCACGACCACCGCCGGAAGATCAGCGCGGCATTCTGGCCGCCGAATCCGAAGGAGTTGTTCAGGGCGATCTCCAGGTGCCGCGGCCGCGCCTCGTTCGGCGTCAGGTCGAGGCCCCTGGCCTGATCGTCCGGGTGCTCGAGGTTGATCGTCGGCGGCACGATCCCGGTCCGGAGGGCCTGGATGGTGGCGATCGATTCCAGCGCCCCGGCGGCTCCGAGCGAGTGCCCGAGCATCGACTTGTTCGCGGTGATCGCGACATCCGGGGCGTGGGATCCGAGGAGGGTCCGGAGCCCGAGGAGCTCGGCCGAATCGCCCTCGGGCGTCGAGGTCGCGTGGGCGTTCACGTGGTCGACCGCGTCGGCGTTGATGCCCGCCTTCTCGAGGGCCCGCTGGCCGGCCCGGACGGCGCCGGCGCCACCTGGCGCGGGGAGCGTGATGTGCGAGGCATCGGCGGTCGCACCGTAGCCGATGATCTCGGCGAGCGGCTCGGCGCCGCGGGCCTCCGCCGACTCGAGGGTCTCGAGGACGAGCATGCCGGCGCCCTCCGAGATCACGAAGCCGTCCCGGTCCCGGTCGAACGGCCGGGAGGCCTCGGTGGGGGCGTCGTTGCGGGTCGAGAGGGCCTTCATCGAGGCGAACCCGCCGACTACGGCCTCGTGGACCGCGGCCTCGGCGCCGCCGGCGAGCATGAGGTCCGCGTCGCCGCGGCGGATGATCTCCCAGGCCTCGCCGATCGCGTGGGCGCCGGTCGCGCAGGCCGAGACGGTGGCGTAGTTCGGGCCCTTCGGGCCGAACGTGATGGCGACCTGGCCGGCGCCGACGTTGGCGATGCCCATCGGGATGAAGAACGGGCTGATCCGGCCCGGGCCGCGATCGGCCATGACCAGGACGTTGTCGAACAGCGTCGAGACGCCGCCGAGCCCGGACCCGAGGATCACCCCGGTCCGCTCGGCGATCTCGCCCTCGAGCCGACCGGGCAGGCCGGCCTGGTCGAGGGCCTGGCGGGCGACGACGAGCCCGAACTGGATATAGCGATCCATCCGCCGGGCGTCCTTCCGATCGATGACCGACGACGGATCGAAATCGCTGACCTCGGCGGCGATCTGGGAGTCGAGCCGCTCGGGATCGAACGAGGCGATCCGGTGGACGCCGGAGCGGCCCGAGATGAGGCCGTCCCAGAGGGACGCGACGTCCGGCCCGAGCGCCGTCACGGCGCCCATGCCCGTGACGACGACCCGCCGATGCCCGTTGGCGCCGTTGCGGCCGGTCATCGGACCAGCTTCCCGGTGCGGACGGTGGCCGCGCGATAGACGTCGCCCGGCAGGCCGCGGGCGGAGATCGCGTTCGAGACCGCCAGGACGTCGAACTCGGTCCGCCTGATCTCGGCGCTGACCTGGCCGTCGTCGAACGTCACGAGGGCCCACGACGCCGTCGGATCACCGTCGAAGACGTAGCCGGCGGATCCGCCGTTGACGATGACCTGCCAGCCGAACTCGCGGACCTCGGGGACATGGGTGTGGCCACACCCGACGACGCGGGCGTCGGTGCGGGCCAGGCGCTCCAGGGTGGTCGACGGGTCGAGGCTCTGGTCGAATCCCGAGGTCTGCGAGCCAGGCGAGGCGTGCGTGACGAGGAGCAGCGACTCGCCGATCCGGATCCGGCGCTCGGATGGCAGCCGGCGGAGCCAGGCGAGCTGGTCGTCGTCGAGCGCATCGTGGGCCCACTGGGCGGCCGCCTTCATCGCCTCGGTCGGGCCCTCGGGCAGCCAGGGGAACGCGGCCGCGTAGTCGCCGTCGGCCACGGCGATGTCCGTGTTGCCCTGGACGACGATGGCGCCCTCGCCCTCCATCGAGCGGATCGCATCGATCGTGGCGCCCGGATCGGGGCCGTTCATCACGAGGTCCCCGCCGACCGCGACGACGTCGGGCTTCTCGCGCTTGATCGCCTTGCGGACCGCCTCGAGCGCGGCGAGGTTGCCGTGGACGTCGGACAGGACGGCGACGCGGGTGCTCACCGCTGGCTCACTTCAGGACGCCTGCCGGCGGGATGATGAAGCTGAGGAGCGCCTCGCATGCCACCTCGCCGTCGACCGACGCGATCCCCCGGCCCCGGCCGAACCGGGAGCCGAGCTTCTCCATCGTGACCTCGAGGCGGAGGACGTCGCCGGGGACGACGACCCGCTTGAACCGGGTCTCCTCGATCGCAGCGAACAGGCCGATCTTGTCGCCGAACCCGGGCTGCTTGGCGACATAGACGGCCATCGTCTGGGCGAGCGCCTCGACCTGGAGGACGCCGGGCATGACGGGCAGGCCCGGGAAGTGACCCTGGGCCCAGAACTCGGTCGCGGTCACGCCCTTCTCGCCGACGATCCGCTTGGCCTCGGGCTCGTACTCGACGATCCGGTCGACCATCAGCATCGGCCAGCGATGCGGGATCAGGCCCTCGATGTCGTGGGTCGAATGGATGATCGGGGGCACGGCTGGGGCGGCCTCTCGCTCGGTCCCGGTCAGGCCGTCGCCGTGCGGGCGGCCGCGGCCAGGAACGCCGCGCCGCCGACCCGGTCGAGCAGGCTGGTGGTCATCCGCCCCTCGAGGAACGTGTCGTTCTCGAGGAGCGCCTTGTGGATCTCGACGTTCGTCGTGACGCCGGTGATGTCGAGCTCGTCGAGGGCCGCCTTGGAGCGGGCGATCGCCGTCACCCGGTCGGGACCCCAGACGATGAGCTTGCCGAGCAGCGAGTCGTAGAACGGCGGGACTTCGTAGCCGGGGTAGAGGTGCGAGTCCATCCGGACGCCCGGCCCGCCCGGTGCCGAGTAGCTCTCGATCCGCCCGGCCGCGGGCCGGAAGTCGTGCTCCGGGTCCTCGGCGTTGATCCGGAACTCGATCGCGTGGCCTCGGATCACGACGTCGCGCTGGCCGATGCCGAGCTCCTCGCCGGCCGCGATCCGGATCTGGGTCGCGACGAGGTCGATGCCGGTGAGCATCTCGGTCACGGGGTGCTCGACCTGGATCCGGCAGTTGATCTCGATGAAGTAGGCGTTGCCCCCCTGGTCCACGAGGAACTCGAGCGTGCCGACGTTCTCGTAGCCGGCCGCGACGACCGCCCGGATCGCCCGATCGGCGAGGGCCGCTCGACCCTCGGGATCCAGCGCCGGGCTCGGGGCCTCCTCGAGGATCTTCTGGTGGCGGCGCTGGACGGAGCAGTCGCGCTCGCCCAGGTGGATGCCGTGGCCGAAGCGGTCGACCGCGACCTGGACCTCGACATGGCGGTTCTCCTCGAGCCACAGCTCGAGGTAGAGCGAGTCGTCGCCGAAGGCGGCCTTCGCCTCGGACCGGGCGACGCGGATCGCCGACTGGAGCTCGCGCGGGGTGCGGACCATCCGCATGCCCTTGCCGCCGCCGCCGGCTGAGGGCTTGATGAGGATCGGGTAGCCGATCCGCTCGGCTTCGTCGAGGGCGTGCTGCTCGTCGCGGATCATCGGCGAGCCCGGGATCGTGGCCAGGCCATGGGCCCCCAGGAGGCGACGCGTCCCCTCCTTCGAGGCGAAGCGGTCGAGGACCTCGGGTGACGGGCCGATGAAGGTCAGGTCGTGGTCGCGGACGACCTCGGCGAACGACTCGTCCTCGGACAGGAAGCCGTAGCCGGGGTGGATCGCGTCGCAGCCGGTGACGACGGCGGCGGAGATCACGGCCGGCGCCGAGAGGTAGCTTCGGCGAGCATCCGCGGGTCCGATGCAGATCGCCTCGTCGGCGAGCTGGGCCGGGAGGGAGTCGCGATCGGCCTCGCTGTACGCGACGACCGATTCGACGCCGAGCGTCCGGCAGGCCCGCAGGATCCGCAGCGCGATCTCGCCGCGATTGGCGATCAGGATCTTCCTGAACATCGCGGCGCCTAGCTCGCGGCCCCGGCCGGCGCGGTGAGCTCGAGCCGGACGAGCTCCTGGCCGTACTCGACCGCGGTGCCGCCCTCGACGAGCGTCGTCGCGACGATCCCGTCGGCCGGGGCGAGGACCTCCTGGGGCACCCCGAGAACGTCCACCGAGCCGAGCGCGTCATCCTTGCGCACCCGCGTGCCCGAGGTGGCCCGCGGGCCCGGGTGGAACACGCCGACCGCCGGCGAGTAGGCGACGTTGCGGTCCTTCTCAGCGGTCCGGGCCGGAATCGTGATCGCCCGAGGCGCGCCGGTCCCGTTCGTGACGACGGCGCCGTCGCCCGGACCGACGCCCGTCAGGCGCGTCCGCGGCAGGGCTTCCGGGACGCCGCGGGGGTGACCGTGGCCCTCGTGACCGGGTTGTGCCCGAGAGGGGCGGTCGCCGGCCCGGCGGCCGAAGCTGATGTTCGGGGCCTCCGGCCGGCGGAGGCGGATCCGCCAGGCCCCTTCACGGACCTCGAGCTCGCCGAGGCGCGTCGTGGAGAGCTTGGCGATCAGCGCGGGCAGGAGCACCTCGGTCAGCCGCCCGATCTCGGCGTGGTCGGCCTCGCGGCCGTCGGGGCGCGAAGTTCCCGGTTCGCGCTTCGCTTCCGGCACGGACTATTCCTCCTCGTGCGCGGGCGGCTCGTCGCGCCGTGATCGTTCGGGCGGCGGAGCGGCGGCCGACCAGCGGCCAGGATCGAGGAGGTCCCGCAGGCGATTCCCGAGGCCCCGACTGGCAACCGGTGCAGCCACCGGCGGTTCGGCCACTTCAGTGTAGGACCCGAGCGCGCGATACCGCCGGTAGCGGGCGGCGACGAGCTCATCGGGCGTCCAGGAGGCCAGCCGATCGAGCTCCTCGATCAGGACGGCCCGCAGGCGGCGGCTCGTCTCGACGGGATCCGCGTGGGCGCCCTCGCCCGGCTCGGACACGACCTTGTCGACCACGCCGAGCTCGAGCTGGTCCTGGGCGGACATCTTCATCGCCAGCGCCGCGGTCGGGGCCTCGTCGGCGGTCCGCCACAGGATCGAGGCGCAGCCCTCGGGGCTGATCACCGAGTACACCGCGTTCTCGAGGGCGATGACGACGTCACCGACGGCAATGGCCAGCGCCCCGCCCGAGCCGCCCTCGCCGGTGATCACGGCGATGATCGGGGTCCGGAGCCGGCTCATCAGGCCGATGCTGCGGGCGATCGCGTCGGCGATCCCGCGCTCCTCCGACTCCGGGCCGGGATGGGCGCCGGGCACGTCGACGAACGTGACGACGGGGAGCCCGAACCGCTCCGCGAGCTCCATCACCCGCATTGCCTTCCGATAGCCCTCGGGATGCGGCATCCCGAAGTTGCGGCGGATGTTCTCCTCGGTGTCGGCGCCCTTCTGCTGGCCGACGAATGCGATCCGGCGCTCCTCGATCCGGGCGAAGCCGGCGACGATCGCGGCGTCATCGCCGAAGCCCCGGTCGCCGTGGAGCTCGATGACCTCGTCGGCGATGTGCCGGAGGAACTCGAGCGTCCGCGGCCGTCCGAGGTTCCGGGCCAGCTGGACGCGCTGCCACATCGCGGCCTTCGGATCGGCCGGTGCCGGCGGCTCGGCGCCGTCGGACCCGGCACCCACGCCGCGGCGGCCGCGAGGCAGCACGCGGTCAACCACGGCCCGCCTCCGTGAGCTCGTCGGGCACGACCTTCTCGGCCAGCGACGACAGGAACCCGATCGGGCTGAACGAGCGAGTGCCGTTGCCGTTCGTGCCGTTCGTCTCTTCGGCCGGGCGCATGAACCGGAGCAGGGCCGCGATCTCGCCGCGCAGCTCGCGCCGATGGACGACGCGGTCGACGAAGCCGTGATCGAACAGGAACTCCGAGCGCTGGAAGCCCGGCGGCAGCTCCTGGGCGATCGTGCCGGCGGCAACTCGCGCGCCGGCGAAGCCGATCAGGGCGTTCGGCTCGGCGATGTTGATGTCGCCAAGGACCGCGTACGAGGCGAAGACCCCGCCCGTCGTCGGGTCGCTCATGACGCTGACGTATGGCACCCGAGCGGCCTTCAGGCGCTCCAGCGCGCCGACGGTCTTGGCCAGCTGCATGAGGGCGAGCGTGCCCTCCTGCATCCGGGCGCCGCCCGACGCCGAGACGATGATGAGCGGGATCCGCAGCGCGAGCGCGTCCTCCGCGGCGCGGGTGACCTTCTCGCCGACCACGGCGCCCATCGAGCCGCCCATGAACCCGAAGTCCATGACGCAGATCGAGACGTCGTGGCCATCGAGCCGGCCCACCCCGCGGATCGCGGCGTCGCGCATGCCCGTCGAGAGCTGGGCCGCCGCCACCCGGTCCGGGTACGGCTTCTGGTCGACGAACCCGAGCGGATCGACCGACTGCAGGCCAGGGTCCCGCTCCTCGAACGTCCCGTCGTCGAGCAGCATCCCGAGGCGGGTCTTCGCCGACAGGCGGAAGTGGTGGCCGCAGTTCGGGCAGACCCGGTCGCTCTTGTCGAGCTGCTTGTTGAACAGCATCTCGGAGCACTGCGGGCACTTCGTCCACAGGTCGGGCGGGTAGGCGTCCTTCCGGGGCCGGAACGAGGGCAGCTTGATCGGCATCTCGATCGACCTCAGGCCCGCGCCCGGGAGTGCGCGGCGCGCGCCGCCCGAGCCATCGGCGAGCCGCGGCGTCGCCAGGCGAGCCACGCGGCCCCGGCGAGGCTCAGGGACGCCGCGACGGCGCTCCCGACGAGCATCGCCCGGTCGGGTCGGTCGTCGTCCTCGTCGAGGGGGGCCTCGAGCGGGTCGGCGTCGAGCCGGCGGAGCGGCGACGGGATCGCGGCCGCGCTCCGCTCCGCGCCGGCGGCCAGCGGCAGGCGCATCGACGCGGCGGCCTCGGCGAGCCGCAGCGCCAGGCGTTCCTCGAACCGGAACGAGGGGTGGAAGCGGGGCAGGTCGCCGGCGAGCCGCCGGGAGACGAGGCGCACCGCCTCGTCGAGCGGGTGCGGATCGCCGGGGTTGGCGCGGCCGGCAAGCAGCGAGTCGAGGTAGCGGTCGGTGACGAGCGCGTCGATCTCGCCGGAATCGCGCCCGAGGAACGTCATCGGGCGCCTGCCGCGTTCGGGCCGGCCGTCATCGGCCCGGGCGCCCGCGCTCCTTCGGTCGGTCGATCCCGAGATCGCGGGCGACGTTCCGGAGCGCTCGATGGATGAGGACCCGGACGGCACCCTCGGACTTGCCCAAAACGCCGGCGATCTCGGCCGTCGACATCTCGTCGACGAACCGGAGCACCAGCGCCCGACGACGATCCCCGGTCAGGCGGCCGACCGCGGCCATCGCCGCGCCGGCCTCGTCGCGTCGCACCACGGTCGCCTCGACGTCGGCGGCGGCCGCCGCATCCGCGAGGCTCGTCGCCCGCTCGTCGAGCGTGTCGGCCGGATGGCGCCATGCCGTCCGCCGCTCGTTCGCGACGATGTTCCGGGCGATCCGGAACAGCCAGACGCGGAACGTCGAGGCGCCCTCCCCGTCCGACGGCTTCGCCCGCTCGGTGAACCGGTGGAGGTTCGCGAGCGCGGCGAGGAACGTCCTCTCGGTGGCGTCCTCGGCGGCGTGGTGATCGCCGAGCTCGTAGTACGCGTACGAATACACCTGGGCCAGGTACCGCCTGTACAGGGCATCGAACCGTGCCGGGTCGCGTCTCGCCGCGTCGACCTGCGGCCTGTCGAGGTCGAGGTGGCCGAGCCGGGGTGCGGCATCTGCCGCGCCCGATCTCCAGAACACCGGTCGTGCCATGTCGTTACACCGTACCCGAGTCGCCGAGCCGGAGGTGCCGGATCTCGCCGACGAGCACGGCACGCTCGGTTCCATCGTCCGCGTCGGCGATCAGCAGCGCGCCGGTCTCGGGGTCCACGCCTGTGGCCGTGACGGTTCGGAAGCGGGCGCCGGGAAGATCGAGCCGCACGAGGCGCCCGTTCGTCAGCTGGCGAGCGACCCAGGCGTGAGCGTCGAACCCGCCGGCCCGCAGGGCATCCAGGTAGAGGCCAAGCGTCGCCACGAAGGCCTCGAGGACGTGGCGACGGTCGACGGCCCGCCCGCCGGTTGCCTCCGCCAGCGAGGTCATCGAGTCGGCCAGCTCGGGCGGGAAGTCCGGGCGCTGCCAATCGGCGTTCAGCCCG
Source organism: Candidatus Limnocylindrales bacterium (assembly GCA_035308445.1). Classification (GTDB taxonomy): domain Bacteria; phylum Chloroflexota; class Limnocylindria; order Limnocylindrales; family CSP1-4; genus UBA5189. The sequence goes on along the minus strand of DATGGQ010000016.1, from coordinate 10,235 downwards.
AGCCCGATGACGGCCCGAGGATCGTCCGTGCCGAGGCCATCCGTCTCGCCGAGCACGCCACCGAGCTTGCGGACGGCGTCGGTCTCGATCACGAGGTCGTTCGGCCACTTCAGCCGGATCGTGCCCGGTGGCAGCCCGATCGAGGATTCCGCGGCCTCGGCCATGGCCAGCGAGACGATGGCGGCCAGCCGCCAGGCGTGATCGGGCTGGAGCCACGTCGGCCGGAAGCCGACCGAGCAGAGCAGCGACGACCCGGGCGGCGCGGTCCACGTCCGCCCGTTCCGGCCACGGCCCGCCGACTGCTCGTCGGCGACCGCGACGCATGGCTCGGCGACGCCATCTCGCAGCCAGCCGGCGACGACGTCGTTGGTGGAGGTCACGCGCTCGAACCACTCGAGCCGGGCCGGCCTCACCGCGATCGCCCCCGCAGCCGGCACCCGGTCAGCCGGCCCGCGGCAGGGCGGCGTCGGCCGCCTCGGCATCGACCGGATCGGGCTTCTCGAGCTCGAAGGCGCCGTGCAGTGCATCGAGCGCGAGCTGGAGCTTCGCCTGGTCGATCACGCAGGTGATCCGGACCTGGGACGTCGAGATCATCTCGATGTTCACGCCCGCGTCCGCGAGGGCGCCGAACATCCGGGCCGCGTAGCCGGGGGCGGAATGCAGCCCCGCGCCGACGATCGAGACCTTGGCGAGCGTGTCGTCGGTTCGCAGCCCTGCCGCGCCGAGCGTCCGGACCACCGGCTCGAGCACCCGGCCGGCCCGTGCCAGCTCGGCCCGCGGCACGGTGAACGAGACGTCCGTCGCCCCATCGTGGCCGACGTTCTGGACGATCATGTCGACGTTGATCCCGGCCTCGGCCAGTGGCTCGAACACGTTGCGTGCCACGCCCGGGCGGTCCGGGACCGCGAGCAGCGTGACCTTCGCGACGTCCTTGTCGCTCGCGAGGCCGCGGACCTTGTTGCGCTGCTCCACGAGCAGATCCTCCCTGATGAACGTCCCGGGCGCATCCTCGAACGAGCTCAGGACCTCGATGACGACGTCGTTGATCCAGCCGAGCTCGACGGCCCGGGCCTGCATGACCTGGGCGCCCTGCTCGGCGAGCTCGAGCATCTCCTCGTAGCCGATCACGGTGAGCTGCCGCGCACCTGGGATCCGACGCGGGTCGGCCGTGAAGATGCCGCGCACGTCGGTGAAGACCTGGCAGCGCTGGGCCTCGAGCGCGGCCGCGAGCGCGACGGCCGTCGTGTCGGAGCCGCCGCGGCCCAGCGTCGTGGTCTCCTGCAGCTCCGCCTCGGCACGCTGGCCCTGGAACCCGGCCACGATCGCGACGTTGCCACGGTCGAGCTCCGCCCGGACCCGCCGCGGCTCCACGTTCGCGATCCGTGCCCGGCCGTGCGAATCGTCGGTCGTGATGCCGGCCTGGGCCCCGGTCAGGGAGATCGCCGGCACGCCGATCGCATGGAGCGCCATCGACAGCAGGGTCGCGCTCTGGTGCTCGCCGGTGGCCAGGAGCATGTCGAGCTCGCGGGCGTCCGGCTCGGCCGTGATCGCGCGAGCGAGCGCGAGCAGGTCGTCGGTCGTGTCGCCCATCGCCGAGACCACCACGACGATGTCCGAGCCGGTGGCCCGCTCGCGCGCGATCCGCCTGGCGACGTTCCCGATCCGGTCCGCGTCGGCCAGGGACGAGCCGCCGAACTTCTGCACGACGAGGTGGCGGTCGACTGCCGCCTCGTGCCCGACTGCGATGCCCGTCTGCATGGGCGGCGCATCATAGCAGCGAGGAATCCACCGTCCCCGAGCCGCCCAACCCGACCTGGAGGTGCAGCGCGATGTGCTTCGACCCCGACAGCCGGCCCCCGATCGAGCCGATCGCCGGTGGCGCCTCGGACGGTGAGCGGGTGATCCTGCAGGGCGCGGACGGGGCGTCGTTCGCGGCGTTCGCAGCGCGGCCGGCCCATCCCAGCGGCGCCGGGATCCTCATCCTCCCCGACGTCCGCGGCCTCCACCCCTACTACGAGGAGCTGGCCCTCCGGCACGCCGAGCACGGGATCGCCGCGCTCGCGATCGACTACTTCGGCCGGACCGCGGGCACCGAAGCGCGGCCCCACGACTTCGACTACCAGCCTCACCTCGCCCAGATCAGCTGGCCGAACGTCGAAGGGGAGATCCGCGCCGGCGTCGCGTACCTGCGCAGTGGGGCGGTCGGGGCGCCGTCATCGATCTTCTCGACCGGGTTCTGCATGGGCGGGCGCCTCGCGTCGCTGGCCGCGACGCTCGGTCTCGGCCTGTCCGGGGTCATCGCCTGGTATGGCTGGCCGACCGGCGCGCACCGAACCGGCTCCCCGGCCCCGGCCGACCTGGCCGACAGGATCGAGTGCCCGGTGCTGGCGATCTACGGCGGGGCCGACCAGAACATCACGGCGGAGGTCCGTGATGCCTACGACGCGGCCCTCTCGCAGGCCGGCGTCGAGCACCGGACGATCGTCTACGAGGGCGCGCCCCACAGCTTCTTCGACCGCACCGCGGATCAGCACGCGGAGGCCTCGTCGAAGGCCTGGGCCGAGGAGCTGTCGTTCATCGAGCGGCACACGAGGACGGCCACGCCGGCCTGACGGCCCTGGCGGCCCCGAACCGCTTCGCTACTTCCGGACCAGCCAGGTCGCGAACAGGCCGACCGTCGCGACGACGGCGATCGCGAACCACGGCTCGGGCAGCACGTGCTCGCCGGCCCGGACGATCGTGCCCATGCCGTCGACGATCGCGCCGATCGCGCCGCCCACCAGGTGGCCGACGCCGCCACCGATCGACCGGACGAACGCCCCGGGGTCCATGCCGCCTAACCCTCGAGGATCCTCGCGCCCTCGTTCCGAGCCCGGGCGAGCCGCACCGCTCCCGGCAGGTCGCTGGCCGCCGCCGCCGCTCGCATCGCCTCGCCGATCCGCGCGACGTCGGCGGCCGAGCCGAGGCAGAAGGCCGCGATCGTGGAGCCGCCACCGGCGAGGCAGGCCCCGAGGGCGCCGGCCCTTCGGGCCGCCGTGGCGATGATCGGAAGCTGGGGATAGATCCTGGCCCGGTATGGCTCGTGCAGCCGGTCCTCGGTGAGGCGGGCGAGCACCGACCAGTCGCCGCTCGCGATCCCGGCCACGCCGACCGCGACGCGGGCCAGGTTCGCGACGGCATCGGCTCGCGGCACCGAATCCGGCAGCGCGGCCCGCATCCGCGAGGTCGAGAGGTGGAGCGTCGGCACGTACAGGACGATCCGCAGCTCGGGCGGGGCGTCGAAGCGGTACGCCTTCGGGGCAAGCGTGGCCACGAACCCGCCGAGCAGCGCCGGAGCAACGTTGTCCGGATGGCCCTCGAGCGCGGTCGCCCGATCGAGGAGCGTGTCAAGGTCGGCACCGGGCACGCCGCGGCCACCGGGCCCGCCCGCGAAGGCCTCGGCCGCGAGCAGCCCGGCGACCGCGGCGGCGCCGCTCGAGCCGAGCCCGCGCGCCAGGGGGATCTCGTTCGTCATCCGGATCCGCCAGGCCACAGTCGGATCGGGCTCGACCCGCCGGTCGCGCAGCCCGGCCTCGAGCGCTTCGACCAGGCGGTTGCCGCGACCGGTGGAGATCTCGCCGACGCCCTCGCCCGTCACCTCGAGCTGGACGGCAGGGCCGCCGTCGCGCGCCACGACCTCGACGTCGGCTCGCAGCCCGAGATCGACGGCGAGCCCGAGACAGTCGTAGCCGGCGCCGAGGTTGGCGATCGTCGCCGGCACCTCGACGGCGACCCGCCGCCCGACCAGGTCGGACGCCCTCATCGCGGCCTCACCAGCCGATCGCATCCCGGACCGCGTCCGACTCGGCCGGTGTCTCGACGACCCGACCGATCGCCGTGTGCTCCGCGGTCTCGGGATCCTTCAGGCCGGCGCCGGTCAGGACGCACACGACGAGGAGGTCGGGATCGAGGTCGCCCGCGCGGGCCAGCTTCGTGACGCCGGCGACGCTCGCCGCGGAGGCGGGCTCGCAGAACACGCCCTCGATCGCGAGGGCCCGGTACGCCGCGATGATCTCGTCGTCCGTGACTGCGGCGATCCGGCCGCCGGACTCGTCGCGAGCCTTGACCGCGGACGACCAGGACGCCGGGTTGCCGATCCGGATCGCCGAGGCGATCGTCTTCGGCTCCTTCACCGGCGCGCCGTCCACGATCGGCGCCGCGCCCGCGGCCTGGAAGCCGAGCATCGCCGGCCATCGATCGATGAGGCCCGCCTCGACGTAGTCGTTGAAGCCGGCCCAGTAGGCCGTGATGTTGCCGGCATTGCCGACGGGGATCGCGAGGACATCCGGGGCTCGGCCGAGGTCGTCGCAGACCTCGAACGCGCCGGTCTTCTGGCCGGCGATCCGGTCGGGGTTCACCGAGTTCACGAGGGTCACCGGGTGGCTCGCGTCCTCGGCGAGCTCTCGCACGATCCGGAGGGCGTCGTCGAAGCTGCCGTCGATCGCCACGATCCGCGCCCCGGCGACCATGGCCTGCAGCAGCTTGCCGGCCGCGATCGCGCCCTTGGGCAGCACGACGACGACCTCGATGCCGGCATGGGCGCCATACGCGGCGGCCGACGCCGAGGTGTTGCCGGTCGAGGCGCAGATGATCGATGTGGAGCCGCGCTCCATGGCCTTCGAGACGGCGACCACCATGCCGCGATCCTTGAACGAGCCGGTCGGGTTCAGGCCCTCGAGCTTCAGGTGGAGTCGCGGCAGGCCGATCCGGGCGCCGAGGCGACGCGCCTCGACGAGTGGCGTGAAGCCCTCGCCGAGCGTGAGCGCCGGCGTGGCATCCGTGACCGGCAGGTAGCGGCGATAACGTTCGACGAGGCGCGGCCGGCTCGCGGCGATCGATGGCGGCATCGGCGAATCCTACCGGGCAGCCGAACCGCCTCGGCTACACTGCGCCGGCCATGACCCCCGGAATCGCCTCGGCCGGGCCGATGACCGGCATCCGCACGTTCAGCGGCATCCAGCCGTCGGGCACCGTCCATCTCGGCAACGACCTCGGGGCGATCCGGAACTACGTCCGGCTCCAGGACGAGTACGAGGCGATCTACTGCATCGTCGACTACCACGCCCTGACGACGACCCACGACGGCGACGTCCTCCGGCAGCGGACGCGGGAGATGGCCGCGTCCCTGCTCGCCCTCGGGCTCGACGAGCAGCGCTGCACGCTCTTCGTCCAATCGCACCGGCCCGAGCACACCGAGCTCGCCTGGCTCCTCTCGACGGTGACGCCGGTCAGCTGGCTCGAGCGGACGCCGACCTACAAGGAGAAGATCGAGACCAACCCGGATGACGTGAACCACGGCCTGCTCACCTACCCCGTCCTGCAGGCCGCGGACATCGTCATGTACAAGGCGACGGTCGTGCCGGTGGGTCGGGACCAGGCCGCCCACCTCGAGCTGTCGCGCGAGATCGTGCGGGCCTTCAACCGGCGCTACGGCGACACGTTCCCCGAGCCGCAGGCGGTGTTCACCGAGGCCCCGACCGTGCTCGGGACCGACGGCGTCCGGAAGATGTCGAAGTCGGTCGGGAACACGATCGACGTCCTCGCCGACCCGGCGGTGATCCGGAAGCAGGTCATGTCGATGGTCACCGACACCGAGCGGATCCTCCGGACGCAGCCGGGCCGGCCGGAGATCTGCAACGTCTGCCAGCTCCAGCGCTTCTTCGGCCCCGACTTCGAGACGATCTGGGACGGCGAGCGCACCGCCCGGACGGGCTGCGTCGACACGAAGAAGCTCCTCGCCGACCGCCTCATCGCCCACTACGCGCCGGCCCGCGAGCGCTACCTCGAGCTGCTGTCGAGGCCGGCCGAGGTCGAGGGGGTCCTCGAGGCCGCGGCGGACCGTCTCAGGCCGATCGCCCAGGCGACGATGGACGACGTCCGACATCGGATGGGCCTGCGCTGACGTTCTGAGCGGCACGACGCGGGCCTACTATGAGCCGGCATGGTCCGGCCTGGCGGCATGATCGAGCTCACGCCACGCGAACGCCGGTGGCTGGACGCCATCATCGTCCTGGCGGCGATCGCCCTCGGGTTCGTCGTCCTCGGCTTCGTCGGCCAGGTCGTCTCGTACTTCAGCGACCTCATCTTCACGTTCTTCCTGGCCTGGCTACTCGCGTTCATCCTCAGCCCGCTCGTCTCGCGGCTGCGGAGCGCGATCCCAGTGCTGAGCCGGGCCGGCGCGGTCTTCGCCGTCTACTTCGTCCTCTTCGGGGCGCTGATCGTGGCGACGGTCGCGATCGCCTCGGCCCTGTTCGGCGGCGTGAGCGCGTTCGTGGCGAACGTGCCGAACCTGCGAGCCGACCTGCCAGCGATCCTCGCTCCATGGCAGCAGCGGCTCGACGGGATCGGCATCGCCCAGATCGACCTCGACGCCGCGGCGACCAACTTCCTCGACAACCTCAGCGGCTACGCCTCGCAGCTCGCCCAGCCGCTCCAGCAGCTCGCCGTCGCGAGCCTCGGCGCCATCGGCAACCTGCTGCTCGTCATCGTCCTGTCGCTGTACATGGTCGCCGACCGGGAGCGTCTGGTCGCGTTCCTGTTCTGGCTCGTGCCGGCGGGCTACAAGCAGGAGGCGCAACTCCTCGAGGAAGCGGTCGCCCGGTCGTTCGGCGGGTTCATCCGCGGTCAGGCGATCATCGGCGTGATCTTCGCCGTGGTGTCACTCCTGGCGAGCGCGATCTTCCAGCTCGACTATTCGGCCCTCACGACGGCCGCCGCGGGCGTGCTCATGGCGATCCCGTTCTTCGGCCCGTTCGTGGCCTGGATCCCGCCGATCCTGGTCGCCTTCGTGTCGAAGCCCGACGCGCTGCTCGGGACGGTGATCGTCGTGGCCGTCGGCTGGGCGCTCGTCATGAACGTCGTCCAGCCCCGGATCATGGCCAACGCCCTCCGGATCCACCCGATCGTCGTGCTCGGCTCCGTGCTGGTCGGACTGAAGATCGCGGGCGTCAGCGGCGCGATCTTCGGGATCCCGGTCGCAGCCGTGATCTCCGCCTTGTTCCTCCACCTCCTGGGCCGCCGTCACGAGCCGGCACCGGTGGCCGCCCGCGCGGCCGCGCGCGTCGAGGCCAGGGAGGGTCGTGCCGTCCGCGCGCCGCGCGAGCCGCGAGCGGGCATCGACCGCGACGTGGAGCCCGTCGAGCCGATCGTCTAGCGGGCCGCGGGCAGGCGCGCGACGCGCAAGCGCGAGGTGGGTCCGGCGCGCGCGGCGCGGTCGGCAGGCAGGCGCGGGCCACGGGCACGCGGGCCGCGGGCAGGCGCGGGCCTGCGATCTGATCGCAGCAAGGGCGGTCGAACGGCCGGCCGGCGGCGCGGGCCGCGGGCAGGCGCGGGGCCTGCGATCAGATCGCAGCAACGGCGGTCGAACGGCCGGCCGGCGGGCCTTCGGGTGCCCGTTCGCCACCCTCGGTCGCCCGAACGGCGATCGGATCACCGATCCGACCGCTGACGCGCCCTGGAAGAGGCTGCTCGACCCACTCGGCGGTCGTTGTTGCGATTGGATCGAAGGCTTGCGGCGGGGGCGGATCGAAGGCCGGTCGCGGTTCGATCGAACGCCCGCGGCGAGAGGCCCCAAAAAGCAACCGCGACCGCCTGTTCAGCCCCGGCGGAAGTCCTTCAGGATCTCGCCGGCGGCGTTCTGGCCAGGTCCGCCCGTGACGCCCCCGCCAGGGTGGGCGCCGGAGCCACAGAGGTACAGGCCGCTGAGCGGCAGCCGGTAGCGAGCGTGGCCGAGCAGCGGCCGCCAGAGGAAGAACTGATCGAGACCCGCCTCGCCGTGGAGCGGGTGGCCGGCGGTGAGCCCGAACTGCGACTCCAGGTCGACCGGCGTCAGGACCTGGCGATGGCTGACGAGCCCGCCGATGCCGGGGGCCACCGCCTCGAGCGTCGCGATGACCGCATCGCCGAAGCGCTCGCGCTCGGCATCCCAGGTCGAGTTGCGCAGCGCATACGGCGCGAACTGGGCGATGACGCTCATCACGTGCGTGCCCGCCGGGGCGCCCTCGACGAGCGACGGGTCGGCGAGCGATGGGATCGTCGCCTCGAGGATCGGCGATTCGCTCCAGCGGCCGTACTTCGAGGCGTCGAAGGCTCGTTCGATCACATCGATCGACGGCGCGAGCAGGATCCGTCCGCGGAGCTTCGACTCGTCGCCACCCGCCGCCGGGAACGACGGCAGCCCGCGCAGCGCGAGGTTGACCTTCGCCACCACGCCCGGCGTTCGGATGTTGCCGGCTCGCCAGCCGAGCGACGGACCGAGCGCCACGGGATCGACGAGATCGACCAGGGTCCGCTTCGGGTCGGCTCCCGATACGACCGCTCGGGCCTGGATCTCCTCCCCACCCGCCAGGACGATGCCGCGAGCACGACCCTCCTGCGAGTCGATCCGCGCGACGTCGGCGCCGAGGCGGATCTCCGCACCGAACCCGCGCGCCGCCGCGGCGAGCGCCTCCGACAGCGCCCCGGGACCGCCGCGGGCGTACACGGTCTCGCCGGGGGCGCCACCGTCGTTGCCGGCACCGTCGTGGAGCAGCATCGACGCGGTGCCGCCCGACCACGGGCCGACCGCCCCGTAGCGGACCCCGCGCCAGGCGAGGATGCCACGCAGCGGCGGTGATTCGAACGACTCGGCGACCAGGTCCGCGACGGCCATCGGGAGGACGCGCAGCAGCGTCCGCGATCCCTCGCGTCCGAGGCCGCGGAACGACCGGCCCAGCCGCAGCCCCATGAGCGCGTCGGCCAACCGAGGCGCATCGATGTCGGGCGGAGTCGATCGGCCCAGCTCGTCGAGGAACCGGCCCAGGTTCCGGACGGCCCGATCGAAGCGCGGGTACGCGACGGCATCGCCGGCGCCAACCCCCGGAGTCTTGGCGAGCTCGTTCGCGGTCCGGGTGACGTCGGACCACAGGGTGATGCCGAGGCCCTCCGGTCGCGGCGCGAACACCCGGACGTCGGGGGCGATGAGGGCGAGCCCATGGCGGGCGAGGCCGAGATCGCGCTGGACCGAGGGCCGGAGCCGGCCGACGGTGTGGGCGAGGGTCGGCACGCGGACGCCCGGCGCCAGCTCGGAGGTGTCCGCGGCGCCGCCGACGCGATCGCGCCGCTCGACGACGAGCGTCCGGAGGCCGCCCTTCGCGAGGTAGCCGGCCGTGACGAGCGCGTTGTGGCCGGCGCCGATGACGACGACGTCCCAGGGCCCCCGGCGCGCCGCTCCCGCTGTCGGACCGGCCATCAGGCGGCCTTCCGGCCGCGCGATCGGAGCAGCTCCATCGCCGCGATGCGGCCGTTCGCACCCATGATCCCGCCGCCGGGATGGGTCGACGAGCCGCACAGCCAGAGGTCGCGGATCGGCGTCCGGAAGCGGGCCCAGCCGGGCACGGGCCGGCTGAAGAACAGCTGCTCGAGGGAGAGCTCGCCCTGGAAGATGTTGCCCTCGGTCAGGCCCGTCGTCCGCTCGATGTCGAGGGGCGTCATGACCTGCCGGTGGAGGATCTTCGACGGAAGGTCCGGGGCGAACTCGGCGATCCGGCTCACGACCGCGTCGCCGAAGGCCTCGCGCTGCTGGTCCCAGCCGCCGAGCGACGGATCGAGGTGATACGGCGCGTACTGGACGAAGCAGCTCATGACGTGCTTGCCCGGCGGGGCCATCGACGGATCGACGAGGGTCGGGATGACGATGTCGACGTACGGCTTCGCGCTGAACCGGTCGTACTTCGCATCGTCGTAGGCCCGCTCCATGGCGTCGAGCGACGGCGAGATCGAGATCGCGCCGCGCAGGTGCTCGCCGGGGCCGGGCAGGGCGGTGAAGCTGGGCAGGGCGTCGAGCGCCATGTTCACCTTGCCCGACGAGCCGCGGAACTTGAACCGCCGGACCTCCTGCTCGAACTCGGCGTCGATCGCCCCGGGCTCCATCAGGTCGACGAACGTCCGCCGGACGTCGAGCGACGAGATGACGTCGGTCGCCTGGACCTCGTCGCCGTTCTCGAGCACGACGCCGACGGCCCGCCCGCCCCGGGTCCGGATCTTGGCGACGGGCGCTTCCGTGCGGATCTCCGCCCCATTGGCTCGGGCTGCGCTCGCGATCGCGTCCGAGATCCCGCCCGTCCCGCCCTTCGGGATGCCCCACGCCCGGAACGCGCCGTCGATCTCGCCCATGTAGTGGTGGAGGAGGACATACGCGGTGCCCGGCGATCGAACGC
>DATGGQ010000015.1:0-96419 GCA_035308445.1 Candidatus Limnocylindrales bacterium | reverse complement strand
CGAGCCGAAGTGGGACGGCTTCCGGGCGCTGGTCTTCAGGGACGGCGACGAGACCTACATCCAGTCGCGCGACCTGAAGCCGCTCGATCGGTATTTCCCGGAGCTGGCGGCCCCGCTCCGGGCATCGCTGCCGGACCGCTGCGTGCTCGATGGCGAGGTCGTGATCGCCGCGGACGGGGGGCTCCAGTTCGAATCGCTGCTGCTGCGGATCCACCCGGCCGAGTCGCGGGTCCGGATGCTCGCCGAGCAGTCGCCGGCGTCGTACGTCGCCTGGGACCTGCTGGCCCTCGGCGACGAGGACCTCCGGGCCGTGCCGCAGGAGGAGCGCCGGCGGCGGCTCGAGCAGGCGCTCGCGGGTGCCACGCCCCCGATCCACCTCACGCCCGCCACGACCGACGTCGCCCTCGCGGCGGACTGGTTCGACCGCTTCGAGGGCGCCGGCCTGGACGGCGTCGTCGCGAAGCGGCTCGACGGGACGTACCAGCCCGGCAAGCGGGCGATGGTCAAGGTCAAGCACCAGCGCACCGCCGACTGCGCGGTGGCCGGGTTCCGCTGGCACAAGAACGGCCCCGGCAGCCACATCGGGTCGCTGCTGCTCGGCCTGTACGACGACGAGGGCCGGCTGCACCACGTCGGCGTCACGAGCTCGTTCTCGTGGGACCGGCGCGAGGCGCTCGCCGCGGAGCTGGCGCCGTTGCGGGAGAACGCCCTCGACGGCCACCCATGGCGGGAGTGGGCCGAGTGGGCCGACCTCGGCTCGGCCGACGCGTCCGGCCAGCGCCTCCCGGGCGCGACGTCCCGCTGGAACCGCGGCAAGGACCTGTCGTGGGAGCCCCTCCGCCTCGAGCGGGTCTGCGAGGTCGGCTACGACCATCTCCAGGGCGATCGCTTCCGGCACGCCACCACGTTCCTCCGCTGGCGGCCGGACAAGCCACCCTCGGCCTGCCGGTACGATCAGCTCGAGGAGACCGCCGCGTTCGAGCTCGAGAAGATCTTCGGGGTGCCGGCCGGGTGACGAACCAGCCCGAGCGCGCCTGCCTGCTCATCGCCGACATCTCCGGCTACACGAGCTATCTCGCCGGCGTCGAGCTCGATCACGCCCAGGACATCCTGGCCGACCTCATCGGCACGGTCGTGACGGCCCTCCGCCCTGCGTTCCGCCTCGCGAAGCTCGAGGGCGACGCGGCGTTCACCTTCGCCCCGGCCGACCGCTTCGACGGCTCGAACCTGCTCGATACGATCGAACGCTGCTACTTCGGGTTCCGCCGGCGCAGGCGCGACGTCCGGCAGGCCACGAGCTGCGAGTGCAACGCCTGCGTCCGGATCCCGGATCTCAACCTGAAGTTCGTCGTCCACGTCGGCGACGTCATCCGGCAGAAGGTCTTCGGGCTCGAGGAGCTGCTCGGCGCGGACGTCATCGTCGTCCACCGGCTGCTGAAGAACTCCGTCGTCGAGCCGACCGGGGTCGCGGCGTACGCCTACCTGAGCCAGACGTCGGTCGACGCCTTCGCCCTCGACCCCGCCGCGCTCGGGATGACGCCCCACGCCGAGACGTACGAGTTCATCGGCCAGATCGACGGCTGGGTCCACGATCTCGAGCGCCGCTGGCAGGAGGAGGACAGCCGGGCGCGGGTCCGGGTGGCGGCGGAGGAGTCGGTGCTCGGCACGAGCTACGAGGTCGATGCGCCGCCCCAGACGGTCTGGGAGTTCCTGACGACGCCGGGCCGGCGGGTCGCCTGGCAGGCCGGGGTCACCGACGTGATCCAGGACGCGACCGGCAATCGCCGCGCCGTGGGGACCACGAACCACTGCATGCATGGCAAGGACGCGATCATCGAGGAGGTCCTCGACTGGCGGCCCTTCGACTACTTCACCATGCGCTCGACGATCGGGACGCCCGGTGGGCCGATCAGGATCCTCGGCACGTTCGAGCTCGAGCCGACGACGACCGGGACGCGGGTCCACGTCCGGTTCGCGAAGCCGAAGTCGGCGAAGGACCAGGCGGCGCTGGCGCCGATGACCCCGGTGTTCCAGGGGATGGTCGATGCCGGTGCCGCGGCGGTCCGGACCCTCGTCGCCACCGAGGCCCGCGCCCGCACGGCCGGGCGTTCGCCGGAACCCGAGGTTCCCGGGCCGAGCGCCGGCGGCGTGCTGGCCGGGCTGCAGCCGACCCAGGCCGCCGGCTAGGTCGGCCTTCCGCCCGGTACTGCCCGGCTCCGCTCGAGCAGCCGCTCGAGGCCGAAGACCAGCAGGTCGACGGTGTCGCCCCACCATCGGTTCGGGTCGCTGAGCCAGACGTCGGCGACGTCCGCGGCGGCGGCCACGAGGTTCGGGAAGCCCTCGGTCGGGAGGGTCAGCTGGGCCAGCTCGAAGCGCTTCCGCAGGAGCTCGATCTCGCGGGGATCTGTGGGCACGCCCGGCCGGTTCGCGTCGCTGCGGACGAGCACGAGGTAGCCCGCGAGCAGGTTCGACAGGGTTCGGATCAGCACCACGGCCTGCCGCTGCTCGAAGCCGGCCTCGACGAGGATGCCGAGCAGATCGTCGAGCATCCGCCAGAACGAGACCGGCCCGTCGCCGGTGTACTCGATGCTCAGGGTCATCGCCAGAGGGCGAGCCTCGATCTGCTCCTTGTAGTTCTGTAGGGCGCGACGGATCTTGTCGGTCCAGGCCATCGAGGGATCGATGCCGGTCGTGAGATCCAGGTCGTCGAGGACGACCTCGGTCATCGCGTTGACGAGATCCTGCTTGTCCCGGACGTGGCGATACAGGGCCATGGGAGTGACGCCGAAGTCCGATGCAAGCCGGCGGAGGGTGACGGCATCGAGGCCCTCCGCATCGCCGAGGGCGAGGGCGCGGGCGACGATCGCCTGCCGGCTCAGGCCCGCTCGGTTGGACCGCGGCGACTGGATTGCCACTTGACAAAGTATACGCTGCATACTTAGAGTCCGCGGCATGTCTACATCGTATATGGACAGCGTTAACACCAAAGCCGGCCCCGACGCCTCCGCCCGGTCCCCGATGGCGGCGGTCCTGACGTCTCGCCCGTACCAGCTCCTCTGGACGGCGCAGTTCGCCTCCCTGCTCGCCGGGTTCTTCAACTACATCGCGGTCTCGTGGCTCGCGCTCCAGCTGACCGGCTCGACGGTCGCCGTCGGGGCGGTCCTCGCCGCGGCCAGCATCCCGATGGCCGTCCTCATGCTCGGCAGCGGCGTCGCCAGCGATCGCTTCACGCCGCGGGCGACGATGATTGCCGCAGGCCTGATCCGTGGCGCCCTCGTCGCGATCATCGCCGGGCTCACGATCGCCGGCGCGATCCAGCTCTGGGAGCTCATCGCCGCGGCCGTCGTCGTCGGCGCGACCACCGCGTTCTTCATCCCGGCGGGCCAGGCGATGCTGCCGCGGATCGTGTCGGGCCAGCAGCTCCAGGCCGGCAACGCCGTCCTGAACCTGAGCCGGACCGGCGCGATGGTGCTGGGCTCGGCGGCGGCTGGCGTCGTCGTCGCGGCCATCGGTGCCGGCGCGGCGCTCGCGGTCGACGCCGCGGCCTCGGTCTTCGCCGCCCTGGTCCTCGTGCCGCTGCCGGCCGGTGATCGATCGCCGCGAACGGCGGCTCGAAGCGCCCTCGCCGACATCCGCGAGGGCATCGACTACGTCTGGCGCGACGTCCCGCTCCGCGTGACCCTGATCGGGATCGCGGTGATCAACCTCGCGGCCCTCGGCGCGATCGAGGTCGGCCTGCCCGCGCTCGCGTTCCAGCGGTTCGGCGAGTCGTCAGGTGTCCTGGGGGCCGCGTTCGCCGCCTGGGGCATCGGCTCGACCGTCGGCGCGATCGCGGCCGGGGTGCGACCCGCTCCCACCCGCGTCGGGCGGTTCCTGCTCGCGAGCGTCGTTCTCACGGGCGCCGGGATCGGAGCCATCGGCCTCGCGCCGACCCTCCCGATCCTTGTGGTCGTGATGATCCTGAACGGCATCGTCGAAGGCGCCTCGACGACGGTCCTCCTCACGTGGCTCCAGCGCCGCACCGACCCGGCGCTCCAGGGCCGGGCCATGTCGCTGGCGATGTTCGCCTCGACGGGCCTCGAGCCGTTGGCCCTGGCCGCCGCGGGCGCCATCGCCGCCTCGGGCCTCGGGCTGCTCTTCTGGGGCGCCACGGCCGTCATCGAGCTGACCGCGGGCGGGGCGGCGTCGAGGCGCTCGATCCGGGAGCTGTAGCGCCGCCCGTCAGCGCTCGGGCGATCGCCTGCGGGATGATCGCTCAGCCTGGCCGGAGCGATCCGGGAACTCGTACTCGACCCAGGGGTCGTAGTCGACCTCGAGCGGCTCCTGCGGCGGCCGCTCCGCTTCGGGCACGTGGCTCAGGTTCAACCGGACCCGGTACCAGAGCGACGAGCGGCCGCGCATCCCGTCGACGAGGACGTCCGCTGGCTCGAGCGCCGCGGCGGCCACCGGATGGCGGGCCTTCCAGCCATCGAGGCCCTCGAGCGCCTCGGCCTTCGTCTTCGCCCGGCTGATCTCGATGACTGGGACGTTCGAGCGACGGCGGCCGGTCGGGGTCGGGCGCGTCGCCCGCGACGGGTCCCGGCCGGCAGCCCGCTCGGTGGCCCGCCGCTCCAGCTCCGCGGAGAACCGCCGTTCGAGCGCCGCCCGGTTCTTCTCGCGCTCCGCTTCGGCCTCCGGCGTGGCGTACGCCTCCGTCGCCCGTCGTTGTCGGGAGGGCTGGACCCGGGGCGGCTCGCCCGCCTGCTTGCGGTAGTTCGGCGGCCAGGGAGCGTCGCCCAGGCCCTCGCGCTCGTGAGCTTTCGACAGCTCCAGGAGCGCCTCGAGCGAGCCCACGGTGCCGTCGATCCCGGCGCCCGGGTCGCCGATCGCGGCGAACCGATCGGGGACCGTGGCGATCGTGAAGGCCTCGGCCAGGCAGGTCGGGACCTCGTCCCAGGCCAGCGGCGTCGAGACCCGGGCGTCCGGCAGTGGCCGGATGGAGTACGCCGACGCGACGGTCCGGTCCTTCGCGTTCTGGTTGTAGTCGAGGAACACGCCGTGGCGCTCCTCCTTCCACCACTTGCTCGTGGCGATGGCGGGCGCCCGGCGCTCGACGTCCCGAGCGATCGCGAGGGCCGCCCGGCGGACCTCGGGATACGTCCAGCGCCGCTCGATCCGGACGTTGACGTGGATGCCGCGCGAGCCCGAGGTCTTCGGCCAGCCGACGAGGCCGACGGCCTCGAGAGCCTCCTTCGCGACCATCGCGACATCCCGGATCTGGGGCCACTCGACGCCGGGTACGGGATCGAGGTCGATGCGGAGCTCGTCGGGATGGTCGAGGTCGTCGGCCCGGACCGGATGGGGGTTCAGGTCGATGCAGCCGAGGTTGACGATCCAGGCGAGGCCGGCCGCGTCGTCGACGACGATCTCGTCGGCCGTCCGGCCCGACGGGAACGAGAGCGCGACGGTCCGGAGGAAGCCGGGCAGGTTCGACGGTGCTCGCTTCTGGAAGAAGGCCTCGCCGGCGGCGCCGTTGACGAACCGCTTCAGGGCCATGGGCCGGCCGCCGGCACCGGCCAGCGCCCCCGGAGCGACCGCCAGGTAATAGCGGACCAGATCGAGCTTCGTCGCGCCGATCGCCTCGAAGAACACCTTCGACGGGTTCGTGATCGTGACGTCGTGCCCGTCGACGTGGAGGACTTCCTCTTCCTTCGGCATTCCCGGACGATACCGCCGCGGGTGCTGCCAGTGCGGCGAGTGCCGCCGGGGCCGCCGACATGACGCCCGGGACCCGCCGGTTCAGGACCGGCGGTAGGTCCCGATCAGCTCGACCTTGGCAATGACCGTCGCGTGGGACAGGGCGCTTTGGACGGCGGCCCGACCAGGATGTCCCTGCAGGCCCAAGGGCGCGGCCAGCGCGTAGAGCGTGAACCGATAGTGGTGCGTGCCGGTCGGCGGGCACGGGCCGCCGTACCCGACGCGGCCGAAGTCGTTGCGGCCCTGCTGGGGTGGGTCGGCCGAAGGCGAAAGGCTCGCGGGCAGGCCGGCTTCCGTCGGTCGGAGGTCGAGGACGATCCAGTGGGTGAAGTCACTGGCGTCGGTGTCGTCGACCACCAGGACCAGCGCGTTCGCACCCGCGGGCGCGTTCGTCCAGGCGAGGCCGGGCGAGGTGTCGTTCCCGCGGCAGGTGAAGCGGGCCGGGATCGCGGCGCCGTTCGCGAACGCGTCGGAGGTGAGGGTGAGGGGTCCAGTCGTCGGCATCGGGCTCAGCCCCGGCGACGCAGGGCCGGCCGGGCTGACGACGGCACCCGACGAGGCGGGCTCGCTCGAGGCGGCCGACCGGACGGTCGGGCCGATCGGTGTCGATGGCGTCGTGCCCGAGCAGGCGGCGAGGAGGAGCGCGAGGCCGAGCCCTCCGGCGTGCCGGCGGAAGGCTGGCCGGCCCGAACGCCGGTGCTCAGCCACGGCGCTTGTTCAGCGGATGAGCCATCGGTCCACGTCTCCGGGCTGATCTGGCCATGCATCGTCGAGGGCCCGCTGCTCAACGGCTCGCCTCGCTCGATTCGGCCGCGTACTCCTGCGGGTGCTGGTTCCGGTCGCGGTCACGTGTCTTGTCCATGATGGCGAGCGTCTCGGCAACGGATCGGCCGTTCTCCCTGGCCGCCCGCTCGACGTCCTCGTACGTGATGTTGCTCTCGCCCATCTCGAGATGGGCGTCCATGCAGCCACACGTCAGGCACATGTCACCACTCCTTGCTTCGACCCGGGCAGCCGATCGTCGCGCCACCTGGGCGAACGGCGGTCCGCCCGGCAGACGGCTGACGTTGCAGGAACCTGACGCTTCACGCGCCGGATCGTCACGGAGCCGATGCTGGCATCCGAATTTGGGATTGTTCGGCTGCCAGCTGAGCGTCAGCCTGCCGAACTCGCGAACGGGATCCAGTCACCGCCCTCGATGACGTCGCCGAGTTCGTCGGCGGAGCCGCGGTAGGCGTAGACGAACGCCCGCTCGACGAGACCGGCGATCACCGGAACCTCGATCCGGACGTATTGCGAGCCGCCCACGTCGTCGGGGTCGCATCGTTCGAGGGCATCGAGCGTGGCGAGCATCTCCGGTCCGGTGAGGCGCTACAGCTCGACCGTGGCGTCGCCCGTCGTCGCCTCGACCAGCGCCGGATACCGGTACGGGCGGTACGGCGTTCGCGGCATGTCGTGGAGCATTCCCCTAACGGTGCCCGAGCCGACAAACGCGGCTCCGTCGAGCAGGGAATGGTTGCGTTCGCCGCGGCGCAGCGTCCCGTAGACGCCGATGACGAGCTGTCGGTCACGGGAAAAGCATCGCCTATACTTCCCGGCCCCGGGCCGACATAGCTCAGCGGTAGAGCAGCTGTTTCGTAAACAGCAGGTCCTCGGTTCAAATCCGAGTGTCGGCTCCACCCTTTCCCGCACGAAACCGGACGGTCGTTCGGTCGTTCGCCTGACACCGACCTTCTTTGTGTTGGGGTGACCACTGAACCTGACCCCTGGACCCGAGCGTGCAGCCGCTCGACACCACGACCTGATCGCGTTGGAGCAGGGGCAAAGGCAGTCGGACGCGGCGCCGAAGCGCTGGCCCAGGACCGGCCGCGGACAGGCGGCACCGAGGCTTCCTCCACGGCTCCCCAACCACGGCGACCCTGAGCGCGGAATCCGCCCTCGCTCAGCCCGGCAACGAATCGAGCGGCACGTCCCAGTGGGCATCGAGGATGGTGAAACGCCGTCGCTCTTCCTCGGCGAAGCGGCCTTGGTCGGGAAAGAGCCGCTCGGTGATCTCCTTGTCGGAGTGCTCCTCCATCGCCGCCCAGTCGCGATAGACGATCGTGACCATGACGTCCCAGTCGGCCCGGCCGTCCCCGTGGAACCGTGGGACCTGGACCCGAACGTCGAGCATTCGACCGCCCTTCACGTGCTCGTGGAGGACAGGCAGATGGTTGCGGTTGAAGAGCTCCAGGAATTCGTCGTGGTGTCCCCACTTCGTCCGGTAGAAGAAGGCGACCTCGACGGGCGGACCGGCCATCGGGTGTCTTCCTCTACTCCTCGTACGCTCGGGGTCGCAGGTCGATGCTGAAATCGAGGTGGGCGCGCAGCAGGGCCAGTGCCTCGCTCCACCCTCCTGTCGCCGCTGCCCAGGCGTCAAGGATGCGTGGCTGGTCGAGCGCGAATGGTCCGTCCTCGAGGTCGATCCGGCTGCCGAAGCCAGCGGGTTCGATGAGCACCCGGACGGTCGTGATCAGCCGCTCATCGACCAGCCCTGGCCAGCGGACGACGAGGCCACGGTCGGGATGCGCCTCCACCACGTCCCACCAGACTCGTCGTTCCCGCCAGACAAGGATGGATCGCGACCCGACGGCGAGGCCCCCTTCAACCTGCTCGGGGAACCAGCGGGCGAGCTCCTCCGGGTCGGACCAGGCTCGAAACACGCGCTGCGGCGGTGCATTGAGGCGGCGGCGCATCCGAACCCAGCGCTCGAGCTCGGTCCCGGCCGGCAGGCCAGGCTGGTCACTCATCCCACGGTTCCCGCGCAACGCGCATGGGGACAGCCTACCTGCGCGGGCGGCGGGGCATGATCAGCGGGCCTAGGTGCTCTCCTGGCGTACAAGCCCATCCCATTCCCAGGTCGTGTTGTCATTGCGGGTGCCGATGAGCCGCGCATCCGAGGCCTTCAACCGTGACCTGCTCCGGGCCCGCGACGCGATGGATCGGGCCTACGCCGAGCCGCTCGATGTCGCGGCCGTCGCGACCGTCGCCCACGTCTCGCCGGCCCATTTCAGCCGCAGCTTCCGGGCCGTCTTCGGCGAGACGCCCCATCGCTACCTCCAGCGGCGGCGGGTCGAGCGGGCGATGTTCCTGCTGCGCGAGACGGACCGGCCGATCACCGACGTCTGCCTCGATGTCGGCTTCGGGAGCCTCGGCACCTTCAGCCGGACGTTCCGGGAGGTCGTCGGCGAGACGCCATCGGGCTACCGCGTCGGTCACCCGCCGATCGAGGCGCCACACTGCTTCCAGATGGCCCAGACCCGGCCGCGCCTGCCGGCGGGCGTCCAGCCGCGATCGAGCAGTTTCGGAGAAGCGCGATCCGAGGCGGCTCCCTAGATTGACCGCATCGACACCGATCCACTCGCAGGAGACATCGTCATGATCTCGAAGCTCAACGTCGCCTCGATCTACGTCCTCGACAAGGACGAGGCCCTCGACTTCTACGTCAACAAGCTCGGGCTCGAGAAGGGCAACGACGTCCGCCAGGGCACATACCGCTGGCTCACCGTCCGCGTGCCGGGCGGCGACACCGAGATCTCGCTCGAGCAGCCGGGCGCGCCGCTCCACGACGACGCCACCGCGTCCCAGCTCCGCGAGCTGATCACCAAGGGCGCGATGTCCGGCCTCGTGTTCGTCACCGACGACGTCCGCGGCCTGTACGCGGAGCTCCAGGCTCGAGGCGTGACCGACTTCACCCAGGAGCCCACCGACCACTTCTACGGCACCGACATGGGCCTCCGCGACCCGTTCGGCAACGCCATCCGGATCCTGCAGCAGGGCAAGGTCCGCTAGCCCGCCACGGCCTGATCCACACCGGCGAAGGAGCACGACATGCCGACCAGGGAGAAGATCTGGAGCGAGGCGGAGCAGGCCGCCGTCAAGGCCGCCGCCCGCGAGCGCAAGGCCGCCGCGGGCCGGGATCCCGCGCAGGAGCGCGAGGACGGCCTGAATGACCTGAGGGCCAGCCTCGCCAAGATGCCGCCCGACGACCGGGCCATGGGCGAGCGGCTGCACGAGGTCATCAGCGGGGCCGTGCCGGGCCTCGTGCCGAAGACGTACTACGGCATGCCGGCCTACGCCACCGAGGGCAAGGACGGCAAGACGATCTGCTTCTACAAGGCCAAGTCGAAGTTCCGGGTGCGGTACTCGACGGTCGGCTTCCAGCCCGACGCGCACCTCGACGACGGCGACATGTGGCCGACCGAGTTCGCGGTCATCAGGCTCACGCTGGCGGTCGAGGGGCGGATCGCCGCGCTCGTGAAGCAGGCGGCGGGCTGACCGCTGGCCACCGGATCGCCGGCCACCGAATCACCGGCCGCTGACCCGCCGGTCGCCGACCCCCAGGCCTGGGGTTCGATCGCGGTCCGAGGCGCCCGCGAGCACAACCTCCGCGACATCAGCCTCGACATCCCGAAGCGCCGGCTGACCGTCTTCACCGGCGTCTCCGGATCGGGCAAGAGCTCGCTCGTGTTCAGCACGATCGCCGCGGAATCGCAGCGGCTCATCAACGAGACATACAGCGCCTTCGTCCAGGGCTTCATGCCGACGCTCGCCCGTCCGGACGTCGATTCGCTCGAGGGCCTGACCACCGCGATCATCCTCGACCAGGAGCGGCTGGGCGCGAACATCCGCTCGACGGTCGGGACCGTCACCGACGCCAACGCCCTGCTGCGGGTCGTCTTCAGCCGGATCGCCCGGCCCTCGATCGGCGGACCCCAGGCGTATGCCTTCAACATCCCGTCGATCAGCGGCGCCGGTGCCCTCTCGATCGACCGCGGCGAGGGCGAGACGCTGACCCGCAGGTTCAATCTCGCGGGTGGGATGTGCCCCCGGTGCGAGGGCCTGGGGACGGTCAGCGCCATCGACCTGAGCCAGCTCTATGACGAGACGAAGTCCCTCCGCCAGGGTGCGATCCGCGTCCCGGGTTACACGGCCGATGGCTGGTCGACCCGCCTCTTCAGCGAGTCCGGCTTCTTCGACCCCGACAAGCCCATCGGCGAGTACTCGGCGAAGGAGCTCCACGACCTCCTGTACCGGGAGCCGTCGAAGGTTCGGATCAACGGGATCAACATCACCTATGAGGGCCTCGTCCCGCGGATCCAGAAGTCGATCCTGTCGAAGGACATCGAGGGCCTCCAGCCCCACCACCGGGCGTTCGTGGAGCGGGTCGCAACCTTCAGCGCCTGCCCGGAATGCGGCGGGACTCGGCTCAACGCCGCGGCCCGGGCCTCGAAGATCCGGGGCCTGAGCATCGCCGACGCCTGCGCCATGCAGATCAGCGACCTCGCGGAGTGGGTCCGAGGGCTCGACGAGCCGACCGTCGCCCCGCTCCTGCAGGCCCTCGGGGAGAGCCTGGACTCGTTCGTCGAGATGGGCCTCGGCTACCTGAGCCTCGACCGATCGTCCGGGACCCTGTCGGGCGGCGAGGCGCAGCGGACGCGCCTGGTCCGGCATCTCGGCTCGCCCCTGACCGACGTGACCTATGTGTTCGACGAGCCCACGATCGGCCTCCACGCCCACGACGTGGAGCGCATGAACGCGCTGCTCCGGCGGCTCCGGGACAAGGGCAACACGGTCCTCGTCGTCGAGCACGACCCGGAGGTCATCCGGATCGCCGATCACGTCGTCGACATGGGCCCCGGTGCCGGCCCGCACGGCGGGACCGTGGTCTACGAGGGCACCGTCGACGGCCTGCTCGCCGCTGGCACCGCCACGGGCCGACACCTCGGGGTGCGGCAGCGGCTGAAGGCGGAGCCGCGGACGGCGCGAGGCGCGATCCCGATCCGGAACGCCCGCCTCCACAACCTCCGGGACGTGTCGGTCGACGTGCCCCTCGGAGTGCTCGTCGCCGTCACCGGGGTTGCCGGCTCCGGCAAGAGCTCGCTCATCCACGGCTGCCTGCCCCGGACGGACCCGTCGGTGACGGTCATCGACCAGTCCGCGATCAAGGGCTCACGCCGGTCGAGCCCGGCCACCTACACCGGCATCCTCGACCCGATCCGGAACGCGTTCGCCAGGGCCAACGGGGTGAAGCCGGCGCTGTTCAGCGCCAACTCCGAAGGCGCATGCCCCGCCTGCAACGGCCTCGGCCGGATCTACACGAGCCTCGGGTTCATGGCCGAGGTGGTTAGCATCTGCGAGGTCTGCGAGGGCCGCCGGTTCACCGACGAGGTCCTCGAGTACCGACTCCGGGGCCGGAACATCGTCGAGGTCCTGGCGATGGCCGTCGAGGAGGCTCGGACGTTTTTCATCGAGCGGCCGGTCCGCGAGATGCTCGATCGGCTGGCCGACGTCGGCCTCGGCTATGTCTCGCTGGGCCAGGAGCTCGACACGCTGTCAGGCGGCGAGCGCCAGCGGCTGAAGCTCGCGATCGAGATGGCCGCCGATACCGAGGTCTACGTCCTCGACGAGCCCACGACCGGCCTCCACCTCCAGGACGTCGACAACCTCATCGGCCTGCTCGATCGGCTGGTCGACGCCGGCCGGACGGTCATCGTCATCGAGCACAACCTCGATGTCGTCGCCCGGGCCGACTGGGTCATCGACCTCGGGCCGGGCGCCGGCCACGACGGCGGCACGGTCGTCTTCGAGGGCCCGCCCGCCGAGCTCATCCGCGCCGAGGGCTCGCTGACCGGCCTGCACCTGCGGCGGCGGCTCGAGGGCTCCTAGTCGATCCACTCGGCGAGGCGGCCGGGGAGGGCCCGGTTCATCGCCCGGAGATAGACGGCGGCCTTGCCGCAGAAGATCAGCAGCGCCTCACGGTAGATGTCCAGCTGCTGGGTGACGTCGACGAGGAACTCTCCGCCGCGATCGATCCGGCGGCCGGCGACGTCCGCCGCGGTCAGCGCCTCGAGCGCGGCGTCCAGCCGCGTGTCCAGCTCGGCGTACCAGGCCCGGAGGCCCTCGACGCTGGCGGCCAGCGACCGGTCCGGGTTGCGCCAGTGGAAGTCCTGGCGGAACGTCAGGAACGACTCGACATAGGCATGCTCGACCTCGCCGATCTCGAGGCACAGCTCGCCGAGGGTGGGGTTCCGGCCGCCGGGTCTAAACGCGAGGTCCGCGTCGGTGAGCGTGTCGAGCAGCTGGCCACGCAGCTCCGCGTACTCCGCGAAGTACGTCCGCTCGAGGTGCGCGAGGAGGGCCGGGGTCATCGCCCTGACGGTAGCGCGCCGGCGGTCAGCGACGTCCGCCGATCCGGGGGTCGAGCCAGTCACGCAGCCCGTCGCCGAGGAGGTTGAACCCGAGGACCGTCAGCGCCAGGGCGAGGCCCGGGAACGTCGGGAACCACCAGGCCTCGCGGACGAAGCCGCGGGCGTCGGTCATCATCGCGCCCCACTCGGCCGTCGGTGGCTGCGCGCCGAGGCCGAGGAAGCTCAGCGACGACGTGTACAGGATCACGTAGCCGATGTCGAGCGAGACCTGCAGGATCACGTAGGGGAGGACACTCGGCAGCAGGTGCCGCCGGAGGATGTCGACCGGGCCCGCGCCCGAGACCCTCGCCGCGGTGACGAACTCCCGCTCCCGCAGGCTGAGGACCTGGCCGCGGACGAGGCGGGCGTACCAGGGCCAGTAGACCGTCGCCAGGGCGATGACCGTCGTCGTCAGGTTGCCGCCCCACGTCGCCGCGATCGCCGCCGCGAGGATCAGCGCCGGGAACGCGAGGAACAGGTCCGTCAGCCGCATCAGGGCCTCGTCGACGAGCCCGCCGAACAGCCCGGCGATCGCCCCGAGCAGGGTCCCGACCACCACCGAGATGGAGATCACGACGGCCGCCACCTGGACCGAGATCGCCGCGCCGGCGAGGACCCGGCTGAAGATGTCCCGGCCGTAATCGTCGGTCCCGAAGAGGTGGCTGAGCGACGGCGGCGAGAACCGCTCGAGGAGCGAGATGGCGTCGGGCGGGTAGGGCGTGAGGAACTGGCCGAACACGGCGGCGAACAGGACGACCGCGACCAGCCCGACGCCGACGAGGTTGAGCCGCGAGGCCGCGGCGAACCGGCCGAACCGGGCGATCGTTCTCACCGCTCGGCGCTCACGTGTACCGGATCCGGGGGTCGAGCCGCAGGTACAGCAGGTCGACGACGAGGTTGACGACCACGTAGAACACGGCGCCGATGACCGTGAAGCCCATGATCGCGTTGTAGTCGGACGAGCGGATCGCATCGAAGGCGTACCGGCCGACGCCCGGCCAGGCGAAGATCTCCTCGACGAGGAAGACGCCCCCCGCGAGCAGCGCCGCCTCCAGCCCGACGATCGTGACCGCCGGCAGCAGCGCGTTCCGGAGCGTGTGCCGGGTGAGGACGCGGCGCGGCTTGAGGCCCTTCGCCTCGGCCGTCCGGATGCAGTCCGCCCCGACGACCTCGAGGACGCTCGTCCGGACGACGCGGGCCATGAGCCCGACCTCGGCGAGCGACAGGGTCAGCACCGGCAGGATCAGGTGGCGGACCGCGGCGGCGAACGTGGCCCACTGGCCGGAGAGCAGGCTGTCGATCGTCATGAAGCCGGTCACCTGCGGCGGCGCGGCCATCCCCGTGTCGAGTCGGTTGGCCAACGGCAGGGCCCTGAGGGCCGAGTAGAAGACGAGCTGGAGCAGGATCGCGAGCCAGAACGCGGGCATGGACAGCCCGGCCACGGCCACGAACCGGGCGGCCTTGTCGCGATTGGAGCCCGCTCGCAGCGCGCTCATCACGCCGAGCCCGAGGCCGACCAGCGAGCCGACGAGGAGGGCGTAGAACGACAGCTCGAGCGTCGCCGGCAGGAACGTCACGAGGTCGGTGAGGACCGGGCGGCGCGTGACGTACGACGTCCCGAAGTCGCCATGGAGCAGCCCGACGAGGTAGTGGACGTACTGGACCGGGAGCGGCTGGTCGAGGCCGTACAGGGCCCGGACGTTCGCGATCGCCTCGGCGTTGGCGTGCGGCCCGGCGATCAGCCGGGCGGGATCACCCGGCGCGACGCGCGCGAGGAAGAAGGTGAAGAGCGAGACGCCCCACAGGACGAAGGCCATGAACAGGAGCCGTCGAACGAGCAGGCGGCCCATTCGACGGCTCCCAGGCGTGGCCCGCGGGGCGGGTGATCAGCCGCGCGAGAGCGCGTAGTAGTCCCAGGTCAGGATGTACAGCGGGTTGAACACCTGGCCCTGGATGTCGGTCCGGAAATAGGTCTCGTCCAGCTGCTGGCCGACGGGGATCCAGGCCGGGTCCGTCCGGACGAGGATGTCCTGGGCCTGCCTGTACTCGGCCGCCAGCGTGGCGTCGTTCGTCTGGGTGAAGCCGTCGTTGATGATCTTGTCGACGGTGGCGTTGTGGTAGTAGCCGCTGTTGTAGCAAGGGCAGACGTTCGGGGCGGCCTGGCTGTTGAACAGGATCCAGGAGTAATCGGACGGGGCGTTGTAGTCCGGCCACCAGCCCCAGTAGTACATGTTCGCCCGCTTGTCGACGGGCCGATCGGTGGTCAGGTCGGCGTTCATCTGGCTGAACTCGACCTCCTTGAGGGTCAGGTGCAGGCCGACCTGCTCGAGCTGCGCCTGGAGGACGGTGCCGGCCTCCTGCCCGAAGCCGGTGTAGTACTCGTACGTGAGCGTCGTGCCCGGCACGACGCCGGCGGTGTTCAGGAGGGCCTTCGCCTTCTCGATGTCGGTCGTGTACTGGAAGACGTTCGGGTCGTGGGTCGCGAGGAGGTCGGGGAAGACGCCGTTGGCCCGCTGGAGCGTGCCCTTCATGACCGTGTTGAGGAAGTCGTCGTACGGGAACAGGTAGTTCATCGCCTGGCGAGCCTCGGGCGACGCCAACGGCCCGTACTCGCCGAGGATGATGTAGGTCATGTCGAGGTTCTTGAAGTCGCCGACTGTGAAGCCCTCGGCCTGGACGGCGGCGGTGTCCTCGGCCGTGCCGGCGTAGGCGATGTCGACATCGCCGGACTCGAGGAGCTGGCGGCGGGTTGCGGCCTCCGGGATCGAGCGGATGATGATCTTCTTGAAGTGGCTGCCGGACCAGCCGCGCCAGTAGCTCGGGTTCTGGACGAGGTCGACCTCGTCACCGGGACTCAGCTTGTCGAGCATGTACGGCCCGGTCCCGACGGCGTTCGACTGCAGCCAGTCGTGGCCCTGGTCCTTCGGCCCGGTCGAGTTCGTCGTGAAGGCCTTCGGGCTTACGAGCCCGGTCCCGTACTGGGCCGCCATGATCACGTCGAAGTGCGGGGTCGGGGCGTTGAGGTTGAACGTGATCGTCTGGGGATCGACGACGACGATGTCGTTCGACGGGTCGGTGATGAAGGACCCGAGGATGAGGTTCGTGCCGAGGGCCAGGCCGATCGTCCGGACGTAGTTCGCCTTGACCGCCGCCGCGTCGAGCGGCGTGCCGTCGGTGAACGTGACCCCCGGGTGGAGATGGAACGTCCATGACGACGCGTCGGCGTTGTGGTTCCACGAATCGGCGAGGAGGGGCTCGACCTCCGAGGCGCTGTCGCCCTTGAGGCGGACCAGCGATTCGTAGATCCCTCGCCAGATGAGCGCCTCGGACAGGAGGTAGGCGCTGGCCGGGTCGAAGTCGGCGTTGAACGCGTCGACCGCGACGACGAGCGTGTCGGGGTCGCGGCTCAGGGGCTGGGCGGTGACGACCGGCGTGCCCGCCGGCTGGGAAGCCCCGCCGCTCGAGGCCACCGGGCCTGTCGCAGCCGGCGGCGATGTCGCCTCGCCGGTGCCGCAGGCTCCGACGACCAGGATCGCGACCATGGCGAGCGTCGATGCACGGCGATGCATGGATGGCACCCTCCTCCGCAGCGGAGGGTATCGCACCGATGTCTGCGAATCACGCCGGATTCGATGGCTGCGGCTGCGAATTTCGCAGAGCCGGGTGGCGACGGCGAGGTCCTGCGACCCACAGGGCGGTGGCCCAGGCGATCGTGCCGATCACGGCGAGCCACACGAGCGGCAGGTATGTCCCGAGGCGGTCGATCGACAGCGCGCCGGCATAGACGGCGATCGCGCCACCGATCGGGTAGGCGACCGCGAGCACGCCGAAGATCGTGCCGAAGCTCGCGCCCCCGAAGACGTCGCTGAAGGCCGCCGACCGGACGGCGATCGTCGCACCCGTGCCGAGCCCGTGGATCGCGATCCCGACCACGACCAGGGTCGGCTGGGCCGTCGTGGCGCCGAAGGCGGCGAGGACCCCGCCCGCGACGAGGACGGCGGCGGCGGCCCCGACCGTCCGGCGGCCGAGCCGGTCCGACAGCCCGCCACCGACGACCTGGCCGACGACGTAGGCGAGCGACTGGAGCCCGAGGGCGAACGATGCGAACCGGACGTCGAAGCCGATGCCGACCGCGTGCGGGATGAAGCCCTGGATGATGCCCTCGTCGAAGATGCCGATCGCGATCGCGCCGCCGAACAGCACGGCGAACCGCCGGGTCCGGATGGCCCGCCGGATGCTGGCCCGACCGGAGCCGGTGCCGACGGGCAGCGGCTCAAAGCCGGCCGACACGGCGCCCGGCGCGGAAGTCTCGTGCAGGCCGGAAGCGCCGGCCGCCTGGGTGGACTCGCGGCGGCGGGTCTCGCGCGCGGGCACGACCACCGTCGGGCCGCTCGTCATGAGCCACACGAACGCGACCCCGACGAGGCACGTGGCGAGGAACGCGAGAGCGGCGGCACGCCAGCCGGCGCTCTCGATGAGGCCCGCGGCCACGGGCAGTGCCAGCGCGACGCCGATGCCGGGGCCCGCGTAGGCGATCCCGAGCGCCAGCCCCGACACGCCGGCGTACCGCCGGGCAACGGCCGTCGTGACGCCGATGAACGCGAGCTGCAGGCCGAGGGCGTGGAACACGGCATACGCCAGGATCACGAGCGTGATGTCCGGGGCGACATAGACGGCGAGCCAGCCGGCGGCCAGCAGGACCATCGACGCGGTCAGGAGGTCGCGATCGGCCCACTCGTCGTAGGCCCGGCCGAGGAGCGGGCTCGAGACCGCCGTGACGACGAGGAACATCGTCCACGGCGTGACCGCCAGCGTGCGGCTGATGCCGAACTCCGAGGCGAATGCCACGGACAGGGCCGGGAACGTGTACAGCCCGCCGTAGGCGATCGCACCGACGACGAACGCGCCGAGCAGCGGCAGCGAGATCCGGGTCGCACGGCGGACCTGTGGCGCGACGATCGACGGGCCCATGGCCGGATGCTACGGGCGCGGACGGCCGATGCGCGAGCCGCCGCGGCCATGGTGGCGACTGGTCAGGCCAGCTCGACTCCGGCGGCGCGCGCGTCGGCAGCGAGCCGCTCGAGAGCCTCGTCGGAGGTGGCCGAGGCCTTCACGAGCGTGATGACGCGCGAGAGCCCGAGCTCGGCGTACGCGGCCAGGCGATCGACCCGCTCCTGCCCGGGACCGGGGGCGTCCCCCCACCAGAAGTGCACGCTGACCCTGAGGCTGTCCGGGTCCCGCCCGATCTCCTCGCAGCGCGACCGGATCACCGGCAGCGCCGCGGCGACCTCGTCGGGCGAGAGCCCGTCGACGTTGAGCTCGTCGCCGTGCCTTGCCGCGAGACGCCAGGTGACGTTCCGGCCGTTCCCGCCGACCATGACCGGCAGGTGCTCCTGGATCGGCTTCGGGACGTTGATCGCGTTCTTCACGTGGGCATGCTCGCCCTCGAACGTCGCGTGGTTCGAGCGGCCCGGCGCGAGCATCCGGGTGATGACCTCGAGGTGATCGGCGAGGATGGCGAGCCGCTCCCGGGTCTCGGGGAAGCCGTAGCCGTAGGCGAGCCACTCGTCCCTCTTCCAGCCGGCGCCGATGCCGAGCTCCATCCGGCCGCCGGAGATGACGTCCATCGTCGCGATCATCTTGGCCGTCAGCGCCGGGTTCCGGTACGGCGAGCAGATGACGATGTGGCCGAGGCGGACACGATTCGTCAGCGCGGCCAGCGCGCTCAGCGAGGTGAACGACTCGCACGTGATCTCGTCGGTCGGACGGGGGACCGTGTGGAAATGGTCGAACAGCCAGATCGACTCGAACCCGAGCCGGTCGGCCTGCTGCGCGACCGCGACGGTCCGATCCCAGGCCGGCGCGGCCTCCCAGCCGTCGTACTCGCCGGTCCAGCCCTGCGGGACGATCATCCCGAGCCTCACAGGCCGAGCTCCCCCCTGACGATCTTCAGGCCCTCGATGACGTTCTGGACGTGCTCGTCGAAGGGGCCCCCGAGCTCGACAGCGCCCTTCTCCAGCTGGTCGCGCGGAACCTGCCGGGCAAAGCCCTTGTCCTTCATCTTCTTCGTGACCGCGCGGACGTCGACCTCGTCGAGGCTGCGGTTCGGCCGGACGTACGCCACGGCGATGACGAAGCCGGTCATCTCGTCGCAGGCGTAGACCGTCTTCGCCAGAAGGCTCGTCCGGGGCACGCCGGTGTGGTCGCCATGGCCGAGGATCGCCTCGACGACGTCGTCGCGGTAGCCGCGGGCCCGCAGCTCGTCGGCGCCGCGGAGCGGGTGCGTCTCCGGGTAGCGCTCGTAGTCGAAGTCGTGGAGGAGCCCGGCCGAGCGCCAGATCTCGAGCTCGTCTCCGCTGATCCCGAACCGGTGCTCGCCGTACCAGCCGACGGCTGCCTCGACGGCCAGGCCGTGCCTGCGCAGCGGCTCGGTCGTCGTCCATTCCGTGAGCAGGGCCCACGCGTCCTCGCGGCTCGGCATCGGCTCGAGGGTACCGGTGGAGCGGCGTGGACGTGGGCGACCCCGGGGCCGCGCGTCGCGCCGGGCAGCCGTTGCCGGATCGGCAGCTGAAACGCTGCGATCGCGGGCCGCCCGTAGACTCCGGCGATGACGCAGCCCGCGGCGATGACGCCGCCCGCAGTGAAGGCGCCGCTCGCGACCCGCCGGATCAGCGCGAAAGCCGAGCGGTTCACCGAATCCGTCATCCGCGAGATGAACCGCCTCGCGGTCGCCGCCGGCGCCGTCAGCCTTGCGCAGGGCTTCCCGGACTTCGCCGCGCCAGATGAGCTGAAGCAGGCGGCCGTGGCCGCGATCGTCGGTGACGTCAACCAGTACGCGATCACGTGGGGCTCGAAGCCGCTCCGCGATGCGATCGCCGCGAAGACCGCCCGCACCTATCCGGGCTGGTCGCCCGACCCCGAGACCGAGATCACCGTCACCTGCGGCGCGACCGAAGGGATGATCTCGGCGATGCTGGCGCTCGTCGACCCGGGCGACGAGGTCATCGTCTTCGAGCCGTTCTACGAGAACTACGGCCCGGACGCGATCCTCACCGGAGCGACGCCGCGATACGTGGCCCTCGAGCCGCCGGACTGGTCCTTCGATCCGGACGCGCTGCGGGCGGCGGTCACGAGCCGGACCCGGGGGATCGTCCTCAACTCTCCGCACAACCCGACCGGCAAGGTCTTCAGCCGGGACGAGCTCGAGCAGATCGCCGGCCTCGCCCGCGAGCGCGATCTGCTCGTGTTCACGGACGAGATCTACGAGCACCTCGTCTATGAGGGCGAGCACGTCCCGATGGCCACCCTGCCCGGGATGCGCGAGCGGACTGTGGCCGTGAACTCGGTCTCGAAGACGTATTCGGTGACCGGCTGGCGCGTCGGCTGGGTGATCGCGCCGGCGGCGCTGACCGCCGGGATCCGGAAGGTCCACGACTTCCTCACGGTCGGCGCGGCCGCACCCCTCCAGGCCGCGGCTGCGGTCGCCCTCGGGCTGCCGGCGACGTACTTCGACGACCTGCTCGCCGCGTACCGGGAGCGTCGCGCGGCCCTCGTGCCGGCGCTCGAGACGGCTGGCTTCCGCGTCTGGCGGCCCGCTGGCGCGTACTACGTCATGACCGACATCGCCGACCTCACCGACGAGGACGACGTGACGTTCGCGCGGCGCCTGATCCGGGACCCGGGCGTGGCCGCGGTACCCGGCTCGTCGTTCTACGCCCACACCGAGCTTGGTCGGTCCAAGCTCCGGTTCGCGTTCCCGAAGCAGCTCTCGACGCTCCGAGCCGCGGCGGAGCGGCTCGGAGCCCTCCACGTTCCGGCCTGATCGAGCTCCCGCTCCGGCCTGATCGAGCTCCCGATCCGGCTCAGGCCTCCGGTGGCTCTCCCGGGAGGGTGATCCGGAACGCCGCGGGCACGGTGCCGTCGGCGCGCACCGCGCCATCCGCGGGCGCGGTCGGATCCGTTGCGTCGGCGGGGCGTGACCCGGCCAGCACGAGATCGCCGCCCATCGCCCGGCACAGCTCCCGCGACACGTACAGCCCCAGCCCCGTTCCCTGCGAGGTCCCCTCGGCGGCGCCGCGCTCGAACCGGGCGAACAGGCGGTCGACGTCGGCGGCCGCGATCCCCGGCCCGCGGTCGGCGACCGTGAGAGCGACAGCGCCCTCGGCGGCCTCCGGCGCGATCGTCACGGCCACTGTCGAGCCGGCGCCGTACTTCACGGCGTTGTCGAGGAGGGCCCACAGGACCTGATCGAGCTGGTCGGGATCGGCGACCGCGAGCCAACCCTCCGACTGGTCGACGAGCTCGAACGGGGCGCTGCCCTGACCGAGGGCTTCCCACGTGCGGCGGACGCGTGGCGCCAGGGCGAGGACCTCCACGCGCGGTCGCAGCGCGCCGGACTCGAGTCGCGAGACGGTCAGGAGCTGGCGCACCATCCGGGACAGGCGATCGGACTGCTCGCCGATGATCGAGAGGCGCCGATCGGGCCGGTCGGCGTCGAGCTGGTCGGCGTAGGCGCGGATGCTCGTCAGGGGGGTCTGGAGGTTGTGGCTGACGCCGCGCAGGAACTCGTCCTTCGCCGCGTCGAGCTCGACCAAGCGGCTGTTCTGCGCCTCGATCCGCTGGAACAGCTGCGCGTTCCGGACGGCGACCGCGATCTCCGCGGCGTAGAGCTCGACCAGGTCCTGGTCGGCCGGCTCCCAGCTCCGCGTCGCGGGCAGCCGCCCGACGACGAGCCCGAGCGTCTCGTCGCCGATCCGCAGCAGCGCCCGGATTGGTCGGGGCTCGCCCGGCACGTGATCCTCGGTCGGGATCTCGCGTGGGTCGACCAGCAGGCAGACCGCGTCGATCATCTCGAACGCAGCTCGGACCTCCTCGCCGGCCATGTCGGCGAGCGCGTCCACGCCGAGGGACGGCGAGGCCTTCTCGATGGCGGACAGGATCCGCCGCAGCTCCCGGTTGCGGCGCTCGAGATCCGCCGCGAGGCGGTTGTGGCTCTCGGCGAGGCGCCCGAGCTCGTCCTCGCCGTCGACGTCGATCCGGGTCGAGAGGTCGCCGCGGGAGACCCGCTCGACGGATGTCGCGATCCGCCGCAGCGGCGCCGTGACGTCCGCGGCGAGATACAGCGCGAGGACGACGCCGATGATCACCGCGGCGGCGATGGCGAAGAGCAGGACCGCCCCGAATGTCGAGCCCTTCTCCGGGGCGACCTGGACCAGCACGAAGAGCCCGAACGCCGCGACCGGCAGGACCGCGGCGTAGATGAAGCCGAGCGTGAGGCGCAGGCGGAACGGCCGCTTCGGCCGCGAGGCTGGCTCCGTCACGCAGGCCCCGTCACGAGGGCACGGTCACGCCGGCTCGGCGCCGTCGCCGACGAGCCGGTACCCGACGCCGCGGACCGTGACCAGGTGGGCCGGCCGGTCCGGATTCCGCTCGATCTTCTGGCGGAGGCGCCGCATCGTCACCCAGACGTAGGACGGGTCGGCATCGTCGGTGTCGGCCCAGCCGCGATCGAGGAGCGTCTCGGTGCTGACCGTGCTGCCAAGATTCGCGGCAAGGGCGTACAGCAGGCGTGACTCCGTGGGGGTGAGTTGGACCGGCTCGCCGCCGACGATGGCCACGCGGCGATGGAGCTCGAGCGTCAGGTCCGGCCCGAGGACGAGGCTCTGCCGCGGGACCTTGTCACCGAGCCGGCGAAGGACCCGCAGGATCCGGGCCCGCAGCTCGGGGTAGTGGTACGGCTTGGTGACGTAGTCCTCCGCGACCTCCTCGAGGAGGTCGGCCTTCGAGTCCGCGGTGTCGATCGCCGACAGGACGATGATCGGCAGGTCGGCCCGGGCCTTGATCTCGCGGGCCAGGGTCAGCCCGTCCATCCGGGCCATCATCATGTCGAGGATCAGGAGGTCGGGCCAGCCGCCCTGGAGGCGTCGGAGGGCCTCCTGCCCGTCGCGCGCGGTCTGGATCTCGAACCCGTCGGCCCGCAGCTGGTCGGCAAGCAGGACCAGCAGGTTCGGGTCGTCGTCGACGATGAGGATGCGCGGCGCCCCGGCACCGCCCCGCCAGCCGCCGGTCAACACGGCCGCAGGATACGGCCCCGGATAGCGGCCGACGAGGGACCCGTGGGTCCTACCGGGCTCGAGGGAGCTCGGGCGAGGTCAGGGCGCCTTCGGGTCGACGAACCGGCAGCGATCGCGGAGCGGGCAGCGCTCGTGCTCCGGTCGCTGGGCGTGGCAGATGAGGCGCCCGTGCCGGATCAGGTTCACGTGGGCCTCGTACATCCGGTCGGCCTCGAGCATCGACAGGAAGACGTCGTGGGGATCGGTCTTCGTCGTCTCCTTCGGGAGCAGGCCGACGCGCCGCGAGACCCGCTCGACGTGCCGATCCACCGGCATCAGCGGCAGCCCGAAGCAGAACAGCAGCATGACGCTCGCGGTCTTCTTGCCGACGCCGGGGATCTGCGTCAGCCAGGCCCGGGCCTCGAGCGCCGGCAGGTCGCCGAGGAACTCGAGCGAGTGGTTGCCGCGCTCCGCCCGGACGAAGCGCAGGGCGGCCTGGATGCCCTTCGCCTTCGCAACCGGCAGGCCGCCCGGGCGGATGACCTCGATGAGCTCGTCGAGCGGCACCTGCTCGATCCGGAGCCAGTCCGGGGTCACGCCGTGGGGGAGGCCGTTGCCGCCCCAGCCGGGGCCCGGCTCGTGGACCTGCAGCTCGTCCGTCGGGTAGGCCCTGCGCAGCTCCACGTACGCCCGCTCGGCGTTCGTGTCGGCGCTGTTCTGCGTCAGGATCGTCAGGACGAGCTCGGACGTCGGGTCCCAGCGGCGGACCCAGGTCTGATGGCCGTACCGATCGGCGAGCTGGTCGAGCACCCACGGCATCAGGCCGGGCCGGGTGCGGTCGAGCCGACGGACCCAGGCCCTGATGGGATCGGGCCTGCGGCGCCTGACCGGCTTCCGTCTCGCGGCCGTCGGCTTCGCGCCTGGCTTCGACGTCGCCCCGCGGGGGCGGAGAGGGCTCGTGGGACTCATCGCCGGATTGTCGCTGGTCAGGCCGGCTCGGTGATCCGGCTCGCGATCCGCTCGGCGCAGGCCTCGACCGGCGCCGCGCCGGCAGCCTTCGCCTCCTGGAGCGAGATCGGACGGTCGTGGACGGCGACCGTGCGGGCCCCGATGGCGGCCAGCGCCTCCGCACCGTCGGGCTCGACGCCGCCGCCCACCGCGATGCACCGCACGCCGGCGGCCTGGGCCCGCCTGGCGACGCCGAAGGCTGTCTTGCCGAACGCGGTCTGGGCATCGATGCGGCCCTCGCCGGTCAGCACGAGGTCCGCTCGGGCGAGCTTCGCCTCGAAGCCGGTCGCCGCCATGACGAGCTCGACGCCAGGTCGCAGGGCGAACGCCCGGAACCGATCCTGCAGGCACAGCAGCGCGAACCCGACGCCGCCGGCCGCACCGGCGCCGGGCGTGTCGCGCTCGTGACGCCCGGCGGCGGCCTCGAGGGCGTCGGCCCAGGCGCCGAGCCGGTGGTCGAGCCTCGCCACGTCACTCGGCGTCGCGCCCTTCTGGGGGCCGTACGTGGCGGCCGCGCCGCGGCGCCCGAGGAGCGGGTTGTCGACGTCGCACGCGACCTCGACCTCGACGTCGGCCAGGCGAGCGTCGAGCGCCGCGAGATCGATCCGGAACGGTCCGTCGGGAGCCGGCGAGGAGACTCGCCCGCCGAGGGCCTCGAGGATTCCCCGGCCGCCGTCGTTCGTCGCGCTCCCGCCGATCCCGAGGGTGATCCGCCTGGCACCCCCGCTCACTGCCTCGAGGAGCAGCTGGCCCGTGCCGATGGATGTCGCCCCGAGCGGATCCCGCTCGTCGGCCGTCAGTCGCGACAGGCCCGATGCCTGGGCCATCTCGACGATCGCCTCGGTCCGGTCGCCTGATCCCCCGACCAGGAATGTCGCGTCGATCTCGCGGTGGATCGGGTCGACGACGATCGCGTGGCGTCGGTCCCATCCGCCGGCCGCCTCGATCGCGTCGAGGGTGCCCTCGCCGCCGTCCGCGAGGGGCGAGAGGAGCCGATCGTCGGCGGGTCGCGCCCGAGACCAGCCCGTCGCCAATGCCAGCGCGACGGCCACCGACGACAGCGTGCCCTTGAACGAGTCGGGCGCGAAGAGCACCCTCACGAGGCGTCCGCGGCGTCCAGCCGAGCGATCGACACGCCGTCCGGTTCGGCCTCGGCAGCCACCGTGGTCAGCGGACGAGCTGCGGAGTCAGCCCGGCCTGGCGCTTCTCGAGGTACTCGGGGATCCGGATCATCGGTGGCCGCTCGAGGTCGGCGAGCTCGATGACCTCGAGCGAGAGGCGACCCCGGCCGGATCGCGGCAGCTTCATCGTCGAGCCGAGCTCGGCGAACAGCCGGGCTTTGCGCCGCTCCTCGAGCCGCTTCATGACCGCCTGGAGGATCACGAACGACATCCGCGAGAGGCCCTCGAGCTCCTGGTTGCGGTGGACCCGGCGCTCGAGGTCGACCTGGCCGAGGCCCTCGATCCCGGCCCGCTCGGCGATGTCGATGAGGTGCCCGATCTCGACGGCATAGCCGGTGAAGAACGGGATCTGCTCGAGGAGCGTCCGCCGCCCGGCGTACTCGCCGGCAAGCGGCTGGATGAAGCCGCTCAGCTCCGGGTAGAAGAGGTTGATGAGCGGCCGCGCGACGAGCTCGGTGACCCGGCCGCCGCCACCCTCGCGGAGGATCCCGCCCTCGACGATCGGTCGCTGGTAGTAGCCCTTCACGTACTGCAGCCGCGGCTCGTGGAGCAGCGGCCCCAGCGTCCCGTAGACGAGACGCGGATGCCACTGCCGGACGTCGGTGTCGGCCCAGACGACGAGGTCGCCGCTTGTCGCGAAAAGCGACTTCCAGAGCGCTTCGCCCTTGCCGCGGTAGGAGCCATAGCGGCTCAGGACCTCGTGGTGCTGGAGCACGCGGGCACCCTCGGCCTCGGCGATCTCGCGGGTGCGATCGGTCGATGCCGAATCGATGACGACGACCTCGTCGAGGAGCGGCACCCGGCCGACCAGCTCTCGGATCGCCCGGCGGACGATCGGCCCGATCGTCTCCTCCTCGTTCAGCGTCGGCAGGACGAGGCTGATCGTCAGGGACTGCTTCTCCTTGAGCTGGACGAGCCGCCGGAGGTCGGCGAACTCGGCGT
This sequence comes from Candidatus Limnocylindrales bacterium, assembly GCA_035308445.1. GTDB lineage: Bacteria > Chloroflexota > Limnocylindria > Limnocylindrales > CSP1-4 > UBA5189. Next base: position 70,271 of record DATGGQ010000015.1, on the reverse strand, counting down.
GGTGGAAGTTCGACTCGCCGAACCAGCGCTCGACCCGAGCGGGCACGGCCCGCGATTCCTCGGCCGCCCGATCCGCCGCGGCCAGCGACTCGGCGCGCGTGGCGAGCTGCTCGAACGTCTGCCGGCCGATCGATTCGCGGGTCTTCACGACGACGACCGTCGTCCGTGCCCGGGTCGCGATCGCCTCCGGCACCGCGCCGAACACGTGGGTGTTGCCGTCGCTCGACGTCGGCGCGGCGGCACCCATGACGACGATGTCGGACTTTTCGGCCTCGCGGAGGATCGCGGCCCGCACGTTCGAGGCCTCGCGGACGAGCGTCTCCGCCCGGCCGCCGACGTGCTGTCGGACGAAGGCGTTGAGCGCGTGCTCGGCCTGGGCGCGCACCGCGAGCGTGATCCCGGGCGGGACGATGTGCAGCGCGACGAGCGTCGCCTCGTGGCGTCGGGCGATCGCGTCCCCGAAGCGCAGCGCGAGCTCGGCGTGCGGGCCACCGCGGATGGGGACGACGACCCGGTTGAACTCGCGGGCCCCCCGCTGCTTCACGACCGCGATGTCGCACGGCGACTCCCGGAGGACCTCGTCGATCGTGCTCGAGAATGGCGCGGAGAGGCCTTCCCGCCCGGCCGGCGACTTGCCCCCCCAGCCGAAGACGATCAGGTCCGCATCGAGCTCGGCCGCGGCCTCGACGATGCCCTCGGCCGCGTGCCGGCCGATGCGGACGATCGGGTGGATCGGCGTGCCCTCGCCGACGTAGTCGAGGACGCGCTGGAGGAGGCGCCGAGCGTGCCGGGCCCGGGTGGCGCCCTCGGACAGCGGCATCCCTTCGGGGACCTCGACGATCCCGAGCGCGGTCAGCTCGCCGCTGCGCGGCTCGAGCAGGTCGGCGCCGAGCCGGATGAGCTCCTCCGCCGTCGCCGGATTGGCGACGGGAATGACGATGCGGGCCGGGAGCGGCTGGCTCATGGCCGGGTCACGCGGCCGCCGCCGCGGCCCAGCGCTCGACCAGATAGGGCTTCAGCCGCTCCATCTCGCGGGCCTGCCGCTCGACCTGGTCCTCGGCCCGCTCCGTGGTCAGGTCCCGGTTCTCGATCACGAAGCTCGCGACCCGACCGAAGTAGATCGGCACGAGCGCGGCCACGTCGGCATCGAGCCGCTCCGGCGCCTCCCGGGCCGTGACGACCAGGTCGAACAGGACGCGCGCCCAGGTGTCGTCGGCGAAGGCGTACCCGGAGGCCGCGTCGGCCATGGCGAGGGTCGTCGGCGTGCTCGCGCCGGGCAGGTCGAGCTCGAGACGCGAGCGGACCTCGTCGGCGGTCCGCCCGGCCAGCGCGGCGAGGTGCATGACCGCATCGGCCGTGGGAGCGGCGAGCATCCGCCGCCAGGTCGGCTCCATCGTCAGCGAGGCGGCGTGGAACTCGGACAGCAGTCGCAGGACGTTGACCTCGAGCGGCGGCGGGTCCGTGACCCGCTCGAAGCCGTAGGCGGGGACGTCGTGGCTGCCATGGACCTGCTGCCAGCGGGCCGAGTTCCTCACCGCGAGCCGGAGGATGGTCGAGACGACCTGGCGGAACATCGGTCCGAGGTCGGCACCCGGATCCTTCGGGTCGTGGACCTTCGCCCCGAGCCGGGTCTGGCAGACCGCGAAGCCGCCCGTGACCGCCTCGGTCGTCATCCAGATGTCGATCCCGAAGCGCGACACCTCGGGCGTCCAGTCGCCGGCCTTCAGGAAGTGACGGACGAGGTCGCCCGACACGCCGAAGTCGCCGCCGATGGGCTGGCGGATCCGGAGGCCGTAGAGCGCTCGCGTGAGCGGGTACGTGACGGTGTTCGTGATCGTGCCATCGTGCTTGTGGCGCGCGTAGAGCGGGGCGACGTAGTCGTAGCCGCCCTTGAGGATGGGGCCGGCCAGGAGCTCGATCCACTCCGGCGCGATGCTCCGCAGGTCCGAGTCGACGACGACGAGGGCCTGGACCTCGAGCTCCGCGGCCATCTCGAAGATCGTCCGCAGGGCGGCGCCCTTGCCGCCGGTTCCGTCGACCTCGGGATAGGTGAGCGAGACCCGGGCGAGCCGGTTCGTCGGACGGACGAGGAGGATCCGCTCGATGTACTCCGGCGGCTCGGTCTCGACGACGACCCGCTGGGTGCCATCGGGCGAGCCGGCGTCCGAGTTCACCACGACCGGCCGGAGGTCCGGGAAGTACTGGACGAGCCCGGCCTGGGCCGCGCGGACGACGTAGCCGATCGTCGTCGCGTTCTTGAAGCTCGGGATGCCGACCATGATGTCGGCGTGTTCGAGCCGGTCGATCTCGTCTCGGATCGCCGGTGTCAACACCGTCTGGGGCACGACCGGGACCCTAACACCGATCCTCGAACTCGGGCCTCGATCGCGGATCGGCGGTCTCAGCGCCTCGGGATCGTGGCTGTCGTCCAGAGGTCGCTCTCGCCGCCCGGGACGTAGCGGCTGTTGGCGTCCTTCACGGCGATCTCGCGGAATCCGAAGGCGCGCCACTGGCGATACCAGGCCTCGACCGGGGGGTGCACGAATGCCGACCGGCGGACCAGCTCCTGGTCGCGGATGACCGTGTCGAGCAGGCGCTTGCGCTCGCCGAGCGGGATGTCGAGCAGCGGCACGCCATCGAGCCACAGGAGATCGACCGCGACGAAGGCCGCCGGCTCGTCGAGGTCGAGGTTGAAGACGCGGCTCTGGGCGGCGTCGAGCTGGTCCCGGTGTCGCGCCTGGCCGAGATTCCCGACCACGAACTGGCGCGTCATCTGCCCGACCGACGGGGCCGGGACGTTGTCGATCATCGCCGACTGGTCGATGAGGTCGCCGAGGGGTGCGGGGAGGACGTAGCCGTCGAGCAGCAGCTCCTCGGCCTCGCTCGAATCCGCGATCGCGTCGTGCAGCGGGTCGAAGCCGGCGACGACCTCGCCCTCGACGTCCCGCATCCGGACGCCGTCGGCGGCAACCTCCACGAAGACCCGTTCGCCGCCCCAGAGCGGCTCGCAGATCGGCTCGTGGATCCGGCGCGTGCTCTTGAACCCGAACGCCATCGGGCGCCAGTGCCGGGTCACCGGGAGGACCGGCTCGTCGGTCCGGGTCCCGCTGCGGGACGCTGTCACGGGCACATCCTAGCGGTGCTTACCATCCCGACGTGGCCACCGCCGCAGCCCAGCCGCGCGGCCTCTCGCTGATCGGCCACCTCGGCCGCCTGACCCCGTCGGGTCGAGCCGGGATCCCGGTCGCCTGGGCCCTCTACGACTTCGCCAACACGATCTACAGCTACGCGATCGTGTCGTACGCGATGGGCCTGTGGCTGACCGACGACCACCGGCTCGGGGCGGCCGACGGGCAGCTCTGGTTCGGGATCGCGAACGCCGTCTCGGTCGGCCTCAACGCCCTCGTCTCGCCGGTCCTCGGGGCGATGTCGGACCGCGGCGGCCGGCGCCTGCCGTACCTGCTCTTCTTCACGACCCAGACGATCATCGCATCAGGGGCGATCGGCCTGATCGCGAGCGGGACCGGCAGCGGGCCGGCCTTCATCGGGATCGTCCTGTTCGCGATCGCGAACTTCGGCTACCAGGCCGCGCTCATCTACTACGACGCGACGCTGCCGGTGGTCTCCAGGCCCGAGTCACGCGGCCGAGTCTCCGGGATCGGCGTCGCGACGGGCTACCTCGGGACGATCCTCATCGCCGTCCTCATCCTGATCGCCGACTCGGGGACCAGTGCCCTCACGTTCTACATGGCCGCCGTGCTGTTCGCGCTCTTCGCCGCGCCGATCTTCCTGTTCGTGAAGGAGCCGCCCGGCACGGGCGAGCGATTCCGCGCCCGTGACGCGATCGCGTCCTGGTCGCAGCTCCGGACGACGCTCCGGCACGCGGGCGAGGTGCCCGGGCTGCGGCGCTTCCTCGTCGGCCGGTTCTTCTACACGGACCCCGTCAACACCGTGATCGTGGTGATGTCCACGTTCGCAGTGAATGCGATCGGCTTCACGAAGGCGGAGGCGAATCTCGTGCTGCTCGGCCTGACGATCGCCGCGGTCATCGCGAGCTTCGGCTGGGGCTTCCTCGTCGAGCGGATCGGGCCGAAGCGGACCCTGATGATCGTCCTGGCGTCGTGGTGCGTCGGACTCGTGATCGGTGGCGCGGTCCTGTCCAAGCCGACGTTCCTGCTCGCCGGGATCCTGCTCGGATCGGGCCTCGGCGGCGTCTGGACCTCCGACCGCGTGTTCATGCTGCGGCTCTCGCCGCCCGACCGGATCGGCGAGTTCTTCGGCCTGTACGGGCTGGCCGGCAAGTTCAGCGCGGTGACGGGCCCGGTGCTCTACGGCGCGACGGTCTCGTACCTGCTCAACCAGGGCTGGGGCAGCGGCGCCTACCAGGTCGGGATCTTCACGTTCCTGATCCTGATGGTCATCGGCGTGTGGCTGCTCCGCGGCGTGCCGGACCGACCGTCCGAGGGCGACACGGATCGTCTTAAGGCAGCGAGCGCGCCGTTCGTCGAGCCCGCCGAGGGGACGTTCTAGCTCGCGGTCGCTGCCCTCTGCCGGAAGGCCCAGGCCGAGCCGACGATCTCGTCGAGCGACGACCGCACCGGCCGCCATCCGAGCACGTCCGCCGCCTTGCCGATCGCGGCCACGAGCGCCGGCGGATCGCCGGCCCGTCGCGGCGCGACCTCGCGGGCGATGGGTCGACCGACCACCCGCTCGGCGGCCGCCAGGACCTCCTTCACGGTCGCGCCGTCCCCGCTGCCGAGGTTGCAGACGAGCTGGCTGTCCGTCCGCGGGTCGCCCGGATGGGTGGCCTCGAGCGCCGCGAGGTGCGCGGCGCCGAGGTCGACGACGTGGAGGTAGTCGCGGATCGGCGTCCCGTCCCGGGTCGGGTAGTCGTCGCCGTAGAGCCGGACCGGCCGGCCCGCCTCGGCCGCCGCGAGGATGTTCGGGATGAGGTGGGTCTCGGGGTCGTGGCGCTCGCCATTGCGGGCCGACGCCCCGGCGACGTTGAAGTACCGCAGCGACGCCGACCGGAGGTCGTACGCCGAGCCGTACCACGCGGCCGCGGCCTCGAACTCCCGCTTCGTCTCGCCGTACGGGTTGATCGGCGCGAGCGGGGCGTTCTCGGGGATCGGCACCACGTCGGGAACTCCGTACACGGCCGCCGTCGACGAGATGACCAGCCGCTGCACCCCGGCGTCGCGCATGGCATCGAGCAGGGCGATGCCGCCGACGACGTTCGCCTGGAAGTAGCGGGCCGGCTGGGCGATCGATTCGCCCACCAGCGATCGCGCGCCGCAATGGAGGACCGCATCGGTCTGAGACTCGGTGAGCAGCGTGGCGACGGCCGCCCGGTCGCCATACGTGCCCTGCACGAGCCGGGCCCCCGCCAGGTCCGCCTGGCCGCGGCCGGTCGACAGGTCGTCGAGCACGACGACGTCGTGGCCCGCGGCGACGAGCGCCTCCACCGTCACCGAGCCGACGTAGCCGGCTCCGCCCGTCACGAGCACGCGCATGGCGGAAGCCTAGGGCCTCAGTCGCGCCCGAGGAGGAGTCGACGGAGCCAGCCGACGATTCCGGAGCGGCGCGGCGATGGGACGACGCCGGGCGTCGCGGACTCCCCGTTCCTGGCGAGACCCTGACTCGTGGCGGCGAGGGCCGGCGAGGTCGGTGGCGCGATCGATTTCGCGAGCTCCGCCGCCGCCGCATCGTCCGGGTCGGTCGCCAGGGCGCTGGCGACGTAGGTCCGAGCGGCATCCACGTCACCGCGCCGCTGCGCCACCCGGGCCCGACCGGTCATCGCGATCGCGTTGCGCGGGTCCGCGGCCACGACCTGCTCGTACAGGCGATCGGCCAGCTCGAGGTTCCCGGCCTCGAGCGCACGCTCGGCCGCGAGGAGTCGCTCGATCACGCCTCGTCCGCCAGCATCGACGCCGCGATCCCGAGCAGGGTCGCCCGGTCGTTCAGCGCCGGATCGGCGACCACGCGTTCGAGCAGGCGGTCGAGGATGCGCCCGAGCGTGGGGCCGGCTGGCAGCTCGAGCTCGGCCATGAGGTCGTCGCCGTTGACGGCCAGGTGCCGGAGGTCGAGGGCGTACCGCGCGGCGATCTGCTCGGCCACCCGGGCTCGAAGCTCGTCCAGCCGGCCGGCACCGGCGGGGAGCCCGCTGCCGACGTTGTCCGCGGCGCGGAGGGCGAACAGGTCGTCGAGCTCGTCCCGGCCGACGCGCTGGATGAAGCGCCGGATCCCGGCGTCGCCCCACGTGGGCTCGTAGGTGAACATGTGGTTGCGGACGAGGTCGACGACGCGGTCGGCGAGGACACGCGGCAGGTGGAGCCGGTCGAGGAGCGCCCGCGCGTGATCCGCGCCGACTGCCTCGTGGCCGCGGAACGGGCCCTCATCGATCGTGGCCGGCTTCCCCAGGTCGTGCAGGAGCGCCGCGAGCCGCAGGCCGGGGCGTCCGGCGTCGGCGGCGTCGACCGTTCGAACCGTGTGATCCCAGAGATCCTCGCCGGCGATCTTGTTCTGGGCGACGCCGCGCTGGCTCGCGAGCTCGGGCGAGATCACCTCGAGGACGCCCGTATCCATGAGCAGCCGCAGGCCGCGGGAGGGCGACCGCGCCCTGAGCAGCTTCAGCAGCTCGACGGCAATCCGTTCGCCGGACAGGTGGGCGACGAGCCCGGCATTGGCCTCGAGGGCCGCGAGGGTCCCCGGCTCGATCTCGAAGTCGAGGGTCGTCGCCAGGCGAATCGCCCGCACGATTCGGAGCGCGTCCTCGTTGAACCGCGTGGCCGGGTCGCCGACCGCCCGGAGCACGCGAGCCCGGACGTCGGCGGCGCCCCCGTACGGGTCGACGAGCGTTGCGTCGCCGCCGCCGGCGTCGGCTCCCCAGGCCATCGCGTTGACCGTGAAGTCGCGACGCGCGAGGTCGAGCTCGATCGAGCTCCCGAACTCGACCCGGTGCGGCCGGCGGAAGTCGGCGTACTCGTGATCGGTCCGGAAGGTCGTGATCTCGTGGGTCGCCGAGCCCTCGCGGACCGCGACCGTGCCGAACTGGTTCTCGTAGACCGCGCCCGGGAACAGCCCGAGGACCCGGTCCGGCCGGGCGTCAGTGGCGAGGTCCCAGTCGGCTGCCGCCCGGTGGAGGAGGGCATCCCGGACGGAACCGCCGACGACGTACGCGGCGTGGCCGCTCGCCCAGAGTCGCTCGAGGAGGGGGCGGACGGAGTCGGGGACCTCGATCCGGATCGGAGCCTGGGCGGGCTCGGCCATCGGCGGGCGCCGAGGCCGCTCAGTTGCGGCCGAGGAACAGGTACGACCGCCAGGCCTCGTTGCGCTCGTCGGCGAGGTACGGGGTGAAGAGCGAGTAGAGGTCGCTCCGCGGCTCGAATGGCTGGCGGAGCAGGCGGACCCGGGCCTCGTCCGGCGTCTTGCCACCCTTCCGGTGGTTGCAGCTCTTGCAGGCGGCCACGAGGTTGTCCCACGTGTGGCTCCCGCCGCGGTGGCGGGGGACGATGTGGTCGAGCGTCAGGTCGGACGCCTGTCGGCCGCAGTACTGGCAGGTGTGCCGGTCGCGGGCGAAGACCTCGCGGCGGGTCAGCTTGACCCGCGGCCGGGGACGCCGGATGCGGTGCTGAAGTCGGATCACCGACGGCGCGTGGTACTCGCGGCTGACCGTGCGAACGACCTGGTGGTCGTACTCGAGGACCTCGGCCTTCTCGCCGAAGACGAGCCGGAACGCGCGGGGCAGGTTCGTCACGTTCAGCGGCTCGTAATCCTGGTTCAGGACGAGCACGACGCCGTTCATCGTGGCGCGATGCTACGCGATGCGTCCGACGGGTGCGCCCGTCGCCGCATCCCAGCCGCCGGCCTGTCCGACCTTCGACGCGAGGGGCTTTCCAAGGGCCGCCGCGATGAAGCGTGCGGCGTCGAGGACGCCCTCGAGCGACACGCCGTGCTCGAAGCCCGAGGCGTCGAGCAGGTACACGAGATCCTCGGTCGCGAGGTTGCCGGCCGCACCAGGGGCGTACGGGCAGCCACCCGTGCCGCCGGTCGAGCTGTCGAAGCAGCGGATGCCGTCGTCGAGCGCCGCAGTGACGTTGGCGAGCGCGGTGCCGCGGGTGTCGTGGAAGTGGTACGCGATCTGGCGAAGCTCGATCCCATCGTCGGTCGCGGCGTCGGTGACGGCGTGGACCTGGGCCGGCACCCCGACACCGATCGTGTCGCCGAACGAGATCTCGTCGACGCCGAGCTCGAGCAGGCGCACGGCGACGGCCACCGCCCGGTGGGGATCGACGGCGCCCGTGTAGGGGCAGCCGAACGTGGTCGAGACGTAGCCGCGCTTCCACCAGCCGAGCTCGGTGGCTCTCGCCAGCACCGGCTCGTACGCGGCCAGGGACTCGTCGACGGTCAGCCCGATGTTGTGCTCGGTGAACGCATCGGTCGCCGCGGTGAACACCGCGATCGCGTCGGCGCCGGCCGCCTCGGCCCGGCCGAGGCCGCGCAGGTTCGGGACGAGGACCGGGTAGCGGACGCCGGCCCGCTTCGGCAGGCGGGGGAGGAGCTCGCCGGCATCGGCCAGCTGCGGGATCGCCGTCGGCGAGACGAAGCTCGTCGCCTCGATCTCGGTCAGGCCGGCGTCGACGAGGCGGTTGATGAATCCGAGCTTGGCCTCGAGGAGGATCGGCGTCGACTCGTTCTGCAGGCCGTCGCGAGGCCCGACCTCGTAGATCCGGACGCGGTCGGCCACGGGTCCGGTGCGTCGGTCGGTCAGACCAGCGGCGGGTCCATCGCCCGTTCGATCCGGGCGACCTGGACCTCGATCCTGGCGATCTCGATGACGGTCTCGGCCCGCTCCTCGCTCAGGAGCGGCAGGGTGTCTCGGCGATGACGCAGGTCACGATGGAGCGCCAGGAGCGAGGCGCGATCCGTCGGCAGCGAGTGTCGCGCCGCGTGCTTCGCCGCGGCCTTGTCGGCCTTGTCGGCCTTGGCCAGCGCCTTCCCGGCCTTCGTGGCCTTCCTGTCGGGCTTCGCGTCGCGCGCCTTCGCCATCGGTCGAGAGCCTACCGCGCAGGTTCGACGATCGCGAGGACCTGCCCGCGCGCCACCTGGTCGCCTGCCCGAACCGCCACCTCGGCCACGATCCCGGGGCCGGGCGCGACGACGGCGTGCTCCATCTTCATCGCCTCGAGGGTCACGATCGCGTCGCCGATGTCGACCGTGTCGCCAGCGGCCCGATGGACGCGGATGACGGCGCCCGGCATCGGGGCGACGAGCTCGGCCGACCCGCCATGGTGGGTCGAGGCGGCTCGGGCGGCCCGGTCGACGTCGGGCGGCGGCGCCAGGCGGAACGTGACGCTTCGGCCGCCGACGTCGACGAACACGGTCTCGCCAAGCCGGACGAGGTCGAGTGTCCCTGCCGATGGCTCGCCGCCCAACCCCGGCGCCGGCAGCTCGATTGTCCGCTCCTCGTCCTCGGCCGCCAGGCGGACCCGGGCCGGGCCGTTGAGCCGCCAGCCATCACGGTCCGGATCGGCCGCCAGGGCCTGAGCGGCGGCGCCCCAGGCCGTCGCCGGGATCGCGGTTCGCGTCGCCCAGTCGTCGGGCGGCCAGATCCGATCGAGGGTGTCGATCCGCACCTGCCCATCCCGGACGGCGGGTTCGCGGACGAGCCAGCGCAGGAACCGCAGGTTCGTCGTCAGCCCGAGGACGACCGACCCATCGAGTGCGGCGGTCAGGCGGTCGAGCGCGGCGGCTCGATCGCCCCCATGGGCGATCACCTTGGCGAGCATCGGATCGAAGCGGCCGGTCACGACATCGCCCGCCTCGATCCCGGCATCAACCCGGACCTCCTCGCCGACCGGCCAGCGGAGCCCTGCGACAGGCCCGGTCGCCGGCAGGAACCCTGCTTCGGCGTCCTCGGCATAGAGGCGAACCTCGATCGCATGGCCACCACTCGCGCGGCGTTGGTCGCTCTCCGCCTGGTCGATGCGGAGCGGCTTCCCGGCGGCGATCCGGAGCTGCTCCTCGACGAGATCGAGGCCGGTCACCAGCTCGGTGACCGGGTGCTCGACCTGCAGGCGGGTGTTCATCTCGAGGAAGAACGTCTCGCCCCGGTCGGTCAGCAGGAACTCGCACGTGCCCGCGCTCTCGTACCCGACCGCCGCCGCAAGGCGGACGGCCGCGTCGCCGAGTCGCGCCCGGATCTCGGGCGTCACCGCAGGTGATGGCGTCTCCTCGAGGACCTTCTGGTGGCGGCGCTGGACCGAGCAGTCCCGCTCGCCGAGATGGATGCCGCGCCCGCCGCGGTCGAACAGCACCTGGATCTCGACGTGCCGCGGCCCCTCGATCAGCCGCTCGAGGATCAGTCGACCGTCACCGAAGGCGGAGATCGCCTCGCGCCGCGCGCCTGCGAGCGCGTCGACGAGCCGGCCCGGCTCGCGGACGGTCCGCATGCCCTTGCCACCGCCGCCGGCCGACGGCTTGACGAGGATCGGGTAGCCGATCCGGTCGGCCGCGGCCGCCAGGGCGTCGTCGGCCTGGTCGGAGTCGTCGTAGCCCGGCACGACGGGCACGCCGAGCGAGGTCGCGAGCCGACGGGCTGCACCCTTGTCGCCCATCGCCCGGATCGCGGCAGGCGGCGGACCCACCCACCGGATCCCGGCGTCGAGCACGGCCTGGGCGAAGTCGGCGTTCTCGGCGAGGAACCCGAATCCGGGGTGCACCGCGTCGGCACCCGCTGTCCGGGCGGCCGAAACGACCGCCCCGATGCCAAGGAGATCGACGGCATCGAGCCCATCGGTGGGCGGAGCGATCGCCCGGATCCCCAGCCGGTCCGTCGTCCTCGCGATCCGCCGGGCGATCTCGCCGCGGTTGGCGATGAACAGGGTCCGGATCGGCAGTCGCGAGGGGTCGGCCGCCGACTCCGAGGTCGGCTTGGTCGTCGCGGACTTCGCCGGTGGCGCGAACGCGTCTAACGCGTCAGACGCGACACACCATCGACCACCGACCCTCCGCGCGGGGAGCTGACCGAGCGAGATCCAGCGCTGGACGCTCCGAGTCGTGGCGCCGATCCGGCGTGCGGCTTGGCTCGGGCTCAGCTCATCCGACACGTGTGGCGTGATTGTCGCGCCACGCGGCCCGGCTTCACAAGCCCGATACCCTCGGCGCCATGACCAAGGGCCGGATGGAGGCGTTCAGCGACGGGGTCATCGCGATCCTCATCACGATCATGGTCCTGCAGCTCGGCACCCCCCACGGCACCGACCTGGCGGCGCTCGGTCCGCTGGTGCCGGTCCTGCTGGCCTACGTCCTGAGCTTCGTGTTCCTCGCGATCTACTGGAACAACCACCACCATCTGCTCCAGGCCGTCCATCACGTCGATGGCCGGATCCTGTGGGCCAACATGCACCTGCTGTTCTGGCTGTCGCTGGTGCCGTTCGGGACGGCGTGGATCGGCGAGAACGATTTCGCGCCGATCCCGATGGCGGTCTACGGCGTGATCCTGCTGCTGGCCGCCCTCGCGTACGGGATCCTCGTCGTCGCCCTCATCGCCAGGGAAGGGCCGGATTCGACGATCGCCGTGGCGATCGGCCGGGACGTGAAGGGTCGGATCTCACCGCTGATCTACGCGATCGCGATCCCGGTCGCGCTCGTCGCGCCGTACGCCGCCTTCGGGCTCTACGTCATCGTCGGGCTGATCTGGTTCGTGCCCGACCTGCGGATCGAGCGGAGCATCCCGGACCCGCACCCGGAGGGACACCAGGCGGATCGCAGCTAGCCGATCTCCTCCGGTGCCCAACCTGGGTGCCGCTTCTGGCTGAACGCCTCGAACCCCTCCTTCGCCTCATCGCTCACGCGCTGGCGAGCGATCACCCGAGCCGTGTGCCACTTCGACGAGCCGTGGCCGAGGCCGCGCACCTCCTTGACGATCGCCTTCGCGGCCCGGACGGCCGTCGGGCCCGAGGCGAGGATGTCGGCGATCGCGGCATCGACGGCGAGGTCGAGCGCCTCCTCACCCTCGACGACCTCGTGGACGAGGCCGATCCGCTGGGCCCGCAGCGCATCGAACCGGCGGCCGCCGGGGAAGAGCGCCCGGGCATTCGTCTCGCCGATCTTGGCGATCACGAACGGCGCGATCACGGCGGGCAGGATCCCCAGGCGCGTCTCGGTGAAGCCGAAGCGCGCGCCAGACTCGGCGATGACCACGTCGCTGACGGCACACAGCCCCATGCCGCCGCCGAGCGCGGCGCCCTGGACGCGAGCGATGACGGGGACCGGGCAGGTGTCGATGACCTCGAACATGTCGGCCATCGCCATCGCGTCCTGCTCGTTGCCTTCGATATCGAGCTGCATGGCCGCCCGCATCCAGGCGATGTCCGCCCCGGCGCAGAACGACGGCCCGTCGCCGGCCAGGACGACGGCCCGCAGTTGATCGGGCGCTTCTCGGGCCAGCTCACTGAACGCCGTCCGGAGGTCGGCGATCAGCGACGCATCGAAGGCGTTGTGGTGCTCCGGCCGGGTCAGCGTCACCCGCGCGACGACGCCGCCCTCGGCGCCCCGCTCGACGCGGAGGCGGTCGCTCATGCGCCCTCCACGGCCCGCTCGACCATTTCCCGCCACGGCCCGACCAGTGCCGCCTGCTCGGCACCGCTGAGGCGGTCCCACACGATGAGCGCCACGACGACGCGCTCGAGCGATCTGAAGACCCGGACGCGGTCATCGGCGGTCAGCACCCGATTGGTGCCCAGGCCGATCAGCCTGGTGACGCTGAAGTCCTCGACGAACCGGACCTGGGCCGCGTGGATCGCGGCCTGGACCGCTGCCTTGGTCGCCCCTCGTTCCCGACCCGACCCGAGGACCTGGTCGGCCCGTTCCATGGCCAGCTCGAGCTCCCGATCCGGCTCGGACGGCCCGGCGAACAGGACGAGGTCCCGGGCATCGATCTCGTCGAACCCCTCGGAAAAGCGTTCAAGGCGCCTCCGAGAGGCCCTGCCGAGGCCTTCGCCCGGCGCGGGATCGGGCCTGACCTTGAGTCCGAACACGTTCGCCATCGTAGCCGGGCCGCGATCGAGCTCCGGCGCCGTTACGCTCGGTCCGTGCTCCTGTCGATCGACCACCTGATCATCGCCGTGCCCGATCTCGACGCGGCTGCGGCCGAGCTGGAGCGGGCCGTCGGGCTGCAGGCGGCGGGCGGTGGCCGGCACGAGGCGCTCGGGACGGCGAACCGGCTCGTGTGGTTCGGCGACACGTATGTCGAGCTCGTGGCCATCGCCGACGAGGCCAGCGCGAAGGTCTCGTGGCTCGGCATGCCGGTCGCGGCCCAGCTGGCGTCCGGGCCGGGCTTCGTCGGCTGGGCGATCCGGACGGACACCCTGGATGCGGACGTTCGCGGCGCGCGCGCCTCGGGCGCCCGGTTCGGCGATCCGATGCCGGGCGAGCGCCTCCGGGCCGATGGCCGGACGGTCCGCTGGCGGAACGCCGTGCCTGATCGCCTCGGTCCCGACCAGCTGCCGTTCCTCATCGAGCGCGACGAGACGTCCGCGGAGTGGACGCCGGCCGAGCGGGCGGCCCGGACGATCGAGCCGCAGCCGGTCGGATCGCCCGTCCGCCTCGACGTCCTCGAGCTGCCAACGGCCGACATCCCCGCCACGATCCTCAGATACCTCCGGACCTTCGGCATCCGCTTCCGGCCGTCGCTCGCGGGCGGCGGTGCGCGTGACGCGAACCTGGGCCGTCAGACCGTCCGACTCCGTCCGGCCACCGACGGGGCGACGCCGCTGATCCGGCTCGCAGCGCCGGGCGGAAGCGGCCGCTCGGTCGATGCGCTGGGGGTTCGCTGGACGGTCCGCCCGGGCTGAAGCCAGGGTCGGCGTGACCCGCGGACCGGCCGCCCCTCAGCCCATCGAGCTGAGCAGCAGCCGGTCGTAGTCCGGCGCACCGGGCTCGTCGCCCGCCTCGCGGGCCAATGGCAGGACCTCGTCACCGACGTCCACGACCCCCGACCGGACGACCTCTCCGAGCACGCCGAAATCGATCTTCTTTCCCTCGCGAAGGCCTCGGTACGCGATGATCGTCCGCAGGGTGTCGAGGTCCGGGGCCCCCGTCTCGGGATGCTGCGTCGTGATCGCACAGCGCGCGTCGGGATGAGTGATCGAGAGGATCGAGGTCCCGATCGCAACCCGCCCGCCGATCCAGCGATCCTCCTCATGGGCGCGCAGGCTGCTGACCTCGAAGAGCATCCGGAAGCGACGCCCGTCGACGCCTGAGACGTCGAGCCACTTCGCGAGCTCGGCGAGCGAGCCGTCGCCGATCAGGCTCACCGCGTTGCGGCTCCGGGTGCCTCCGGGGCGGTCACAGCGGACGAGCCGAACGGGCCGCCCGACGAACCGGCCGATCGCCTCGGCCCACGGCCCGCTGACGAGATGTCCGACCGCGAGGCGGTTGTAGACGAAGGTCTCGACCGGGTCGCCGAGCTCCACCTCGCCATCGACGACCTCGCCGTCGGGGAACGTCAGTCGCAGCGTCGAGCCGCCGGGGTCCGTGTGGGCGCCGATCCGGACGAGCGGCCCGAACCGGATCCGGTCGAGCAGTCTGCCGGCGTCATCGGTCAGGTAGAAGCGGCGATCCTCGAGGACGCCGGTCGGCCCCAGATCGACGGATTCGGGATGCTCGAGCGCCAATCCCCGGACCGGAGCGATCGAGATCCGGCTGATCCGCGGCATCTCGCGATGCTACCGAACGACGACATCGACGACGGTGAAGCTCGCACCCGGCTCGAACCAGGCCACGTCGAAGGTCAGGAGCACGACGATCGCCTCGTCCCCCGGATGCCACCCGTGGTCGTACAGGTTCTCGAGGGGCGGCCCGCCGGCGGCCGGTGAGAGCACGAGCTGCACGCCGTCCTGGAAGATCACGTCGGACGGCCACGGGTCGCTCAGCGCGAGATTGGCGCTCGCGAGGTATCCGTTCGGCAGGAGCGCCTGCCCGAGGGTGATCGTCTGTGGTCCGAGCTTGGCGACAGGCACGACCCGTGCCTTCACCTCGAGCGGTCGAGCGCCGGCGACGGCCGATGCCTCGAGCGAGGGGAACGGCGTCGCGTTCTCCGGGGTGTCGCGATAGCCACTGCCGGGTCCGCCAGGGAAGGCGAGCGGGACGACCGGCACTGGCATGCAGGGCGGATCGAATGCCGCCGCGATGCCGGGACAGCTGATGGTCGCGGCGGTGTGACTGCCATCCCTGAACCCGACCTCGAGGAAGGTCCGATGGGCGAAGTCGATACCCGCCGACGGATCGGGGTTCGGGACGACGTCAACGGACGTGATCGTCCCGAAGTCGACCTGGAGCTCCTGCGCCGCTCCGAATGCGAGGGCCTCGCAACGATCTGTCGAGAACTTCTCGTGGCAGTTGCCGCCCAGCTCGTAGCGGGTGCCGATCACCACGGATGGCGCTGGAGTCGGAGCCCAGTCGCGGCAGGGGCCGGGGGCGCTCGTGGCCGCGCCGCAGAGCGGAATCGAATCCGAGGGCGTCGTCTCCGCGGGCACCGGCGATTGCGGGGCCGGCGCGCTCGCCTGGCCGCAGCCGGCGACGACGACGGCGAGCAGCAGGCCGATCTGGAGCTTCGACCCGCTCATGAGTCCCCTCCGGCCGTCGCTACATCCTGAAGACGCCGAACCGGGTTTCCTCGATCGGCGCGTGGAGCGCCGCCGCGATCCCCATCGACAGCACCCGCCGGGTGTCGAGCGGATCGATGATGCCGTCGTCCCAGAGCCGGGCCGTCGCGAAGTACGGCGACCCCTCTCGCTCGTAGGTCTCGAGGATTGGCGCCTCGAAGGCGTCGCGCTCGGCCTCGGACGGGAACTCGCCGCGGACCGTCGACAGGACTCGCGCGGCCTGCGGCCCGCCCATGACGCTGATCCTCGAGTTCGGCCACGTCCAGAGGAAGCGCGGCGAATAGGCCCGCCCGGCCATCGCGTAGTTCCCCGCCCCGAAGCTCCCGCCGATGAGGACCGTGAGCTTCGGCACCGCCGCCGTCGCGACCGCGGTCACGAGCTTGGCCCCGTCCTTGGCGATCCCGCCCGCCTCGTAGTCGCGCCCGACCATGAACCCGGTGATGTTCTGGAGGAAGACGAGCGGGATCCGGCGCTGGGCGGCCAGCTCGATGAAGTGGGCGCCTTTCAGTGCGCTCTGGCTGAACAGGATCCCGTCGTTGGCGAGGATCGCGACCGGCCAGCCGTCGAGGTGGGCGAAGCCGCAGACGAGCGTGTCGCCGTAGAGCGGCTTGAAGTCGTGCAGGCGCGAGCCATCGACGAGCCGGGCGATGACCTCGCGCACGGGAACGCTCCGCCGGGTGTCGGCACTGATCGCCGCGTAAAGGTGGGCGCTCCCGGTGGCACCGGTCGGATCCACGGCCGGCGGCTCGGGCTCGCGCCGGTCCCAGGGCGGAGCCGGTGGCTTGCGCCCGAGGTTCGCGACGATGGAGCGACCGAGGGCGAGGGCGTGCTCGTCATCGAGCGCCTCGTGGTCCGCGACGCCGCTCCGGCGCGCGTGGACCTCGGCCCCGCCGAGCGTCTCGGCGTCGACGTCCTCGCCCGTCGCCGCCTTCACGAGCGGCGGACCGCCGAGGAAGATCGTGCCGGTCCCGCGGACGATCACGGTCTCGTCGGACATCGCCGGGACGTAGGCGCCGCCGGCCGTGGAGGAGCCCATCACGAGCGCGACCTGGGGGATCCCGAGCGATGACATCCGGGCCTGGTTGAAGAAGATCCGGCCGAAGTGCTCGCGATCCGGGAAGACGTCCGACTGGAGCGGCAGGAACGCCCCGCCCGAATCGACGAGGTAGACGCACGGAAGCCGGTTCTCGAGCGCGATCTCCTGGGCCCGGAGGTGCTTCTTCACGGTCATCGGGTAGTACGTGCCGCCCTTGACCGTCGCGTCGTTGGCGACGATCACGCACGTCGTGCCCTCGATCGTCCCGATGCCCGTGACGATGCCGGCCCCCGGGGCGTCGTCGTCGTAGAGGCCGTTCGCGGCGAGCGCGCTGAGCTCCAGGAACGGGCTCCCGGGGTCGATGAGTCGGTCGATCCGCTCGCGGACCGGAAGCTTGCCGCGCTCCCGGTGTCGCGCAATCGAGCGATCGTCGCCGCCGGCGCCCCGCTCGCTCACGGCTGCCGTCCTCGATCGGAGCTCCGCGACGAGCGCCTGCATGCGTTCGACGTTCGCCCGTGACTCCTCGCTCGACGCGTCGAGCCGGCTCTTCAGGACGGGCATGGCCGCGAGTGTAGGAGGGCCGACTCCGGGCTCAGACCTGCCGCCGGACGGCGAGACCCATGAGGCCGAGCCCGGTTGCCGCGACCACCAGGCTGCCGACGACGAACGGCGTGACGTCGCCGGCCATCTGGCAGCTCCCCTGCAGGAAGTCGTTCTCGGACGCACACCGTGACACGGCGCCTTGGAGCACGACGAACCAGACCACGCCACCGGCGAAGAGCAGCCCGCCGGTGCCGGCGACCAGCGCGCGGAACCTCACGAACAGGACGATCGCGAGAACCGCGACCAGGAGCCCGAGCGACGGGAACTCGAGGGCCAGGAACCCGTCGGTCGCCCCGAGAGCGAGACCGATGACGGCCTGATCCCAGGCGGTCGTGGCTCGTGCCATGGAGCGAGTCCACCAGCCGAAATGTGCTAGTGTCAAGTGGCAAGTTACGCAGCGCCAGTCAGACACCGGAGTCCGAGCTCGTCATGACCGCCCTGGCCCGAACGCCCGAGCCGTTGCCGACCGCGAGCTCCCCGATCGCCGAGGAGATCCGGTTGCGCCTCGCGCAGGCATGGGGCGACATGGGCGCGGCCTGGGGCGTCGCGCCGGCGATCGCCCGGGTGCACGCCTATCTGATGTCGAAGCAGGTCCCGCTGACCGAGCGCGAGGTTCGCGAAGCGCTCGGCTTGTCGCATCGGGCCGCCAGCCTGGCGCTGGCCGAGGCCGAGGAGTGGGGGATCGTCGAGCGCGTGATGGAGCCCCGGCGGGTCGGATCCCGCGGGCCTGCCGGCACCGCGTACCGCGCCGTCGGCGATCACTGGGAGTGGTTCGGGCGGGTGGTCTCGGAGCGGAAGCTCCGCGAGGGCGACCCGGTCATCGAGGTCCTCGACAAGACGCTCGGCGAGGCTCGCGAGGCCGTCGCCGCCCATCCCGAGGATGGCGAGCTCGTCCAGCTCCAGAACTGGCTGTCGGCCTTCCTCGTCTTCGTGCGCCTCTTCGACCGAGCCGTCAGCCTGGTCCCACGGCTCGACCCCCGCGAGCTCGAGCGAGGGCTCCATCTCCTGTCGCGCGTCCCCGACGACACCGTCCTCCGGCTCTTCACCCTGCTCGACGCGCTCGACGACGATGACCTCATCGCCCTCATCGATTCCCTGAGCCATCTCTCGCCGGCCGCGGCGAAGCGGGCGGTCGGGCTGTTCGCGGGGGTGCTCAAGACCCTCCGGCGGTAGCCGGCGAGATCGACAGGAGCTGCGTGGCGACGAGCTCGAACGGCTCGAGGCTCCGCTCGGCCCGGCTGACGACCACGGCGCCCTCGCTCGCGGCGACGACGGTCGTCGCGAGGCGTTCCGCAGCGGCCGCCGTCAGCCCACCCGCAACGTACAGCTCGGCCATTCGGCCGCGCCACTCGCGAAAGATGCGACCGGCGTGATCAAGCAGATCGGGGGACTCCGCCGCAACGGTCACCGCCAGCACTGCGCACCCGGCCCGCAGGCTCGATCGCACCAGGACGTCGCGCCAGAGGTCCAGGAACGCCCGGGTGATCTCGACGGGCGGCTTTCCGGCGACGGCGTCGAGAGCGTGGATCGCCCGCGTGCCCGTCAGGTCGATCGCCGCATCGACCAGCTGGTCCTTGCCCTCGGGGAAGTGGTGGTAGATCGAGCCGCGCGGGGCGCCTGACCGCTCGAGGACGTCGCTGAACGCGGTTCCCTGGACGCCACGCATGGCGAGGAGGACGGCCGCGCTCTCGATCATCCGGCTGCGTGCGTCCTTCGCCACGCCACGCGTCCTCCCCTCTTGACTATGACACGCGTCATAGTCGATGCTGTAGTATGACGCGCAGCATAGTCAGAGAGGAACCGTCGTCATGCCGATGATCGATGTCTACGCCCCCGCCGGGACCTTCGCCGACCCGCACGGCCTGGCGACCGAGGCCGCCGCGACGGTCAAGAACGTCGAGGCCGTTCCGGACATCCCGATGTTCCGCGAGAACACGGCCGCCTTCGTCCACGAGCTGCCCGCGGCGGGCATCAGCGACGTGACCGGCAGCTCGGCACACGTTCGGGTCCAGGTGCTGACCAACGCTGGCGCGCTCGACCGGGACAAGCAGCTCGCCGTCGTCGAGCAGCTGACGGCGCTGGTCGTTCGCGCGTCGGGCGACGAGTCCCTCGCCGGGCGGACGTGGGTGCTGCTCACCGAGGCGGCCCCCGGTGGCTGGGGACTGTGGGGCCATGCTCACACGAACGAGGAGCTCGTCACCGCGGCCCGCGCCGAGATCGCGAGGCTCCGCGGCGGCTGACAGCCGGGGTCGCAACCGAAACCGTACCGGTTCGGCGCTCGGGCGCGCCTCCAAGGAGGCCCGGAACCCCGTGCGATAATCCGCGGGGCGATCGGCCCCTCGGGGCCGAACCGCGTCGGCCGGTCCGGCCGGCGCCGCCAGCATCGAAGGACTCGTGCCCGAATGACCGTCGAAACGTCCACCTGGGCGACCAAGAAGGGTCTGGCCCAGATGCTCAAGGGCGGCGTCATCATGGATGTCGTCACCGCCGAGCACGCAAAGATCGCCGAGGATGCCGGCGCCGTGGCCGTCATGGCCCTCGAGCGCGTTCCGGCCGACATCCGCGCCGCCGGCGGGGTCGCCCGCATGAGCGACCCGGCGATGATCCAGGGGATCATGGATGCCGTCACCATCCCGGTGATGGCGAAGGCCCGGATCGGCCACTTCGTCGAGGCCCAGATCCTCGAGGCGCTCGGCGTCGACTACATCGACGAGTCCGAGGTCCTCACCCCGGCCGACGAGACCAACCACATCGACAAGCACGCCTTCAAGGTCCCGTTCGTGTGCGGCTGCCGGAACCTCGGCGAGGCCCTCCGGCGGATCAACGAAGGGGCGGCGATGATCCGGACGAAGGGCGAGGCCGGCACGGGCAACGTCGTCGAGGCCGTCCGCCAGCTGCGCGCGGTCCTCGCCGAGATCCGGCGGCTCCAGGGCCTGCGCGACGACGAGCTGTTCGTCGCGGCCAAGGAGCTCCAGGCGCCGTACGAGCTGGTGAAGGACGTCGCGGAGCACGGCCGGCTGCCGGTCGTGAACTTCGTCGCTGGCGGGATCTCCACGCCGGCCGACGCCGCGCTCGTCATGCAGCTCGGCTCCGAGGGCGTCTTCGTCGGCTCGGGAATCTTCAAGAGCGAGGATCCGGCCCGGATGGCGAACGCGATCGTCCAGGCGACGACTCACTACGACGACCCGAAGATCCTGGCCGAGGTCAGCAAGGGCCTCGGCGCACCGATGCGGGGCCTCGCGATGGAAGCGATCCCGGAGGCCGAGCGCCTCGCGGTCCGCGGCTGGTGAGCCGGACGCTGATGAGGCGTCCGCGCTGCGGTGCACGCTCCACGCGGCCGGCAGGTCTGGTGTCGTGAAGATCGGCGTCCTCGCCGTCCAGGGCGATTTCGCCGAGCACGAGGCGATGCTCCGGGCGATCGGCGTCGAGCCGGTCGAGGTCCGGCTGCCGGATGACCTCGACGGCCTGAGCGGCCTCGTCCTGCCGGGCGGCGAATCCACCGCGATGCGCCGGCTGATCGCCCGCTGGGGCCTGCGCGAGCCGATCCTCGCGCTCGCCGAGCGCGGCGCGCCGCTGTTCGGCACCTGCGCCGGGATGATCGTCCTGGCGAAGGAGCTCGCCGATGGCGAGGCGGCCGTGCTGCCGCTCCTCGATGTCACGGTGCGGCGCAACGCGTTCGGGCGGCAGCTCGACTCGTTCGAGGGCGAGGTCCAGGTGCCGGTCCTGGGCGACCAGCCGGTCCACGGCGTGTTCATCCGCGCCCCGATCGTCGAGCGGGTCGGGCCCCACGTCGACGTTCTCGCCCGGCTGGACGACGGCCGCATCGTGGCCGTCCGCGAGCGGAACATCGTGGCGACCGCGTTCCACCCCGAGCTCGCCGGCGAGCCGCGCTTCCATCGTCTCGTCGCGACGATGGCCGCCGAGCACGACGACCCTGGCGAGGGCTCCGGGCGGCGGCCCCATCCCACCCGCCGGGCCGGCCAGGCTCGATGACGGACGCCCGCTCCGCGCGGAGCGGCGGGAAGGTCCGCGCAGCGCGGCTCACTGACCTCGCGGCGCTCGGGGAGCTGTCACGCCTGTCGCAGTCCGAGGGCTCCGGCGCCCGGACGCTCGGCCTGCCCGTGAACGGCCCGCCGATCGGCGTGTTCAGCCTGTTCCGCCTCCCGCTCGGTGCGTTCCGGCCGCATGACCTGCTCGTCGTCTACGAAGCCGACCGGCGGCTCGCCGGGCTGGCCCGCGTCGAGCGCGAGAACTGGCGCGACGACTGGTCGTTCGTCGAGCTCGACGCCATCGGCACGCACTCCGGCGAGATCCGCTTCCGGCTGGTCCAGCAGGTCCTGCGGGAGGGCCAGAAGCGGGGCGCCGCTCGCTTCCACGTGGCCTGCGCCGACGCCGACGACAACGTCGAGCTGTTCATGCAGGCCGGCTTCGTGCGCTATGGCGAGGAGAAGATCCTCTACCGCCCGCCCGGGGAGAAGCTGCCGCACACCTGGTCCGAGGCCAGGGCGAGCGAGGCCGGGCTCCGCTCCGCCAGACCGGTCGACGCCGTCGCCCTCATGTCCCTCTACGGTGCCGTGACACCCCAGCCCGTCCAGCGCCTGGAGGCGTTCCGGATCCCGGACTGGGAGCGCCAGGGCTCGAACTGGCGGGTGCCGCGGAGCTCCCTTGCCCCGATCCTCCGGTTCGCCGACATCGACGGCTTCGTCCAGGATTCCCCGGACGCGGCGCGGATCGACGCGTTCCTCCAGATCGGCGTCGCGACGGCCGACCAGCCGCACTACATGCGAGTCATCGGCCGGGCCGATGTCGACCTCGGCCCGATCACGGACTTCGGCCTCGGCGTGATCCGGGCGCGGATGGGCCACGACGGCACCGGCGGCCCGAACCACGGCGTCCTCGCCCCCGTGCGAACCTATGAGTCGCCGGCGGACCGCCGGCTGGAAGAGGCGGGTTT
The DNA here is from genome assembly GCA_035308445.1 of Candidatus Limnocylindrales bacterium. Lineage (GTDB taxonomy): Bacteria > Chloroflexota > Limnocylindria > Limnocylindrales > CSP1-4 > UBA5189. The sequence continues at coordinate 48,010 of DATGGQ010000015.1, read as the reverse complement.
CGGCGAGATCGCCACGGTGACGCTGCTGCTTCGCGAAACGCTCGTCCGCGTGGCCGAGCCGGCGCTCGTCCCGGCGGTCGGCCGCCAATGGGAGGTCACGCGTGGCTCCTGAGACCCCCGACCCGCGCGAGACGATCGACGATCTCGACGTCCTCCTGGCGGCCCTGCCGCCGGAGATCGTCGGGGCGATCCAGGGGCTGCCGAACCGGGAGGACGTCATCGAGGTCGTCATGGACCTCGGGCGTCGGCCGGAGGCGCGGTTCCCGGACGCCGAGGTCGGGCTGCTCGACCGTGAGATCGGCGAGGCCGACATCGCCTACGTGGTCGACCACATCGGCTCGTTCGGCGACGACAACCGGGCCGGGATCGAGCGGACGCTCCACCGCATCAGCGCGATCCGCAATCGCAACGGCAAGATCGTCGGGCTGACGTGCCGGATCGGGCGGGCCGTCTACGGCACGATCGAGATCATCGCCGACTTCGTCGAGACCGGGAAGTCGCTCCTCATCATGGGTCGCCCCGGCATCGGCAAGACCACGATGCTGCGCGAGGCCGCGCGGGTCCTCGCCGACGACCTCGACAAGCGGGTCGTCGTCGTCGACACGTCGAACGAGATCGCCGGCGACGGCGACATTCCCCACCCGGCGATCGGCAAGGCCCGGCGGATGCAGGTCCGGACGCCGTCGATGCAGCACGAGGTGATGATCGAGGCGGTCGAGAACCACATGCCGCAGGTCATCGTCATCGATGAGATCGGGACCGAGCTCGAAGCCCAGGCGGCTCGCACGATCGCCGAGCGGGGCGTCCAGCTCATCGGCACGGCCCACGGCAACACGCTCGACAACCTGATGCTCAACCCGACCCTGTCCGACCTGATCGGCGGGATCCAGAGCGTGACCCTCGGCGACGAGGAGGCCCGCCGCCGCCGCTCCCAGAAGAGCGTGCTGGAGCGGAAGGCGCCGCCGACGTTCGACGTCATCATCGAGATCCAGGACCGCGAGAAGGTCCTCGTCCACGCCGACGTCGCCGAGACGGTCGACGCGCTCCTGCGCGGCGACCCGATCGCCCCGGAGCTGCGCTGGCGCGACGAGGGCGGGGTGCACCGATCGCAGTCGCGACCGCGCCCATCGCCCCGAGAGCAGCTCTCGCCGGACCGCTTCAGCGGCCTCGTCGGCGCCGGCGGCGCCGGCTGGCGGACCGATCCGGGCTGGCGCGGCGACGGCGGCTATCGATCCGGCTATGGCTCCGGATCGGTCCTGTTCCCGGGCGCCGACCGCGGCGGCGGCCGTCCGGGCTTCCGGGCGGGCACGTCGGGCTCGTGGCGGCCGAGTCGCGGGTCCACGGCGCCCGGGTCCATCGGGCCGGACCGATCGGGCGGCGCGGGTGGCTCGGGTTCGGGCGGCGGACCCGTCACGAGCGTCGCCGGGATCGGCCGGCTGGGTCGCGAATCGGTGCAGGCCGAGGCGCCGTTCGTGTCGGGCGAGATCGCCGATCGCGGGCCGGTCGAGCGCGGCACCGCGCCGGCGCCCGAGCCTCGCGCCCGGGACGCTCGCGAGCTCTCGCGCCAGCGTGAGTGGCGCGAGTCGGCGACGAAGGCGATCGATGCCCTCAAGGCGGAGGAGGGGACCGGGCCCGTGAACGCGGCCGAGGTGGAGGCCGAGCTCGACGCGGAGCTCGACGCGGACGACGAGGCCCTGATGGATCAGGCCGTCGCCGATGCCGAGGACGCCGACGGCCCGGCCCTCCGGATCGCCAATCCCGGGGCACTGCCAACACTCCGCGTGCTGCCCCAGGGCATCAGCCGCAAGCGCCTCGAGCAGGCGGTCAGGGAGCTGCAGCTGCCGGTCATCGTCGCCCGCGACGTCGACGAGACGGATGTCGTCATGACGCTCCGCAACGAGTACCGCCAGAAGACGCCGATGATCCGCGAGGCCGAGGAGCGGGCTCTCCCGATCTACGTCCTCAAGACGAACACGATCGGCCAGATGGAGGCGTCGCTGACCTCGATCTTCGCCCTCGAGGTCGATCCCCGCGAGGCCGCCCTCCGCGAGACCGAGGAGGCGATCGGCGTCGTCATCCAGCGGTCCGAGGCCGTCGAGCTCTCGCCGCAGAACGCCTACATCCGCCGGCTGCAGCACCAGATGGCCGAGCGGGCGAACCTCGTGTCCCGCTCCCGCGGCAGGGAGCCCTACCGGCGGGTGCGCCTCTACCCGGACGCGGCCAGGACGACCTGGCGCTGACGCCGCCGCCGGCGGCTAGCCGGCGAGCTGGGTCCGATCGAGGAAGATCCGCTCTCCGCCAAAGCGCTCGGTGCGTGGATCCCAGGGAAACAGGATCGATAGCTCGAGGCGGACCTTCCGGCCGGTCGGCTCGAGCCCTGCGAACGCGCCGCGGTGGGTCGCCTCCAGGACGACCGCCTCGAACACGCCCTGGGGTCCGATGACGATGTCCGTCAGGGCGAAGTGGTTGTCGGGGAACGCGGCGAACAGCTCCGTGTAGAACTGCCGAGCGCCGGCATGGCCGACCCACCGCAGGTCACTGCCGGCGACCTCGTAGACGCAGTCGGGCGCGAGGGTGGCGATGAGCCCGTCGATGTCGCGGCGGTCCTCGGCGATCGAGTGCTGCTGCCAGAGCCGCCGGATCCGGCGCAGCGCGGCGGGCTCGGCCGGCATCGCCAGTCGCTCGCGGATCGTCATCGCGCCGACCTCAGGAGCCGTTGGGTCAGTGCTCCGTGGCGCCCGTGAAGGTCCAGGCGTCGATGCGGACGGCCGGCACCACCGCGCCGCCGAGGAAGCCCTTGATCGTCTTGCGGCTGCTGCCGACCGCGCTGACGCCGGCGAGGGCGTCGAGGTACGACTGCGTGAACCGCAGGTTCCGGACCGGCCCGACGATCCTGCCGTCCTCGACGAGGAACGTTCCGTCGCGGGTCATCCCGGTGATGATCATGAGCTTCGGGTGGACGGTGTTCGTGTAGTGGAAGCGGGTCACCAGCAGGCCCCGGTCCAGGCCGCCGAGGAGCTCCTCTCGGGATGTCGTGCCCGCCGCCATCACGGTGTTGAATGGGAACGGCCCGTAGGGATTCGGGGCGGGCAGGCCGTGGCCGGTCGACCGCCGCCCTTCCCGGGCTGCGGTCTGCGCGTCGTACACCACCCCGCGGCAGACGCCCCGCTCGACCATCGTCACGCGCTGCTTCGGAACGCCCTCGTAGTCGAACGACATCGGCAGGCCGGCCGGATCGGCGCCGTCGTCGACCACTGTCACGAGCTCGGACCCGATCCGCTTGCCGATCTCCACGAACGAGCGGCCCTCTTGGACCGCGAGGGCGGAGAAGCCGAGGTAGCCGAGGTAGTCCGTGATGTCCACGACCGCGTACTCGTCGAGGACGACCGGATAGTCGTCCGGCGGCAGGCTCACGGCCTTGTCGGTGGCGCGAGCCTTCGACGCGGCCTCGCGGCCGATGGCGGCGGCGTCGATCGTCGACGCGTCGAGGGCCACCATCTCGGCGTAGCCGGTGCCGCCCTCGGGCGACATCGAGACCGTCACGAGCTGCGAGCTCGCCCGCTGCTCGGCTGCCCGGATGCCCACGGAGTTCGCCACGGCGACGGCCCCCGTGCCGGTGGAAAAGGAGCCGTAGGCGATCACGGCGGCCTCGTCCGCGGCGGAGATCACGGCCCGCACCCCATCGGCGCGCAGCTCGGGCGTGGCGTCTGCGGTGGCGGCTGACCACGTCGCGGCCGGGTGGACGGCGCTCGCGCCGTCAGGCTTGGGCAGGCCGGCCCAGTCCTCGAGCTCCTCGACGTTGCGGACGACGACGGCGGCGCGCTCCACCAGCAGCCGCAGGCCGTCGTCGTCGTGCCGGCCGGTCGACAGGCAGGCGATCCTCCGGCCGCTCACGAACCGCAGGTTCACGGTCTGGCTCGACTCGGCCACGTTCTGGTGGATCTCGCTGTTGGCGAAGCGCGTCAGCGACGAGTCGTCGGCGATCACGAGCGCCTCGGCCTCGCTTGCCCCGGCGCGCATGGCCCGGCCGACGACGTCCTCCGCCAGGCGGAGCGCGTCGGCCGCGGGATCCGCCCCGGCGCCGCTCACCACTTGCCCACCCCGACCTGGACGTTCCGGAACCGCGCGCCGGACACGCCGTGACCGACGTGGCCGACCTGGCCGGGCTCGCCCTTGCCGCAGTTCGGGGTCCCCAGCATCACCCAGTCGGACTCGTCGGCGACCGCGTCGCACGATCGCCAGAACTCGTAGGTGATGCCGGTGTACGTGGGGTTCTTCAGGAGCCGGCCCTTCTTGCCGCCCTTGATCTCGTAGGCGACCTCGGTCGCGAACTGGAAGTTCAGGCGCCGGTCGTCGATCGACCAGGACCGGTTGCTCGCGAGGTACAGCCCGTCATCGGTGTCGGCCACGATCTCGTCGAGCGTCTGGCCCGGCACCGGCAGCAGGTTCACGTTCGTCATGCGGATCAGCGGGATGCGGTTCCAGCCGTCGGCCCGCATCGCGCCACCGGAGCGGCGGCCGATCCGCGGCGCGGTCTCGCGACTGGAGAGGTAGCCGACGAGGATCCCGTTCTGGATCAGCGGCACGGCCTGGGCCTCGGTGCCCTCGTCGTCCCAGCCGAACGTGCCCATCCCGCCCTGGGCCGTCGCGTCGGCGACGATCGTGATGAGGTCGGAGCCGTAGCGGAACCCGGACTCGAGCTTGTCGGTGGTGAGGAAGCTCGTGCCGGCATACGACGCCTCGGTCCCGTACACGCGGTCGAGCTCGGTCGGATGGCCGCAGCTCTCGTGGACCTGGAGGTACAGCTGCGATGGGTCGAGGACGATCGTCGTCCGGCCCGGCGGGCACTGCGGCGCCGAGAGGAGTGCCACGGCCTCCTCGCCGTAGGCCTCGGCATGGGTGCCGAGGTCGACCTCCCGGATGAACTCGTAGCCCGCCGCCCGGAAGCCTCCGCCCGCGTCGGGATAGGAACGCCGCTGGTGCTCGTCGCCCTCGATCGCGTTGGCCTCGAGACCGGTGCCGATGTGGGTGATTACCTGCTCCGTGAACGAGCCGTCGCTGGCCGCGAACGTCTTCCACTCGCGCTGGGCCGCGTACAGCGACTCGGTGAAGACGACGCCCTTGACCGCGGCCGCGCGGCGGTCGGCGGTGACGAGGTCGTTGATCTTCGTCTCGAGGGGGACCTCGAACGGATCCTCCTTGACGGGGGTCTCGTAGTGGCCATGAGCCGGCGGCCGATCGTCCAGCTGGACCGGCCGCCGGAGGGCCGTCGCCGATGCCTTCGCGATCCGCACGGCGAGCCCAGCGACCCGGTCCACCTCGGCGGCCTCGAGCCGGTCGGACGAGGCGAAGCCCCAGGCGCCGTCGACGATGACCCGGATGCCGAAGCCCTCGGTCTCGCCCATCGCGACGCCCTCGACGCGGCCGGTCTTGACGGCGATGGACTCCTCGCGGCGGCGAACGATGCGGACGTCGGCATAGGTCGCGCCGAGGCTCTCGGCCGTGTCCAGCGCGCGGTCGGTCAGGTCTCGCATATCGGGGCAGCCGAGCCTACCAGAGGCGGCCGGTACACTCCCGCCGTGCGCGGCCCATTCGTCACGATCGAGGGGCCCGAGGGCGCAGGCAAGACCGTCGTGGCCAAGCGACTGGCGGCGGCGCTCGAGGCTCGCGGGCAACGGGTCCTGCTCACGCGCGAGCCCGGCGGGACGCCGCTCGGCGAGCGGCTGCGGACGCTCCTCCTCGCGGCGAACGGCGCCCCGACGACGTCCCGGACCGACGCGATCCTCTTCAATGCCGCCCGCTCGCAGCTCGTCTCCGAGGTGATCCGGCCGGCGCTCGACGCGGGTGTCGTCGTGCTGTGCGCCCGGTTCACCGACTCGACGCTGGCCTACCAGGGCTACGGCGCCGGGCTGCCGCTCGACGACCTCCGGGCGCTCGCGCGAGTCGCGACGGGCGGGCTGGTGCCGGATCTCACGCTCCTGCTGGACGTCGATCCCGCGCTCGGGCTGAGGCGCAAGGCCGAGGCCGACCGAACCCGGTTCGAGGCGGCCTTCGATCTCGAGTTCCACCGGCGGGTCCGGGCCGGGTTCCTGACGCTGGCCGCGGCCGAGCCGACCCGGTTCCGGGTCGTCGACTCGGGCCGCCACATCGACGCGGTCTTCGCCGACGCGCTCGCGGCGATCGACGCCGCCGCCCGCGGGCGGCCCTAGAGGACCGTCGTCAGCGCCTGGCTGGTGAGGACGAGGCCGAGGACGATCACGAGCCCGGCGGTCGCGATCTGGACCGCGCCGGCCATGCCGCTGATCCGGCCGAGGCTCCACCGGCTCGGGAGCCGCTCGACGAGCCTGGAGGCCCGGACGAGCGCGAGCCCGACGCCACCGAGCACGACCGCCATGCCGATCCCGAACGCGACGACGAGCACGATGCCGTAGCCGATCCGCCCGGCCGAGATCGAGCCGAGGAGCAGGATCAGCGCCGAGGCCGACGGCACGAGCCCGCCCGACAGGCCGAGCGCGAAGAGGCTCTTCCACGACAGGCCCGTCCCAGGCTCCGGCAGGTGCCGATGCGGCCGCCCGCCGCCGTGCGAGTGCTCGAGCCCGCCCATCGGCAGCGCGTCGTGCTCGCCATGGCCCTGGGCGTTCTCGTGCTCGTGCTCGTGCTCGTGCTCGTGCGCGTGCTCGTGGTCGGCGCCGCTCAGGTGGGCGAGCTCGTGAGCTCGCGCCGCCCGCCGCCCTCGCAGCACGACCTTGGCCCGTGACCACAGCAGCGATCCGCCGATGACGACCACGAGCCCGCCCGACGCGACCCCGAGGACCGGGTAGAGGCGGTCCGGCGGCAGCAGGTTGGCCGCGAGCAGCGTGACGCCGGCGAGGGCCATGACGCCGACCGTGTGAGAGACCGTGACCGTCAGGCCGAGCCCCAGTGCGTGCCGCGCGGTGCCCCTCGTGCCGACCAGATAGGCCGCCATGATTGTCTTGCCGTGCCCCGGGGTCAGGGCGTGGGCGGCACCGAGGCCGGCCGCGAGCAGCAACGAGAGGAGGAGCACCCCGGGATCGAGGCCGCCGGCGTCGATGATCTGGCCGAGCTCGGGCGCGACCCCGCCGGGCACCGCCTGGAGGAGCGAACGGCCGACGGCCGAGGCGGATGCGCCGCTGGCCGTCAGCGACGCCGCGTCGGGGGCCGACCAGGCGGCCAGCAGCGGCCCGCCGGGCGTGGCGGTCGTCGAGGCCGACTGCATGTCCAGCGGCTGGGTCAGCAGGTTGGTCGGGTACAGGGTCAGTCGCTTCGAGACGCCGGCGGGATCGGCTTGCGCCGGCACGCCGGCCAGCGTCACGCCGTCGCCGAGCAGGACGATCTCCCGCCAGCCGATCCGCTCGGCGAACGACTGGTCCTGGTAGGCGATCGACGTCCCGGTCGAGATGGGTGCGGCGGGCACCGCCGAGTACTCGCAGACCGTGCGCATCGTCACCAGCCCGCCGGCGCCGGGTGGGAAGGACAGCCCGGCTTCGTCGACGGTGAGGGCGAGCCGCTGGCCGTCGACGGTCAGCCACAGGCTGGTCGCGAGGTTCTGGCACGCCGTCTGGCGAGCCGCCTCGACCTCGTCGGGGCTCACGGTCCCGTCATTGTTCGTATCGAGGCGCTGGCGCTCCTGGAACGTCGGGATCTCGGCCTCGTCGAGGACCACGTCCAGCGCGATCCGATCGACCCCGACGCGGATCGCCGCGAAGTGGTTGATCGTGAAGTTGCCGAGCGGGTGGGCGAACGCGGCCGCCGGCCCGATCGCGAGCAGCGCGAGGGCGAGGAGGAGGGCGCGCCCGAGCCGTCTCATGGCAGGTCGGCGAGCTCGGCCGTGGCCTTGCTGGCCGCGAGCGGGTCAAGGCCACCGGAGATCGCGAGGGAATCCTCGAGGAACGAACGAGCCTGGCTCGAGTCGCCGAGCGCGGCCGCGATCATCCCGGCGTGGTAGTCGAGCAGCGCGTCCTTCGTGCCAAACGCCAGGGCCTGCTGGATCGCCGTCTCGGCCTCGGTCAGGCGACCGTTCGCGAGCAGCGCCCAGGCATAGGCGTCGTAGCCGTAGACGTCCTTGCGGACGGCGAGCTCGGCCGTCGCCATCTCGAGCGCCTGCGGCAGGTCGCGGTCGTGGTTGACGTCGAAGAGGGCCAGCTGGCGGTTGTAGACCTGCTGGTCGACCGCGGCGATCTGACCGATCGCGGCCACGGTCGCGTACTGCTGGTCGGCGAGCTGCTGCTGGCCGCCGAGGGCGTAGAGGTCGCCGAGCAGCGTCAGCGTGTCGGGTTGCGGGGCGATCGCGATGGCCCGCTGGTACGTGGCGATGGCCGCGTCCGTCTGGCCGAGCGCCGCCTGCGCGCGGGCGAGCCCGCCGAGGACGAGGAAGCTGTCGGGCCAGACCGTGTCGGCCTTGCCGAACCACGTCGCGGCATCGGCCGGCGAGCCGGTCTGGAGCGCGACGGTTCCGGCGAGGTAGGCGTACCAGCCGAGGGTCGCCCCGGTGTCGCCGGCGGCGGTGGCCTCGTCCCAGGCCTGCTTCGAGAGCGCGATGGCGGTCGCGGTGTCGCCGTTGATGAAGGCGAGCCGCGACAGGCGGGCCGTCACGGGCGCGCCGGGGGCCTGCTGCTCGAGGCTGTCGAACGCGGCCGTCGCATCCCGGACGTCGCCGAGCTCCAGCTCCGCGTCACCTTCGGTGGCGAGGGCCTGCATCGCGGTGGGGTCCTGCTGGAAGATCGACTTCGCCTCGGCGAGCGCGCCCGAGAAGTCGTGGAGCGTCTGGAGCAGCCGGGCATGGATGACGCCGGCATCGAGGTCGCCGGTGAGGGCCGCCATCGCCTGCTCGGTCGCGGTCTTCGCCCGGAGATAGTCGTCGAGGTTGCCGGTGAGCCGACCGCGCGCCTCGTACAGGAGGCCGAGATACTCGGCCGACAGGAAGTCCTTCGGGTTCCGCGCCAGGTTGTCCGTCCACGGCGTCAGCGCGTGGTCGATCGCGGCGACGGACGCGGCCGAGATCCCTGACGGGCCGCCCGGCGCGGTCAACGGCTGCTGCGGCGCGACGCCCGCCTGAGCCGCGGCCTCGGGGGCTGGGGCAACGCGCGGGGCGAAGGCGATCGAGGCCCCGTAGGACCCGGCGGCGATGATGAGCGCGGCGGCCACGACGACTAGCGGTCGAAGGTGCCGGCGCGAGGCTCGGGGAGATCGGGGTTCGGTGGGAGCGGGCGCGGCAATCGCGGTCACGGGTCGGTCGTCCTCGTCAGTGGTGGTCGGATGCTCCCGGGAGGCCGGCCGGGGACCGGCGGCCTCCCGGAGAGCGGGTCACGTCAGTGGGGGACGTTCAGGTACGGGAACAACGACAGGTACGTGTGCGGCCCGACGTTGTCGGTCGTCACGCAGCCGTTCGTCGTCACGGCCAGCTCGGCATCGATGACGTCATCGGCCGGGGCCCGACCGTTGAACGTCGTGCCGTCCGCGGTCGACCCGACCTTGTAGGTCAGGACGTCGGGCAGCAGGAAGTCCGCGATCGCTCCCGCGGTCGTCGGGTCGTAATCCGAGCAGCCGTCAACCAGGAGACCGTTGATGCTCTCGAGGGTGTTGACGATGTTGCTGCGGAAGACGCCGCCATCGGCCGTTCGCATCTTCGAGGGCGGCGTGGCGTTGAAGAGGTCCTTCTCCGCCCCGACGTTCGAGCCTGCGACGTACTTGTTGTTGAACACGGTGTTGATCGCCGGGCGACCCATCTGGTCCGCGGCATTCCACCTGCCGTTCGCCCAATAGGTCGTGACGCCCCACACGCCGATGTTCGACGCTCCGAGCGAATCGTTCGGGACCTCGAGGACCATCGCGTTGGTGTTGAGCTCGGCGAAGAAGTCGCCCCCATGGCCGAGCTGCGTCGTGCCGACGCCGAGGACCGTGCCCAGGAACCCGAGCAGGTCGAAGAAGAACGGATCGGCGCGAACGCCGGCGAACACCTTCGCCCCGCCCCTGGCCGAGCCGACGCCGCTACCGGACGTCGAGCCCCAGCCGATGAGCGTGCCGATGGCGAGCGAACGGGCGTTGGCACCCGTGTACCGGGTCACCGTGTAGCTCTGGGCACCGCTGTTGGACGCGGGCCCGAAGCGGAACACGTAGGCCAGGTCCTGGATCGCGTCGCCGTTCCTGTCGACGTTGAGGATGTACCGGACGTTCGTCCCGAACGCCGCCGTCGGATCGACCGACGGCACGTTGACCGCCGGGTTCGTCGTCATGGCGAACACGGTGTCGGTGTGGGCGGCGTTGTTGAAGACGTAGACGTCGTTGATGTCCCGATCGCCGTGGGTCGAGACGAGGTCCACGGTCATGCCGGAGCTCGTGTGACCGAGCGCCGGAGCATCGAGGTGGTCGGCGCCCTGGGCCAGGAGCGGAGCTCCGCCGAGGGCGAGGATGATGCCGGCGACGCCGAGCAGCGCGCCGGACCGAAGTGAAGGCCGTTGCATAACCCCCTCCAGGTGGCCCTCGGACCGCGACCCGATCGACGCGTCTTGACCGGGCGAGCGGCCCCCTCGGGCCTTGGCTAGACCGGAGCCCGGGTGGTCGCCCGGGCGTCCTCGGCGGCTGGTACGCGGCCCGGGAAGCGATGGATGAATCGCCGATGCCGCGCGTCGCTGAGAGCCGAATCGCGTCGCTACACTTCGGCCCGTGGGCCTGGGTCCGGCTGCCGCCGCCGATCGTGTGGGGCTGCCCGATGAACCGCCGGGTGGGTTCCGGCGCAGTACCCGATGAACGAGCTCGGCGCTGCCGTGCCGGGAACCCAGGGATCGGCCGGCGCCGACCCCGACCGGGACCTCCTGGCTCGGCTCGCCATGGGTGAGCTCGAGGCGCTTGAAGGACTGTACGAGCGGTATCGGACCATGGCCTACTCGATCGCTCTCCGGATCACCGGCGAGCCCACGGCGGCTGAGGACGTCGTCCAGGAAGCCTTCCTGGGCGCGTGGCGCAACGCCGCCCGCTATGTCGAGTCGCGGGGCTCGGTCAAGACGTGGCTGCTGTCGATCGTCCACCACCGCGCGATCGACCTCATCCGCCGTCGTCGCCCGACCGACGAGCTGCCCGAGACCGACGCCTCCGGATCGGGCGGCGCGATCCCCGAGGCGCTGACGCTCCCCGACGTCTGGGGCTCGGTTGTGGAAGGCCTCGACCGGACGGCCGTCGTGGCCGCGCTGGCCGCGATCTCGACGGTCCAGCGTCAGGCGCTCGAGCTCGCCTACTACGGCGGCCTGACGCAGGTCGAGATCGCCGAGCGCCTGGCGCTGCCGCTCGGAACGGTGAAGAGCCGGATGCGGCTCGGGCTGCTCGGCCTCCGGCGGATCCTGACCGGCACCGGCGGGGCGTTCGCCGACGATGACGGGGCAGGTGCTTCGTGAGCGACCACCTCGTCGCCGGCCTCCACTGCACCGAGGCGACCGACCTCGCCGCCGGGTTCGTCCTCGGTGCCCTCCGGCCATCGGAGATGGCCCAGGTCCGGGCCCACCTCGGCGGCTGCCCCGAGGCGCACCCGGAGTTCGCCGAGCTGGCCGCGGCCACGCCGGCGCTGCTCGCGGCGGTGCCGCAGGTCGAGCCGTCCGTCGCGCTCGGGGATCGGCTGATGGCGGCGGCGCGAGCCGAGGCCGGGGAGGTGCGGCCGGCGCCCCCGGCGGCGGTTGCTCCGACCGTCGTCACTCCTCCGGTAACCGCTCCGCCTCCGGTCGCGCCCAGGAGGGACTGGCTGGGCTTCCTTCGCCCGGCCCGGGTGCCCTGGGCCCTCGCCGCGGCAGCGATCGTCATCGCCGTCGTCCTCGGAGCGCGGACGCTGCAGCTCCAGCAGGAGACCAGCGACCTCGCCGCCTACCAGCGCGGCGTGGCCGCGGTCATCGATGCCGCCGTGCAGCCCGGCGCCCAGCTCGCGATCCTCGCGCCCGGCCAGAGCGCGGGCCCGAACGGCCTCGCGGCGGTCGGTGCCGACGGAACGATCCGGATCGCGATGCGGGACCTCACGCCGACGAGCGGCAACCAGGTCTACGAGGCGTGGGCCATCGCCGGCTCCGCGGCGCCGCTGCCGATCGGCGGCTTCCAGGTCGGATCCAGCGGCTCGGCTGCGTTCGTCACCACGGGCCCGACCGCGTCGGGCGTCGTCATCGCCCTGACGCTCGAGCCCGGGCCCGGCGCGACCACGCCGACGCTCCCGATCGTCGTGAGCGGAGCGGCCCAGGGACACCCGGCCGGCTGAGCGTCCTCGGCCTACTGCCCGCGCAGGCCCGGACGGCCGCCCGGTCGGAGGCCCGGCAGGCTAGGTTCGCGCCGCCTCGGCGAACGTGCCCGGTCCGGCGGCCTGCGCCGCGCGGAGTGCCCGCGTGGCTGCGTCGATCAGCTCTTCGCCCGTCGTGCCGTCGGCCGGGAACCGAGAGATGCCCGCGGAGACGGTGTATTTCGTCCCGCCGATCGCCGGTCGTGCCGCGACCGACTCGACGATCCGCTGGGCGACCGTCGTGCCCTTGGCGCCGGGCGCCACGAGCAGGAACTCGTCGCCGCCCCAGCGCGCGATCGTGTCCACGAACCGGATCGACTCGGCGGCGACCGCCGCGACCTCGCGCAGGATGTCGTCGCCGGCGCCGTGTCCGGCGGCATCGTTGATCTTCGTCAGGCCGTCCACGTCGAAGAGCGCGAGGCACAGCTCGGACCCCTGGCGGGCCGCCCGGGCGATCTCGAGCTCGATGACCCGGGCCAGTGTGCGGGCGTTGGCCAGGCCGGTCAGCGGATCGCTGTGGTTGACCCGCTCGACCCAGTCGCTGCGCTCGGCCCCGTCGCTGGCCAGCCGGACCCGGTCGACCGTGAGCCCGATGAGATCGGCGATCGCGGCGACGTCCTCGAGCGAGCCGCGAGCGGTGACGACCGGTCCCGGATGCAGGACCACGAGCACGCCGAGCGGCTCCTCGACCCCGCCCGCGACGACCTCGATCGGCCACGCCGAGAGGCTCCTGCCCGCGCCGGCCGCGTCGCTTGCCTCGCCGTGGGCCGCGATCCGATCATGGGCCGCGCGGCGGATCGGATCGCCGGGCGTCGTCGCCGCGGCCTCGAGGCGTTCGGCCTCGCCTGGCACGAGCCCACGCGACCCGGCGACCGCGAGCGCGCCCCGGTCGGCGTCCCACAGGAGCGCGGCCGCGCGACCGCCCGCGGTGTCGCCGGCGAGTCGAAGCAGGTCGTCGAGCGCAGCCTCGGGATCGTGGCTCCGGGCAGCGGCGCGAATCGCATCCTGGAGCAGGGCGTCGCTGGTCAAGGCCGGCCGATCGTACACGGCCGCTGGAGGTCGTCAATCGGTGGCGGCGTATCCTCGGCCGGTGAAGCTCGTGGTCGCCATCGCCCACAACGAGGATGCCGGTGCGCTGGTCGAGGCGCTGCTCCGGAAGGACTTCCGGGCGACGAGGCTGCAATCGTCCGGCGGCTTCCTGAAGGAGTCGAATTCGACCGTCATCCTCGGCGTCGAGGACGACCAGGTCGATCCCGTCGTCGCGATCATCCGCGAGCAGTGCACGGCCCGGACGCAGAGCGTCAACCCGATGCCGCCGATCATGGAGCCCGGCGAGTTCTTCATGCCGTACCCGTTCGAGGTCGAGGTCGGCGGGGCGACGGTCTTCGTCATGCCGATCGAGCGCGTCGAGCGCATCTAGCGCTCGTGACCTGGCTCGACGATCTCGAGGCCGGTGCGCCGGATCCCGTTGCGGCGTTCCGGGGCATCGAGGTCCGGGCATTCCTGTCTGTCCGGCGCGAGGTCCGGCGACGCTCGACGGCCGGCTCTGCCGAGACGCTGGTGCCGCAGCTCGCCGCCCTGGCGAACGCCTTGACGGAGATCGTCACGCGACTGCCCGAGGCGGCCTTCCGCGCTCCGGGCGGCGAGGATGACTGGAACGTCGCCCAGGCGATCGGTCATGACGCGGCGGCTCGGGCGGGCCTCGTCCTGGCGGCGTCCCTCGCGGCGTCCGATCGATGGCCGACCGACGCGCCGGTCGTGGTGCCGGGCGTTCCGGGCGAGGCCGATGCCTCCCGCGAGCACCTGCTCCGGAAGGTCGGCCAGAGCCAGCGCGTGATCGAGCGAGCGGCTAGGTCCATCGCGGGCCACGAGCTCGACCCCTGTCCGCTCGTGCATCCGCTCGTCGGGAAGCTCCGGTGCGGCGAGTGGCTGCTGTTCGCCGGCGTCCACGACCTCATGCACCTCGAGCAGCTCCACGGGCTCGAGGCCGGGGAAGCGCCCCGGCCCGATCCGATGGCCGAGCTCGCCACCAGCCCCTCGTGAGCCCGACTCGGCCCGATCTCGTCGCCTGCTGGCTGTTCCGGCTCGACGCCGACGGTCGTCCCGAGGTTCTCCTCATCCGCCGCGCGCCGGGCCGCCTCTACCCGGGCCTGTGGCAGTGCGTCACCGGCAAGCTCGAGGCCGGCGAGCGCGTCACGGACGGCGCGCTGCGCGAGGTGGCGGAGGAGACCGGCCTGGCCCGCGTCGATCTCGAGGCCGTCTTCGAGACCGACATCGTGAACTGGTTCCACGAAGGCTCGGCCGACGCGATCTGGTGCGAGGCCGTCTTCGCTGCCCGGGTCCGGCCCGGGACACGGGTGGCGCTCTCGCCCGAGCACGACGATCTCCGCTGGCTCGACCCGGCCGGCGCGAAGGAGCTCGTCGTCTGGCCGGCGTACGAACGGGCGATCGACCAGGTGGTCTGGCTCGTCGACCATCCCGGGAAGGCCGAGCACTACCGCTTGGTAGACTCCGAATCGTGATCGAGCAGGAGACCGCGGCCGCTCCGGCACCGAGCCTGCCCGCGCTCCGATCGAAGGTCGATCGCCTCCGTCCGACCTACGGCTTCGAGGACGTCTCGCTGGCCCCGGGCCTCGAGACGATCGAGCCGAACGACGTCGAGCTCGGCCAGTCGTTCTGCGGCATCGACCTCGCGATCCCGGTGCTCGCGTCGGCGATGGACGCGGTCGTCGATCCCGCGTTCGCCGGCGCCCTCGCGAAGCTCGGCGGCCTGGCGGTGATCAACCTCGAGGGCGTCCAGGCACGCTACGACGAGCCGGCCGAGATCCTCGAGCGGATCGCCACCGCGCCCGACGACCAGGTCCAGCATGTCCTATCCGACGCCTACGCCGCGCCGATCCGCGACGAGCTCGTGGCGAAGCGGATCGAGGCGATCCACGCCGCCGGGTCCAAGGCCGCGGTCGCCGCCACGCCTGCAGCCGCCCGTCGCTGGGGCCCGTTCTGCGCCGAGCACGGCGCCGACCTCTTCCTCGTCCAGTCGCAGGTGAGCTCGGCTCGCCATCTCGCCACCGGCTACGACCCGCTGTCGCTCGACGACTTCACCCGGTTCATGCCGATCCCCGTCGCCGTCGGCAACACGACCAATGCCGAGGCCGCATATCGCCTGATGGAGCAGGGCGCGGCGGCGGTCTTCGTGGGCGTCGGCCCGGGCGCTGCCTGCACGACCCGCGAGGTCCTCGGGATCGGCATCCCGCAGGTCACGGCGGTTGCCGATGTCGCCGGTGCGCGCGACGCCTATCTCCAGCAAACCGGCCGCTACGTGCCGGTCGTCGCGGACGGCGGGATGCGGCGCGGCGGCGAGCTCGCCAAGGCGATCGCGGCTGGCGCGGACGCCCTGATGCTTGGGTCGCCGCTGGCGCGGGCCGCCGAAGCCCCCGGGCGGGGCGTGAACTGGGGGATGGCCGCGCCCTCGCCCGTGCTGCCGCGCGGCACCCGGATCAAGGTCGGGATCGCCGGGCCGCTCGAGCAGATCCTGTTCGGGCCGGCCCTGGTCAGCGACGGCTCCCAGAACCTGATGGGCGCCCTCCGCCAGTCGATGGCCGCGCTCGGCGCCCGCACGATCACCGAGATGCAGCAGGTCGAGATCGTCTACGCCCCGGCGGTCGCGACCGAGGGCAAGTCCTGGCAGCAGCGGGGTCGTTGACGCCCAAGGTCCCGCGCGCTTCGTCGCGCGACCCGGTCGGCGAGCAGCTCGCGGGCTGGGGGGTCGTCGCCCGCATCGAGACGAGGGGTCGAATCAGCGGCGACCCGGCCATCGCGGCGGTCGGCTTCGTGGAGGAGCCGGACGGGTCACTGCTCGTGGCGGCCGGCGACCCCGACGCAGACTGGGCCCGGAACCTCGAGGCGGAGCCACGAGCCCGAGTCACGATCGAGGACCGTATCTTCGACGCGGTGGCCGAGCCACTCGACCGCCGCGCCGCCGCGGCTGCAGTCGTGTCACTCATCCTGAAGTACGGCACGCCCGCGGAGCGGCTCGGGCGGGGCTCGGCCTACCGCCTTCGACCCCGGTAGACTTCGGCCCACGGCGGTCGGCCGCAGGCGGGAGGGTTCGCAGCGCGAGTGGCGGGCAATGGCAAGACGGTCCACGGCGAGGCGGCCAATGCCGGCCACCGGGTCCTTGCCCCCGATGACGCCGAGGTGGAGGCGTATCTCGAGACCGCGCTCCACGCCCCGGCACCCGATCACCGGGCCTCCGACCACCCCGAAGCCGGCAGTGCCGGGACCGTGGCCGTCCTCGACTTCGGCAGCCAGTTCGCGCAGCTCATCGCGCGCCGCGTCCGCGAGCTGAACGTCTACTCGGAGCTCCTTCCGCACGACACGACCCTGGCCGAGCTGGAGCGCCGCGGTGCGACGGCCGTGATCCTGTCCGGCGGGCCGAACAGCGTCTACGACCGCGATGCCCCGCGTCCGGATCCGGCGATCTGGAGCGGCCGGCTGCCCGTCCTGGGCATCTGCTACGGCGCGCAGCTCATGGCCCACGAGCTCGGCGGCGACGTCCTGCCGACCTCGAAGCGGGAGTACGGCCCGGCCACGGTCTCGATCACCGAGCCCGACGGCCTGTTCCGCGGGATCGATCGCGAGCAGCCGGTCTGGATGAGCCATGGCGACTCGATCACGAAGCTGCCGGAGGGCTTCCGCTCGACCGCCCAGACGGACTCGACGCCCTTTGCCGGGCTCGTCGACGAGCGGCGTCACCTGTACGGGATCCAGTTCCACCCCGAGGTCGCGCACACGCCGCGCGGTCGGGACGTGCTCCGCAACTTCGTCGTCGGGATTGCCGGGCTGCGGCCGACCTGGACGGCGGCGAACTTCATCGAGTCCACCGTCGCCGAGATCCGGTCTCGGGTCGGTGCGCACGCCAAGGCCGTCGGATCGCAGGGCAGCGTCATCTGCGCCCTGTCGGGCGGGGTCGACTCGGCCGTCGCCGCCGCCCTCGTCCATCGGGCGGTCGGGGATCGGCTGACCTGCATCTACGTCGACCACGGGCTCATGCGGAAACGCGAGTCGGACCTGCTGCGGGCGACGTTCGAGCAGCACCTCGGGATGCGCCTCGTGATGGTGGATGCGCGCGAGCGGTTCCTCGCCCGGCTGGCCGGGGTCGAGGACCCCGAGCAGAAGCGCAAGATCATCGGCGACGAGTTCATCCGGGTCTTCGAGGAGCAGGCCGCGGCCATCGAGAGCGAGCACGGTCGGATCGACTTCCTGACCCAGGGCACGCTCTACCCCGACGTCATCGAGAGCGCCACCGCCGAGACGAAGGCCGCCCAGAAGATCAAGACCCACCACAACGTGGGCGGCCTGCCGGCGGACCTGCGGTTCCAGCTCGTCGAGCCGCTCCGCTACCTGTTCAAGGACGAGGTCCGCCAGGTCGGGCTCGAGCTCGGCCTGCCCGACGCGATGGTCCACCGCCAACCGTTCCCCGGCCCGGGCCTCGCCATCCGGATCATCGGCGAGGTCACCGCCGAACGGCTCGACACCCTTCGGGACGCGGACTGGATCGTCATCGACGAGATCAAGGCCGCGGGCCTGTACCGGAGCGTCTGGCAGTCGTTCGCCATCCTCACCCCGGTCCGCAGCGTCGGTGTCATGGGCGACGGCCGGACGTATGCCAACGTCGTCGCGATCCGGGCCGTCACGTCCGAGGACGGGATGACCGCCGACTGGGCGAAGCTGCCCTACGACGTGCTGGCGAAGATCAGCAGCCGGATCGTGAACGAGGTGCCCGGCGTCAACAGAGTCGTCTACGACATCTCGTCGAAGCCGCCCGCCACGATCGAATGGGAGTGACCGGGCCCCTGCAGCGCGGCTCAAATGCATGGCCGGTTGCAAGATCTGCGCGCTAGAGTGAGCCCCCGATGACCGACCCCTGGTCCGAGCCAACGCGACCGGCCGCCGGCCCCCGTTGCCCGTGGTGCTCGGCGGAGCTGCCGGGCGATCCGGCGACGTGCCCGAGCTGCGGCGCGAAGCTCCGCGAGGACGAGGCGGCGGAGATTCCCGGCGTCACGGCCCTCGATCCCGCGTCGACGGTCGTCGGCCGACCCGCGCCACGCAGCCGCGGCCTCCTGGGCTGGCTCTCGGGCGAGTACGAATCCGCCGAGGCCCCGAGCGAGCGAGCCAGCGTGGTTCCTCCGTCGGAGGCGGTCCGGGCCGAGATGGCCCGACTCGAGCTGGCCGCCCTCCAGGCCGAGATCGAAGCGGCCGATGCCCAGGCAGCGGCCGAACGAGGCCAGGTCACCGGCCCGAGCGAGCCCGACGCCCCAGCTGCCTGACCGGACGTCGCCGGCCGACGCGTCACCGGCCGGCGCATCACCGACCGGCAGGCTCCCCGCGCCCGGCCCGTCGTGGCTGCGGTCGCTGGACATGCGTCGCGGTGACGCGTCCCTCGCCGTCGGCATCGCCCGCCCGGCAACGGCCGAGGACTGGTGGACGACGATCCTGTGGGTGGCACGTGACCGCGACCTGGTCGACTTCGTGGACCTGGGCCCGAGCGCCGGACCGCCGCCGGAGCCGCCGGTCACGCGGCTCGGCCCGGCCCTCGCCGGCGCGCTGTCGGGCCTGATCCTCGAGGCGGACGGCCGCCTCCAGCTGCGGATCGGGCCGGTGATCCCGCCGGCCGACCCTGAACGGCCGTGGCGGACGCCGGGTATCGTCCGATTCGCGGTCCGCTGGGAGCCGGCACGAGCGGCCGTCCTGTCCGATGCGGACCTCGGCGGCGAGACGCTCGCTGCGTTCAAACGAGGCCTCGAAGCCCTCTCCCGGCCCTGACCTTAGACTCACGCCAGTGCCGGACATCTTCGACGAGTTCCTGGACGAGCTGAAGCGCCGGCAGGCGGGCTCCACCGCGGGCGGGCCCGAGGACGCCGGACCGGGCAAGGGGCAGGGCGGAGGCCCGGATCGCGGCCCGAGCCATCCGGGTCGCGGCGACGACGACGAGCCGCCGATCCGGCGGCGGGGACCCCGGGTCATCTACCCCGACCGGCGGCGGACGAGCCGCTGGCCGTGGGTCGTCCTCGGCATCGGGGCGCTCGTCCTGCTCTTCCTGTCGATCGGCGTCGGCTTCTGGACGGACCTCCTCTGGTACCGGAGCGTGGGCTACGAATCGGTCCTCTGGACGCGGGTCGGGGCGATCGCTGCCCTGTTCCTCGTTGGCACGGTCGTCGCGCTCGTCGTGCTCCTCGGCAACCTCGCCGTGGCTCGCCGGCTCATCCCGTCGATCGGCCCCGGCGGCCCGTCGGCCGGCGGCGGATTCGGCGACATCCTCGACCGGATGGGTCGCGCCGCCGCGAGCCGCGGGGGCTGGGAGGCCGGGCCCCGCCCGATCGTCATCGACCGCGACGCGCTGCCGGACATGACACCCGTCGCCACGATCGTGATCGTCGTCCTGTCGGTCCTCGTCGCCATCGGCGTCGGCGGCGCACTCGCCGCGGACTGGCAGACGATCCTGCTGTGGATCCATCGGGTCCCGTTCTCGCCGACCGGCCAGCCGGTCACGGACCCCGTCTTCGGCAAGGACATCTCATGGTTCCTGTTCGAGCTGCCGTTCTACCGCGTCATCCAGTCCGTCTTCAACGGGCTCGTCCTGGCGAGCCTGCTCGTCGCCGGCGGTCGGTACCTCGTCGGCCTGCCGCGGACGGGCTTCCAGCTCCCGACCTCGATCCGGGTCCACCTCGCCGTTCTCGGGGGCCTCTACCTGCTCTCGGTGGCGTTCGGCTACCAGCTCGACAAGTACGAGCTCGTGTACTCGAGCCGGATGCCGAACGGGATGATCGGCGTCAGCTACACGGACGCGAACGCCCAGTTCGCCGCGTATGACATCCTCACCGCGCTCTCGGCGTTCGCCGCCGCGTTCCTGGTCGGCGCGGCCTTCACCCGCTGGGTCCGGCCGCTCATCCTGACGGTCATCATCTGGTTCGTCGCGTCGATCGTCGTCGGGAACATCTACCCCGAGATCATCCAGCGCTTCACCGTCGTCCCGAACCAGCTCGCGCAGGAGTCGCCGTACATCGCGAACAACATCGCGATGACCCGCATCGCCTACGGCATCGGCAGCTGGCAGACGACCGACTACACGGGCGACGCGCCGCTGACCCAGGCCGAGATCGACGCCGACGCAACGACGTTCCAGAACGCCCGCCTGTGGGACTACCGGCCGCTCGGCTCGACCCTCGACCAGCTGCAGACCGTCCGGACCTACTACACGTTCAACGACGTCGACACCGACCGCTACATCATCAACGGCCAGATCCGCCAGGTGATGCTCTCGGGTCGCGAGCTCGACCTCGCCCTGAACGACCAGGCCACGGGCTGGGTCAACCAGCGGATCATCTACACCCACGGCATCGGCGCGGTGATGGTGCCGGTGAACGAGGTCGGCTCGGACGGCCAGCCGGACCTGTTCATCAAGAACCTGCCGCCGGTCTCGTCGGGCGGCGCCCCGGCGATCACCCAGCCCCGGATCTACTTCGGCGAGGTCGACAACGGCTACGTCATCGTCGGGGCTCAGCAGGCCGAGTTCGACTACCCGCAGGGCGGCACGAACGGCTCCGGCGACGTCAACGTCACGACGCGCTGGACCGGCACCACCGGGATCTCGCTCGGCTCGACCCTGAACCGGCTGCTCTTCGCGCTCCGGTTCGGCGACCTGAACCTCCTGATCAGCAACCAGGTCACGGCCGACAGCCAGATCCTCGTGCACCGGACCCTGGCCGACCGGCTCCAGATGCTCGCCCCGTTCCTCCAGTACGACGCCGACCCGTATCTCGTGGTCGACGGCCAGGGCAACCTCGTCTACATCCAGGACGCCTATACGACGACCGACCGCTTCCCCAACGCCCAGCCATTCGATCCCACGACGCTGGCGTCGACGAACCTCAGCCCCGAGCCCATCGACTACATCCGGAACAGCGTGAAGATCGTGATGAACGCCTACGACGGGACGATGACGTTCTACGTCGCCGATCAGAACGATCCGCTCATCCGCGACTGGTCGGCGATCTTCCCGGACCTCTTCAAGCCGATGAGCGACCTCCCGGCCGATCTTGCGCCGCACCTCCGCTACCCGGAGGAGCTGTTCAACGTCCAGACGCGGATGTACGGCCAGTACCACGTGACGGATCCGGAGACGTTCTTCAGCGCCAACGACCAGTGGACGGTGCCGACGTCCTCGTCGAACGACCAGGTCCTGCCGTCGCAGGCGTACTACGTCGTCATGCGGATCCCGGGCGAGGCGAACCCGGAGTTCCTGCTGCTCCAGCCGATGGTCCCGTCGAACCGGCCGAACATGATCGCCTGGGTCGCCGCCCGCAACGACGCGCCGAACTATGGCCAGACCCGCGTCTTCCAGTTCCCTGCCGACACGACCGTGCAGGGACCCGCCCAGATCGAGGCTCGCATCGATCAGGATCCGACGATCAGCGCCCAGATCACGCTCTGGAACCAATCCGGCAGCCAGGTCGTGCGGGGCAACCTCATCGTGGTCCCGGTCGGCGACTCGCTGATCTACCTGCAACCGGTGTACCTGCAGTCGACCTCGACGAAGTTCCCGGCCTTCCAGCGGATCGTGGTCGCCACGTCGACGACGGTGGTCTGGGGCAGCACCCTGACCGACGCGCTGAACCTGCTCCTCCAGTCGGGCGGCCAGGGGCCGTTGCCCAGCCCGACGCCCGGGCCCGGCGTGACGCCATCGCCCGGCCCCGGCGCCTCGGCGACGCCCGCGCCATCGGTCGCCCCGGGTCTGCCGAACGATATCCCCGGGCTCATCGCCTACGCGAACGCCCACTTCGAGGCGGCCCAGGCCGCGCTCCGGAACGGTGACTTCGCGACCTACGGCCAGGAGATGGAGCTCGTCAAGGAAGCGCTCGCCAAGCTCGAGACGCTCGCCGGTCCGACCCCGAGCCCATAGGGATGACCCGGCGCGGTGCGCTCCGGGCGGCCCTCGTCGCGACATTCGGTCATCCGGGCTGGTGGGTCCTGTCGCTCGCCGCGTTCCTCATCCGCGGCGGGATCCTCGTGATCCTCCTGCCGATCGTCGTGCCGCCAACCGTCGCCGGGCTGATGTCGTCGCTCGCCCCCACCATCGTCGGGGCCGTCCTGATCGGCGGCCCGAACACGCCCGTCGGGATCGTGGCCTTCGCGCTCGCCCTGGTCGGGCTCGCGTTCGTCGCGATCGCCGGGACGCTCGGTGCCTGGTTCGAAGGGGCGCTCGTGGACTCGACCCTGGCGGATGCCGCGCTCGATGACCCGGACGCCGTCGAGGATCCGGGCCCCTCGCCGCGTGGCCTCGGGACCGCGCGCCTGCTGCCCCACGTCGCCAGTGCCGTCGTGTTCGTGGTCGCGGCCAAGCAGATCTTCGACGTCGCGTACACCGAGGCGACGGATCCCATCGCGCCGTCGACGCCGTTCCTCGTCCGGGTCCTCGACCAGGTTCCCGGGCAGGTGCTCGCCCTCGTCGCCGTCTGGCTCCTCGCCGAGGCGATCGGCGGCCTCGCGTTGCGGGAGCATCTCCTCGAGGACGGCGCGGGCTTCGAGCGACCACTCACGGCGATCGGCCGCGCGATCCGGGACCTGCTCCGGCCCCGGTCGATCCTGACGCTCCTCGTGACGGACCTCGGCCTGCTCGTCATCGCGATTCCCGGGTGGCTCGCCGCCGGGCGTGCGTGGGTCGAGCTCCAGGCGCTGTTCGCGGATGGCTCGAGCTTCGCCGACCTGCTGACCTCGGAGCTCCTGTTCGTCGCCATGCTGCTCGGCTGGCTCGTGCTCCTCGGGATCGGGCTGGCCTGGCGATCGGTGGCCGCAACGCTCCTCGTCGCCGATCGTCGCGACCGTCACGCAGACGTGTCATGAGGCGTCGGTAGCGTCACGCTGGGGTCCGAAACCCCCCTGCTACACTGCCCCGGTTTCGCGAACGGAGGCCTTCTCGGCGGATGGACCAGATCTTCACGGCGATCGGGGACGCGGTCGGCTCGATCTTCGACAACCCCGTCATCCAGCTCGGGCTGAAGCTCTTCGCCATCTACTGGGTCATCCTCTGGATCTCGGCCGCGTACTGGGCGTTCCGGGACATGCAGGGCCGCTCGGACAACCCCATCGCCCCGTACCTCGCCGCCGCCTTCGTCATCGTCTTCACGCCGATCCTCTTCCCCCTCGCCGTGTTCACGTACCGGATCGTCCGACCGCAGGAGCGGATCGGCGACGTCTACGAGCGGAACCTGGCGGAGGAGGCGATGCTCGCCGAGATCGAGGCGATCCCGCACTGCCCCCAGTGCGACCGCCGCGTCGATCCGGCCTGGATCATCTGCCCGACCTGCCGGACCCGGCTGAACCGCGTCTGCCCGAACTGCACCCGGCTCGTCGGCCTCGACTGGACGCTGTGCGCCTGGTGCGGCCGCGAGTTCGAGCGGCATGACGCGATCGCGGCATCCTCGGCCCCGATCGTCAGCCTGCCGACCCGGGAGGTGCTCGGCGCCGGCGACGCTGACGCGGTGACGAGCCGGATCCGGGGCTCGGTCAGGTCCCGCAGCACGGACCAGCTCGCCGAACGTTGAGCGAGCTTCCCGCCGGGGTCGCTCCGCAGGGAGCGCCGGTGGGCCTTTTCCACTTCGCGATCGAGGGCCGGCGTGCGCCGGCCCTCTTCGTGACCGGCTGGGTCGCGGTGCTCGTGGGCGTCGGCGCGACGCTCGTCGGGTTCCTCTCGGCGCAGGGCGGGGGGTCGAGCCTGCTGTTCGGCGCCGGCCTGGCCATCACCTCGATCGGGCTCTTCCTGCTCGGTGGTTCGCAGACCGTGGAGCGGGGCGCGGCCGGGCGGGCGTATGCCGGTCCGTCGCCCGTGCTGGTGTTCGCGGCCACGGTCACGACCGCCCTCGTCGCGATCCTCGTCGTCGGGACGCCCCTCGAGCTCAGCGGGCTGAAGGTGCCTCGCCCGATCGGGGACCTCATCCTCGAGGCCGTCCAGGCCGTCGTGTTCATCGGGGTGGTCCAGCTCCTCGTCGTCGGGCCGGGCGCCATCAGCTGGCGCGAGATGGGGTTCGGCATCCCGATCCGGCGGATCATCCCGGCTCTCGCCTGGGGCGCGATCCTCGCGATCCCGCTCGTGTTCGTCACGGGCGTCGTGGGCGCGGCCCTGATCGCGATCTTCGGGGTCCAGCCGGCCGCTCCGTTGCCGGCGACCGGCACGACGAGCGGCCTGATCCTCAACCTCGTGACCGCGGCGCTGCTCGCCCCGATCGCCGAGGAGATCGTGTTCCGCGGGGTCGCGGTCACGGCCTGGGCCCGGACCAGCCCGGCGTGGAGCGCGATCCTGCGTGGCGCCGTGCTGTTCGCGGTCGCCCACGTGCTGACGACGAGCGGCGACTCGTTCGGGCCGGCCGCCTCCCTCGCCTTCGTCAGCGCCGCCGCCCGGCTGCCCGTGGCGATCGGGCTCGGCTGGGTCTACCTGCGATCCGGGACGATCTGGTCCTCGATCGGCCTGCACGCGGTCTTCAACGGCGTGATCCTGGTGGTCGCGGAGCTCAACTTCGCCCACTCGTAGCGGGTGGTGGTCCCGGGGGCCGAGCCCCGGCGAAGCCGGAGATGAGCGACCGGTGAGCGCCCGTCGCTAGCGTCCACCTCGTCCTCGGGTCCGGATGGCGGGGGGAATCGGCGGGCTCCCGTCGTTCGGGTCCGAGGGCGCCCTCACGGTTCGTCCGAGGCGTCTCCCGCTGCCTGGAGCCCCGATGTCGCCATCGATCCGCGATGCCCCTTCCGGCATCAGGCTGCGCGTGCTGGAGCCGGTCGCGGCAGCGTCTTCGGTCGCCGCCGCGTCTCCGACCTTGGCAGCGCCGCCGATCGCCGCCGCGTCGCCCGTCCCGGAGCGGTCTCCCGGTCGGGGCATCCGGGAGCTGTCGCCAGCCGAGCGACCCCGCGAGCGCCTCGCGCTCCGGGGAGCCGCCGGCCTCACCGCCGCCGAGCTGATCGGACTCCTCTGGGGCTCTGGCGGACGTGGCCGCTCCGCGATCGACCTTGCCGCGGACGCCCTGGCGCGGTTCGACGGGATCACCGGGCTCGCCCGCGCGAGCGGACCTGAGCTGGAGGCGGTTCCCGGCGTCGGCGCGGCCCGGGCGGCGCAGCTCCAGGCCGCGTTCGAGCTCGGACGCCGGCTGCTGGCGGACTGGCCAGCCGGTCGCTGGTCCATCCGCTCGCCGCGCGACCTCGCCGATCGGCTGGTCCTGCAGATGGGCCGACTCGAGCGGGAGGAGCTCCGGATCGTGATCCTCAACACGAAGAACGTCGTGCTGCGGGTCGTGACCGCGTACCAGGGCAGCGTGTCGGCCTCGCTGGTGCGCGTCGGCGAGCTGTTCCGGGATGCGGTTCGGCTGGACGCCGCGGGCGTCATCCTCGTCCACAACCACCCGTCGGGCGATCCCACGCCCAGCCCGGATGACCTCCACCTGACCGCGGAGGCCCTCGCGGCCGGCCGCCTCCTCGACATCGACGTCCTCGACCATCTCGTGGTTGGCCACGATGCCTGGGTCTCGCTGCGGGATCGCGGCGTGAGCTTCGATCGAGGGCCGCGCGGCTCGGCTGCCTGAGCGGATCGGCGGGAGGATCGAGGGGTCGCGGCTATACTGCCCATTCCCGCGCACTGCCCCGCGCGAGGCCGGCCCTCGAACCTCCATCGACCCACGAGGAAGCTCCCCCGGCATGCTCGATCGCATCCTCGGCCTGTTCTCCCGCGACATCGGGATCGACCTCGGCACCGCGAACACGCTCGTGCACGTCCGCGATCGCGGCATCGTGATCAGCGAGCCGTCGGTCGTCGCGATCGAGACGCGCTCGAAGCGGGTCCTGGCGATCGGCGCCGAGGCGAAGCGGATGGTCGGCCGGACACCGGCCAACATCACCGCCGTCCGACCGCTCCGCGACGGGGTCATCAGCGACTTCGATGTGACCGAGCAGATGATCAAGTACTTCGTGGACAAGGTCCACGACCGGATCGGGCTGCTCCCCCGGCCGCGGATGATCATCGGCATCCCGTCGGGCGTGACCGAGGTCGAGAAGCGGGCGGTCCTCGACGCGGCGCTGAACGCCGGCGCCCGATGGGCCAAGCTCATCGAGGAGCCGATGGCCGCCGCGATCGGCGCGGGCCTGCCGGTCGCCGAGCCGTCGGGCAGCCTCGTCGTCGACATCGGCGGCGGCACGACCGAGGTCGCCGTGATCAGCCTCGGCGGGATCGTGGTCAGCCGGAGCATCCGGATCGGCGGCGACGAGATGGACCAGGACATCGTCAACTTCGCCCGCCGCGAGTACAACCTGTTCCTCGGTGAGCGCACCGCCGAGGACATCAAGATCGCGATCGGCTCGGCCTACCCCGGCGAGTGGGACGTCCAGCGGGTCAACCTCCGCGGCCGCGACCTGCTGACTGGCCTGCCGCGGAGCGTCGAGGTCGGCGCGGACCAGATCCGCGAGGCCATCGAGCCGTCGGTCATCCAGATCATCGACACGATCCGGGACACGATCGAGGAGACGCCGCCGGAGCTGGTCGCCGACATCATGGACCAGGGCATCGTCCTGGCCGGCGGTGGCGCGCTCCTGGCGGGCCTCGACCGGCGCGTCGCCGAGGCGACACAGATGCCGGTCCACGTCGCCGACGATCCGCTCACGTGCGTCGTCCGGGGCACCGGCGAGGTTCTCCAGGACCTCGAGGCCATGCAGCGCGTCCTCGTCGCCGAGACCTACTCGAGGCCGCCACGGTAGGAGGCGGGCGACTGACCCGATGAGCGCCCTCTTCGCCACGCGCCAGGCCCGGCGCCGGGCCGTCACCTACGTCGCCCTGCTGGCGACCTCGCTCGTCCTCATGGCGACCTCGGCCAACCCGTTCGTCCAGGATCTCCAGCACGGGATCGCCTTCGGCTTCAAGCCGATCGAGCAGACCATCGGCTCGTTCGCCCAGGACGTCCGCTCGATCGGCGGTGCCTTCAGCGACATCAACTCGATCCGGATCGAGAACGACGCCCTCCGCCAGGAGAACGACCAGCTGAAGGTCGAGAAGCAGGTCGCCGACGAGCTCCGCCAGGAGAACGACCAGCTGACGAGCCTCCTCCAGCTCCGGCGGGGCATGACCTTCAACACGCTGGCGGCCACGGTCATCGCTCGCGACTCGTCGGAGGCCCGCCGGATCATCACCATCGATCGCGGCTCTAACGACGGCCTCCAGCCCGGCTACGTGGTCGTCGCCGCGGGCGGCGCGCTGGCCGGTCGAATCAGCGACGTGGGACCGGACTTCGCCCACGTGGTCCTGATCAGCGACACGTCCTCGATCGTCATCGGCCAGCTGCTCTCGAGCCAGGCGACGGGCCCGGTCCAGGGCCAGCTGAGCCAGCCCTTCGTCATGCAGAACGTCGACACGACCGTCGCGATCCAGTTCGGCGAGGAGGTCTTCACGGCCGGGATCGAGCTGAGCGGCGGGATCCGCTCGCCGTACCCGAAGGGCCTCCTCATCGGCACGGTGATCGACGCCAAGCACGACCCGAACGAGGTCGTCCAGACGGTCTTCATCGACCCCGCTGTCAACCTCGACCAGCTCGAGTACGTGCTGGTCATCACGGACTACCAGGGCGGGCTGACCGGGCCGCTGGGCTCGCTGTCGCCGTGCCTGCCGGGCGCGAGCGGAGCCCTCCCCGGGTCTGACCAGCCCTGCACTGAGGGGCCGTCGCCGACGCCCTGAGCGGCCTATGCTCGCCTCGGCTCGCGTCGTTGCCTGCCCGCACCGATCGGGTGCGGCGGTGCACCGGACGATGGGACCACTCCGGGGCATGACCACCGGGGGTTTGAGGGCACGTTCGCGCGCGGGGACGCTGGCGAGGCACTCATCGCCTCGTTGCTCAGTGGGGTTCTCGTCGTCCGATGCTGCGTCGCGCCGCCCTCGCGGCCCTGACCGCCGCGCTCCTCGCCGCCGCGCCGGCGCTCGTCGCGCCGGCGTCCGCGTCGACGGTCATCCCGACGGCAGCGCCCGTTCCCGGTGTCGACGTTTCGAGCTACCCGAAGGTCGTCATCGTCGTGGGTGCGGTCGGCAGCGTGACGTCCTCGTTCCGGACCGACGCCGACTCGATCTACGCCACCGCGATCAAGTACACCCCGAACGTCATCAAGGTCTACAGCCCGAACGCGACGTGGGACGCGGTGAAGGCCGCGGCGACGGGCGCCTCGATCCTCGTCTACCTGGGTCACGGCTACGGCTACCCGAGCCCGTACAAGCCGGTCCTGACGACGAGCGTGCAGGACGGCATGGGCCTGAACCAGTACGCGAACGACGGTGACTCCGACCTGAAGTATTACGGCGAGTCCGTCGTCTCCAGCCAGCTCCGGCTGGCGAAGAACGCGCTCGTGATCCTCGATCACGCCTGCTACTCCGCCGGCAGCAGCGAGAGCGGCATGGCCGAGCCAACGATCCCGGTCGCGAAGCAGCGCGTCGACAACTTCGCCTCGGGCTTCCTTCGCGCCGGTGCCCGCGCGGTGATGGCCGACGCCGCGGACGGCAACGTCATCGCGATGATCCAGTCGGTCTTCACGACCCATCAGGCGATCGGCGACGCCTGGCACAACCAGTACTTCGCCAACCACCACGACATCGTCTGGCAGCCGCTCCGGAACCCGGCGTACACCGCCGACATGGATCCGGACACCCTGACGACGGGCTTCCACCGGTCCCTCGTCGGCGACTTCGCGATGACGACCGACGAGATCGTCGCCGGTGCCTCGGCCCAGCACACGAACATTGCCCCGTCGGCGCTCGTCGCGCCGGGCGCGGCCTCGGTCGGATCGGTCGCCGTGGACCTGAGCTCCGACTCGGCCCTGTCCGCCCCGACCGGGGCGAGCCTCACCGCCGGGACGACGGTCCGCGTGACGCAGCTCTCGGGGGCCGCGGCCGACGTCGCGACGCTCGACGGCAAGACGACCGGCTGGGTCGATGGCGCGGGCCTCATCCCGCGCGACAGCACTTCGCCGGTGCTGTGGTCGATGGACGGCGCCACGACGATCAGCCCGAACTTCGATGGCGACCACGACAGCCTGAACCTCGTCGGCTGGTTCTCCGAGCCCGTCACCTGGTCGGCGACGATCAGCGACCCGTCGAGCAACGTCCTGAAGACCATCACCGGCACGGGCGACTCGGCGGCGCTGACCTGGGTCGCCGTGTCGAACGGCACGCCGGCGGCGGCCGGTGACTACGGCTGGGCGATCCACGCCACCGACGCCTGGGGTAACCCGGCCCTCGACACGAGTGGGGTCTTCCATGTCGTCACGCTGCCGACGCCCCAGACCGGGGTGCTCTCGTTCGGGCCGACGACGACGCTCACGAAGTCCTCGACCCTGACGTACAACCTGACGTTCGCGGGCCCGGTGACCGGGCTCGTGGCCGCGAACTTCACGGTGACCGGCTCCGCGGCGGCATGCGTCGTCAACGCACCGACTGGATCCGGCGCGACCTGGACCGTCACGATCGGATCGTGCGGCTCTGGTTGGGTGACCCTCCAGCTCGAACCTGGCACCGTGTCCGATGGTTCGACGACCGGGCCAGTCGGTCTCATCGCGGCTCGATCCGTGCTGATCGATCGCGTTGCCCCGACGGCCTCCCAGCCGACGGCCACGGTGATGACTGGTACCACGATGTCCGGTTCAACCCTGCCGGGGATCGCTGTGTGGACCGGGACGGACACCGGTGGCTCCGGGCTCGCCGGCTACGACCTCGCTCGAAGCGTCGATGGTTCGGCGTTCGTCGTGGTCGCCACGGGCTTGACCGGCTCGAGCTGGTCGACCTCGTTCGCCTCCGGGCACCATTACCGATTCGAGGTCCGTGCCCGAGACCGTGCGGGCAATGTCGGCGCGTGGGTCGCGGGCCCAACGGTTTACCCGGCGATCGTCCAGCAGACAACGACTGCCGCGACCTGGTCGGGGACGTGGACGACCATCTCCTCGATCTCGTATTCCGGGGGATCGGCTCGGCAAAGTGGCGAGACCGGAGCCTCGATGAGCTACACGTTCACGGGGCGCTCGATCGGGCTCGTGCTCACGCGATGCGTGTCGTGCGGCCAGGTGTCGGTCTACGTCGATGGAACCTACCTTCGGACGATCGACTCGTACGCCTCGGCAACCGGCTATCGATACGTGCCGTACGGGGTGCGCTTTTCGACCACAGGAACGCACGTCCTCAAGCTCGTCGTCGTGGGAACGGCGGGCCGGCCCACCGTGAGCATCGACGCGTTCGAGGTCATCGGCTAGCTTCGGTAGACTCCGGCGTCCGAGGGCGGCCATGCGGAGCCCGCGGGACGGAGTGCCAGCCTCATGATCGATTGTGCCGCGCAGGCTCCGGGTGCCCGGCACCCAGGTTCCGGCGTCGTCGTGCTCATGGTCGCCGCCCTGCTCGCCTCGTGCTCGTCGCCGGCGGTCGTCCCATCGACGTCAGCGCCGACCCCCAGTGCAAGCACCCCGCCGCCGACAGCGATTGGCTCGATATCAGCGCCGACGAGCTCGCTGTCAATATCGCTTCCGCCGTCGAGCGCTGGCCGCATCGTGTTCGTTCGCTTCCAAGCCAATGCTGACCACTACGATCTGTTCTCCATCAACCCAGACGGCTCCGACCTGCATGCGATCAACCCCGGATACTCGATCGGCTTCGCGGTGCCTCGCTGGTCGTCCGCCGGGACCGTCCTCGCGGCCCAGTCACAGCCGAACGGGTGCGCGTGCGGGGACACGGACCCCCTCGGTTTCGGGTTCGAGACGATCCTCCAGGACGCGAAGGGCACGCACTTCCACCTGCATCTCGCCTCCAGCACGATCAGCGTCAGCTGCGCGGCGTGGACACCGGACGACAAGTCGTTGGCGTGCGAGGGCTGGTCGGCAATGAAGGCCGGTCTCGAGGGCATCTACACCGTCTCGGCCTCGAGCGGCGGCGCCGTCACCCGCCTCACTGACGCCCCCGGCGGCTTCCACGACGTACCGGGCGATTACGACGCCACGGGCCAGATCGCCTTCGTCAGAACGACGTACGCGGTGCTGGGCCTCGGCGAGATCTGGGTAGCGAATGCGAATGGCAGCGACGCTCACAAGCTGACGGACACCCTCTCGACGTATCGGATCAGCTGGTCGGATGACGGTCGGTGGCTGGTGGGCACCCGGGATGGCTACCTCGAAGTCTTCGACCTGACCGACCTGACAGCGGACCCGGAGAAGCTCTCGTTCCCGGGCGGAACCGCCAGCGAGCCGCGGTTCTCACCGGATGGGTCCAGGATCGTGTTCGTGTTTACGAAGGCCGGCTCGAAGACGACCTCGATCGAGACCGTCGCGAGGGATGGCAGCGATTTGATCAGGCTGACATCCGGCTCGCTGGACCGGTCCCCGGACTGGGGAGCGCCCGGGTTCTGAGCCGGCTGGGACGACGATGTCGTCCCGATACACTCCTGCGGATGCCGACCGGAGCCGTACGGGGCGATGGCACCTGGGTCGTCCTGCCGACATATGACGAGGTCGCCAATCTCCCCGGCATCGCGGCCGCCATCCTGGAGGTCCTGCCGGAGGCGACCCTGCTCATCGTCGACGACGGCTCACCGGATGGCACGGGCGAGCTGGCCGAGAGGATGTCGACCGCCGATCCCAGGATTCGGGTCCGCCACCGACCGCGGAAAGCCGGGCTCGGACGGGCCTACCTCGACGGCTTCGGCTTGGCCCTGACGGGCGGCGCCGAGCGGGTCGTCCAGATGGACGCCGACTGGTCGCACGATCCGGCCCGGTTACCCGAGCTCCTGGCTCCGATCGCGGCTGGCTCGGCCGACCTCGTCATTGGCAGCCGCTACGTCCCGGGCGGCCGCGTGGAGGACTGGGGCCTGGGGCGGCGACTCATGTCACGCGGCGGATCGCTCTTCGCGCGGCTTGTCCTTGCGCTGCGAGCTCATGATCTGACAGGCGGCTTCAAGGCCTGGCGAGCCACCACGCTGGGCGCGATCCCATTCTCCGGGATCCATGCCGGAGGCTACGTCTTCCAGATCGAGATGACATTCCGGGCAAGTCGAGCCGGCGCTCGTGTCCTCGAGGTTCCGATTACGTTCAAGGATCGGCGGGTCGGGGCCTCCAAGATGTCCCGCCGGATCATCCTCGAGGCGCTGGTCGTCGTGGTCCGGCTTCGCCTAGCGGAGCTGGCTCGGCGGCTCAGGTCGGGATCTGGGTCCCGCTGAGTGTCCGATCGGGCAGCTGTACCGGTGTGCCATTGCGGATCGAGTAGGGATAGTTCAACGCCAGCACCTCGATGAACGTCTGGCCCGGCTGGAGGGCCGCCGGGTGGCCGGACCCGTCGAAGAACAGCAGCGGCGCCCCGACCGACGTCTTCGTCCAGTAGCCGTGGATGGTCCGGCCCCCCGTCGAGATCCACGCGTCGCCGCGGCCCACGTCCGCGGCTTCGAGGCGATGCTTCGCCGGGTTCGAGTTCAGTAGCGGCCCGAAGTGCATTCGGATCACGACCACGTTCGTCGGCGTCACCAGCTGGCCATCGGCCGCATCGACCTGGGGCTTGGCCGAGCCGTTGATGTAGCGGAGATAGATGTTCCGCGTGGCGTCATACCGGAACGTGATGGCTTCGTTCGGATAGACGACGGTGATCACGTTCCCGGAATAGGTGTCGGCGACTGGCTGGGGCTCGAATGTCCACGTCGTCGGGATGGGGTCGTCCGGGACGTCGATCCGTCGGGCGAGCGCCCGAAGATGAAGTCCGTCCGTATAGACGTTGTGGGGCGACGGCCGCTGGGAGATGCGCCACAGGTACGTTGGTGACCAGCGGAAGCCGTCGGCATTCCATACCAGCTGGCCGCGGCCATCCACCTGCAGGGTGGCGAGCGCCTGCGGCGAGCCCCCGTGATGGACGTACATCGCATTCCAGCCCGCTGCCCACTCGATGAAGTACTGGCGGGCGCTCCGGACCGGACCCACCGAGCCAGGGATCTGGTTCTGGAAGATCATCATGTAGCGCGGGATCCCGCCTTCAGCCGGGGCCTGGATGACCACTGCCGCGGCATTGAACCCGGACTGGGGCCTGGCCCCGGCCTGATCGTCGACCATGACGGCGATCGGGTGGCGCAGCGCTGCCAGCGGGTCGACGAGGATCCCGGTCAGCGGCGCCGGCACATCGACCATGCTCGGAGGAGCGGCGGTCGGTGACGTCGTCGGCGCACTCGTCGGACCCAAGGTGGCTGTCGAGGGTGACGAGGTCGGGCCGTCGGCGATGGAGGAGACGCCCGGCGAGGGCGTTGTCCTGGCGCCGGCGGGCGCAAGCAGGAATCCGCGGCCAAGGAGGGCAATGGCCGCTAGAAGCACCGCGACGAGCGCCACGGCGCCGATGGCGGTGCGCCGTCGAACCGGCCTGGCGGCGGTTTCCGCTTCGCCCATGATGCCTCCCGGCTCCGCAGCCCTCACCGCCGTGCCCGGCGCAGGATAGAGCAGTAGCCTGTAAAGATCCTCGACGCCCCGGAGACCCATCGATGAACGATCTCGATCGCCAGCCGGCGAAGGCCCGCCGACGTCCGACCACCGCGTCGCCCGTCATCGCTGGTGCATCCCTCCAGAAGACCGAGTCCGTGGCCGCCCCCACCGCGGGGTCGACCGAGGGCTCGCCGGCGCCCCTCGTCAGCGTCCAGCGGACCGCAGTCGGCGAGGTTCGGGGGGACACCATCGACGTTCGCCAGGGCGCCGTCGGTGGCGTCCGGGCGAACGAGGTGGCAGTCGAACAGGGCGCCCTCGGCTTGGCGCTCGCCGGCGCGGCGAAGATCAGCCAGAGCTATGTTCGGATGCTGGTCGGGCGCGCCGTGCACGTCGAGCAGTCGTTCATTCGCAGCGTCATCGCAAACGAGGTTCGTGTGGAGCGCGCGAGCGGCGTCGGCGTCCTGATTGCCCGGCGAGTCGTCGGCGACGTGCGCGTGCTCGTGGATTGGCGCGGAGCGGCCGCCTTCGGGGCAGTCGCCGGTCTTGTCGCGGGATTGGTGGGGCGCGGTCGACGTCGACCCGGCGGGCAGAAGGACACCTAGGCCGGCTGCGCCCGGCGTTTTCGTGCCGGTTGGTGGTGGCCTGCATCGGCGGCTACGAACAGCGCCGACGCAACGAGGTGGTCCACCGGCGTCGTGATCTTGAGGTTCGCCTCATCTCCGGGAACGCCGACGATTCGTACCCCTGGGACGTGGCGGAGCACCAAGCCGATGTCGTCGGAGGCGTCAGTCTCGCCCGCCGCCTCCGCGGCGGCATGAGCGCCGAGGATGACGCCGGCGCGAAACGCCTGCGGAGTCTGAAGACGCCGCAACCCCAGCCGCGACGGGACCTCGACGATGCGGGGTCCATCGACAAAGGCGATGGTGTCCGGCAGTGGGAGCATCGGGGCCGCTCCGTCGCTCGCTCCCGACGAGACAGCATCGATGACTCCGCGGACCTGGCGCTCGCCGACGAGCGGCCGGGCAGCGTCGTGGATCAGGATGATGTCGTCTGGATCGGCCTCGATCGACATGAGGCCGCGGCGCGCACTCGCCTGGCGCGTCTCACCGCCATCGACAATGCGGATCTGCCGCCCCCGGACGCCGAGGTCGAGCTGCTCGACGGTGGGTCGGGTCGTCGCGCTCGTCACGACCACGATGGTCGCCGGGCCGGCGACGGCGACGGCGTCGATCGCCCGCTCGAGCACCGTTCGACCACCGAGGTCGGCGAGCTGTTTTGGAGCGGCGCGCCCGTAGCGCCGCCCCGTCCCGGCCGCAAGCACGACGGCGTGGACTCGCATCGGCTTCCGAGGATACGCGGCAGCGTGGTCGGTCGACCTGTCGGAGAATGGTGCTGGACATGTCCACCGACTCACGACCAAGGATCCATGCCAGCGCCGACGTCGAGGGGAACGTCTTGATTGGAGACGGCACGTCGGTCTGGCATCGCGCCCAGATTCGGACCGGCGCCCGGATCGGGAGCGAGTGCGTGATCGGTCGTGATGTCTTCGTCGACGTCGACGTCGTCATCGGCAGTCGCGTCAAGATTCAGAACGGCGCCCTCGTGTACCACGGCGTCACGGTCGAGGACGGTGTCTTCATCGGACCGGGTGCCATCCTGACCAACGACCGGCATCCAAGGGCGGTCACGACGAGCGGAGATCTCGCGACGGCCGACGATTGGACGGTCAGCCCGATCGTCCTGCGCCAGGGCTCCTCGATTGGAGCGGGCGCCGTGATCGTGGCCGGCACCGAGGTGGGCGAGTACTCGCTGGTCGGCGCCGGCGCCGTGGTGACTCGAACGGTCCCCGCTCATGCCCTCGTCGTCGGCAACCCCGCCCGCCGCATCGGCTGGGTCTGCGACTGCGGGGCGCGTCTCGTCGGCGACGATGGCCAGCGGGCAGGGGCCGACCCGCCCCATTACGGTCTGCACCCCGAGCTCACGTGTCCGAGCTGCGGACTGGTCTTCAAATACGTTCCAGACGCGGAACGGATCGTGCCGGCGCCGGCCGCCACCCGATCCGATCGCCAAGCGTGAGGGCGGCAAGCGCGAAGACGGCCAACCGGCGGGTATACTCCCGCCGGTTCGGCGCTCAACGTGCCCTTCGCGGCGCGACTCCGCGCCGCTTCCATCGTTCCCTCCAATCGGCGCGGCGGGCCCGCGCCGAGGGCTCACAGAGGTCGACCCCATGATCCCGATCGCGAAGCCCGACGTCGGGCAGGAAGAGGCCGCCGCCGTTGCCCAGGTGCTTTCCTCGGGAATGATCGCCCAGGGCCAGCGCGTTGCAGAACTCGAATCGCGCTGGGCCGGGCTGTGCGGCGTGCGACATGCCATCGCGACCAGCAACGGCACGACGGCCCTCATGTGCATCTTCGCCGGCCTGGGTCTCGGTCCCGGCGACGAAGTCATCACGGTCAGCCACACGTTCGCTGCCACGGTGAACGCGATCCTGTTCACCGGCGCCACCCCGGTGTTCGTCGATATCGAGCCGAACACCTACCTCATGGACCCGGCTTCGCTCGAGGCGGCGATCACCGCGCGGACGAAAGCCGTCGTCCCCGTGCACCTGTTCGGGCTCGTCTGCGACATGGCCGCGATCCAGGCCGTGGCTGACCGGCACGGCCTCACCGTGGTCGAAGACGCCTGCCAGGCGCATGAGGCGACATTCCACGGGCGGCCTGCGGGAAGCTTCGGGCCAGCGGCCTTCAGCCTGTACGCGACGAAGAACATGACCACGGGCGAGGGTGGGCTCGTCACGACCGACGACGATCGCCTCGCCGACTGGATCCGGGTCTACCGCAACCAGGGCATGCGGGCCCGCTATCAGTTCGAGATGCTGGGCTTCAACTTCCGCATGTCGGACGTGACAGCGGCGATCGGGCTGGTCCAGCTCGACAAGCTCGAGCGAAACACGGCGCGGCGGCGGGCCGTCGCGGCGGCGTACGACGAGGCATTCGCCGATCTGCCCGTGCGCCGACCCGTGGTGCCTGCCGGCAGGACACACGTCTACCACCAGTACACGCTCGAGGTCGGCCCGCATCGCGACGAGATCGTGGCCGCGCTTCGTGCCGCCGGAATCGGCGCCGATATCTACTACCCGGTGCCCGTCCATCGCCAGGCCTACATCGTCGAGCGAGGGCTGACCGCCGAACTCCCGCGGACCGACGCTGCCGCGGCGCACACCCTCGCCCTTCCGATGTTCCCGGGCATGCAGCCGTCGGACGTGCAGGCGGTCATCGCCGGCGTTCGCGCCGCCGTCAAGGCGGCGGCTGGACAGGACGTTCCGGTCGGGGTCGCGCGGTGAATGGCCGATGATGGGGCGCAGCCTCGCGTGACCCGAGGGCGGCTGCCGGCTATGGACCGACCACTTCGATTCGGACTCGCCGGACTCGGGTCGATGGGCCTCAACCACCTGAGGGTGCTTGGCGAGCACCCGGACGCCCGGCTGGTGGCGATCAGTGATCCCGCTCGTCCGGCCCTCGAAGCCGCCACCGCCCGCAGCGGCGCGCAAGGCTTCGAGAACGCGCTGGCGATGATCCGCGAGGCGGAGCTGGATGCGCTCGTCATCGCCGCGCCCACGACGTTCCACGCCGAGCTGGCGCTGGCCGCGATCGACGCCGACGTGGCCGTGCTGGTGGAGAAGCCCGTGGCCGCGACCGTCGACGATGGGCTCCGGATCCTCGCCGCGAGCCGCGCCCGCGGGGTCCCCGTCCAGGTCGGCCACGTCGAACGATTCAACCCGGCCGTCCTCGAGTTGGGGCGGCTCATTGCCGAGGGGTGGCTTTCGACGATCTACTCGATCTCATCCCGTCGAGCCGGGCCGTTTCCCGCGCGGATTCGCGACGTGGGCGTGACCGTCGACCTGGCCACACACGACGTCGACATCCTGTCGTGGATCGCGCGCGAGCGACCGCACCGGGTATATGCCGAGACGGCCCAGCGCATCCATGCGGATCACGAGGATCTCCTTTTCGGTTTGCTCGGCTTCCCCTCCGGAGCGACCGGGTTCGTCGACGTGAACTGGTTGACCCCGACGAAACGTCGACAGTTGGTCGTGGTCGGCGAGGAGGGGATGTTCGAGCTCGACTACCTGACCCAGCGCCTGACGTTCACGAAGCAGCCGAACGTTGGCCAGCCGACCCTGATCGGCGGATATGCCCCGACCTTCGAGGGAGATGTCGCGCTCGTCCCGGTTCTGAGCGGTGAGCCGCTCGTGGCCGAGCTCGAAGCGTTCATGCAGGTCGTGCGGGATGGCTCTCGCCCGATCGTCGACGTCGAGGACGGCGTCTGGGCCGTCGCCATTGCCACGGCGTTCCTCGAGGCGGCGGCGACGGGCCGCCCACACGACCTCTCGGACCTGCAGGTCACTCTCGCGGGCGCGTCCTGACGCATCGGTGAGCATCGTCCGTCGGCCATCCGTGAGCGGACCGAGCATGCTCGGGGGGTCCATCGACCTCTCCGCGGCGACGTGTGTCCACGAACCTGCGCGATCCGCCCGTCCATGGGTCGGCGGTCCGAACACCGCCGGCGTCGTCGCTGTCGTCGGGGCCGGAAAGATGGGCCTGCCTCTCGCCGGCCAGTTCTCGTCTCATGGCTGGTCGGTGATCGCCGTCGACGTCCAGCGCGATGTCGTCGACTCGATCAATGCCGGTCACACCCACGTCGATGAGCCGGGCCTCGCCGAGCTTGTCGCGACGGCCCATGACCAGGGCCGCCTGCGGGCCATGCTGGACGCTGCTGCCGCTGCTCGAGAGGCCGACGTTGTCGTGCTCATCGTCCCGGTCATGCTCGACGACGACGGTCGGCCCGACTACAGGTACATGGACGCCGCCGTTGATTCGGTGATCCCGGGGCTCCATTCGGGCTCGCTCGTTATCTTCGAGACGACCCTTCCGGTCGGAGACACGCGTGAGCGGTTCGGCCCACGGCTGGCGAATGGCACCGGACTCGAGATCGAGCAGAACCTGTTCGTGGCCTTCTCGCCCGAACGCCTCTACAGCGGTGCGGCGCTCCGCAACCTCTCGACCTATCCGAAGCTCGTGGGCGGCGTCGGCCCTCGTTCTGGTGATCTCGCCGCCGCGTTCTACGCCAGCGTGCTGGACACCGAGGTCGTCGAGATGTCGTCGGCGGAGGCAGCGGAGTTCAGCAAGCTGGCCGACACCACCTATCGGGACGTGAACATCGCGCTGGCGAACGAGTTCGCCCGATACGCCGACCGGACGGGGGTCGACATCCTCGAGGTCATCGACGCGGCGAACAGCCAGCCGTACTCGCACATCCACCAGCCAGGGATCGGCGTCGGCGGCCACTGCATCCCGGTGTATCCACGGTTCCTGCTCGCACGCGCCCCGGAGATGGAGCTCGTCGCTGTGTCGCGACGGATCAACGACGGCCAGGTCGAGCTGGCAGTCGACGCGCTCCGGGAGCATCTAGGCCCGCTTGACGGCGTGACGGTCCTCGTGCTCGGGCTGACGTACCGGCATGGGGTCAAGGAGCTTGCCTATTCGCGGGCGGTTCCGCTCGTCCGTCGACTTCGTGACCATGGGGCAAAGGTCGTCGCCTACGACCCGCTGCTCAGCCGCGAAGAGACGGAGCGGCTCGGCGCGAACGCGTGGTTCTGGGGCGACGCGGATGCGGGACATGCTGTCCGTGCGATCGTCACCCAGACCGGCGATCCGCGTTGGGCCGAGCTCGACTGGGCCTGGTTCCCGCAGCTGGAGCTTCTCTACGATGGCCGGAACAGCCTGTCGTCTCGTGCCGTCCCGCCGAGGATCTCCCATGTGGGGGTCGGCGTGCAGCGCGTGACCGACGACCTCGCGGCCGAGATCCCTTGAGGGCTCGTCAGACCGGATGCGCATCGTCTCGGTCGTAGGGACGCGGCCGCAGCTGATCAAGGCCGCGGCCCTGCAGCCCGCCCTGCGCGCTCGGCACCAAGAGGTGTTCGTGGATACCGGGCAGCACTGGGACGACGACATGGCCGGGGCGTTCTTCCGCGAGCTGTCGCTCGCCAAGCCGGACGTCTCGCTCGGCGCGGGTGGAGGGAGCCACGCCGAACAGACAGCCGCGATGTTGCGGGGGCTCGAGCCAATCCTCGCCGGCGAGCGACCTGACGCCGTCCTGGTCTTCGGTGACACGAACACGACCTTGGCGGGAGCCCTTGCGGGATCGAAGCTCGAGATTCCGGTGGCTCACATCGAGGCCGGGCTCCGCAGCTTCGACCGCCGGATGCCCGAGGAGATCAACCGGGTCGTCGCGGACCATCTGTCGACCTGGCTGTTCGCGCCGACGCCCGTGGCGGTCCAGCACCTCGATCGCGAGGGCATCACGGACGGTGTCGAGCTTGTCGGCGATCTCATGCAGGATCTCGCCGCCCGGGTACTTGGTGAGGTCAAGGCGCCCTCTGTGCTCAATGAAATCGCCGCGCGCCTGAGTGCAGCCGGAGCGTCGATCGATCTGCGTCCCGGACGCTATGTGTTCGCGACGATCCACCGTCAGGAGAACCGGTCGCGCGAGGCGGTGGAGGAATGGGCCGGGCTGCTCCGGGACACGGCCTCGCCCGAACGTCGCGTCGTGCTCGCGCTCCACCCCGGCACCCGCGCGGTCCTTGGCGAGACCGCGCTCGGTCCGGATGTCTCGATCGTCGGCCCTCAGGGCTATCGAACCTCGCTCGCGCTTCAGCTCCATGCGGCCGCGGTGATCACCGATTCAGGCGGCATCCAGCGGGAGGCCGCCTGGCTGGGCGTTCCGTGCCTCGTCTTGCGCTCGGTGACGGAGTGGACCGATTTGGCGACCACACCGGCGGGCACGCTCCTCGTCGGACGGGACCGAGAGCGCGC
This sequence comes from Candidatus Limnocylindrales bacterium, assembly GCA_035308445.1. GTDB lineage: Bacteria > Chloroflexota > Limnocylindria > Limnocylindrales > CSP1-4 > UBA5189. The sequence continues at coordinate 7,369 of DATGGQ010000015.1, read as the reverse complement.
GCGTGCGGCGCTGAATCGGCTCTCGCCGGTCGGGAGATCAGCAGAGCTTGCCGCGACTCGGGCTGCGGCGGTTCGAATCGAGCCAGCGGGCGCAGCCGAGGCCATCGCGACCTCACTCGAACGGGGTCCGTCGCCGGCTGTGTCGGGCTGACGATGCGAGTCGTGATGTACGTACGGAACGACGTCACCCGCGATTCCCGCGTACGCAAGGAGGCCAGGAGCCTTGCGGCGGCGGGGAACCACTTGACCGTCATTGGATCGAACCTGCCGGGCGAGACGAAGCTGTCTCGCGAGGACGTCGATGGCTACACGATCATCCGCGTTCCGATCGTCCAGGGGACCGCCTGGTGGGCGACCTGGCTGCGTGCGCCCTGGAAGCTCGTGGCGCTCGGCCTGCGATCGGCGGGGCGAAACCTCCTGCGCGGTCCCAGAGGCTGGTTGCGCGCCGTCGCGGTGCTCGTGGTGGTCCTGGTCTCGGCCCCCTGGATCGTCCTCCGTGCGGGCTGGTACGGGGTTGTCAACAAGGGGCTGGGTCGGCCCCTGGGGTTCGGCGGGGTGCTCCTGATCCGACGGTGGCGCGCGGAGATCCTTCCGTGGGATCGTGCCGCCGTGGCCGCTGCGCCGACGGCGGACGTCCATCACGCGCATGACATGGAGGCGCTGCCGGCCGCGCATGCCGGTGCTCGGCGCGACGGCGGACGCTATGTCTATGACAGCCATGAGATCTTCATGGAGTGGGGCGCTGTCCTCGATGCGCCATCCTGGGCGCGATGGGCGTTCGCCCAGTTCGAGCGGCGCCTCGTGGCGGGTGCGGAGGCGCTCGTCACCATCAACGCATCGATCGCGGATTACCTGACCCGCCGCCTGCGGCCGCGGCGGGTCGTCGTGGTCCACAACTGCCCGCAACGCTGGACGCCGCCGACGGTGCCCGAGAATCGGATTCGGCGAACCCTGGGCCTCGGCGATGACGTATCGATCGTCCTGTGCCACGGTGGATTCCTGCCGAACCGCGGCCTTGAGCAGACTGCCGAGGCCATGACCCTCCCCGGCCTGGAACGTGCGCACCTGGTCTTCATCGGCTACCGGGTGAAAATTGTGGAACCGATCCTCGACCGGGCCGACCTGCGGGGCCGCGTCCATTATCTCGAGCCGGTTCCGCCCGACGAGGTTCCGGCCTGGGTCGCGGGCGCGGACGTCGACGTGATGACGCTCCTGCCGACCGATCTCAACAATCGCCTGTCGACCCCGAACAAGCTGTTCGAGAGCATCGCCGCCGGGACACCGGTCGTATCTAGCGACTTCGAGGAGCGCCGCAGGATCATCATGGACAATCCCGGCGGGCCGCTCGGGGCGGTGTGCGACCCGACATCCCCCGAGGCCATCGCCGCGGCGATCCGATCGATCCTCGACCTGTCCACGCCTGACCGCGAAGCGCTCCGAGAGCGTTGCCTCGCGGCGGCGCGCGACCGATGGAACTGGGAGGCCGAGGTCAGCGGTCTCCTCGCGCTTTATGCTGGCTTCGAGGCGCCTGCTTCCTGATCGGACGGATCAGCTTGTCCGCAGTCTGATCGTCCGGCTCGGTCGCTCGATGACCGAGGCCGGCCCGGATCGAGTGGCCCCGGAGGCATCCCGCGTGCGAGTCGTCATGTACGTCCACAACGACGTCTCACAGGATGCGCGCGTGCTTCGCGAAGCGTCGTCGCTGGCGCAGGCCGGTCACTCCGTGACGATCGTCGGGCGGGGCGACGAGCCCGGAGAGTCGATCGGGGCGGGTGCCCAACATCGAGTCGCGATCGTCCGCGTCCAGCCCGCCGGCGGGCACTCGATGGCTCGTGCTCCATGGCGCGCGATCCGGATGGTGCTCCGGACGGCTCATGCCAAGCTCGATGTCGGCCCGGCCGAATGGCCGTCAGCGACGCTCGACCTCGTGAGAGCCATCGTGCTCGTCCCGTACGCCGTGGTCCGCGGCGCGTGGGTCCTGCTCGTCAATCGATGGCTGCGCCGGCCGGTCAACCTTCACCTGGTCGACTTCCTGCATCGATGGCGAGTCGACGTGGCGGACTGGGCACATGCCGCGGTCGACGCCGCTCCAACGGCCGAGGTGCACCACGCGCACGACCTCGAGGCATTGCCTGCCGCGCTGCGTGCTGCCGACCGGGACCGCAGCGCCGTCGTATACGACAAGCACGAGATCTTCACCGGCAAGCGCTGGCTGCTCGCCGAGTCGCCCATAACGCGATGGCTCGTCGAGCGATGGGAACGTCGCTCGATGCACCGAGTTGACGGCCTCGTCACGGTCAATCAGGCGATTGCTGACCGGCTCGCTCGACAGTTGCACCCATCGCGGCTTGTCGTCGTCTACAACTGCCCGGCACGATACGACCCGCCTGCGACGCCAGTCGACCACCTCCGGGCGGCGGCCGGGATTGCTCACGGTACGCCCGTAGCGCTGTATCACGGCGGGTTCACGCGCGATCGCGGCCTGGTTGAGCTCGTCGCCGCGATCCGCGAGCCTGGGCTCGAGGCGGTGCACGCCGTGTTCCTGGGCGAAGGCCCCCTGGCGGACGAGTTGAAAGCGCTCGCGACTTCCCCAACCGCCGACGGACGGGTCCACGTCTTGCCGGCGGTGCCTCCAGAGGTTCTCCTCGACTGGATCACGACGGCCGACGTCGCGGTGATGGCCCTGCAGCCATGGTCGCTGAACCACTGGCTCTCGACCCCGAACAAGCTGTTCGAGGCCATCGCCGCCGGGGTCCCGGTCGTCTCGAGTGACTTCCCGGAGCGTCGCCGGATCGTGGCCGATCGGTCCGGGCCCCTCGGCGTGCTCGTCGACCCGACCGACCCGGCGGCCATCGCCGCCGGCATCCGCCAGCTCCTCGAGGCCGCCCCCGCCGAGCGGGCGGCCCTCCGGGCGCGTTGCCTCGCTGCCGCCCACGAGCGCTGGAACTGGGAGATCGAGTCGGCCAAGCTCGTCGAGCTGTACGCGGAGCTGGCTGCGCGACGAGAGTGACCGGTCAGATCAACGCTGGCCTTCGGCGTGACGAGCGTCGGCGAGCCAGCGGATCCCACCGGGTGCAACCACGGCACGTCCGGACTTGACGGCGAACCGCGCGATGTGAATGTCGATCCCACCGACGCAGACGAGGAGGGCCGGCGTGGCCGGCGTAGCTCCGACTCGCTTCAGTGCCGCCTCGAGCGCTGCGTCGAGCAATGGCGGCACGCGACGCCGAGCCTCCCGGAGGCTTCGACTTCGCCGGATCCAGGCGCGCATCGAGCGACCGAGCTCTCCTGGCGTCCGACCGACGACCGTCGCATCGGCCGACGTGCTGAGATAGGCCCCAACGTGACGCGCCGTGTCAGGCGACAAGTGTTCGACCGTCGCAACCGCGACTTGCTCGAAGACCCAGGCGGGGAACGCGGACCGCGCCGCCACGAGCCGCTCGTGATCCATCGATACGACCACGACACGCCCCGCAAACAGGCTCAGCGGCCTGGGCTCGGCCAGCGTGCTCGGCTCCGTGGAGCCGCGCTCGGCGCTGGCGACGGGCTTGCGAACGGGCCTGGACTCCGCGAGAACCGAGCGGTAAAGGTCGGCCAGCCGTCCCGCAATGGACGTCGCGCCGAACCGCGCTTCGACGCTGTTCCGCAACGCGCCGGCGTCAAAGTCACCCCGACGATCGAGCGTCGCCAGGACCGCGTCCGCGAGGCTGCCCGGATCGTCGCTCGGGACAAGTGCGCCGAAGGCCTCCGGGTGAGGGCCGAGGACCTCGGTGACGCCGCCTGAATCAGTCGCGACCACCGGCAGACCAGCGGCCAGGGCCTCGGCCGCGACGATTCCCATCGTCTCGCGAGTACTGGGATGCACGAAGACGGCAGCTCGCTCCATCGCGGCCGCGACTCCGGCCCGGTCGGCGGGGCCGTCGAATTGGACCCCATCGGCGATCCCGAGCTCCACAGCCATCCGATGCCAACGCTCTTCTTCGGCATCGCTGACGGACGCACCGACGAGCCGCAGCCGCAGTGATGGACGCGCCGATCGAGCGAGGGCGAATGCGCGCAGCAGCGTTGGGGTGCCTTTCACCTCCCGCCGATAGCCCACCCACAGGAGCTCGTCCGGGTCTCGGTCGGCAGCGGGCGTGGGTGTGAACGCGTCCACGTCGACGGCGTTCGGGATCACGACCACCCGACCGCGTAGCTCGCTGAACTCGGCCTGGATCTGGTCGGCGAGGACCTGGCTGACCGCGACGATCCGGTCGGCGGCCCGTGCCGTCTCTAGGTATCGGGCCCTGACGACGTCGTCCGACCAGAGCCTGGCGAGGTAGGTGGCGTGCTCCGTCAGGATGAACGGGACTCGGCCTGCGCACGCCATTGCCACCGCCGCGCCATCCGGATAGCCGACGTGGGCGTGGATCAGCGGCCAGCGGCCGCTGTATGCATCAAGCACGGCACGCAGCGAGGTCGCGCGGTGGATCGCTTCGTGGTCGGCTCCCCGGATCTCGCCCGTGGTCCCGACTGGGGCGCCGACCCGGGCGACAGGGATCTGTGGCGGTGTGAACGTTCCGGGAGCCACGAAGAGTCGGCCAGCATGAGTCGAAGCCGTCAGGAGTCGCGGCCACGCAAGAGCAGTGGTCGATCGGATCTCGCGGTTTCCGTGAAGCCAGAAGGGATCGAAGTCCACGACCTCGAGGTCGATCCCGCCGGATCGGACGAGGGCCTCTGCCTGGTCCGCGACGAAGCGCCCGCGGAACGGGTGTTCGGCCACGGGATACCACCCCACGATGAGGACGCGGAGTCGCTCGCTCCCGTCAGGAGGGGTCGCCGACCGACCGATGGATTCCCGCTCGATCGGGTCAGCCTGACGCCGAGGCAGGAGCGAGACCGATGCGAGCAAGCCCCGCATCCACAATCGGGGGCAATGGGTTCGGTGTCTCGCCGTTGCGCCGTTGCTCGGACCGCTCGACGTGGATGTCCACCACGGCCCGTGGATTCCCGGCGGCCACGATATGGCCCTTCTCGAGAAGGATCGCGTGGTTGCAGAAGTCCGTCGCCCAGCTCATGTCATGGGTGACGAGGACGATCGCGCGGGCCGTCTTCATCAGGTCCCGGACCCGTTCCTGACTCTTCGTCCGGAACGTGGCATCGCCGGTCGACAGGACCTCGTCGAGAAGGAGCACATCCGGCTCGACGGCGGTCGCGATGCTGAACCCGAGCCGGGCATTCATCCCGCTGCTGTATGTCTTGATCGGCGCGTCGATGAATTGGCCGATGTCCGCGAATTCGATGATCTCCGGCAGGCGTTGACGCATCAATCGGTAATCGAGGCCCATGAACTCGCCCGCGAGCAGGATGTTGTCGCGTCCGCTCAAGTCGGGATCGAAGCCGGCCCCCAGGGTCAGCAGGCTCGAGATCCGGCCGTTCACCGCGATCCCACCCTCTGTCGGCTCGAGGATGCCCGCCAGAACCTGCAGGAGCGTGCTCTTGCCTGCCCCGTTCGGCCCGATGACCGCCAGGCTCTCTCCGTGATCGACCTGGAATGACACGTCGCGCAGTGCCCAGAAGTGCTGCGGGCCACGGGCCCATGAGGCCATGTTCTTGAAAGATTCCCGAATGGTGTTCTTCCGATTCAGGCGCAGGTTGTAACGGACACCGAGCCGGCCAACGTCGATCGCGGACACCATCTCAGAGCACCTTCGCGAAGGACGATTCCAGACGTCGGAAGACGAGGACCGCGGCGACCAGCAACGCGATCGACTCGGCGAGGACGATCACGAGGAGGTTCCACTCGGGCGCCTGCCCGTAGTAGATGACGTCTCGATACGACTCGAACAGTCCGGCGAACGGGTTGAGCTCGTAAAGCGTGAACAGCTCCTTGTGGTTGGTCGCGAGGGACTCGATCTGCTCCGTACCGTAGAGCGCGGGAGAGAGATAGAACCAAATGCGGAGCGCATGACCGGTCACGTTCCCAAGATCGCGGAAATACACGGTCAGGCCGGATGCGAGGATCGAGACGCCCATCGTGAATACGACCTGGACGGCCGCGATCACCGGGATCAGCAGGAGCCATGGCGAGATGTGGGTGGAGTAGAACAGGATCAGCAGCGCGCTCAGCGGAATCAGGCCGAACAGGAAGCTAATGAGACCTCCGCCGACGGATGCGAGTGGCAGCACGATCTTCGGGAACTTCACCTGCTTGATGATCTTCTCGCGCCCGATGATCGAGGTCACCGCGTCATTCAGGGTGCTAGAGAACCACTTCCAGGGCAGGATGGCCGCGAAGATGAACAGCGGGTAGGCCTCGCGCGTGGATCGCACGATGATGGTCACGAGGATCACATAGACGAGCATCGTGAGCAGCGGATCGAGGATCCACCAGATGTTGCCGAGGACGGTGTTCGCCCCACGCTTCTTGAGGTCGGCGCGCACGAGGTACGCGATGAGCCGCCGGCGCAGAGTGACCTCGCGAACCGTTGTCGCGATCGTGTCGAACGGTCCCGGCGGCCGCGCCCTGAACTCAGCTCGGACGGCGTTGGCGGTCTGAGACATGCCGCGGAAGGGTAGCATCGGAGCCTCACGCGGCCGGGTCACCAAGGGCCGCCGATATACTCGCCGCCGTGTCAGCCGAGCCGCGGGGTTCGTGGGTCGTGCTCGGCAGGACCGAGATGTCGCGCTGGGGAGGCGACCTGCGCCGGCGGCACATCTTCCAGTCGATCGTCGATCGAACAGGGGCCGCGACGTCGGAGCGGACCGACCGGAGTCGTCTGTGGTCTGCGATCCGCGGGACCCGGGGGGCGCTCGTGCCCTGGCGCCGGGTGCGCCTCGCGAGCGCAGACCTCCTGACCCCGAACGCGCTTCCGCTGGCTCGAGTCGCCACCCGTCCGGCCGCGCTCGACGTCCACGATCACCCCGTACTCCAGCTCATCGCCTTCGGACAATCTCCGCCCAGCGCATGGTCTGGTCCGATGAACCGCCGGATCGAGCGCAACCTCACACTCTTCCCAATGCACGTCGTGCCGTCCGCATCCTTCGCCGCACTGGCCGGGCTGGATCCCGGCCGGATCATCGTGGCTCCGAACGGATCTGACACCGCCCATGTCGTCCCCGGGCCGTTCCCATCGAGGCCGACGATCGGCCTGGTCTCCGGTGCGGCCCCGAATCGCGGGATCGAGGCTCTCATCGATGCGGCTGCTCGGCTGCGTCCCGTTTTCGTGGATCTCCAGCTACGGCTCTGGCTGGCGTCGAGTGGCGAGAACGGCCAGGCGTATGTCGAGTCGCTCCGGCAGCGAACCGCCGATGCGCAATGGATCGAAATCGGCAACGCCCCCTACGACCGGCTCGGCGAGATCCTGGCGACGGCCACCGTGCTCGTCGT